>JAAUQI010000038.1 GCA_012032345.1 Leptolyngbyaceae cyanobacterium RM1_1_2 | reverse complement strand
GCCAGGGACTCTAGCTGTTCCTGCTCGGAGTCGCTCAAACTAATCGCTGGGGCAGAAAGACGGGGCATCACCTAAAGTCTCAGAGAAGCCTCTAAAAGATAACGCAATTTACGCCATGCGGTACTAGTTTCTCAAGCGAGTCGTACTGGCTTTGAAAAATATGTCGAAAACCAGCTATGGAATAAAAACGGGGTGATTTTCTCTACTATTCATGTAGTGGGTAGCAACAACAACCTGAGTCCCTGGAATGGTCTTGGCGAAGAACTCATTGGCGAACAGGTTCCCGAGCACCCTGAGCAGTGCCAAGGGCGCTCAACCCGTGTAGCCCTGTGCCAAGAGCGCACGGCAGAATATCAAGAGCGTCTGGCGGCGGCTTTAGAATGGCTCGACAAGACCTTTCAGGCGGCTGATCGCTTAAACAGCGCTGGGGTATTCATTTTGATTCATGCTGATCCTGAATTTGACCTCTCAGCCGATGATCCAGATCGCACTGGCTTTAATGACTTTTTAGCGGCTTTAGCAGAGAAGTCTGTTGAGTTTGGCAAGCCCGTAGTCTTAGCCCAGGGAGATTCTCACTTTCTAGTTATTGACAAACCTCTCTTTGCTCAAACCGCAGACAGCACCGACAGACGTATTCCCAACTTCACTCGCATTCAGTCTTTTGGTACACCAGATATTTACTGGGTACGAGTGACAGTTGATTCTAATCGTCCAGGTGTTTTCTTATTTGAGCCGGTCGTTGTAGAAGCAAATCGGCCAGTTTTCTAGGGCCTGATTTGTAGTATTTAAGGATTCCCTAACGGGCCTGATCGCATTGATCAGGCTTTTTTATGCGGGTTCTCTTCGTAAAACCAGAACTGGGCAAGGTGAAAATCTGACCACCCGCTCTGCTACTGAGCCTAAAAAGAAACGGGCAATGCCGGTACGCCCGTGAGACGGAATCACAATCAGGTTGATGTCGTTTTGAGCAGCATAGTCAATTATTTCGGAACTGGCGTTTCCTGTAGCGACTTTGAAGTGCAGGCTTTTGTCTACTTCTGTCGATCGCTTTTGATAAAAAGCCTTGGTCACGTTCTCAGCACGGCGATCGTCATCTATGGTTTCCCACACAACGCCTGGTTCAGTGGCTTCAAGCGGGGGCAGGACGTGCAGGACATGGATTTTTGCTGGGTCGCCTATAAACTCTAGGGTATTGTCTAAAGCGATAAAAGCTTCTTCAGAAAAATCAATCGGAACTAGAATACGCTCTCGTAAAAATAAAGTCATTTCGATAGCTGATTATAGGGTGATGGCTGGTTGACTAACAAAACTCTTGAACCTGTGATTCTGCTGTAGGCTGGGTGAAGCTTGGGCGCAACCCAGCGAAACCGTTGTTGGCGTTGAGTTTCACTTCGTTCCAACCAACCTAAGCAAGGAACTTTTGTCAGTCAATCAGAGGGTGATGGCATAGGTACTTACTCTTATCATCGGCAATCGCAGCAGTTTGTCTGCCAGTTCAACTACAAATCTTCGCTAAAGCCCCAATGGCAAGCTCACGCAGCAGCCAGTAGTAAGACTCCTCAGCAATGCGCTACGATGCCAGCGTTGGCTGCGCAAGAGAGTACTCATGACATCCACTCCACAGAGGCCATCAAAGTCAGGTCTAAGACTGGCTGTTACAACCTTAGCGTCAATCTTGGCAACGCTTGTAGTCAATACCCTCTCTAACCTATATCCGCCCCAGGGAAAAAACATTGGTGAGATTTCTAACACAGTTTTAGGCGGGGTTTTGATTACGCCAGCCAGCTACGCTTTTGCCATTTGGGGCGTGATCTATGTTGGGCTGATTGCCTACGGACTTTATCAGCTACGCCCGACTCAGCGCCAAGCGCCCACAATTGGGCAAGTCAACGTGCGGCTGATTGTGGCCTGTGTAGCGCAGATTATTTGGGTATATCTGTTTACGCTACAGTTTTTTGGCCTCTCGGTTTTAGCCATGCTGGCAATTTTGTTTGCCCTGATCGGGGCTTACTTGCAGCTCAACACCCCACCTCAGGCTTCTCGCAAGCGCCGATGGTTTGCTCAAGTGCCCTTGAGTATCTATCTGGCCTGGATTTCTGTGGCGACAATTGTAAATGTGGCTTCTGTCCTTTACAGCTTCAACTGGTCGGGCTGGGGCTTAAGCGGCGTTGGCTGGACGGTTTTGATGCTGGTTGTGGGAGGCTTACTGGCCGCTATCGTCGCGCTACAGCGAGGGGATATTGCCTTCGCGCTGGTTTACGTTTGGGCCTATGGCGCTATTGCACTGCGACATTTAGAAACGCCGACTCTGTGGCTGACAGCAGGGGGGCTGGCGATCGCACTGCTGATTGTGCTGGCGGTGGGGCCACTGCGCCGTCAGATGTCCGCCCGGTCGTAATTACGACAGCAGCCAGCCAAAATTTTTCAATGATGATCCCACTGCAAGACCGAGAGAAACAGCAGGCTGCTGGCCATCACTAGGCCCGTCAGTAAAAACTGCCCGATTAGGAACAACGGTAAAGCTGCGATCGCGCCTAGATGATAAAACCCTGTTAGAGCCAGTGCCCGCCATCCCATTCCCCCAGCGGTGACTAAATACCCCAGAGCGCTCAGGCCCAGCCACAGCGGACAGAGATTGAGTAACATGCCAGGACTGCCAAGGAAAAGATTATCCCAGCTATGTTCTCCAATGAAAAAATCCTCTCCGGCTATCGAATAAACTGAATACTCGTTGAATTCCGCTTTTTTGGGAGACTCTAAGTAAAGTATGGCAATAGAAATGAGGTATGGGCGCTATCAAGTTTTCCTTAAAAAGGTTGAGTTTTTTCCACTGAACATAGTTAATAACAGTTTTTCATCAGTGCTTGCTAGAATACTCAAAACGATAAAGCCAGACTGTATCCTGAGTGATGCATGAGTGACATTCCATAAGCTATTGACTAAATTCTCTTTGCTCAAACACACTGTTAACAGTGAAAAACTCTATTGTGTAGTGGAATGCACAACTGTCGCTAACCTTAGCCATACGAAGTATCCCACAACCAGCTTGCTTCTCCCGATACTTAGCTGCACTCCTTTATTCTAGAAAATAGTCAGTGTTCGGCCCGGTCTTGCACCTGTTGAGGAACGTGTCGCGTTGCGAAGCTCGAACAAGGTGCCATCTGCAGCAGTACTCAGAAAAATGCATAAGTAAACATCCGTGTTATGTCCCTCCAACCCTTGACATCGACGCCTTTATTTAACTTCACATACCAAGTTGGCTCAGCTTTGACCTGCTAAGGCGAGATCGCCCGACAGATTTTCAAAAAAGAGTCAAATTCTCCTCAGCAGTACAAAGACTGCCTAGAAAATTCAGCTATAATGAAAAATCTTGTGGGAAAGTAAACTGCCCAACACAAGTTCTTGTTCCTTGAGCTAGGATTTGTGTTAGGCGTAAGCTGCGCATTTGTCAATAGATGAGTGCATCGGAAGGAGACCTCAGTCACGGAGAGAACAGTAGGAAAAAATTAGCATGGTCAATCAGGAAACGAAAGATATTGAAATCGGCTTTACACACGAAGACTTTGCGGCACTGCTAGACCAGTACGATTATCATTTTAACCCTGGTGATGTTGTCCCGGGGACTGTCTTCAGCATCGAGCCGAGAGGTGCTCTGATTGACATTGGTGCAAAAACGGCAGCATTCATTCCAATTCAGGAGATGTCTATCAATCGAGTAGACTATGCTGAAGAAGTCTTGAAGGCTAACGAAACGCGAGAATTTTTTATTCTCACCGACGAGAACGAAGATGGTCAGCTAACCCTTTCTATTCGTCGGATTGAGTACATGCGAGCGTGGGATCGCGTTCGCCAGCTTCAGACCGAAGATGCTACTGTTCGCTCTGATGTTTTTGCCACTAACCGAGGCGGAGCGCTGGTTCGAATCGAAGGGCTGCGCGGGTTTATACCCGGTTCTCACATCAGCACTCGCAAGCCCAAGGAAGACCTAGTTGGTGAAGAACTGCCCCTCAAGTTTTTAGAAGTTGACGAAGAGCGTAACCGCTTGGTGCTAAGTCATAGACGGGCGCTGGTTGAGCGCAAGATGAACCGTCTTGAAGTGGGCGAAGTGGTTATTGGTACGGTTCGAGGGCTGAAGCCTTACGGTGCCTTTATCGACATTGGTGGTGTCAGCGGCCTGCTGCACATCTCTGAAATCTCCCACGACCATATCGATACGCCCCACAGCGTCTTCAACGTGAACGATGAGATCAAGGTGATGATTATTGATCTCGATGCTGAGCGCGGTCGTATTTCTCTCTCGACTAAGCAGCTAGAGCCAGAACCAGGCGATATGGTAAAGAACCCTGATGTGGTTTACGATCGCGCCGAAGAAATGGCTGAAAAATATCGTGAGCAGATGAGACAGCAGGCTCAGCAGGAAGCAGAGCCACAGATAGAGCCAGAAGCAGAAGCAGAAGCAGAGCCAGAAGCAGAAGCAGAAACAAAGCCAGAGGTAGAGGCTGTTGATGAGACTGTCTACGAAGAAGAAGAAGCAGTCTTGGCAACTGACTAACACTGTAAGCTAAGCCTGTTTTAACTGAGCCAAGAGCCAGGAGCGAAAAACCTTCCTCCTGGCTTTTAAAGGAGCGATCGCGTCAGCTTAGTGCCGGTTGGTTGCGAGAGACTGCAAAAGATGTCTCCAGTAGAATAGCTAAAGGCAAAAGCGAGGCAGATCGTGGCCATAGTTTACTGTTTGGAGCGCCAGTTTGAAAGTATTGAGGCCGTTTTGTTTGATAAAGACGGCACCCTGGCTAATTCAGAAACTTTTTTGAGGAGTTTAGCCCAAAAGCGATCACGCCTGATTGACGCTCAGGTACCCGGTGTGCAAGAGCCGCTGCTGATGGCCTTTGGCGTTGAGGGCGATCGCATCAATCCAGGCGGACTGATGGCGGTTGGTAGCCGCCAAGACAGCGAAATTGCCGCTGCTGCTTACGTAGCTGAAACTGGGAAAGACTGGATCACGGCTCTAGAAATTGTCCACTCAGCGTTTGCTGAAGCCGATAGCCATCAGTTGTCCAAGACAGAGAAGGCAGAACAAACGCCCCCCTTTGCAGGTATTGTAGAGTGCCTGAGGCGACTCTCAGCCAGTGGTCTGAAGCTGGGTATTATTTCTGCCGACACGACTGAAAATATTCAGGCTTTTGTAGCCCAGTGTGGGCTAGCCAACATTATTCACCTGAGCTTGGGCAGCGATCGCCCTGATTTAGCCAAGCCCAATCCAGCTTTTTTTCAAGCAGCCTGCTACCAGCTTGGCGTTCGTTGTGAAAATACCCTATCTGTGGGGGATGCCGCCAGCGACCTACAGATGGCACGTCAGGCTAAAGCAGCCGCATTTGTTGGGGTCAGCTGGGGATGGAGCCAGCCGGTGCGCTTAGCAGGAGCTGACAGTCTGATTCATCAGCCTGAGCAACTTCAGGTTAGAGTTTAGGGAAATATTGGCTTTAAGAACAGGGTATAAAGGAAAACGGTTTATGCCTATACTGACTGATGTCTAATGTTAAGCTAAAGAACTTGCTTAATATTTCAATAGGTCGATTATCGACTCAGCCACCCCTGTAAAGAGAGGATACGCAATTGTCTCGTCGTTACCTATTCACCTCTGAGTCAGTCACTGAAGGCCATCCCGACAAAATCTGTGACCAAATCTCTGACGCAATTTTAGATGCGTTGTTGGTTCAAGACTCAGGCAGCCGAGTTGCCGCAGAGGTGGTTGTCAATACGGGCCTGGTATTGATTACGGGTGAAATTTCATCGAATGCTCAGGTCAACTATGCCAATTTGGTTCGGCAAAAGATTACTGAAATCGGCTATACCGATCCTACCAACAACGGCTTTTCCGCAGATAGCTGCTCAGTAATGGTAGCCCTAGACGAGCAGTCCAAAGACATTGCCCAAGGGGTCAATCAGGCGCAGGAAACCCGTGAACAGTCTAGCGATCAGCTTTTAGACGCGATTGGGGCAGGCGATCAGGGCATCATGTTTGGCTTTGCCTGCAATGAGACGCCCGAGCTGATGCCGCTGCCTATTAGCCTCGCCCACCGCATCTCTCGGCGTTTAGCTGCCGTTCGCAAAACGGGCGAGCTGCCTTACCTGCGCCCGGACGGCAAGACTCAGGTGACGGTGCTTTACGAAGATGGCAAACCAATTGGAATTGACACGGTTTTGATCTCAACTCAGCACACCGCAACGATTGAAGAAATTATTGATGAGGCTGTAGTCCAGCAGCGGATCAAACAGGATCTGTGGGCTAATGTCGTGATCCCGGTCTTCAAAGATATTGAAATCAAGCCCGACAACGCTACTCGCTTTTTGGTTAACCCCACCGGAAAGTTTGTAATCGGGGGGCCTCAAGGAGACTCTGGCCTGACAGGGCGCAAAATTATTGTTGATACCTACGGCGGCTATTCTCGTCACGGCGGCGGCGCTTTTTCAGGAAAAGATCCTACTAAGGTCGATCGCAGTGCGGCCTATGCCTGTCGCTATGTTGCTAAAAACATCGTGGCCGCTGGACTGGCCGAAAAATGTGAAGTGCAGCTAAGCTATGCGATTGGGGTAGCCCGCCCCGTCAGCATTTTTGTTGAAACCTTTGGCACGGGTACCGTCACTGAAGAACGCCTGCTAGAGCTAATCAAGGCTCACTTTGAACTACGGCCTGCCGGGATTATTCAAGCCTTTGATTTGCAAAAGCTGCCTGCCCAGCGCCAAGGTCGTTTTTATCAAGAGGTAGCCGTCTACGGACACATGGGGCGCACCGATCTAGATCTGCCCTGGGAAAAAACGGACAAGGCCGCCATTCTTAAGCAGGCACTCACTGAAAACCTCGCCGCTTCAGGCATATAGAGCAGGTGTTTAGACTTGAGCATTTAGAATTAGGATAGACAGGCAGGTTCGTGCCTATCTATCCTTTGAGGGCGTTCTAAAGTTTTTTCTGTTCTTAGCTTATGAGTCAGCTAGCCGTTTCTTCCACTGCCGATATGCTCTCAAAGCAGCGACAGTTTTTTGCCTCAGGTCAGACAAGGTCTATAGAGTTTCGGATCGAACAGCTACAGCGCTTAAAGCAGGCGATCCGGTCGGCCCAGCCACGGGTGCTAAAGGCACTGGCGGATGACTTAAGCAAGCCCTCTTTTGAAGCTTACACAACTGAACTGAGCGTTACGGGAGAAATTTCTCAGACGCTAAAACATTTGAAGCGCTGGATGAAGCCAAAGGGCGTAGGCGTTCCGCTGCCGTTTTTGCCTGCCTCAGCCCAAATTTATCCTGAACCTTTAGGCGTTGTTTTAATCATTGGCCCTTGGAACTATCCGTTTCAGCTAACGATGACGCCGCTTGTGGGAGCGATCGCTGCTGGCAACTGTGCTATTGTCAAGCCCTCTGAGATTGCACCCAAAACTTCAGAGGCGATCGCTGAGCTAATTGATCAAACCTTTGCGGCTGAATATATTGCCGCTGTTGAAGGCGGTGTCGAAACCAGTCAGGATTTGCTGTCTCAGCACTTTGACCATATCTTTTTTACTGGCAGCACTTATATCGGCAAAGTCGTGATGGAGGCAGCGGCCAAACATCTGACCCCGGTGACGCTAGAGCTAGGCGGCAAAAGCCCCTGTGTCGTAGAAGCTAACGTAAACGTTGACGTGACGGCAAAGCGCATTGTCTGGGGCAAATTCCTCAACGCCGGACAGACCTGCATCGCGCCAGACTATATACTCGTCAACCGCAAGATCAAGCCAGAGCTGCTGACTGCGCTCAAAGCAGCTTTGAAAGATTTTTATGGAGACGATCCTAAAGCCAGCCCCGACTTTGGCCGGATTGTCAGCGACAAACATTTTCAGCGACTGTCGAAGCTGATAGGAGGCCATTTGGTCGTGGGTGGACAAAGCGACGCGGCAGCTCGATACATTGCCCCCACCATCATTGACCAAGTCAGCCCAGAGCATCCGGCCATGCAGGACGAAATCTTTGGCCCCCTCCTGCCGGTACTAGAGTATGAAACCCTAGATCAGGCGATCGCCTTCGTCAACGCCCGCCCCAAGCCCCTAGCGCTCTACTTCTTTAGCAACAGCAGCCGCGATCAAAACCGCATTCAACAAGAAACCTCCTCTGGCGGACTCTGCTTCAACGAAACCATTACCCACGTAGCTATTTCTGATTTGCCCTTTGGGGGCGTTGGGCAAAGTGGTTTAGGGGCTTACCACGGCAAGACCAGTTTTGATACGTTTACTCACTACAAAAGCGTCCTTAAAAAACCCTTCTGGCTAGATGTGCCTGTGCGCTACCCTCCCTACGAAGGCAAGCTCAAGTGGGCTAAAAAGCTCTTAGGCTAAAACTGCCAGAGTTAGTTTATGAGAAATAAAGCTCAGGTGATACCGCTCAACTCAGACAAGTCACCTGATTCGCAGAAGTTGTGTCTAGTACATCGTCACAACCAAAATTAGCGCTCGTAGTGAGTGCTTTAGCGCTCGTAGTCAGCGCTAGAGCGCTGAAGCACTCACTACAAACATCAACCTACACCTTAAGAGGGAACAAAGCGGTTCTTAAATTATTTAATCTTTAAGTATTGTATCGTGCTGCTTGAGGGTAAGCGACGTTTGCTGATTTTCGAGCTAGCTGGATGCGCTATTGCCGCTAGTCTTGCTGCGCTTTCAGAGGCGAAATGATTTTAAGTCAGGAATGGCTGAGCTGTCATTTGAGGCAGGCTCCAGACTGATTAGCATGACGGTGCTCAAGTTCCATAGTCGATTGTTACTCAAGCATTCACTAGCGGTTTGATAAGGTCAAAGTTTCCCAGTTAGGATATGTCAAAACAAAAAGCCTGCGAATTGAATCAGCTTCAGGCGGGTACGATGAAGCGCGTCGTGATTCAGGATACGCCGCTGCTGCTGACCCGCAAGGGCGACTCAGTTTACGCGATCGCTGCTCAATGCACCCATCTCGGCGCACCGCTAGATCAGGGTGTTCTCAGTGCGATCGCGTTGTCTGCCCCTGGCACAATGCCTGCTTTAACGTAGCTACAGGCGCTCGGCTAGAGCCGCCAGCTCTAGAGAGCTTGCCCAAGTTTGCGACCTCTATAGAGGACGGCATGGTCTGGGTTGAACTGCCTGATTCAGTGCCGACTCAGCAAACGCCAGAGATGACTGCTCCTGCCCCTGAAGTTGATCAGCGAGTTTTTGCTATTTTGGGGGCTGGGGCTGCAGGCAGCGTGGCGGCTGAGACTCTTCGACAGGAAGGTTTTCAGGGCAAGATACTGCTGATTACGACTGAGTCTAAGCTGCCCTACGACCGCACGGCGCTGAGCAAAAAATACTTACAGAGTGATTCAGTTTCGGCACCGCCGTCTCTGCGTTCGGAAACTTTTTATCAGCAGCACGGCATCGAAGTTCTAAGCGATCGCTACGTCACCCAGGTAGACGCTGAGGCTAAGACTCTTACCTTCAGTGACGGACACACCCTGAGCTATGACGCTCTTTTGCTGGCAACGGGGGGAAAAGCAAAGCCTCTAGACCTGCTAGGAGCTGACTTAGAAAATATTTTCACCCTGCATCAGGCTGGTGAAGCCGCTGCACTGCTTGAAAAAGCGCAAAAAGCCCAAAAGGCAGTAATTTTGGGCGCTAGCTTCATTGGTATGGAGGTGGCTGCTAGCCTGAGTCAGCAGGGTCTAGAGGTGACCGTTGTCTCCCTGGGTACAGTTCCTTTTGAGCCTATTCTAGGCAAGCAAGTCGGGCAGATATTTCAGCGAACGCACGAAAAGAAAGGCGTCAGGTTCAAGCTGGGCCATAAGATTGAGCGGTTTGAGGGCGATGGCGCTGTAGAGGCGGCTGTCTTGGATAACGGCGATCGCCTGCAAGCTGATTTGGTCGTGGCCGGAATCGGTATTGAACTGGCAACCGACATGATTAAAGGGATTGAGCTGTATGAGGGCGATCGCAGCATCGTGGTAGATGACCACCTAGAAGCTGCACCAGGGCTTTACGCGGCAGGCGATATTGCCCGCTTCCCCAGCGCTCAAACTGGAGAAGCTGTACGCATTGAGCACTGGCGTCTAGCCCAGCAGCACGGTCAGACTGCGGCTAGCAACATGCTCGGTAAACAGGTGCCTTTTACAGGAGTGCCCTTTTTCTGGTCGGGGCAGTTTGAGCTGAAGCTGCGCTACGTCGGTCACGCCGAAAGCTGGGATGACATCATTTATCACGGCGATTTAGATCAGCCCAAGTTCTTAGCTTTTTATCTTCAAGATAGCCAGGTGAGAGCGGTGGCGGGTATTGGCCGCGATCGAGAGATTGCCGCCATTAGTGAGCTAATGCGTCTGCAAAAAATGCCTGAGGCCGAGACCCTGCGCCAGGGGGAATATGACTGGATAGCTCAGCTTTCTTAAAGAAGCATTGCACCTTACAAAAGTTTTGTCTTTGCCGTTTGTCAATAAAGTTTCTCTATGGACAACCATTACGACATCATCATCATCGGCGCTGGAGCAGGCGGCGGCACTCTGGCCTATGCTCTAGCGCCAACGGGTAAGCGGATTTTGGTGCTAGAGCGAGGTGGCTATTTGCCCCGTGAAAAAGACAACTGGAATCCAGATGCTGTCTTTTTGGAACAGCGCTATCACGCTGACGAGCAGTGGTACGAACCTGATGGCACCGCCTTTAGCCCTGAGATTCACTATTTTGTCGGGGGTAATACCAAAGTTTACGGAGCAGCGCTGCAGCGAATGCGGCAGGAAGATTTTGCTGAACTACAGCACTATGACGGCGTTTCACCCGCTTGGCCCCTGAGCTACGCCGACTTTGAACCTTATTACACCCGAGCTGAGAGCCTGTTCAAAATTCACGCTCAGCAGGGCGAAGATCCGACAGAGCCACCGATGTCGGCAGATTATCCTTTCGGCCCGTTTGCTCACGAGCCCCGGATTCAGCAGATAGCCGATCAGCTCAGCGATCGCGGTCTGCATCCGGTTCACCTGACTCTGGCCCTAAACCGTGACGAAGCTCATCCCGAAAATCGACCCTGCATCCGCTGTGATACGTGTGACCCTTATCCCTGTCTGGTCGATGCTAAATGCGACGCTCAGACTGCCTGCGTTGACCCAGCTCGACAGTATGAGAACGTGCAGTTAATAACTCATGCTTTAGTGACGCGACTGCACACCGATGCCTTAAGCAAAAGAATTGAACGGGTAGAGGTGCAGCTCAAGGGGCAGCTGCAAACCTTTAGCGCCGATACCGTAGTCGCCTCGTGTGGGGCAATTAATTCCGCCAGGCTGCTATTTCAATCAGCTAACGAACGGCATCCAAATGGACTGGCCAATTCTTCAGGGCTGCTAGGTCGCAACCTGATGTTTCACAACCACGCAGCTCTAATAGCGATCGCCGACCAGCCCAACCCGACAATCTTTCAAAAAACCTTGGGCATTCACGACTACTACTTCAAAGGCCCCACTCAGGACTACCCGCTAGGCCAGATTCAACTCACGGGCAAAGCCAAGTGGCAAAGGCTACAGCATATGGCTCCGATGGAGATGCCCCAGGAAACACTACAGTATCTAGCTGACCACTCCGTAGACTGGTGGGTAACGACTGAAGACCTGCCACAGATTGAGAATCGCATCGCGGTAGACGCTCAGGGCCGGATTACAGTTCACCACAAGCCCAACAACACCAAGCCCCATGCTGAGCTGATGCACGTGCTTGAAGATCATCTGCGAGAGTTAGGATTCTTTATGTTCTGGCGCAAGACCATGAAGTCAGCCGTCGTTTGGCACCAGGTCGGTACCTGCGTATTTGGCGAAGATCCGGTCAGTAGCGTCCTTGATCTCAACTGTCGCGCCCATGACCTAGAGAACCTCTATGTCGTAGATGCCAGCTTTTTTCCGTCAATGGGGGCGATGAACCCAACGCTGACGCTAGTTGCCAATGCGCTACGGGTTGCCGATCACCTCAAATCTCAGCTAGAGAGTTAACACTCAAACAGCGATCGCGCAGATTAATCCAGCAAAGCTTGTTGATAACAATAAAAAACAATGACCTTACTTTCAAAAGCCGACCTCAAATCTATTCTCGAAACGGCTGAGTCTCCCACCGTTTCTATCTACATCCCAACTCACGTCGCCAGCAAGGAGATTCGTCAAGACCCGATTCGGCTCAAAAACCAGCTGCAGCAGGCAGAAGAGCAGCTAGAGCAGCTAGGAATGGACTCCTCTGCAATTCAAGCTCTACTCAAACCCGCCCAGCCCTATGCGCTTGAAATGGATGAAACCAGCCATTTTTGGCAAAACCAGAGTCAGGGGCTGGCTATGTTTATTGCCCCCAATTTCTTTCGCTACTACCGCCTGCCGCTCTCGTTTGAGGAGCAAGCTGTCATTGGCGATCGCTTCTATCTCAAGCCGCTGATGCCGCTATTTGTCAATGACGGCAGATTTTTTATCTTAGCGCTAAGTGAAAACCAGCTACGGCTATTCCAGGCCACCCAGTACGAAATGGCCGAAGTCATCCTGGCAGAAAACATCCCAGATAGTCTGGCAGAGGCTTTGAAGTACGACGACCCCGAAGAGCAGCTACAGTTTCACAGCAGTGGCTCCGGCGGCAGTGCGCCTATCTATCACGGTCAGGGCGTTGGCACCACTGACGATAAAGACGAAAATCGCCGCTACCTGCAGCAGGTTAACAGTGGGCTACAGAGCTTTTTGCATGAAGAACAGGCACCCTTAGTCCTGGCGGGGGTTGAGCGCATCCAGTCTATGTACCGAGAAGTTAGCGACTATGCCAGGATTTTAGAAACAGGCGTTGACGGCAATCCCGACCAGGTGAGCGCTCAGGATCTGCATCATCAGGCTTGGCAGGTTGCTCAGCCCTACTTTCAACAGGCCCAAACCCAGGCACTAGCTTCCTTCAATGAGCTAGCTGGCACCGGGCAGGCTGTATCCCAAATGCAAGAGGTGATTCCAGCCGCCTACTACGGTCAGGTGGGGGCGCTTTTCATCCGGTCTGGATATCAGCAGTGGGGCGCTTTTGAGCCGCAGTCCAATCAGGTCACTCTCGTTGCAGAGCGATCGCCCGAAACTACCGACTTACTCGATCTGGCTGCTGTACGTACCTTTTTGCAGGGTGGAGAAGTTTACCTGATGGCGGCTGAGGAAATGCCCGCTGATAGTCCATTGGCTGCTGTTCTACGTTATCCAACCAGTGTGGGTCAGACAGCAACTCTAAGCGCTTAGGGAATCTGCTAATTGAGTCGGCTCTACAGAAAGACTAAACCTGCCTCAATTTAGGACTGTGTAATCCAGTAGTGTCTTGAAATACAGCGATAGAGAGAGTAGTTTTTCTGTCGCTGTATGTGCTGTCTCTGACCCAGAACAGCGACCTTTGAACGAACAAAAAGCAACAAAAAAGATGAGAGTCTGGGTTATTTTCCCCGAGTCACTCTACAATAGTCTCAGTAGACCAAAGCCTGTTTTAGAGCTTAGTTTGCTGTTTTGTCTGAATATGTTGTATCTCTCATGCCTTGGTTCGTCAAAATAGAGAAGGGCATCGTCAACAAAGTTATTTTTGATCAGTCTGTGCCAGCCCACGTCGAGTACGTGCGTAAGCTGATTAATCAGGGACATGAAGCCAGGAGTGGCTATTGGTCTGAGCGCGGCGGTGGTATGCTGCTGTTTCAGGCTGACTCTTTAGAGCAGGCAATCGATATTGTGCAGCAAGATCCGCTGATTGCCAACGGCTGCGTAGAGTACGAGCTGCATCAGTGGTGTGTTGTGGTTGAATAAGCGGCAGGGATAGGTATGTCAAAAGATTCTAGCAGCGGCTATAAGGTCATTAGCGATAACCGACAGGCGCGCTATCTTTACGAAATTTTAGAAACCTACGAGGCTGGCGTCCAGCTTGTGGGTACTGAGGTTAAGTCGATCCGCGAAGGCAAAGTCAACCTGCGTGATGGTTACGGCCTGATTCAGGATGAAGAAGCCTGGTTGCTTAACGTCCATATTTCGCCTCATTCGATGACTAATCAGACTTACAATCACGACCCCAGGCGCAACCGCAAACTGCTGCTCCACAAGCAAGAAATTCGCAAGCTCATCGGTCAAACTGAGCAAAAGGGATTGACCCTGGTACCGCTGAAAATGTACTTAAAAGAAGGGCGCGTGAAAGTTCTCTTGGGGCTAGCTCGGGGTAAAAAGCTGCACGACAAGCGCGAAAGCCTGAAGCGCAAACAGGAGAAACGCGAAATTGAACGGGCACTCAAGCAGTCTTAGAAAAGTACTTTAGAGTTTATTTCCGGTTCTTGTCACATTCAAGTTAGCATTCCAGCGGGGCTGACTCGAAGTTTTCGAGCGGATCAAGCTCACCACAGGCTTCGTCTAGAGCCTGGGTGACTTTTTGATAAATTTCCTCTGCTTCTTCTAGTGAGTTGCCGATCGCAGTCATACCCAGTTTTCCATATTCTGACAGACAGCCCATCAGGTGAAAGGCTGCGCCCGTACCCGCGATCGAATTAAAGTGCAGCCGCTTGGCTACGATGATATCCATCAGGTCACTGGGCAACAGTCCTCGGTAGGCTTCTTTTTGCAGATTGTCTGACGCTTGATAATATTTGACCTGCTGCTGGGGCGTATAGAAAAGACCATCATCAGGATTGTATCTGCCATCTGTCAGTAGCTTTAGCGCCATGAAGGGATGGGTGGTGCCACCTTTACGCAGGTTAATCTCAATTGCCTGCAAATCCCAGGTAGCCTTGAACTGTTTGACGGCAATAAAGTCTACGCCAAAGCGCTCCAAGGCTCCTCTGGCAGCTAGCTGCTTCCCCACTCGCCGTCCCATTTCCTGAATCTCTAGGCGGTAGGCTCCATCAGCCGGGAAAGAACAGCCGAGAAAGACCTGATTGTCGGGGCCCCCTAAAACCTGATCGTGGGTTGAGAGTATTTCGACTTCACCCAAAGGCGTTACCCGTCCCTGCACGCTGGGCGATCGCTTTTCATCCCCTTCTATAAAGGCTTCTGCGATCGCCCCCAGGGTATGAATTTTCTGTTCAAAGCTTTCCCACTGCTCCGTCATGCACTGAAACTGCAGGCTCAAAAGATGCTTGTGAAGGCGCTTTGTCCGCTCCTGATGGCTGACTTTTCCCGGCGCCACGTCTGCCAGCGGCCCTAGTTTCAAGAGAGCATTCCCCTCGCCCGAAAAGCCCTCATTCAGCTTAATCACCAGCCGCTGCAGATGAGGCTGTCGCTCCCAAAGCTCAGCGCTGACTGCGGCAAGATCGTGCCGATTATGAACCAGTTGGCTACCGTCAGGGTGCGGTAAACCGCAGTCTGCAAAAATCTGACGACTGCCGCTTTTAGTCCCCCAGTAGAGTAAATCAGGATCCACGGCCAATAGCGGAATATTCAGCTCTAGAGACAGCCTTTTCTCTAGCTCTGTGGAGTTATAGCAGGTCATATAGGCGTGCTCAATGTTAAGAGATTGGCGAATGCGCTCGACTAGGCGAGGACGTTCTAAAATTTTTTGAGTCAGTGGCTTTTGTGAGGCGTCGTAGGTCGAAAACAGCCTCAATCGATTGCGGGCATGAGAGCTAGGGATACCAGGCAGCAGCTCCAGATAGTAGTCAATAATGCTGGGGTGTAGGGGCTGAGAGGTGACATAGATCAGGCGAGTTCGGGGATTTCGCAGGCGAATCAGCGCAAACAGCAGGCGTTCTTCGTAGTGATAGACTCCTTTAATTTTTTGCAGTTCTCGCTGATCTAGACTGAGCGAAGGCACTACCAGGATCTCTCTGGGCTGCGGATCAAAAGAGTCCGTAGACAGCCAGCGATCGCGCAGCTTTTGCTGAAGCTGCTTAAACTTTTTTGCGCCTGCTGGGTCAGGCTGAAAATTGTTTTGGCTCATTTCATCCCCGCACTTGCCCCTCACGGGGTAAACCCCTGATCAATTAGCCTATCAGATAGAGGTAAGTCCCATCTCTATGCAGCTTCGGTTGGGGTCGGCGAAGAACTGAGTCAGAAAATCCAGACAAAAAGAGAGCCGACGAAAACATCAGCCCTCTTGCGGTTAAATTTTGGAAGTTTCAGGAATCGCTCTTGGCCAGCTGAGGCTGTAGATACTCTACCATCTGCTCAACGCCCCGTTGAATACGACGGGTGACGGTCATGGGGCTGACGCCAATCTGTTCTGCGACCTCTTTGCGCGATAGCCCTTTGAAAAAAACAAACTCAATGACAGTACGAGTTTTGTCTTCTAGCTCATTCAGCGCTCGCTGTAGCTGCTGGCGGTCTTCTTCTAGAGTTTGCAGCAGCTGGCAGTGGGCATCGGCTAGCGTATCTCCCAGGGTGATGGTTGAGTCTACCTGATGGCAAACAGTGGCATCGAGACTCAGCGGCAAACGGTTGCGGTTAGCTAGTTTCACCTCGCGCCATTCTTCCACCGAAATCGACAGCGCGACTGCCATTTCGGTATCATTGGGCTGGCGTCCCAATCGGCGAATTAGCTCCGCCTGCTGTTTTTGCCCCTCTTTTTGCAGATCTTGCCAGCGACGGGGAATCTTAACAGCAGTACCGCGATCGCGCAAAAAGTGCAGCATTTCTCCTCGAATATAAGGAACTGCAAACGAGCTAAAAGCACAGCCCTGACCCGGATCAAAGCGCTCAATGGCGCGAATCAGGCCCAAATAGCCAATTTGCTCAAGGTCTTCGTAGGGTTCAGCGCACTGATAGCTGACCCGATGAGCGATCTTTCGGACTAAACCGGCATTGAACTGTACGAGCTTGTTGCGTGTGCACACGGATGGCTGCTGCCTGTAAGCCACCAGCAGTTCCATACCGCGAGAACGAAGAGAAGAAGGTTGACTAGCCATGTCTGCGAAGTACCTGGAATCGAGCGATTTTATCGTTTGTTGACTCTATTTTCGATAGACAGCACTGTCAAAACCATCGTTGTTTTACGGTACTGTGAGTACCCCACGGTCAACGAATCCGTAGAAATACTGAACTAAGTCTTTCCGGAAACCTGCTAAGGGCCGTGTAGTGTACACCGAACAGCTCTTAGTTCGGACTCCGCAGCATCACTCCGTCTGTTTTAGATAGAATCAGAGGAACAAGACTAATAAACTGCTAAGCTGTTTAGTCAATTTGAGGAAAGTTTATGAGTAACACAGGCAATTTGCGGGAGGCTTTCCGGCAGGCAAACGGTCGGAACTTTATAGGGCCTAACGTCATTGCAAACGCACTGCCCTACGTCGGGGGCGGCCTGATTTTGACTGCCCTTGGCACCTTTGGTGGCATTCAGGTGCTGGCAACAAACCCTGGACTCTTTATGCCCACTTTTTGGGCAGCGCTGATCGCAGAGCTGATTTTATTTTTTGTAGCCCGCAACGTCGCTGAGAAAGGCAATAACTCGACGGCTTTGCCGCTGCTTGCCGCTTACAGCTTGCTTTCAGGCTATACCTTAAGCGGTCTGGTATACCTGGCTCTCAGCACTTCTGGGGTCGGCATGACCGGAATTGGGTTTGCCGCCCTCGGCTGCGGGGTGACCTTTATTGCCGCTCGTCAGGTGGGTTCAAATCTGTCTGATGAAGACGGCATGGCCCTAACCAAGACGATTGGATTGGGCATGATCGCCCTGATCGTTGTGCTAGTAGGGCAGTTTGTTTTTGCGATATCTGGTGGCCAGACTCCTCAGTTCTTGGAAATTGCCATTTCTGCTATTGGAGTGCTGCTGTTTGTAGGGGCGGCTGTTGTTGACTTCTACATTCTGCCACGTACCTATAAGGACGAGCAGTATTTATCGGCTGCTCTCTCAATGTACCTGACTTACATCAACCTGTTCATTTTTATTCTGCGGCTGCTAATTGCCATCAACCGCGACTAAGCTACAAGGCTGGTTTCTAAGGTACAGTCAGGAGCCAGGCGGTTGTGGGGAAGGTAGAGCAGCAGGGGCTAGCCTTGCCGATCTTGACTTTCTCTCACGACCGTCTGTTATTTGTTTCAAACTGAAAGATAGGTTCAGTAACTTCAGCAATATGCTTGAAAGTTTAGAAATCAAGAGAGATGTTGATTTGTTAAGTAAGCGCCTGGGTAAAACTCAGGAATATCTTTGACTTAGCAGCACTGCAGGCCAAAATCAAGGATCTAGAGCAAACGGCGGCCCAGCCTGAGCTTTGGGACGATCAGAATCGCGCTCAGCAGATTTTGCAAGAGCTGAATGACTGCAAATCTCATTTAGAGCAGCTAGAACAGTGGCAAACTAGCCTCGCTGATACCCGAGCAATTTTGGAGCTGCTAGAGCAAGATAGCGACGAAGCCCTGCTGAAAGAAGCCGGAGAAAATGTGGCTCGGCTAGCACAGGATCTAGATCAGTGGGAACTACAGCAGCTTTTATCTGGCCCTTATGACAAGGGCGGAGCTGTCTTGACAATTAATGCTGGGGCCGGGGGCACCGATGCTCAAGACTGGGCAGAGATGCTGCTGCGAATGTATACCCGTTGGGGAGAGCAGCACGGCTATAAGGTTGATCTAGTAGAAATCTCCGAAGGTGAAGAGGCCGGACTCAAATCGGCCACGCTAGAGCTAACGGGTCGCTATGCCTATGGCTACCTCAAGAGCGAGAAGGGCACCCATCGGCTGGTTAGGATTTCGCCTTTTAACGCCAATGGCAAACGTCAAACCAGCTTTGCTGGCATTGAGGTGATGCCGATTTTAGCTGAAGATATTGAAGTTGAAATTCCTGATAAGGATCTAGAAATCAAGACCTCTCGCTCTGGCGGTGCTGGGGGACAAAACGTCAACAAGGTGGAAACAGCCGTGCGAATTACTCACCTACCGACGGGTCTTTCAGTGCGCTGTACGCAGGAGCGATCGCAGTTACAAAATAAAGAAAAAGCAATGGCTTTGCTCAAAGCCAGACTGCTGATTGTGGCTCAGGAGCAGCGCGCTCAGGCGATCGCAGATATTCGCGGAGACATGGTAGAAGCTGCCTGGGGCAACCAGATTCGCAACTATGTGTTTCATCCTTACCAGATGGTTAAAGACCTGCGCACAGGGGTTGAGACCACCGCAGTAGAGGATGTGATGGCGGGTGAGCTTGACCCTTTCATTCAGGCTAGACTGCGCCAGGAAAACCAGCTAGTCGAGAGTGCCCCACTAGAAGTTTAGGAACTCGCCCTAGTAAGGGTTAGCATAAGTGAAGCCTCGCACTGCTCTGTTTAATTGTTCTACTGATCACTTGATCTATCCCATGAGCGAAACGCCAAATTCTCCAATCCTAACTTCAGCTCCAGCTCAGCCTCCGGTAGACTCTAGCCCCCCGCCTAGCTATGTCAAACTGGCTATGAGAAATATGGTCAAAAAGGGCAGCAAGTCGCTCTATCACTTTGCGCTGACGACAGTTGGCTTATTGTCTTTACTGCTTGGGCTGGCTTATCTGACCCGATAAAACATGAATATTTCCTTGCCAGCTAAATCAGCCGCACAGATTGAAATCGCCTTCGAGGTCGAAGATTTAGCACTGGCTGAAGAAGTTCCCAACCTGCCCTGGCAAAGCTGGTTTCAAACCTGGATAGCTCAGCTACAGCCTCAGCGATCGCCCATAGGAGCTTACGAACTGGGTTTGCGGCTGACCAGCGATCGCCAAATTCAGCAGCTCAATTCCCAGTATCGATCTAAAGACACACCAACAGATGTTTTAGCCTTCGCTGCGCTCGAAGATTCTGCCCCTCTGGTTGAGGAACTATTAGCCACCCAGCCGCTCTATTTAGGGGACATTGTAATTTCTCTAGAGACAGCGGCTGTTCAAGCTGCTCAGCACCATAGCCTTAGACAAGAGCTAGCTTGGCTGGCAGCTCACGGACTACTCCACCTGCTGGGTTGGGATCATCCTGATGAGGTTCAGCTAGAGCAAATGCTAACCAAACAGCAGCAGCTTTTGCAGGCGATCGGAATGGTTAGTAGGTGAGTTAAGGTTAGAGTTGTTACAGCGGATGACTAGACTGTCAATCGTAAACTAAGTTCAGGGTTCATCGGGCGCTTTTTAGGGCCAACTCTGCTAGACATAGCAGACTTCCTCCTACCCGGTGCTTTCCTCAGCCTGAAGATGTCGTTCTAAGATGCCACTGACGCCTATGCCTTTCTCCCAAAACTCCCTAGAACAGGCTTCGGATGTACCAAAGCTGGCTGAACCCAATCGGGAAATGGCCTGGCAGGTTGCTTCTAACCTTCTGGCAAGTTTTCAATTTGCCTGGAACGGTGTGACCTATGCCCTACGAACCCAGCGAAACTTTCGTATTCACGTTGTAGTTGGCACTTTGGCTATCAGCTTAGGGCTTTGGCTGCAGCTTAATACGACCAGCATTGCCATTTTGAGTCTGACCAGCGGCGCTGTCTTAACAATGGAGCTGATTAATACTGCCATTGAGTCTGTAGTCGATTTAACGGTTCAGCAGGCTTATCACGAGCTAGCCAAAATCGCTAAGGACTGCGCTGCGGCAGCCGTCTTGATCTCGGCGTTAGCTTCTGTCTTAGTTGCAGGCTGTCTTTTAGTGCCTCCTTTATTTGCTCGTTTCCAGCTCAGCTTCAGTTAGGCAAAACCATGCTTTTAGTCATCGATAATTACGATAGTTTCACCTATAACCTGGTTCAGTATTTAGGTGAGCTAGGAGCTGAGTTTTCGCTAGCCCAATCAATTCAGGTTTTCAGAAACGACCAAATTACGATTGGCGACATTGGTCGCCTGAAACCAACCGCCATTGTAATTTCTCCTGGGCCGGGACGTCCAGAAGCGGCGGGGCTTTCAATGGAGGTAATTCGAGTTTTGGGCGAAACCACGCCAATTTTGGGGGTTTGCCTGGGGCATCAGGCTATTGGTCAGGTCTTTGGCGGACAGGTTGTACCCGCTCCGGTTTTGATGCATGGCAAAACTTCGCAGATTTATCATGCGGGAGTAGGTGTCTTTTCTGGGTTGGATAACCCTTTTACAGCGACTCGCTATCACAGTCTGATTGTCGAGCGCTCTAGCTGCCCTGAAAGTTTAGAGATCACGGCCTGGGTTGAAGACGGGACAATTATGGGGGTGCGCCACCGGCAATATCCTCATGTTGAAGGCGTACAGTTTCATCCAGAAAGTGTTTTAACCGTACCCGGAAAGCTACTGCTGCGGAACTTTTTAGCGGGGTTAGCGAAGTCTAAAGCAAACCCAGTGGCCGATCGGCTATCTACAGTAAGTCACTAGCCTAAATCTGACTGTAAAGGATTGGCGCAATGGTTTACACTCGATAACCTATTATCCTGTCAGGAATTGTTTTAGAAGCTGAAGACTCCGAAAAAGCAGTGCGACAGCCACAGCCCACCCACTATTAGAATTGATAAATTACAATCTGGTGTTGGAGAAACAAGAGTTATGAAACGGCGACAGTTGGTTCGCTATGCAGGCGCAACCTTTTTAGCAACTTTTGGGCTGGGCTTAACCTCACATTGGCAAGCCTTCCAGGCCCAAACCAGCGACTCGATTATTGTGCAATGGCTGGGTCACAGCGCTTTCCTGTTTACTGGGGCAGGGCAACGGATATTGGTAAATCCTTTTCGCCCTACAGGCTGTACAGCGGGCTATCGGCCAGTACGAGTAGTCGCTGATTTGGTACTGATTAGCAGCCGTCTTTTTGATGAAGGTTGGGTTGACGGCCTCCCTGGAAATCCTCGTTTACTAGCTGAAGCTGGTATTTATGAGTTAGATCCACTTCGCATCCAGGGCATATTGACTGCTCACGATCGCGAGGGGGGCCGTCGCTTTGGTAATAATGTGATCTGGCGCTGGAATCAAGCGGGTATCAATATTGTGCATATGGGAGGGGCAGCGGCTCCGATTACGGTAGAGGAGCAGATTCTAATTGGCCGTCCTGATGTTTTGCTACTACCGGTCGGTGGTGGGCCTAAAGCCTATAACGCTCAGGAAGCTGTCAGCGTGATTCAAGCCCTTAATCCTAAACTGGCTATTCCAACGCAGTACCAAACAGCCGCCGCAGAGGGTGTTGCCTCTGCAGACTGCCTAATTGAACCTATTGATGAATTTTTGACACTGGCACAGCAAGCCTTACCCGCCGCTCAGATTAGCCAGGGAACCGGAGATGCTTTGACGGTTAGGGCTAGCGCACTGCCGAGTACGGGAACTAAGGTTCAGGTCTTTAAGTATCGTTTTTAGCAACATGCAGATTGACTATTCTCGACGGCGAACTGACCTGATGGCTCAGCTCGCAGGGGCTACGGCTGTCTTTCGCAGTGCCCCAATGGCCGTTATGCATAACGATGTTGAGTATCCCTTCCGGCAGGAGAGCGATTTTTACTATCTGACGGGCTTCAACGAGCCAGATGCGGTAGCGGTGCTAGCGCCTCACCATGAAGAACACAAGTTTGTGCTGTTTGTGCAGCCTAAGGATCTGGCTAAAGAAACCTGGACAGGGTACCGCATCGGCGTTGATCAGGCTAAAGCGCTGTATGCTGCTGATGAAGTTTATCCCATCAGTGAACTTGATGAAAAGCTGGTTCAGTACGTGGAAAAGGCCGAGCGGCTGTACTACCACTTTGGCTTAGATCAGGAGTTTAACCAAAAGATTTTGCGGCTGTGGCAGCGGCTGCTAGCAACCTACGCTAAGCGAGGCACAGGGCCAGTTGCAATTGAGGATGCCAGGTTACTCCTGCAGACTATGCGGCGGGTTAAACAGCCAGAAGAACTAGCGCTGCTGAGGCAGGCGATCGCCATAACAGTTAAAGCCCATAACGTGGCTCGTGAAATGGCTCGTCCCGGCCTCTACGAATATGAAATTCAGGCCGAGATGGAGCATTTGTTTCGGCGTGAGGGCGGTATGGGGCCTGCATATCCGTCTATTGTGGCGTCTGGCGAAAATTCATGCATTCTCCACTACATTGAAAATAAGCGACAGCTCCAGACAGACGACCTGCTGCTGATTGACGCAGGCTGCGCTTACGGCTACTACAACGCCGATATTACTCGAACTTTTCCGGTAGCAGGGAAGTTTTCAACAGAGCAGCGCATCTTGTATGAACTGGTACTGGAGGCGCAGCTACAGGCGATCGCCCAGGTACAGCCTGGTAAAGCCTTCAATGAGTTTCATGACGCGGCAACTCGCACAATTACCGCAGGGCTAGTCAAACTCGGTCTGCTCCAGGGAAATGTAGACGAGCTAATTGAAAACAAGCAGCATAAAGCCTTTTTCATGCACGGGACGGGCCATTTTTTGGGCTTAGACGTGCATGATGTCGGTACTTTGCGAAATTCTGACAAAACCTGGAAACCCTTTGAGCCGGGGAACGTGGTTACAGTAGAGCCGGGAATTTACATCTCTCCCTACTATCAGCCCGCTGAAGGACAGCCTGAAGTCGGCGATCGCTGGCGCGGCATTGGCATTCGTATCGAAGACGATTTGCTCGTCACCGAGACTGGCCATGAGGTACTTACCGCAGGGGTGCCTAAAACTATAGAGGTGATGGAGGGCGATCGCTAAGGTTTATTACCCAAGTCATTGTGAACGCTGTAGATGCCGTTACAGCGCGATCGCCCTATCAAGCGGCTCAAAACGTAAAGGTCGTCCTTAAAACCCCTGTTACCGTCGTGTCGTTACTGCTGTTGCCCTCTGGGTTAAAAACGGCAAACACGCCGGGCGTAATGCTGATGCCATCGCTGACGCGCACATTGTAATAGGCTTCCAAGTGGTAAGGAGTAGAATCTTCGGGGTCAAAAGCATCGCCTCCTATAGAGACTCGGCTGAGGGGTTGACCAAAAATCAGAGCGGCAGTGTTCCCTTCGCTAAAAACGTCTTGAAAATGAACCCCTACAAGCCAGCTAAGAAAGTTGGTGGAAGCATCGACCCCGACTAAATCCGAAAAGATATAGCTACTCGAAAGCGTTAAATTCACTTTGGGAGCCATCTGCCAGTTGAGCGTAGTGCCAAAAGAGTTGAGCCGAATGCCCTCATTCAACACTGCCAGCGTTGCATTGCCGCCCGTGGTAGCAAGCTGGGCGGCATTAGGAGTAAAGACGACTGAGCCAATGTCTGATGAACTGAGACCCGTG
This sequence comes from Leptolyngbyaceae cyanobacterium RM1_1_2, assembly GCA_012032345.1. Lineage (GTDB taxonomy): Bacteria > Cyanobacteriota > Cyanobacteriia > Phormidesmidales > Phormidesmidaceae > Sphaerothrix. Next base: position 25,872 of record JAAUQI010000038.1, on the reverse strand, counting down.
CCGAGAATGTTGATCTGATGGTAGCTGTTGGCGTAGTTAAACCGCAGCTTGAGAGTGTCTGATAAGGCTGCTGTGAGCTGGGATGAAATCACATAGCTGCCGCCAAAAATACCTGCCCCCAAGGGTGTGGGCGGAGATCCCAGCAATCCCTGATTTTCAACAATAGGCGCATTCACACTGCCATAGAAGGCCGTTAAGTCCACGCTGTCAGAAAGGTTCCAGATGGCCCCAGCGGCGGCGGCTAGACCAGTTCCTGAGGTGCCGCCTGACACTCGCATAACAGCATTATCAGTCGTTGCAAAGCGCGAAATTGACCCTTGGCCTTCACTGGCAAAGGGCGCGATCGCTCCCAAAGCATCCGTTGCTTCCACATTAGAACCGACAAACATCGTCAGCCGATCGTCAACAGGGAACACGTATAGCAGCTTGTAGAGGGCAATATTGTTACTACCCCGGTTCTCTAAGGTCTGTGGATCGGTAAGCCCAAACTGGGGTGCAGTGCCCAAAGCGACGTTGCTAGCCGTTCCAAATACTGGATCACCAAGCCCTAAGGCCCCCGGCAAACTCCCCACAGCAGCCCCAAAGCCCCCGCCGTAGTTGTAAGACTGCAATCCTACAATCAGCAGATCACTGCCTGTAAAGCTGACATTGAGATTTAAGCGTAGACGATTGTTGAAGGCAAGATCAGTATCCTGGCCGTTGGCACCGCCTTGCGCACCCACGACACTCAAGATGGCTTCGCCCCGTAAGGTAGCAGTGGTGGAAAACTGATTGGCCTCTAATTCGGCGACATTTGCTTCTAGGTCATCAACCTGACCGCGCAGCCGCGCTAGCTCGGTTAGCGTATTCTGCTTGCAGACGCTGCACAGTGACCAACTCTTCCGGTGAGAGCACACCGTCGAGGGCACCGTTGGTTAGTATCACCAGCCCATCTAGACAAGCACTGAGGCTGGCCGCGAACTCGTAACGAGTCATAGAGCGATCGCCCCTAAACGTGCCGTCGGGATAGCCTGAGATGCAGCCATAGTTTTCGATTAGAAATTGTACAGCGCTGAAAGCCCAATCACCAGGGCTAACATCAGAGAGTTCGGAGACGGATGGAGTTTGGGCAATCACCTGCTCTAATTCAGACTCCTCTAATTCAGCTTCAGGATCCTTTAATTCAGAATAGGCAAAAGAGTCGCTGGCTGAAGCTGACAGCAGTGAATTTTGAGCAGCGATCGCCGGTAATACCCAGAGCAGTGCCAATGGCGAACACAGCCAAGCAATTCCTTTCCCCAAGATAGTGTTGTCTATATTTCTAGACATTTTGACAACTCCTCACAGTTGATAAAATCAGAAAAATTTTCAATTCTTAATATTGATAAATCAGCCAAAAAACTGTTAAAAGCTGTTCAAAAGAACTCTTTACTAGGAGCATTAATTACTCATAGTGTTTCTCTAGCTTTCCTGTTTCTTGAGGATTCCGATCTAGAAACAAAAAATAAAGAACCAGGATCAAAGCTTACTTTTCAGTGAGTTCTAGAGAATTTTAATAAGTTTATTACTCGAAAAAACACTGCTTAAAACAGACTTTTGGCTGACCACATCAATCTCAAGTTCTGGTTTTTATACTCAGGGATTATTCGTAACTAGTCAAATCAGTGTTGACACAGGTTGACTATGAGAAAAACTGATTTTGTGTCTTTTTACAAGAATAGAAGCTAATTTATCAGACAGAGCAAATAGAGTATTTTTTATTATCTAATGCAAGAATTTTAGAAATCTATGTCTTGCAGCTAAGTACAGGACAAAGACTCCGAAAGTTACACACGGTGAGACTTCACCTGCTCTTTGTGCAAATCCTGTCCGTAAGAGTTTTGGGTGCTTTAGGAAAGTTTTGTTTTATAGAGGATTTTATAGGCAAGCTCAGTTGCATACAGCGTTTTTGAAGCTCGTGAGGTACAAAAACAACCCCGAAACCGTTGCTGCACGGACATAGGCTGTACCTCACTAGGCAAGGAAACGCTGTATGATTCAGGGAAAAACCTACGTTAAAGACCAAAAGCTTTACTGGTCAGAGGGTGTTATTAATCTGCCTGCTGAGTGATCAGCTGACTCTCCAAAAAGCTTTGCTCACCCTTACTACTGGTCAAACTTTGTAATGGTTAGTAGCCCTTTTTGACAGACTCCCCTTTCTACAGAAACAGCCTTAGTCATTGCGACTAAGGCTGCTGCACTCTGAAATTCTTTAGCTGAATCAGTTAACGGAATCTGTTAAAAACATACCAGCCCGCTGCTAAAGTATTTCCTAGAGGTACTTTTCTAAGGTGTTAGCCAAGGTCGTTTTTGGCACGGCCCCGACCACCATATCTACTCGCTGGCCGCCCTTGAAAATCATCAGTGTGGGAATACTTCGAATGCCGTATTGACTGGCAACACTGGGATTCTCGTCAGTATTCACTTTTACAACTTTCACCTGCCCAGCATACTGCTCGGCAATCTCATCAACAACAGGAGCGACCATCCGGCAGGGGCCACACCAGGGTGCCCAAAAATCAACTAAGACCGGAACTTCGCTCTCGAGTACCTCTGGCTTAAACGTAGAATCTGTAACTTGTGCGGCTGACATGCCTAGATATCCTTGCTTCTGCTATCCATTCAGAATCTTACCATAGCCAAAACCGATGCCTTTGCATCGCGCTCTATATAATAAGACATAATTTTGGCTAAAAATTTAGCTAACACCTGCTTCAAGTAAAAAAACTCACAAGCATTGCCTAAACTTCTGGAAGTTACTCAAATGGCTTGATATAAAGAGGAACCGCCTAAACTAAACGCTTAGGCGGAGTGTGGTGTGAGGAGTGAACGGAAACTTCCGTCTCCGCTACTTTCCATTCTAAGCGACGGGTCAAAATTTGCCACCAATCTAACGCCCTTGCTTGAAAGTCTTAAAGTTTTGCAACGCCCTGGGTATGCATTGTGCATATACCTGGTGAGTCTTAAAGCTGAGTCTATTTGCCCATGCCAAGCTGCTGCGCTTTTTGGTATACCTTGCCCTCTGTCAGCAGAGAAGGTGCAATCACAACTTCGACCTGCTGCATTTCTTTGAGATCTTTAGCGCCCAAGGTGCCCATGCTGGTTTGCAAAGCGCCTAAGAAGTTATGGGTGCCATCATCTAGCTGAGCGGGGCCGCGCAGGATTTGCTCTAGCGTGCCTGTTGTACCGACGCGAATACGAGTGCCGCGAGGAAGTACAGGGCTTGGAGTCGCCATGCCCCAGTGAAAGCCACGTCCGGGTGCTTCTTTAGCCCTGGCAAAAGGCGACCCAATCATGACACCGTCTGCACCGCAGGCGATACATTTGCAGATATCGCCTCCTGTAACCAGTCCGCCATCAGCAATCACTGAAACATATCGTCCCGTCTCTCGGTGGTAATCATCTCTGGCCGCAGCGCAGTCTGCTACTGCGGTTGCCTGAGGAATGCCAATGCCCAAAACGCCGCGAGAAGTGCAGGCCGCGCCAGGGCCAATGCCTACCAGAACAGCAGCTGCCCCTGCCTTCATCAGATTTAGAGCCACCTCATAGGTGACGCAATTGCCTAAAATCACAGGAACAGGCATCTTTTGACAGAACTTGCCTAAATCCAGCGGCGTGATTGAGGCAGGCGAAAGGTGAGCCGTAGAGACAACCGTAGCCTGTACAAAAATCAGGTCTGCCCCAGCCTCAGCAGCCGTTTCACCATAGCGAGTCGCTCCGGCAGGGGTCAGACTCACGGCAGCAATTCCTCCCTGGGTCTTGATCTCAGCAATTCGTTTCTGAATCAGTTTGGGTTGAATTGGCTCTGCATATAGCTTTTGCATGAGCGCTACGAACCCGTCTTTACCAACTGCAGCAATCTGATCCAGAATAGGAGCGGGGTCTTCGTAGCGGGTTTGAACGCCTTCTAAATTGAGTACGCCTAAGGCTCCTAGCTGGGAAAGCAAAACGGCCATTTTTGCGTCTACGACACCGTCCATTGCACTAGCGATAATAGGAATTTCGCGTTCAATACCGCCAATGTGCCAGCAGGTATTTGCCATTTGTGGATCGAGTGTACGCAGGCCAGGTACGAGTGCGATTTCGTCAATTCCGTAAGCTCTACGAACCTCTTTGCCCCGACCAAGTTGAATATTCACGTTTCCCCCTTATGCCAAGACCTTCTAGATAGCCTAGCAAAATATTGGGTGTGGTTAGCTGGTCTTGTACCCATCTGCTTTTCATACAGCTGCTCAGACCTTTAGGAGAATACTATTGAAACCCTATCAGCCCATTGAGAACTACGGCGTCATCGGCAACATGCGCACAACGGCCCTAATTGGACTCAATGGTTCAATCGACTGGTTTTGCTACCCCAAGCACGATTCGCCCAGCGTGTTTGCCGCAGTTCTAGACAATCAAAAAGGTGGCTATTTTCGAATCTATCCTTGCCTAGACGAGGTTAATCACAAGCAGTTTTACTGGCCTGAAACCAATGTGCTGGTGACGCGCTTTCTGGCTGACTGCGGCTTAGGCGAAACTGTAGACTTTATGCCTGTAGGCTTAGAGGACGATCAGGAGGGGTATCACTGGCTAATTCGTCAGGTTAGAGGGATTCGCTGTAGCCTTAAGTTTCGGCTAGAGTGCTACCCGGCGTTTAATTATGCCCGCGATCGCCACGAAGTCATTCTGACTGACAACGGCGCTATCTTCCGCTCTAAAGAGTTAAGCCTGGCTTTGGTGACCGCTGTACCGCTGCAGCAGGACGGGGGCGGTGTCTGGGCTGAGTTTACCTTAGAAGCAGACGAAAATCAGGTGTTTGTTCTGCGGGAAATGGAGTCTGAGTGCAATGACTGTGGTCTACCGCTGCCCGGTGAAGCCGCAACTGGGCTGTTTGAGCAGACTGTCAAATACTGGCGTGACTGGATCTCGCAGTGTGTTTACAAAGGTCGGTGGCGTGAAGTGGTCGAGCGCTCGGCACTGGCGCTGAAGCTAATGACCTATGAGCCAACCGGGGCCATTATTGCGGCACCTACCTGCAGCCTGCCTGAAGCCATTGGTGGGGAGCGCAACTGGGACTATCGCTTCACTTGGATTCGAGACGCGGCCTTTACGCTGTATGGTCTTTTGCGAATTGGCTTTACCCAAGAAGCCGCTCAGTTTATGGACTGGATTACTGCTCGCTGCCACGAAATCGACCCCAACGGCACTTTGCAGACGGTCTACAGCATCGATGGCGAACACAAGCTCAAAGAAGAAAACCTGGATCATTTAGAAGGCTATCGTGGTTCAGCCCCGGTTCACATAGGCAACAGCGCTATGGGACAGCTACAGCTCGATATCTATGGTGAACTGCTAGATTCAGTTTATCTGTTCAACAAATACGGTGCGCCTATTTCTTATGACCTTTGGCAGAAGCTGCGGCAGCTCTTGAACTGGGTGTGCGATAACTGGCAGCGACCGGACGAAGGCATTTGGGAACCTCGCGGTGGGCGACAGCAGTTTGTTTATTCAAAGCTAATGTGCTGGGTGGCCCTCGATCGCGGCCTGCGCTTAGCTGAAAAGCGATCGTTTCCTGCCTACCGCGATCGCTGGGTAAAAGTCCGTGACGAAATCTATGAAGAAATCATGGAAAAGGGCTGGAGTGAAGAACGCCAAGCTTTTGTGCAACATTACGACAGCGATGCGCTAGATGCCAGCAATTTGATTATGCCGCTGGTGTTTTTCATGTCTCCTAACGATCCGCGTATGCTAAAAACTCTAGAAGCCATTCAAATGTCTCCGGCTAAAGGAGGACTGGTTTCTAGCAGCTTGGTTTACCGCTACGATCCGCAGAAGGCTAAGGATGGGCTAGCGGGTAAAGAAGGCACCTTTAATCTCTGCAGTTTTTGGCTCGTTGAAGCGCTGACGAGAGCAGGCCGCACCAATTCCGATAAGCTCAATGAGGCTCGCCTGATGTTTGAAGAAATGTTGAGCTACGCCAATCACCTGGGACTTTATGCGGAGGAAACTGGATCTAGCGGTGAAGCTCTGGGAAATTTTCCCCAGGCGTTTACTCATTTGTCTTTAATCAGTGCTGCTTGGAACTTAAACGAGGCGATCGAGAAATCTAGCTAACGGAACCGTTCCGCTATCTGAGCATCACATCATTGGTTGAAAACCTCGGAGCTGCAATGCCTGCTCCTGCAGCGGTGGTAGCAGCGCCAAGGGCACCTGTAGCTGATTCAGCCCCATGTGCTTACCGGTCAGATCGGGGGCGGGGCCGTGATAGTCACTGCCACCGGTGATCAGCAGCCCATGCTGACGACACAGGCTCAGCAGTTCTTCAATTTGCTGGGGCCTGTGACTGGGATGATAAACTTCGATACCCCGCAGCCCCGCCCCTAGCAGTTCGGGTAAAACCGACGCCACGCTACTTCCCCTAAACAGGTAGGGATGTGCCCATACGGGTACTGCTCCGCAGCGGCGTAAAAGCTGAATTCCGTCTGCTGCCGAAAATTTTTCATAGGGAACATAGGCCGACCCTTGGTCGCCTAGCCAGCGTTCAAATGCCTCTTGCGCGGTTTTGACATACCCGGCTTTGATTAAAGCTGCCGCAATATGAGGCCGTCCAGGAGCCATTTCACCTGACATCGACGGTAACTCAATCGGGTATCCCAGCGCTGCCAGTTTTTCAACCATCTTTTTGGCTCGGCGCTGACGACCCGCAAGGCGTTCCTGTAGCGGTGCCTGGAGGCGATCGCGGTCGGGATAAAAGCCTAAAATATGCAGCGATCGCCCTAAATGCACCGTGCTCAGCTCCAAGCCGGGCACAATCTCTAGAGCGTGAGGAGCCGCCGCCGCGATCGCCTCATTCCAGCCAGCCACTGTGTCATGATCGGTAATGGCTAAGGCTTTAACCCCCGCTAGAAGTGCTGATTGAACTAGCTGAGTTGGAGTAAGGGTTCCATCTGAAAACGTAGTGTGACAGTGCAGTTCTAGCATAGGAGCAGTGAGTACAAAGGCCCAGTTGTGCTTGGGTAAATCAGCATAAGTTTTGTAGCCAGGTTTTGTAATAAGCAGCGTGAGCTTACCCTACATCATGTCCTAGCCTTTGGATATCGGGCTGCAAAAGCACCGGATCGAGCATCCAGTAAACATATAGGTTTGGCATGAAGGAAGCTGAGAGACAACACGAAAAGCCTCTCGGTAAAAACTATCGTACATACACGCAATCTTGATGCGCCATGTAATACTTAAAAAAACTTAAAAAACGTTGTACGCTTCAAGTATAAGCTCCGTTATGTCAGTATGAGTGCTAAGCCGTGGAAAATTCGCAGACGAAATTTTGACTGGGGCCAGCGCACTTATCTCATGGGTGTACTTAATGTGACTCCTGACAGCTTTAGCGATGGCGGAGAATTTACCCAACTGCCCTTAGCCATCAGCCGTGTTTGTTATCTGGTGGCTAAGGGAGCCGACATCATAGACATTGGCGGACAGTCTACCCGACCGGGAGCAGAGCCAGTCTCACTGACAGAAGAACTCCAGCGGGTAGTTCCTGTAATTGAGGCGATTCGAGATGACGCCAACCAGGCGTTAAGCTCAACTGTTATTTCTGTAGACACTACGCGAGCAGCGGTAGCGCAGGCAGCGATCGCGGCTGGGGCCGACATCGTCAACGATATTTCGGGCGGTACCTTTGAGCCAGAGATGCTTGAGGTCGTGGCCCAACATCAGGTGCCCTACATCATGATGCATATGCGCGGTATACCCCAAACCATGCAGCAAATGACCGATTATACAGACCTAATAGCTGATATTCAGGGGTTTTTGCAGCAGCAAGCTGAGCGGGCGATCGCAGCCGGGGTTGCTCACGAGAAGATTGTGATTGATCCGGGTATTGGATTTGCCAAAACCTATACTCAAAGCCTAGAGGTCTTGCGAGGGCTGTCAGCGCTCAGGGCGTTAGGAATGCCCCTGCTGGTTGGCCCTTCTCGCAAGAGCTTTATTGGTCGAATTTTGAATCAGCCCGATGCTGGTCAGCGGGTTTGGGGAACTGCAGCGGCTTGCGCAGCGGCGATCGCAGGGGGCGCAGATATCCTCCGGGTACATGACGTAGCCGAGATGCAGGATGTGTGCCGAGTTGCAGATGCTATTTGGCGATCGCCTAACGGCGCTGACTGGGTAGCTTGGGGGGGATAAGAGCAATTGACTGATCGGTGCTTTTGAGCCTGTAGCTACCTGCTGCATACTGATCGACGTGGCGAAACAGGCTCACGGGCGGTGTTAGCCGACAGGTAAAAAACTCAACCGCTGCTGGCTGATCGGGTAATACCCTAACCTTGGGTGCAAGATCCTGAGGCGCTTTGCCCCGCCACTGCCAGGGCTGATTGGGCGGAATCGCCCCAATCAGGCGATGGCGGCTCCAGTGAGCCAGTTTGCCAAAGCGACCTATCTCTTTAATCTCTCGATAGAGCAGAGAAGCTGCCAAGAAGGAAGCCACTGAAAAGTTGCCTGTTAACGCTTCCATAACTGGCTTAGCTGCTTCAGGGCGAGGGATTTGCTCAGCACTAGTGTCACGCAAAGCAGCTTCTAGAAAAGCGGTCGTGCTGAACGATTCTGGGATGGCCCAGGTAGCGCCCATTCCGGCCCTAGCCTGCCGATAGAGGTAAATGACCAAACACCAGCCCGGTGCCACCGCTAGCCCCGGTAGCTTAGCGATCGCCGCTGCTGGATCTACTGTGCTCAAAAACCACCGCCCCTGGGCGTTAGGAGCAACGATAGTTTCGTCTGGAATGCCGCCAACTCGGAACAAATCTCCCAGCTCGCTCAAAGATGTTGGCTCTGGCAGGTCTTCTGAGTCGAGATCAAACATATCAACGGGCTGCTGTTCAGAAGCTGGTAAAATTAGCTCCGCTCTAATAAGTTGAGTAATTTTTTGAGCGGTAGCGGTCTGAAACTTTTGCAGCGACATAGCGGGTTGAGCATTCCTTGCTTGAGGAAAATGGCGGAAAACGCCTGATTAGTGAGATGTTAGCTAATTTAAGGTTCCCGTGATGTCCTCCTGACATTTCAATGACGTATTCCTCAAAGAAGCGGGGGTACTCTCACCCAGCCGCCTTGCTGATGTGACTGGTGTGTCAGATCCATTAGCAGTTGGGCATAGCAGCCCTCTATGAGTGAGGGCGCAGTTGCATAACCTTGATCGATGCACTCTACCCAATGGTTGACAACTCGGACGAAGGGCGCTAGGCGTCCATCTTCGTAAGTTTGAGGAAACTCAAGCCGTGCCGGAACTTCTAATTCAGCTAGAGACTCCCCAGCAGGGGCACCGTAAAGCTTAAAGCCATGCACATAGTCTTTAGAATTGCTGCTGCCGAGGACTAGCGTAGCGCGATCGCCATAAACCTCAACCCAGTGTCCCCGGCCTGCATAAGCTACGGCACTTAGGGTAATCTGACAGGGCGTGCCGTCCTGAAGATCCAGCATCAGCGTACAGGTATCATCCGCATCGACCTGCTTGAGTTCTCCACTTGCCGGATCAGGTCGTTCTGTAATACTCGTATGCAAACGCCCACAGAGCTGCTGAACAGGGCCAAACAGCCAGGCAATATAGTCAAATACATGAGAGCCAATCGACCCCAAAGCCCCCCCGCCTTTGTCTTTGAGCGCATACCAGTTCCAGTTGCGATCGGGGTTGGCGCGGCTCCCGGCCAGCCAGTCAACTTTGACCAGACGCTTGTTGCCTACATAACCGTCAGCTAACAGCTCTGCTAGACGCTGCCAGGCAGGCACAAAGCGAAATTCAAAATCTACAACAGCTACGCGGCTGCGAACCTGAGCGAGGCGATCGAGTTCTCTAGCTTCGGCGACTGAGAGGGCCGTGGGCTTCTCCAGCAGCAGGTGCTTGTCTGCCTCCAAAACCTGTTTAGCCATTGCATAGTGCAAAAATGGCGGAGTAGATACAGTGACGGCACTGACTTCAGGCAGAGCCAAAACAGCTTCTAGAGTTGAGCAAGCATGGGGAATATTATGGGCCGCCGCGATCGCTTCAGCTTTGTCTAAATTGCGATGATAGACTGCCACCAGACGAGTGCGATGGTGAGCCTGTAGCCCTGGGATATGAATTTTTTGACCAAAGCCAGTGCCAACAACGGCGACCCCCAACTCACTTTGTGAACTTGGTGTCTCTGTAGACATACCTGCATCCCTGCGTTTTCTCACTCAGAGTACAGTTTTGACAGTTCATATGACAACTTAAGACGTTTAGCCCATCACGGGTGCAGGAATGCCGCCGCCATCAACAGATTCGTCAATGGTCAGCTCGTCAGGGCGATTGCAGCGCTGAATCGTAGCCACAATCTGAGCGGCTCCTTCCTGCTCTAGGTCCTCAATGTAGCCTGTCTTAGCGATGTTAGCTTCTGCTTCAGAGGTAAAAGGGCCAAAGTAGTAAGTACACTTCGGTGTTTGAGTCACGATCTCGATCCACCACTCGCCCACAAATATATTAAGAATGCCGTTGAGTAGATTTTTCATGAAGTTCCCTGGTTTGCTAAGAGTGTTTAGGCTTATGGAGACAAGTTAAAAGTTTTCAGCTCAAGTTTTGTTATACTGCGCTACTTTTCTTTTTGTAAAATTCCCAAATCATGCCTTTTGCTCAACTCTTGACGATAAATTTCATATAGCGCCATGCCAGCGGCCACCGAAGCGTTCAAACTGGGTGTTTGCCCCTGCAAGGGAATAGAGATTAAAACATCGCAGATATGCTGTACTGACAGGCTAAGGCCCCCGCCTTCTGCCCCGATGACTAATACTGTCGGCGTTGTAAACTCTGCTGTATGAATAGCTTGCCCGGAATCAGCAGCAGTTCCATAAATCCAAAAGCCAGACGCTTTCAAGTTTTCCAAAGCCCGAACCAGATTGACTACGCGGGCGACCGCAAAATACTCTAGCGCTCCCGCTGCCACCTTGGCGACAGTGGCCGTGATCCCAGCCGCGCGGCGCTGAGGAATCACCAAACCCTGCGCGCCCATAGCCTCAGCCGTGCGAATGACGGCTCCCAAATTGTGGGGATCGGTGATGCTATCGGCTGCTAAAATCACGGGCCGTCGCGCTCTAGCTTTTGCCTGCTCAATTAAGACATCAAGATCAATGTAGTCATAGGAGGCAACCTGAGCCACGATCCCCTGATGATTTGCACCTTGGGTAATCTGGCTAAGACGACGGTGGTCTACTTCGTCAATTACCGTTCCGTTAGATTTTGCCTCACTCAGCAAGGGATGAAAGCGAGAGTCGTAACGGAGCTTGGTATTGATCCAAAGCCGATTTAAGGTGCGATCGCCAGACAGGGCTGCCTCAACAGCATGACGGCCATAAATAAGTTCCTCCTCGTCAGGCTGAGAGGCTTCATCCAGTAAGGAGTCAGGTTCTACCTGTTCGACATTGACCCGCTTAGGTGGTGCAATATGCCGCTGGGGGCTAGCCGGGTCTTGGCGCTGACGGGGCTGCTGGGGCGATCGCTTCGGTCGAGGTCGAGGTCGATCCGAACCAGAAGAATGACGAATGGGTTTGCGGTTATCAGCCATATTGAGTCAAAGCAATAGATTAAATTGCCAGCAGCTACAGAGAGGTTATTCAGTCGCGGGTAGCTCTAACAAAGCCAGCACCGCTTTGAGACGATGTATATCAGTCAGATAAAGATAGCCAATTAGAGTTTCAAAGCTGGTCGCCTGCTGATAGATTTCAGGAGCTGCTCGACTTCGTCTTTTAGGGGTAGCATTACGTCCCCGCCGTAAGATTTCTTTTTCTGCATCTGTCAGGTGACTTGCTAGGGACTCTAAATGCTGTGCCTGAGCCTCAGCGCGTACCTGAGCAACAACTAGCCGATGGTAAGCTTGAATCCGGCGAGGCGGTATCAAATAGCAGGTTCGCATATAAAGTTCATAAACCGCATCTCCAAGATAGGCAAGTGCAGCAGGAGAAAGGCGTTCGACCGATATGCAAAAAGGTTCGAGGAAGCTTTGAGATGTCCTCAACCAGATCTCATCGCACCCGATTGCAGACGATTTTGGCCCCTCTGCCGCAGGTGTCATAAACGACTCCAGGCAGATAGACACACTTGCCTTTGAGCAAAGAATCCTCGGGTCAAGCACCTTCTAGTCAAGAGCATAGCCCTGAATGCCTACTGCAAGTTATCTTGAAAAATAGAGCCGTAGACTGGACTCAGTCCAATCTTGGAAAACTCTTAAAGCAAAGACAAACGTTTAATCTGAGGCATTGCTTAAACTCTCAACAGCTGCGTCAACGGAAGGTTGAAGCGACAAGAACTTTTCAAGGCGAACAAGTTTAACCGTTTGGGTAACTCGCGGGTTGGAGACAACCTGCAGACTTCCACCTGCCGTTTGGGCTTTCTTGACCATTTGCACCATTGCCCCCAACCCCGAACTATCGACAAAATCGATTCCCGATAGGTCTAAGATAACGTGGGCAGGGCCACCGTCAATACAGCTAGCCAAAACCTTACGGAAGGTCGGCTCTGAAAAGGCGTCGAGCAAACCTGTGAGGCGGAATATTTGACATGTTCCCCTAACTTCGCGTGTGCCTCTCAAACTAACAGTTAGGTTCAGTGGCTCAGCTATGGGAACCTCCTACAATCTCTGACATAATTGGCCGCTACAGTATAAGTGAGTCTTTGTTTAACTGCAAGGGACTATCGCCCATTTTTAGATTTTAATTCTAAGCAATTTTTAGATACCTTGCTGAGGCAGGTGCTTGAAAAGTTATCAACTCCTCGCGCTCCAGCCGCCAAATCTTAAAGCAGATCCTTGCAGAAAAAACGTTGAAGTTATCTCATCTTAAGAAAGGCTTAGGAGATTGAGAATGAAGTTGGAAAAACTTTAGAAACTCTCTAAGACAAATTAAGCTGTGGCTTCTTAGCCTGCCGATCTTTTCGCATGGACTCTACAAATTGGGCAAACAGGTAGTCAGCATCATGAGGACCAGGGCTGGCTTCGGGATGATACTGCACCGAAAAAATCGGCAAACTTTTGTGACGAATTCCGGCAACGGTGCGATCGTTGAGATTCAGGTGCGTTACTTCGACTTCAGCTTGACTGACTGAGTCAGCATTGAGGGCAAAACCATGATTTTGACTGGTGATCTCAATTTGCCGACTGAGTCCGCAGGGCTGGTTTAAGCCCCGGTGACCAAACTTGAGCTTAAAGGTTTCTGCCCCCAGCGACAGGCCCAAGATTTGATGTCCCATACAAATGCCAAAAGTGGGTAGCTGGCTCTCTATCAGAGAACGAATGAGCTGGGGCGCTTCTCCAACGGCTGCTGGGTCGCCAGGGCCGTTGGAGAGAAAAATGCCGTCTGGGCCATAGCTCAAGATGGTTTCAACCGGGGTGTCTACAGGTACAACAATGACCCGACAGCCGTAGCTAGCCAGCCGTCGCAAAATATTGCGCTTAATGCCGAAGTCAATAGCCACAACGGTAAAGGTCTCGCCATCTTCAGCGACTGCGCTAGGGCCAAACGCCCAAGAACTATCGGTTTTCTCAGACCATTCATAGATTTCAGGTGTGGTGACGTCTTTAACCAAATTCAGCCCTTCCATGCTAGGAGCATCCTGTAGCTGCCGCAGCAGTTCATCAGCATCTAAGATTTTGCTCGAAATTGCCCCGTTCATGGCACCCGCGCTGCGAAGCTTGCGTGTGAGGGCGCGGGTATCAATGCCGTAAATTCCTGGGATACGATGCTGCTTCAAATAGTCAGATAAAGATTGAGTCGATCGCCAACTGCTGGGCCGCTCACAAATATTGCGGGCGATCGCACCTTTTATGTAGGGCCGACTAGACTCTTCGTCTTCTGGATTAACACCGGTGTTTCCCAGTTCGGGGTAGGTGAAGGTGACGATTTGACCGCAGTAGCTCGGATCGGTGAGGACTTCCTGGTATCCGGTCATGCCTGTGTTGAAGACAACTTCTCCCATGACGGTACCGGAAGCTCCAAAAGACCAGCCTTTGTAGACAGAGCCATCTGCTAAAACCAGGAGGGCAGGTTGAGTGGTGGAAACAGCCATAGAACTTTTCTCAAGAAACCGCAAATATGAGGCGCGCTAGCATATTATCCTATGCTGTTTGGGAAAACTTTGACCAGCGACTGTAGCCTTATTTCAGAGTTTAGATGAGAGATTGGTAACAACGATGCCTGCTTATGCCCCTGCTGTTGGTGCTGTATTACTGGTCTGTAGTTTGACGACGGGTCTGACGGGCTGTGCTGCCCCTCAAAAGAGCGTAGAGAAGAGTGCAGAAGAGATAGAGGAAGTCACAGAGGCAGCCCCACTGCCAGAATCTGCCTCATCGCCAACAGCGGCTGTGACCGCTACTGCTAAAGCAACAGTACCTGCACCCCAGCCAGATTATTTCCGCGAGGGGGTCAACACCGCAACAAGTGCCGTTTCAATTGGTCAAACTGCGCAGTCTCAAGACGACTGGAAGCTAGCGGCGGCTAGGTGGCGAAAGGCGATCGCAGATTTGCAAAAGGTGCCTGCAGATAGCCCTAACCACGCTCTGGCCCAGCAGAAAATTAAAGAATATCAGCAGCACCTGATCAGCGCTGAAGCCAGTGCCGCTGGCAAAACCGCTAGCCCCGCCGCCCGAATTGCCGCCAGCGTCGCCAGCGATGGCCGCAAGGCACAATTCCGATTGTGGGACGCCGAGGTGGCATTCCGCTGGTATCGGCAACGATGCAGGGGCAAAACGGCAAACATACGTTTGAGATGCTGTTTGACACTGGGGCCAGCGGCACGCTGATCACACCCTCAATGGCAAATACGCTGGGCGTTGTGGTTGTGGGTGAAGTGCAGGTGACGATTGCAGACGGCAGCGTCGTGGCTTTACCAATTGGCTATCTCGACTTTATTGAGGTAGGCGGACTGCGCCAAGAATCAATTACCGTCGCCATTGGTGGCGATGTCGCTCTGCTGGGACAAGATTTTTATGGAGCCTATGGTCTGGCCATCAACCAAGACAGTATTGCCCTCTATTGAGCTGCTCAACAAATTCGGGCTATCTCTGGGTCTATGTAAAGTCTGCTGAATCTAGCCGCTGGTTGAGAGCGGCTCAGCTACAATAGGGGCGATTCTCCAGAGAGGCTTTGCCAAAGCAGCTTGCCCCTATGCGCGACTACTTGCTAAAAACCACCGCCAAAATAGCTTTGAGTTTGGCCATGCTGCTCAGTAGTTGGGTTTTTGTGGGCTGTCGTCCGCGCCAAACTTTTGAGATCAAGGCGATCGCTCCGGCGCTGAGGCAGGCAACTGGGATCGGGATGCTGGCAGTCAGCTCAATGAATCTACCCAAGACTCCAGTCCTACAGACAGCGGCTTACACTCAGGCTCAAGACTATGGGGCCAGCGCGCTGGCGATCGCAGAAACTGCCTACTCGCCAGATGACTGGCAGCTAGTAGTAAACTACTGGCAGCAGGCGGTTGACCTGCTGGAGTCTCTGCCAGCTACCGCAGCCAGTGCCGACCTCCTACAGCGCCGCCTCAGCCTCTATCGTCAGAACCTGCAATACGCTCAGCAACAGCGCGATCGCCCAAATCCAGCTCAGGTCGTAGCTCAGCCAGCCCTAGCTGCCCAACAGCCCGCTCCACTACCTCGCCCAGTTTTACCAAACCGCGCCGCAGAGTCTCCTTCCTCAAAAGCGCCTGAACCCTCAGCCCATCCGGCCTCGCAGCAGTCAGTACCGATTGTGAGGCGCTTAGGGCGAACCCCTGTGGTTTCTGTCAGCTTCAATCAGGCCAAGCGCTATGACATGATTGTGGATACCGGAGCCAGCGGTACGCTCATCACGCAGAAGATGGCAGCAGATCTAAACATTACCCCCATTGGTCAAGCCCGAGTTACGACCGCTAGCGCTGTTGATATTCTCTTTCCGGTGGGATATGTGCCGTCGATTCAGGTGGGCAATATTGTGGCAAATAATGTGCTGGTAGCGATCGCGGGGCCGGAGCAAACCGTGGGCCTATTGGGGCACGATGTTTTTGGCGACTATGATGTCACCGTTCGCCAAGAGGTAGTTGAGTTTCAGGCCCGTTGAAACGCTTTAGTGCAAAAAGTTCACCAACTGCTCTAGCTTTTGCCAGCCGGCTCCGCTGCTGAGAATATCTTTAGCCTGCTGAATGCCTCGTCGGTAGATCTCTAAATCATCAAAGCCGCTGATAGCTCCAGCCACTTTCAGCGCCAGCGCCGCATTGAGGGCTACCACATCCTGATGGGCCTGAGTTCCCTTACCTTGCAAAAGATTGCGCAGAATGCTGGCGTTTTCTTCGACTTCGCCACCCCGTAAAGCTGAAGTTGGAGCAGGTGTTAATCCCAGCTCTAGCGGATCTAAAACAACCGAACGGACGCTGCCGTTTTCTAATACAGCCAGGTCTGTTTTATCAGCTAGTCCAGCCTCATCTAGCTGTTCTCGCCCGTGTAGCACTACTGCCTGGGCTATGCTGAGCTGATTCAGCGCCTCGGCCATAGGCGCTAAAACCACCGGATCAAAGACGCCAATCACCTGCCCAGTCGGACGCAGGGGATTAACCAACGGCCCCAACAGGTTAAAAACAGTGCGTACCTTGAGAGTGCCGCGCAGGGGAGCCACGGCTTTCATGGCCGGGTGCCAGCCTCGCGCAAACAAAAAGGTGATTCCGACCGCCTTGACGGCGGCTTTAACTCTGCTGGGATCAGCGTTGAGGTCAATACCCAGGGCTTCTAATACGTCAGCGGAGCCTACTTTGCTAGAGGCAGAGCGGTTGCCGTGTTTGGCGACGGCAATGCCAGCGGCAGCGACAACAAAGGCCACCGCAGTTGAAATGTTAAAAGTCTGAGCGCTGTCGCCCCCGGTGCCACAGGTGTCAATCATAGGTTTTGGCATTTCAGGATCGGCAGTTTCTCCCCCCAGCGACTGGGCCTGCAGCACTCGCGCCATGCCTGCTAGCTCTTCTGCAGAGACGCCTTTAGCCTGAATCGCCGCTAGAATAGCCCCTGATAGTACCGGCTCAATGGACTCAGTTAGCCAGCCTTGCATCAGCAGTTCAGCCTGGCCTGTAGAGAGCGACTGCCGATCGATGAGCTGCTGTAGCAGCCGGGGCCAGTCAGGTTCGGAGGATAGGGAGGCAGAGGAAGTTGGTAGCACAGACTTGATTATTTAACGGCTTGGCAGGTCAGTCGGGTAAATTCTATACTGACATCGTGCTTTTATTTCGATTCATTTTGGCCTGCTGGCTACAGCCAGCAGGCTAGGGGAAACAGCAAATATTCTATAAAAAATAGCTTCCAGATAAATTGATAAAACGCTGAATAAGAAATACCGCTGGTACGGTTCTGCCAAACAACGCGAAAGCTGAGCCACCAGAACAGCGCGATCGCAGCTAGATGGGTCAGGCTCAAAAACCAGCCATTCACATCCGCTAAAAACGGCCCCGTCACAATCAGTCCGCCATAGCACAGCGTCAGCACCCAGCGGGCCAGGTCAAACACCGTCTTTTGGCCTAGCTGCACGGTAAACGTGGTGATGCTGTAGCGGCGATCGCCCTCAATATCGGGAATGTCCTTGAAAATGGCGATCGCAAAGCTAAAGATCAAAACAAACAGCGTCAGCGCCCACACCCGCGCCGGAACAGCCAGTTGTAAACCAAAGCGATCGCTGTAGTGCAGGTACAGCCCTAAATTTACGATTGCACCCCGCACAGAGAGAATACAAAATGAGGCCCAAAAGGGAAAGCGCTTCAGCCGTATCGGCGGCAGAGAATAGGCCGTACCAATGAGCAAGCTAGTGCCCACCGTTGCCAGTAAAAACGGGCCTTGGCTAAGGGCAATTGCGATCGCCAGGGTGCTACAAAAAGCGATGATACCTACCGCTTGCCGTCGAGAAAACTCACCAGAGGCTAGGGGCAGATGCGGCTTATTGATGCGATCGATAGCAACATCCTCAAGCTGATTGAGGCCGACGATGTAAACATTGCCGCCCAGACAGGCCAGCCAAGCCCAGACAGGAACTGGCCACAGCGAGGGTAGATCTAGCGCGGGAACCGTTGCCCAGGCGATCGCAAACAGTCCCCAAACGCTCAGGCTAGTGCCCACAATCGTGTGGGGACGAGAAAACTTCCAGAGGGCGTAGAGCCAGACTTTGGGCGACTTGAAAAAGTGCAACTGGGTCATCTAGGGCGGTAAAGAATCAAACTGCGATCGCATAGGCTAATCAGACATAGCATACGCCAAAAGACGACCGCCTCAGGACTCTGACGAGGCTTCATTAGCGGCTTCAAACTGGGCACGGCTTTTCATTTCATCGATTTCTAGCAGGCTGATGACAACCGCCGCAATTGGAATGGACAGAAAAATTCCCAGCAGTCCGGCCACCCGTGCGCCCACAATCAGCGCAAAAAACATCACGACCGGATTCATATTGAGTGAGTCACTCATCACATGAGGCAGCAGCACATTTTCCTCTATCTGCTGCAGCACGATACAGATGACAATAATCTTGAGGGCCAGCCAGCCGCTCTGAGAAAGCAGCAGCAGCGCCACTAGGCCAATCCCCAGCGTGGCCCCAATCCCTGGAATCAAATCAAACAGCCCCGCAATCACCGCCAAAACTAGCGCAAAGGGCACCTTGATCAGCAAAAAAGCCACCAGTGTCGAGACACCATAAAAGGCCGAGAGCAGCAGCCGTCCCCAAAAGAACCCAAGCAGGCTCTGACGCACGATCTGGGTAAAATCCTGCCGCCGATGAACGGGTAAAACCTTGAGCACTAAATCCCAAATGCGCGCCCCATCCAGCAGCATAAAAAACGTCACCACTGCAGTCAAAATAGCATTGATAAAATTAGCCAGCGCTCCCTGCAGCAGCCCTAACCCGGCCCCAAAAAGGGCGATCGCCTGCTCTCTAAACTGCGCTCCCAGAGTTTCTAAATCTACCCCTAGCTGCCAGGATTGCAGGGTCATCTCCAACCGCTGCACTACGGGGGTTAGAGAATTAAGAAAATCAGTCGTTGTGGCTAAAAGGCTTTGGCCCTGGGACAGCACTGCCAGCCCCATCGTGCCGACAATTGCCAGAATAATCACTAGGGCAACGAGAAAAACAATCGTCACGGCTAGCCCGTGGGGTAAGAACCGCTTCAGCCACCGGACTGGGTGATTCAGCAAAAACGCCAAGATCGTTGACGAAGTAAAAATCACCACGACAATCTCAAAGTAGTCCAGCAGCTCAACCAGCGCCCAGCCGCAGGCAAACAGCAGCAAAAAACGAAACAGCGCTGAATTATCAAGGCGCTGCCACCAGCTTTTGAAAGGATCGGGATGATTCATCCGCTCATTATCGTGGGGCTACACCCTCGATTGCAAGGCTGTCTTGCACTAGCACATAGGGCTGAATAATTAACGCCCTGAGCCGCTTTTGAGTATTGCTGCTCCAGGCTGTAAGCTGAGCTGGAGTAGGCTTAGCGATGAGCTGTTCACCAATCCAACGCTGGACAGCCGCCGTGTTGTCAGTGGCGATCGCCACCCCTACCTCAACTAGATCCATCTGCGGCACGACCACAACAACCGCATCTCGTTTAGCATGAGGGACTAAATCGCTCCAGACGGCGGGTGCGACCATTTCTGTCAGTTCGAGCTTGAGATTCTGGGTCATGAGTTATAGGTCGTAAATTTTGAGCCGAGACTGCTAACGTCCTAAATTGTGCAGTTGGTGAATGGCTTCAGCGCACTGCTGAGTAATAGCCTGTAGCTGCAGGCGATCGCTAGAAGTAGGCGGCGCGATCGCCTGCCCAATTCGGATTGTCACGGGCACCGGGTGTGGCCAGCGACTGCCTTTAGAGAGAATTCGGTGCGTTCCCCAGAGGCTCACAGGCAGCAGGGGCACCTGAGCCTTGGCCGCAATCAGCGCCGCCCCGAGCTTGGGTTCAGAAATGCGACCGTCCGGGGTGCGTGTACCCTGCAAGAATATACCCACCGCCCAGCCTTGATTGAGCTGCTCTAGGGCGGCCCGAATCGCACTGCGATCGGCAGAGCCTCGCTTCACCGGGTAAGCCCCATAAAGCCGAATACCCTGACTCAAAACGGGTACCCGAAACAGCTCTTCTTTAGCCATATAAGAGACAGGCCGTCGCACACAGTTTGACAAAATTGGGGGATCAAAGTCGCTGGCATGGTTTGCCACCACAATTAGCGGCCCCTGACGCGGCACCTGCTCAGCTCCATAAATTCGCCCGCGAAAATAACCATGCAGCACCGGACTGACCACCAGCCACTTAAACAGGTAGTAAAGCGCCAGACTAGCTGCAGGTTCGCGGGATCTATCTACCATTAAAAATTTGCCCAACGCTGCTGATATTGACTAGCTGTAGCTCTTTGCAAGTGCGTTTAATTAAGCCTGTCAAAACATTACCGGGGCCAATTTCAACCACCTGTTCAATGCCTGCTTCTGGTAAAAACAGCGAAATTTCTCGCCAGCGAACAGTCCCCGTCATTTGCTGAGAGAGACGCTGCTTTAGAGTGACTGCATCCGTGCTGGGAGTAGGATCAACGTTCGATAAAACAGGTATCTGAGCCGACTGAAACTCAACTGCGTCTAATACCTGCTGAAATTCTCGGGCGGCAGGGGCCATCAGCGGCGAGTGAAAGGCTCCGCTGACATTGAGCCTGACGGCCCGCTTAGCTTTAACGCCCTGCATCACAGTTTCAACAGCGGCCACAGTCCCCGAAATCACCACCTGCCCTAGACTGTTGTCATTGGCCAAAACAACTCCCGCAGTCGCGGCAATTTTATCGTCTAGCTCAGCCCGGTCAAATCCCATCAGCGCCGCCATTGCCCCCCCCGATGATCTCCCAGATGCTCCCCCCGAAACGTCAGCCATCAGTTCGCTGCGGCGCTTGACTAAATGCAGGCCAGCGGCAAAATCGAAGACCCCTGCTGTGTAGAGGGCTACGTATTCTCCCAAGCTATGTCCGGCAAGCAGCTCTGGCGACTGTCCCTGAGCCATTAGCAGGTCAGCCAGCAGGCTTTCAACCACGTAGAGGCAAGGCTGGGTGTAGAGTGTACTGGAAACCTTATCGTCTTCGTCCTGGCATACCTCCAGCACTGACCATCCTAGAATTTCCTGGGCCTGCTCTAGTTTGGTTCTGGCCTCTGGACAATTAGCAAGATCGGCTCCCATACCTATCTTTTGAGAACCCTGTCCCGGAAATACCCATGCAGTCTTGGTCATTGCTTTTCAACAGTGCTTTACAGTCCACTTTCTCAACAAATGTGACTTTAGAAAAGTCGCCAGAATACTTGACATGTTCCGGATGCGATCGCCAGTAATAGCTCTAACAAGCATCTGGCTTTATGGTGTCTGCATAGTGCAGTGATAGCGACCTCCAAAAATGAGCCAGATTATTTTAGTAACGGGGCCGACTCGCTCAGGCAAAAGCGAGTGGGCAGAAACTTTAGCCCAGCAGACTGAGAAGCAAGTGGTCTATATTGCCACCGCCCAAAACTATCCAGAAGATGCTGACTGGCAGATCCGTCTGCAGAAACATCGTCAGCGGCGTCCGGCTGACTGGCAGCTCAAAGAAGTGCCGATCGCCCTGCTGGACGTTTTAGAGACGGCCCAGCCTACTGAATGCCTGCTGATTGACTCTCTCGGCACCTGGATTACCAACTGCATAGAGCTACCCGAAGCTGAGTGGGAAATTGTGCAGCAGGCGTTGATTCAGAGCCTGGAGAATACTAAAGCCGAGGTGATTTTGGTGGCTGAGGAGACAGGCTGGGGGTTGGTGCCGACAAATCCAGTGGGTCGAATTTTCCGCGATCGCCTCGGTAGCCTGACACGAGCTGTGGGAGCAATCGCGGCGGCGACCTATCTGGTCGTAGCGGGGTTCGCGGTAGATTTGCGGCAGGTGGGCGTGAGAGTGGGTGAGGAGAAAGGGGGGTGAATAAAAGCTTAAGACTCCTGAAGGGTGGGGTTTATTAGAGATTAACCTCGGTGCAGTAGCGCTAGGATAGAGCTGGTTGTAAAACGTCAGCACACTTAGCTTTTGAGCGCGGCAGGAATCTTAGCTTATGGCTTCACAGCAGCAAGTACGCGAATACCTGGCTTATTGGTTTCAGTTGGGTAAGTCAGTGGTGGTAGATACCGATAAAAGTGCTTATCTACCTGAGCCTGTCTTTCAAGGCGATCGCTACAGTGATGCTTTTGAGTCTTGCTGGCAAAAGATTACGGCCCAAGCGGGGCGAGAAGCTTACGTAGAGGGGACTGACCAAACTATCCGTGAACTTCTCAGCGATGCCTGGGCGCTGTCTTCTTGCGCCCGCTGTACGATGCCAGTTCCGGTGCGAATCGTGGGAGTTTCTGACCATCCCTGTCCCTGCAACGACCTGCCGAGCTGGCCCAATAGCGAAATTCCCGCACCGCGATCGGCTGTCAGCACCCCTGCTCGCCTGCAAGATATTCGCCAGCGCCTAGCACAACCCCATCCAAAGGCTGACTACACAAATAGCCCAGACTACTCCAAAGCCGAACGGTCTTAGCTCAGCGCCGCTGACGATACCGCTGAAGACTGTGGCTCAGACGCTGTTTCCTGGCGTGGAATGTAAAACGTGAAGAAGTCATAGGCCATGACAGTATTTTTAAAGATGGCCTGGGCCTCTGAGAGCAAATCACCCAGCTGAATGGCATTGCCGGGGGCATAGCGGGGGCTGAAGTGAGTCATGATCAACTGCTTGACCTGAGCGGACAGGGCCGTCTGCGCTGCCATCGTTGAGGTTGAGTGTAGCCGCTGGTAGGCTAGCTCAGCGTCTTGGTGAGAAAAGGTGGCTTCGTGAATCAGGACATCCGCCTGCTCTGCCAGTTCAACCGCCTGTTCGCAAAAGATAGTGTCTGTGCAGTAGGCTAGCTTGCGTCCGGTGAGAGGGGGGCCACACAGCTCTGAGCCATGAATTTTGCGCCCGTTGGGCAGTTCGACCAGCTCTCCACGTTTCAGCCTGCCGTAAATTGGCCCAGAGGGAATGCCCAGGGCCGCCGCTTTTTTGACATCAAAGCGTCCGGGGCGATCTTTTTCAGCAATCCGATAGCCAAACGCGGTGACTCGATGATCTAGGCGATCGCAATGTACGGCAAATTCTTCATCTTCAAAGACTTGGCCCGGTTCAACCGTATGTACCCGAATCGGATAGGAAAAGTGGGTCTGAGAGTAGCGACGGCAGGCTTGCAGATAGTCATTGAGCCTAGGCGGGCCATAAATATCAATCTGCTGCTGCTGGGCATTGCCTGCCAGACCGCAGGTGGCCAGCAGCCCCATCAGGCCAAAAATATGGTCGCCGTGCATGTGAGTGACAAAAATGCGGCGAATCTGACTGGCCTTAAACTCGCTGCGTAAAAACTGATGCTGAGTGCCCTCACCGCAGTCAAACAGCCAGATCTCTGCCCGCTGAGGTAGCCGCAGCGCCACACTGGAGACATTGCGCGATCGCGTAGGCACTCCAGAACTTGTACCCAAAAACGTAATTTGCAACTTCTCACAAGGCTCAATAGCTTCTTAGCCTATCTTGACATGGAGCGCTAAAATTACCCACTCCCTATGACGAAAGGTGTGGCACGTCACTCGTTTCTGCACCCTAACCAATTTCACTGCATCCCTTACTGCCCTTTGCACTCCTGTTTCATAGAGGTGATGCCGTCTTGTGACCCCACTGCGTGGGTCTTGTGGCAGGCAAACAGCAGGAAAGACATACTGCCAGATCCATTGGCAGTCGGCATTAGGATACTTTCGCTCCAGTGCAAACGGCAAGCAAACCGAGCCATAGCCCCGATCAATATCTTGCCCATTGTCGTCGGTTGAGCCTGAATCATATACTTGAGGCATAAGTATTGCCGAGTGAGAGAGTTTTTATGAAACTGCCGGTTAGAGCTGCCTTGATTCTGATGGGGGTGGTCGGTTGTACAGGTGCTACACAGATGCAGAATGGTGCTCTGACAGGGACTGTAGAGCGGGTCTGGGAGGATGGATTCAGCATTAACACAGGCGATCGCACCGTCAAAGCCGATGCCTGGGGGTTATGTGGCGATAACACCCAACAGAATGTGTCAGTCGGCGAGGAGCTAACGGTAGGAGGGGAATTTAGCGGTGGCGAGTTTGACGCTTCAATCATCACCAATCCTAGCGGCGAAGATATTTGCTCTGCCGATGGGCAAACCCAGGACTCTCCTGCTGGGCAAATTCAGGGTTCTGCCATAACAGGCACCATAGAACGGGTCTGGGAAGATGGGTTCAGCATTAACACAGGCGATCGCACCGTCAAAGTCGATGCCTGGGGGTTATGTGGCGATAACACCCAACAGAATGTGTCAGTCGGCGAGGAGCTAACGGTAGGAGGGGAATTTGATGATGGTGAGTTTGATGCTTCAGACATTACGAACGCGAATAGCGATAGTGTTTGTTCAGCAGCCTCCGGCTAAAGCCAGCATAAACGTTGCGGCTGATTGAAAGCATATAGGTAGGCTGCGCCCTGACCTGAACAAAAAATGATGGCGATCACAGATCAGCTTGAGGCACTGGTCTTCTAACGGATGAAAGAGGCGGAGCCTTGCTGTGTCAACAATTCAAGCATCGAGATCGGGCGATCACAGTATCCTATTGCCATTGCTGGAGTCGTATCTTTTTCCAATCCATGATGGGGTCGTACCCAGTTATGCACCAACCGCTGCACGTCTAAAACTCTTTGTAATGCTGCCACTCGTTTGGCATACAAATTCTGTCGCCGTCGATAGGTACTCGCCCGTCGCCTCAACGCACTGTTGTGCGCCTCATTGTGATTGGCGTGGACTTCATGCTCAGGACTAATAGCGGTAAATGGGTGTTCGACTTTCACCCACTCAACCCGCTTTTGACCTTGTGACCCCTTAATCTTCATTGCCACCTCCAACCCCTCACGCCACACTTTGCGTCGCCCATAATCCCGGTGAGCCTCACCGGGAGCGAGCGTCACACTGGCAAGTTGCCATAACATGATGCCGTAGCGCCGTTCTCCATCCGTAAACCAACGAATAAACTGGGCAGCAGATGCCCATGCCCACGCTGATTGAGTCCCTTGTCGGAATAATTCATCCTGTTTTTGTCCCGCTTGTGCGGCGATCCAGTAGCGCGTTTCTCGTTCGATGAAGTGGATCGTCCATCCTTCGCACTCACTGGGGGGGAAGGTTCTCGCCCACGCGAGTGTACACCTCATCTCCTTCGACCCTCAGGTCTGCCGTCTTTGGCGCAGTCGGTGACCATTGATTGAGCTGGTTTGCTAAACGCTCCTCCCAACGCAGGATGGTTGAGTGAGATTTACCAAAAGACCGTCCAGTCGCTCGTACCCCCCATCCCTCGGTGCGGACATTCATCGCCAATGTCACAATGGTTGAGGAGGTTCGCAGTCGTGCCATTGGGGTTCCAGTGCGCTCGTTGAATTGCTTGCGACAAACTTTGCACACATACTTCTGCACAACGACACCGCCTTGGAGGGTGACCTTGCCATTTTTGACGACTTGCTGACTTTCACATTCTGGGCAGTGCATCGGCTCCCATTCACTCGATGCACCCATCTTACACATCACTCTTTAGCAGACCAGTGCCACGACAGCCTTAGTCTGGTCGGTGTTGAACGGTTGAATTCGCATATTGGTATAGACACCAGGGTAAACGCATCAAAAATCAGGCTGAGGATACGGGTCAGAGTGAGGAAGATTGGCGGTGAGAATTTGCAACATAAATCGGTCATCTAGCCCTGCTCGATAGCGTTTCATTGGCAAACTGCCTTTCGATGGCTCTTGGCGTAAGAGGTTGAGCGCCAATCGGCGCAACAAGCTCATGT
>JAAUQI010000098.1 GCA_012032345.1 Leptolyngbyaceae cyanobacterium RM1_1_2 | reverse complement strand
TCGAGTGCGAGTGCACGGATTCGCTTAGAGCGTCTATATCCGAAAGTAGAGCAAGAGCCGAACCTGGAGCAAGAGCCGAACCTAGAGCAAGAGAACTAGGCAAAGTCTCTTTGGTGGACTACTAGTCCCGATAACTTCTATGTCTTCTAGTCATCAGCTCAGTCACAAGCGCTCAGCCAAAGCCGATACCGATAGCATCAATCAAAAGCAAGGCTCACGTCAGTCTATCGGCGAAACAGCCTGGACGGTGATTTCAGGGCTTTGCCTGGTAATCGCCCTGATTCCGCTGTTCCTAGTAATCATATACGTGGTGATCAAAGGCATCAATCGCTTAGACGTGGCCGCATTTACTGAGCTACCACCGCCGCCGCTAGCTGACGAAGGCGGCGGATTTGCCAATGCGCTGATAGGAACCCTAGTTATGGTAGCCATTGGAGCTTTGATCAGCGTTCCTTTTGGCGTTATGGCCGCGATTTATCTGTCTGAATTTAGCTCCAAAAAGATCGCTAAGTGGATTCGCTTTGCTACCAATATCCTCAGCGGAGTGCCGTCTATTTTAATTGGCGTTTTTATCTACGGTTTGCTGGTGCTGACTAATGTGACCGGCTATTCAGCGATCGCCGGCGGCACGGCCCTGGCCGTGCTAATGCTGCCAATCATCGTCCGTACCACAGACGAATCTTTGCAAATTGTGCCGAGGCAGGTGCGCTGGGCCTCTGTGGGGCTGGGGGCTTCTCGTTACGAAACGGTGCTGCGAGTGGTGCTGCCTGCGGCTTTGCCTGCGATCGCCACGGGCCTGACCCTGGCAGTCGCTCGGGCAGCGGGTGAAACGGCTCCTTTAATTTTCACCGCTTTGTTTGCCCAATTTTGGACATTTAATCCGGCTGATCCGTTTTCCTCACTGTTTAGCCCAATTGCTTCTCTCTCGGTGCTGGTCTATAACTTTGCGGCTGTGCCCTATAAAAATCAGCAGGAACTAGCCTGGGCCGCTTCGTTAATTCTAGTCGCCATCGTGCTGCTTACCAGCATTCTCTCTCGCTGGGCAACTCGCAACCGAATTTATTAAACCGAATTTATTAAAGCTACTAGAGCCACTGCCATGACTGATAATTCAACCGAACAATCAACCGATCAGAAGTCTATTCAAGAACTGGCTAACTATCCCGATAGCTACTCCGAAAACGACGAGACTGTCTTTAGAGCCGAAAATATTAATATTTACTACGGAGATTTTCTAGCGGTTCGTGACGTCAATATGGAAATACCCGCCCGTAAGGTCACGGCTTTTATTGGCCCTTCTGGCTGTGGTAAAAGCACCCTTATCCGCTGCCTCAACCGTCTAAATGATTTGATTGAGGGTTTTTGTCTAGAAGGCCGCATGTTCTACCACGACCAAAACCTCTACGCAGATGAGGTAGACCCGGTTGAGGTGCGTCGTCGCATTGGCATGGTGTTTCAGCAGCCTAACCCTTTCCCCAAGTCAATTTACAACAACGTAGCCTATGGCATCAGGGTCACAGGCAAAAAAGATGCTGACATGGACGAGGTAGTAGAGCGATCGCTGCAGCGAGCCGCCCTCTGGGATGAAGTCAAAGACAAGCTAGGAGCAAACGGGCTTTCTCTGTCGGGAGGACAGCAGCAGCGCTTGTGTATTGCTCGGGCGATCGCAACTAACCCAGACGTGGTGCTGATGGATGAACCCTGCTCGTCGCTTGATCCGATCTCAACCCTAAAAATTGAGGAACTGATTCGGGATCTATCTGAGGAGTACACAATCGTAATTGTGACTCACAATATGCAGCAGGCTACCCGCGTCTCAGACATTACCGCCTTTTTTAATGCTCAAGCAAACGAAGAAGGCAAGCGCAGCGGCTATCTAGTTGAATATGGGCCAACCGAGCATATTTTCAACAGTCCCCAGCAGGAAGCTACCCAAAATTATGTCAGCGGTCAGTTTGGCTAGAGCTGCGCTTTAGAACGGCGCTAACTCCCTACCGCTCACCAGCGTTCCCTCACGAACACAATACCTTCCCCATCGGCAACGGTGGGGATTTTTTTATCTGTAGCGACTCAGAGGCCGATTCTGCTTGGACTGTGAAAGAACTTTTCTACCGAAAAAGCCCTTAAAAACCCTGATAACTCTCTTTTGCGCAAACGATTTAGAACCGCTGCAGCGGTGCAGCTAACAAAAACTATGTCCTGAGGACAGTCCTGTGGATTTTGTTTAAGACAGTCCTGCGGATTGTCCTGAGGACATGCTAAAGTATAGGAGAAAGACTGAAGGGTTTAGGGAGAATCACCCCCACTGGTGGGTTAAGCTCCCGCTGGCGGACACAAGCCAGAGTGACTAACAGTCCGTCACCTAAAAGTTAGGTGATGCCAGTGCTAACATCGCTAACACCAACACCACCCTCAAAAGAGACACTCAAACTAAACAAACTTGTGGAAAAGACCAGCATGGGGGTGCTGGTCCTTTCATTTTAAAGGATAAGTGCAGTTTTAAGCCTGTAATCTCTCAGCGCTTGGAAACTCGCCAGGCAGCTTCCCCCCCCGAGCGGCGACCAGAGCGCGTAAAGACAAACCCAGCTTCACTAAAGCGATCGCCGTGCTGCGTCACTTCAGAGTCTTTCATACCTAAAAGAGCAGCCACTTCTGATGTCTTTAACTTCCAGCCGCAGGCAGACGCCTGCTCTAGAACCTGGTAGTAGTCTAGCGGATTAACATTCTGGGATGGCTGGAGGCGAGCAGCCATCTCTGCGGCGATCTTAGAGACTAAGTCAATAATGTCATTGGGCTGTATAGTGGACAGTCCTGAGGACGAGTCAAAATAATCGTCATCTGCGGTCTGAATCCCCCGCATTTCTAGAAATTCTGCCATTGTGCCGCCCGTCCTGATAAACTCATGGACTTGATCTAGCAGCCTAATCTGCGGTGCAGTAACATAGGCGCGGTTGCCGACTTTAACAGGTTCAATACCAAGATCTTTGATCCGCTTGTAAACTGCGCTTCTGGCCAGGCTATAGCGGCGCGGCAGCTCATTGACGGGCAGTCTATCAATCTCACCACTGGCCATTCCTGTTATCCCCTGGACTGTCCTAAGGATAGTCTTTGCTACTCTCTTATTCTATGTCCTCTGGACAGTCCAAAGGATAATCTTTAGTGAAGTTGACGAAAGTGTCCTCTAGACTTTTTGGCAGAGCGTCTAAAGCCTGCATAAACCACCGTCCTCAGGACTGTCCTGAGGACAGTCCTGAGGACGGTGGCGCGTCAACGAAACCTGATCTATATGTACAGCCATTGGAATTGCAGGCAGACAGGTCAGCGCGATCGCCTGTATTCTGCCAGATAGACTGGAGGCTGGTAGCAAAGTTCAGGAGCTAAGCTAGTCACGAGGGCGGGGCACCCACAGCCGGGGGCGACGGGGCTGACGGCACAGGTGCGGCCACAGGGCTTCATAGCGCTCAGCCATCAGGCTAGCCGTAAACCTTTGAAGGGCTATTTGCGGGCCTGCTGTCCTAGCTGCTGCCGCAGATCCGGGCTGTCGCGGAGCTGAATCAGCGCCCGAACCAGAGCTTCTACACTGTCAGGGGCAATCGCAACCCGGTTTTGCCGTCCTCAATCGCCTCAACAATGCTGCCAACCTGAGTAGCAATCACAGGCAGAGCCGCCAGCATAGCCTCAGCTACCGTCAGCGGAAAACCCTCAGAGCGAGAGGGCTGAACAACTATGTCAAACTGCTCTAGAGCCTGCCGGGGCTGATGGCTCCAGCCCGGTAGCGCTACCCGCTGGCTGAGATTTAAGTCTGTAACCATCTGCTCTAGGGCAGGGCGGTAAGCCCCTTCTCCTAAGATCACCAGCTCGACTGCCTCTATCTGAGCGATCGCCTGCAGCAGCAAATCGTGACCTTTCATGAGGTCGAGTCGGCCAACGCTGACAGCGCGCAGCCGCGATCGCCCTAGATCTGGGGGTACTGAGGACTTTGTTTGCGGTTCTAGGTCGGGGACGCCGTTGTAAATAGTCAAAACTGTTTTTCGCCCTAGGGCATAGAAATCTTCCATGCGGCGGGCAGAGGCAATGCCCACCGCGATGTGAGCGTCAGGACGCAGACACAGCATTCGGGTGCGTAGCCAGGTGACTAAGTCCGTTGTCCGCAGCGGCAGCTGATCTACCCGTGTAACCCGAACCTGGGGCAAGATCAGCGCCGCCAAAAGCGCCATCCCACCCGCCCAGGGCGTACAGAGATTGCAGTGAGCAGGTACGGCAGCAGGTACCGCTCGACCTCTACGGCATGGAGGCTCAGTCCTTGGGCGGCGTGGGTGAAATTACCCACGCAGATTTACCACAGATGATGGCTCGCTATCGCTTTTTCTTTCATCCGGTGCGCTACAACAGCTTGGGCCTAGCGGTCTGTGAAGCCATGCTGTCGGGGGTGCCAGTAGTGGGGCTGGCAACCACAGAGCTGGTGACGGTAATCGAAAACGGCGTGTCGGGCTACCTCAGCACTGATGTTGACGTGCTGATTGCCAGAATGCAGCAGCTGATCGCCGATCCGACCCTAGCGCAGCGGCTGGGGCAGGCAGCGCAGCAGCAAGGCCGTCGTCGTTTTAGCCTCAATCGCTTTATTGCCGACTGGAACCAGGCGCTATCTCTGGCCCTACAGCTCCCAGCGCTGCCACAGCCAAGCTGCGCTAGCTAAGCCCGTTGTTTTATCCCTAGCAGAGCTGGTGGGGCGCTTCCAATCGCCGCATGGGGCTGGCTTACCGGCGATGGCGCTGACAGCCGATACGGCGCTGTTGACGGCCTGGGCCAATGACGTCGGCTACAGCGATATCTTTGCCCGTCAGGTTCATACCTTTGGCCAGTCTGGAGACGTGCTGCTGGTGATTAGCACTAGCGGGCGATCGCAAAACCTGGTCAACGCCTGCAAAGCGGCCAAAACCCGCAATGTTGGCTGTCTGGCGCTGCTGGGCGGCGACGGCGGTGATGTACTGCCGCTGGTTGATTTGGCCCTGCGGATTCCGGCGGCTGACGGCCAGCGAGTACAGGAGGTGCAGCTATTTATTTTGCACCTAATCTGTGAGCAGATTGAGGCCGACCTGATGCCTAAGCAAAGCCCAACTCCAGCCCGATTACCGCCTGCAACCGAGGCCACTCAGGCGACGCTGGCCCAGCAGCCTGTGTCAGTTTACCGTTCGCCCTAGGCTCTCGAATTTTAGCCGTTTTGTTTTTTACTAAGGTATCCCTATGCAAACACTCACCCAAACCGGACGCCCTCCTCATCCCCTAGCCCATAAAGTTGCGATCGTCACCGGTGGCGCTGGCGGACTGGGAGCAGCCACCGGTCGCTATCTGGCAGAGGTCGGCCTGAAAGTGGTCGTAGCTGATTTGCGGCTAGAACTGGCTGAGTCCGTAGCCGCGACTATTCAAGCTAATCACGTCAGTGCTACAGCGATCGCCCTCGACGTCAGCAATCCCAGCCAGATTCAGGCGGCGGTTGAGCAGGTGCTAGAGCGCTACGGCCAGATTGACGTGCTGGTGAATAATGCTGGTATTGACGTGACGCTGTCGATTGAGGAGCTAGCGTTAAGCCAGTGGCAGCAGGTGATTGATGTCAATCTGAATGAGCCATTTTACATGGCCAAGGCGGTATTTCCCCACCTGCGCGCTTAAGGCGGCGGCCACATCATCAATATTGTTTCTACGGCAGCTAAACACGCCTGGGCCAACGCCTCAGCTTACCACGCCAGCAAGTGGGGGCTGCTGGGCCTGAGTCAGGCCATGCACGTAGAGGGGCGATCGCACAATATCAAGGTGACTTCGCTGATTGCGGGGGGGGGATGCGCACTCCCTTTTATGCCCTAGTTGTGGTGACCAACCAGTCTGGCGTCGCGCGTGGCTACTTCCCCGAGACGGCCTTGACGGCGGTGGAGCAGCGTCTGCGATCGCTACTGCCCGCGCCGCTACAGGGCTTTTACTACTGCCCCCATGCGCCCCAGGGCAACATACCCGCCTACGTGCAGACCTGTGACTGCCGTAAGCCAGCTCCGGGGCTGCTGCTGCGAGCGGCGGCTGAGCACGGCATTGACCTAGAGTGCTCTTGGATGATTGGCGATATTCTCAACGACGTGGAAGCTGGCCACCAAGCCGGGTGCCGCAGCATCTTAATTGACAACGGCAGCCAAACCGAGTGGGTGCTGACTCCCCGGCGTGTGCCTGACTTCAAGGCCATAGATCTCAGCCTTGCTGCTGACTATATTCTTCAAACTGACACTCATGCAGCTAAACAGTCAAACCCAACACTTGCTCAACCTCACTGATCCCTGCGGCGGGTATCTCCCAGCCAAGTCGTTGAGGCGGTGCTAGACCTGCTGGGGGCAACGCAGCCAGGTACAAAACTCACTGTGAGGCTGTAGCCGGATGCCAAGTGGGCTGAGGCTCGTGACGGCTTTCCTACCACTGTAGAAAGCACTGAGGAAGATGGCGAACCGGGGCTGCTGCGAATTGCTTTTTCAGGGTTTGACCATGAGGGCTTAGAGCAGATTGCCTGGGAGGACTTTTTTGAAAAGTTTGAGCAGAGTAAGCTGGCGCTGGTTTACCAGGAGGAAACTTCGAGCGGCGAATCTAGCAACTTTTGCAAGCTAGTCAGCCGAGACTAGCCTCGTCGGATTTTACTGTG
The DNA here is from genome assembly GCA_012032345.1 of Leptolyngbyaceae cyanobacterium RM1_1_2. Classification (GTDB taxonomy): domain Bacteria; phylum Cyanobacteriota; class Cyanobacteriia; order Phormidesmidales; family Phormidesmidaceae; genus Sphaerothrix. The sequence goes on along the minus strand of JAAUQI010000098.1, from coordinate 2,032 downwards.
ATGCAGCGGTTGGAATGAAGCAAATTCTGTTTATTGAACTGCTGGGCGGCTTAGGGGATGTCCTGATTGCGCTACCTGCCATTCAAGCGCTGGCCGCTAGTCGCCCAGGCGCTGCTGCTGCTGTCTAACAACACGGCAACAATGCACATTGCCGATGCTACCCAGACTCCCAGCGTTATCCTATTTGCCGGTACAGAACTACTTAGCCAGTGGCAGCCGCGTCAGACTCAGGCAGTGCTGCTGTGTTGGCCCACGACCTGTAGTCCCTGCTACCGCTTTGAATGCCCTTACCGGGTATATTGCCTTGACATCGAGCCTGCGGCAGTGATTAAGGCCGGACTGAGACTGCTAGATCAGATACCTGTCTCAAAATAAATCGGATCAGGTTTATTTTGAGACAGCTATAGCTCTACTCGCCGAATCAGACACTGCCTAGCTTGCTTTCTAACGACTTCAAATACTCAGTATTGACCCCTGACTCGCGGGTAAGAGCAATCTTGCCCGTGCGGGCGATTTCTCGAATGCCAAAGCGGGTGAGTACCTGCACGATCGCTACCAGCTTACCCGGATCGCCTACCACTTCCAAAGTCAAAGACTCTTCTGAAACATCAACTACCCGCGCTCTAAAGATTTGGGCCAGCCCCACCACCTCAGCGCGCGTGGTTCCCGTAGCGTTAACCTTCAGCAGCATTAGCTCTCGCTCAACACAGGGAACTTCGGTCAAATCCTGTACTTTAAGGACGTTGATCAGCTTGTAGAGCTGCTTTGTGAGCTGCTCAATCACGCGATCGTCCCCCGGCACCACCATCGTAATGCGGGAGATACCCACCTGCTCGGCGGGGCCAACCGCTAAACTTTCAATATTGAATCCGCGTCGGGCAAACAGACCCGCAATGCGAGTCAAAACGCCTGCTTCATCTTCAACTAAGACAGAGAGAGTATGCTTCATGGCTAAGCAATTGTGAAACGGGCAGTATGATTAAAGCCTGACCTTTGAGACTGCCCTAAAATGCAAGCTCCAAAATAGTCAGATTCTTGATTTTAGCCTGCTAGAGCACGCTTGTTAACTTTGAAGCAGGCATCTCAAGCTAAAGCAGACTACAAAAGGTAAATTAATAAAGGCAATTTTCTGCGCCAACTGATGCTGTAGAGCCTTCAAGGCTAATCTAACTTCCCCCATGACCGTGACGCGCTTACTAACTCCACCTTTAACCCTGAAGCAAAGACTGTTGCAGATTTTCAACCTGCGCTTGGGAGAAGGTCGGCGGACGCTGCTGATGTTTGCTTTCTATACAGCCACTTCAATGGGAATTTTGTGGTTAGAGGTTAGCTCAGCCGCCCTATTTTTAGAAGAATATGGTGCTCAGTCTCTGCCGCTGATCTATATTTTCAGCGCTGCTGTGGGCTTCGGTCTGAGCCTTATCTATGCTTGGTTGCAGCGACTCTTACCGCTGCGCTGGGTTGTTGTCCTGATTGCTTTGCTGATGGCGCTGCCGCTGCCGCTATTTTGGCTGGGGATGGCGCTGCCTGCGGTTGTAGCAGTCACGGTGTTTGTGATGCGGCTTTGGGTGGAAGCAATCTACAGTCTTAACGATCTCAATGTCGCCGTGGTTGCTAACCAGCTCTTTAATATTCGTGAGATCAAGCGTTCTTATCCTATTGTCAGCAGTGGCAATCTGGTTGCGGACGTTCTCAGCGGGTTTTCTGTCTATTTGCTGCTGCAGCTATTGGGCCTGAAGAATGTTATTGTCCTGGCCTGCCTGATTATGGTAGCGGGTGGCGGCATCCTGCTCTACATCAGCCATCGTTATGAACATGCCTTCCCGGATTCTCTCAGGAGAACAGAAGACACGGCCTCTAATCACTCCACGCGGCGTCTGAGAGGCTCGACCCGGCAGTATGTGATCTTGCTGTTTAGCTTTTTGCCTAGGGCAAGCTGTGATGTATCTGGTTGAGTTTCAGTATTTGCTGCAGCTAGACGAGGCACTCGATGCCCCAAGCGAGTCGCTACCTTTTTAGGTATTTTTACCGG
>JAAUQI010000037.1 GCA_012032345.1 Leptolyngbyaceae cyanobacterium RM1_1_2 | reverse complement strand
TCCCAGCCAAAGAGCGCCGCCGCGCTCAGAAGCTGACTCACTAGGCTCTGATCGCGCAGCCGCAGGTACCAGCGCCCCCCAGGGTAATTATCTTTATATCGCCGCAGATATTCCTGGGCCAGGGCTGTTTTGCCAATGCCGCCCATGCCTGCTACAGCAGCGATCGCCACCTGCTCAGAGCTTTGCAGCTTTGCGTGCAGCGTGTCTAACTCAGCCTGCCGACCGACAAACTGAGTCGCAATCAGGTTCTCTAATCCATAGTCTGGGGTGCTTGGCTTTGGCGGTGCCTCTCCCGCCGACTGTAGCTAACTAAAATGAACCGTTGACCCATCGCCTACGTTATAGACATTTGTGTTGGGTGCATTCACCTGCGTATTTTGGCGATCGAAGTTCTGCTGAACGTTTTGAGCATTCACACCCTCCATCTTCACAATCACCTGATGCAGCTCACCCGCAAGCTTCTTCACCTGCTCAGCAAAGAGAGCGTCTGGCTCAGCGGTCTTGGTCAGTTCGGTTTCTAGATAGCCCTGCAAAACTTCCAGGTCAGCTTTAGATCCCTTCGCTGCCGACTCTAGGCGCTTATCGACCCCCGGCTTGCCCCTAAAGCAGCGCTGCCACACCAGTTTGCCAATCTGCTGCACCTTCTCACTCACCTGAGTCACCGCCGCCCCGCCCAGATTACTCGCGGTTTCCTCCAGCTCTTTCCCCGCCCCCTCATAAAACTTATCCAGCACAATTTTGGCAATCACCGTCGCCGCCGCCAAGGAGAGAGGTTCTAGCATTAGGGTTCCTCAGTGTGGTCACTCTTCCTTTTTACCCGCTTTATCCGCCAGCGTCAGTAAAATCCTCAAAAAGATTAGGCCAGGTTTAGCTTTTATATCTCCCGAAGAGGAAATGCACTCCACACCTGCGCTCACAGACTACTCGCTACAATGAGAACAGCTTTTCTGTTCTGCATAGAACCAGATTGCTGATGGCTAGCCTGTTGATCAGATCTGACCAAATCCAGTTACCCATTGATCTTTCTGCGCTCACCACCAACGTCAGACACGAGTGAGCAGCAGTTTTATAGATTTTGCCAAACGAACCCCGACTTGCGAACTGAGCGCAACGCCAGTGGAGAAATTATTGTTATGCCGCCAGCGTTTGCTGATGCTGGGAACCGCAACGGCAGAATCTTTGGGCAGCTTTTTTGTCTGGGCTGAGCTAGACGCCACCGGAGAAGCTTTTGACTCTAGTTCAGGCTTTACCTTGCCCAATGGGGCCACGCGATCGCTCTTGAAATCTTCAATCTGAAAACCCCTGTATCAAAATCTATATACTTCACTGAGCCGGAATGATGACTAGCTCAATGCGGTGATTTTGGGCAGCGCGATCGCCGGGGACGGGTCGGGTTTGACCATAGCCGATGGGTAGCCAGCTATAGCCCTCCCCTAGCTGCGAGGCCAGAGAGCGGCGGACAGCCACAGCCTGCAAAAAAGAGAGCTGACGGCTGGCATCGGCTGTGGGCTGCGGGGCTGTGTGGGCCGCAATTAAAATAGTGGCGCTGGGATAGGTACTCAAATCAGGCACCAGCGCCGCCAGCAAAGCCTCAGCCTCAGGCCGGAGCTGAGCGCTATCCTCAGCAAACAACACCTGACCCGGCAGCGTAATTTTGGGTAAGTCCACCGCAGGCTGGGAGGCCGTTGGCAAAGGGGTTAGAGGCAGCGACAGCGAAGGATCTGCTGTTTCAGCAACGGCGGTATCAGGGGCCGGGGCGATCGCGCTAGCAATAGCCGCTATGCGGTCTTCTAAAGTACGGGGAGGGCGCTGCTGGCCTACCTGAGACTCCAGCTTGGTGGCGCGATCGCTCAGAGCCGCCAGATCGCTTTCGATTGCGGCCAGATCGGTTTCAATTGCCTGTTGCTCTGCTGGCGTTAGATCAGGCTTTGGCACTGCGGCAGAAGCAGGCTCACCCGCAGACCCACTAGCCGGGATAGAATTAGGCACAATTACCTGTGGAGCTGTATTACCCTGCTGCCACCACTGCGGTAGCTGCTGTAATTTTGTCACAGTCCGGCTGCTGCGTCGTCCGAGGCTCTCCTGCAGGGGCGGCGACGTTGTAGGCGGAGCCGAATAAAACTGGGCAATCAGCAGCCCCACCAGCCACGCCAGCGTACTGCCAACACCCAGCAGCAGCAACCGAAATAAAAACACCAGCAGCGATCGCAGCCAGCTACCTTCGACCTCAGCTGGCTGAGCGCGTGATCTTTGAGTAGCCGTCCCATCCTCAATCATGTGCCGATGTTGTCCCAGTGTGGCGCTGTGTTCAGCCTAGCGGTAATCCTGGTGGCCCTGAGTGCCAAAACCTTAAGGCTAGCGGGGCCATCCCTTCCAGGGACTGACCTCCAAAACCCCGTTTTGTGTAAATGCAATGCGGAAGTCTGCCTGGGGAGCTGACGTATCGCCGTCTGCTGTAGCCAGTCCGGGCAGCGGCGTCTCGTCTAAGACGGCCTGACTGGCTGCATCTAGGGCTTCATAACCCACCACATCACCCGCCTCGTCTAGCCGTACCCGATAGGTCAAATCTGACGATAGCTCCGGTAGCTGGCGATCGCGCAGCGCTCTGTAAAGCCGCTGGTTGAGATCTTCAATCAAAACTGGGGTAACAATCTCGTTCTCGATGGTGGCTGGCAGCTCAGCGGTTATTTCTGGTGCGTCTGCCTCTGGTGTATCTGCTTCTGGCGAGTCTGGCGGCTGAGCGGCTCTATCCGAGTCTGACCAAGGCTCAACCGCTAACTCCCCTAACGGCGTAAACGTGACTCGGAACTGGGCTACTGGCTCCTGCCGCACCAGCTCTTGATTTAGGGGAATAAAGGTCAGCCCCGGCAGCGGTGTTTCGTCTACGTTGAGCAGGGCAGCGTCGTTGACGTACTTGTAGCCAATCAAATCTCCCTGCTCAGACACCGCCACCCGGTAAACTAGGTCTTCAGTAAACTCCAGGCGATCGCTCAGCTGCTCTCGAATTTTCGTCTCTAGCTGCTGCTGCAGGTCGGCAACCTGCTCGGCATCGGTAATAGAAGGAGATGTCTCAACCCGGTCGTCTAGAGCGGCAGCGGCGGCGACTACGTCAGCAGGCTGCTCAGAGGCGGCAGGTTCAGCCGTTTCGACGGGTGTGCTGCCAGGGGCTGGTTCTTCTCCTTGTACATCCTGACTGGTTTCGGCAGCAGGGCGCTCAGGCGGCGTAAACTTGGGCACGGGCACCATGAATAACGCGGCAGCAGCTACCGTCAGGGTGGAAGCGCCAATGGCCGCTGGTAGCGCCCGCTGCACAACGGGTGTGGCGGCCTTGGCATAGCGCCGGGGTAGAGACTCGACGCTGAGATTCATTTCGGGCAGGGTCTGGCTGTCGGCCAAAAACTGGTCGATGGCCTCAACCAGGTCGAATAGCTGCACCGTGGTCAGCTTCATCTCTGTAGCATTGCTAGAACCCGCCATTTCAGAGCCATTGGCGACTTCAGGCGATCGCATGGTCAGGTGATGGTAAGGCCCTCCTGCCTGAGTTAGCTGGACTGTAGGCGCACTGCCTTTGAGCTGGTTTAGGTAATGATGGGGCAGACCGCTGAGCAGCTCCTGACTGTACTGACTCACCGCCGCGATCAGGCTTTCAAAAAAAGCGCGATCGCCTTTGAGCACTTGGGCCGAATTGCCTAAGTGACATTCGGCACTGACCAGGATATCCATCGTCTCAGCAAAATCTCCTCCCGCGTGGGTACTAAGACCTTCAAGGATGAGGTTACAGTTTGGCAGCGTATACTGGCGTTGAATCGTCATGCGACCTCTCCATCAAACAGGCTACTCCAGAGGCGCTGGGGGCCATTGGTGCCCGTACACAAGAGTAGCTGACTCAGCAGCTCAATGGCTAGCTCATCCAGTTTTTCGTCGGTGCTGTAGACGACGACCCCGGCCCGGCGGGGGTTCATGCGAGCGCGAAAGTGAGCGCGAAAGCGGCTGAGATAGTCGGCTAGGCGAAAATGATGCTCTAGAGCCAGCTGTTTATCGCTGAGCTGCTGGTAGCCCAGCAAAAGCTGCCGGATCAAAACTGTCAGACGTCGGGCCAGATGACAGGCAACCAGCACCAACACTTTAGCTTCTGAGAGCGAAAGGGGCCGACGCTGATTTGAGCGCCGCAGCGGATTTGTGCTCCGTACCAGCCACAGCCCAACTCGACCCGGAATAACGCTGTCGAGTTCTAAATCTTTGACAGTTGATAGCATGGCTTCAGACGCTTTCAGGTCTAAGGCTTCTAGTGCCAGCAGCAGAAAGTCAATTTGCATTCTGCTACGACGGGGACAGACCTCGCCGAGGACATTTGGATCAGGCAGGCTGTCCAAAATAAGAGACATTGAAGTTTCCGGTGGGCTATATACTTGCATTCAGCTTCAGGCACTATCCAGCAGAATTCTATCAAAACACGGTCGTGGCTTTAGCAGATTGGAGAAATGGCCGAACTCTAACTGGTCAAAAACAGATCTAAATCTAAAACAGCGATCGCCGTCTTGACCTTTCTGCTAGCCAGTTTAATAGCCATTAAATAAGTAGATCCACAGGGGTAGTATGCCCAGCAATAACCCGGTTGTGAGCGCAATGCTTAAGGTCATTAAATCACGGTTGAGATCGTATTCTTCCGCTAAGATGAGTCCGGCAAAGGCGCTGGGCATCCCTGACATCAGTACCAGAGCCAGACAGGCAGGCTGAGGTAAACCCAGGGCGATCGCCAGTAAGCCCGTGCCAGCAGGCACTAAGACTACTTTAATCAGACTGGGCACTAGGGCTAAGCCCAGATATGTCCAGTTTTGCAACTGACTAAGCCGCATCCCCAGCAAAACCAGGGCAGCGGGAATAATCACCCAAACCGACTGCACCAGCCCCTGCTCAATCGCAGCCGGAAAAGAGACAGAGCGCAGTGACAGACTCAAGATCATAGCCCAGAGCGAAGGCACCGTCAGCACATCTTTGAGCCGCTGCCAGCGAGGATGGGGCAAATCGGCACGGCCATAGGTGCTAGCAACCAGCACGCCCACGCCGTAGCTGCCAATAATATTGTGGGCCACGCTGTAAAAGACAATCCAGCTCAGGTAGCGATCGCTGACAAAAGCAGGCGCGATCGCCAGCCCCACAAAGCCCGTATTGCCAATCATTGAGGCCAGGGTAAAGCTGCCTTGCAAAGCGCGATCGCTCCAGTCCACCTCAGGTACTAGCGGCTTCAGTACGCTCACCTGAGCCAACTGCAACAGCTGCCAGCTCAGTTGGGCCAGCCCCCACCCTAAAACCAGAGCAGCCACCGTAATCACAGGGGTGAGGCCGATATCGCTAGAAATTTCGGCCCGACGAATCAGGCTAAAAATTTCCAGCGGCACCCCTACCCAGTAGAGCGATCGCCCCAAAAACCGAGGGAATATCTCTGGCAGCAGCCGAAACAAAATCAGCCCCAGACCCGGCCATAGTATCAGCGGCAAGTATGCCTGAAACAGGCTGTCAGTCATAGCAGGGTGTCAGGAGTTCTCATTAATTGTCCTACAAGACCCCCGAGTTTCGCGGCAGGCACGCAGAATCTTAGGCTAAAAACTGATGCATATATTGATTTACCAAGGCGGGCTGCTCCTGCTGTACCCAGTGGCCCGAATCTGGGATATAGCGAATTTGTAAGTCCCGCACGTACTGCTCGGTGCCATAGGTTAGCTCCTTGCCTAAAGCCACGTCTTGCTCCCCCCAAATCAGCAGCGTCGGCATCGGCAAAACGGTTCTGGTTTGGCCCTGCGTTAGGCTAGAAAAAGCATTGCGGTAGTAGTTTAGCGCAGCGGTTAAGGCTCCTGGCTGAGCGATCGCCTGACGGTATTGAGCCAGATCAGCCGCTGTAAAAGCAGCAGGCTGGGCTGCCGAGCCTTGCAGCATCTCAGAAATCAGCTGATAGTCGTTTTGCTGTAGTACCCACTCTGGCAGCCAGGGGAGCTGAAAAGCCAGCACATACCAGCTCCGCAAAATTTGCTGCAGATTGCCCGTCTGAAACGCTTCAGCAAATTTAGCCGGATGGGGCAGGTTCATCACAATCAGCCGCTCGACTAGAGCCGGATAGACCCCGGCAAAAGACCAGGCGATCGCGCCGCCCCAGTCATGTCCCACTAAAACACAGCGATCGTAGTCCAGCTCGGTGATTACCCCTTTGACGTCTGCAATGAGCTGACTCATGGTGTAGGCCGAGAGGTCAGCAGGCTTTTCGCTTTCGTTATAGCCCCGCAGATCCAACGCCACGACTTTGTACTGAGCGGCAAACTCAGGGATCTGGTGCCGCCAGGAATACCAGAACTCTGGGAAGCCGTGCAGCATCAGCATCAGTGGCCCTTCCCCCTGAGTGACAAAGTGGAGTCGAATGCCGTTGGCTATGATTGAGTGGTGCTGCCACATAGTTTGCTCCATCATGACTGCTCAAGCGCCTCAGGGGTTTTGGGGGGTTTTAGGGGGTTTAGGAAATTTTGGAGACAACACGCAGTTGGACTCCACCTGCTGGGGCTAGCGTAAATCCGCGCCGCTGTATTTTAACGGGTTTGGCTGCGGCTAGGGCTAGCTGATACTGAGATAAGACAGTTGCCAGAACCAGCTTCATCTCTAGCTGGGCCAGGGCATAACCCAAACACCGCCGACTGCCTCCGCCAAAAGGTAAATACTCGGCAGGGGTATACTGACGCTCCAAAAAGCGCTCTGGCCTGAAGGTGTGCGCTTGAGGGTACAAGTCTTCTCGGGAGTGGACTAAATAGATGCTGGCCATCAGGATGGTTTCGGCCTCAAATTCGTATCCGCCAACTTTTACTGACGATTTAGCAATGCGAGGGAAAATCACGGGCAGTACCGGATACAGCCGCAGCGTTTCCTGACAAACTGCGCTCAAGTAGGGCAGACGAGCCGCTGTCGTGGGGGTAAATTCTTCCAGGCTGGCTAGCTCCTGCAGCAGCTTTTGGCGGATATCTAAGTGCTGATGAATCTGATAAAAAGCCCAGGCCAGGGTAGTTGCCGTGGTTTCGTGGCCAGCAAACAAAATCGTCAGCAGCTCGTCTTTCAGTGCTTCGTCGCTCATAGCCTCCCCGGCTTCATCACGAGCCGCCATCATCAGGCTCAAAACATCGGTACGGCCCGTGTCACCCTGAGTTCTTCTTTCGGCAATTTCTGCCTGCAGGAGCTCATGTACCTGGCGCTGGCGCTGTTTCATCCGGCCCCAGGGCGACCAGCTGCCCCAGTCTCGCTGCAGAAACCGCAAAAACAGCAGACTTGAGCGCAGGGGAGAATCAGTCATGTCCAGCCAGTCTGCCAGCAGGGGTTTGAGCTGCTGGTAGCGCTGCCCGTCGCTGAGGCCAAAAACAATTTTCAAAATCACTTCTAAGCTAATCACCTGCATAGCCGATCGAGCTACAAAAGTCTGGCCTGTTGACCACTGGGCGATCGCCTGTTGGGTAATCTGGCAGATTTGGTGGGCGTAGGTCTGCAGCCTCTCTCCGTGAAAGGGCGGCATCAGGAGCTTGCGCTGCTGTCGATGGCGATCGCCGTCCATCAGCATGAGAGAATTTTTGCCAATGAGCGGTTCTGCGATCGCGTTGCCCCGCCCTATGTCAAATTTGGCATCCTGGTTGAAGATGTCCTGTACCGCTGCGGGACTGCTCAAGACAACATAGGTGCCGACTTTGCCCAGGCGCATGGTGAAAATGTCGCCATACTCGCGGCTGTAGCGATCTTGAAACGCTAGCGGATCGGCAATCCAGTGAATCATCTGCTGCCAGGGCGGCGTTGTGATCAAGTTGGGGGGTGAGTTTGGCATCGTCCTTTTTCGCTCTGAGATCTGTTTGTCCCGTTTCCTTGCGCTCGGAGTCTGGGTGCGATCGCGGCGGTTAGGGCTGGCCCAGCCTTGAGCAGACCTATTTCTTCCTAAAGTAAGCCACATTAGCAGAAAGTATCTACCCCAGGTACGAAGGGTCTGAGGCAGAAGCCTTTTATGCTGATGACAGCAGGTTTTGGATTTTAGGTTTTACAGCCCTGCGGCTAGGAGGTAATTGTTATGGAAAACTCCATTAGCAGACAAATACCCAGAGAGACACCCAAAGACCAAAAAGCAGGTGACCTAGAGCGCTGGGCCTCAATCGTGGGCGGTGGGGCTATGGTGCTGTCTGGGCTGCAGCAGCGATCGCTGCGGGGTATTTTAATGGCGATTGCGGGCGGTGGACTGGTCTATCAGGGAACTCAGGGAAATAGCACCGTCAAGCAGGTAGAAGACGCCATCGGTCTAGATCACGCTATTCGGGTTGAGAAGACCGTCACCATTAACCGCTCGGCCCCAGAACTCTACAGCTTTTGGCGCGATCTGGAAAATTTACCCCGCTTTATGCAGCATCTGCGCTCAGTCACCGTCCTAGACGATCGCCGCTCTCACTGGGTGGCCAACCTGCCGCTCAACCAAACTATTGAATGGGACGCGGTGATTATCAATGATGAGCCAAACCACCTGATTGCCTGGGCCTCCGCTCCAAACGCTGAGATTGAAAACTCTGGATTTGTGCGGTTTCAGCCAGCCACAGGCAATCGCGGTACTGAAGTTAAAGTCGTCATGGAGTATCAGCCGCCGGGGGGCCTACTGGCAGCGGCGATTGCCAAGCTCTTCGGCGAAGAGCCAGAGCAGCAGATTGGCGATGAACTCAGCCGCTTTAAGCAGCTCATGGAAGCGGGAGAAATTGCCACCGTTGCTGGCCAGCCCCAAGGAGCTTGACCCCAGCCGCCGTTTTTTGTTTTTTTTGAGCCGACTTAACCCACCCAGGAGCGTTTGCATGAGAGCTGTTTGCTGGCACGGAGCCGAAGATGTGCGGGTAGATACTGTACCCGATCCCAAAATTTTGAACCCTCGTGACGCGATTCTCAAAGTCACATCTACCGCTATTTGTGGCTCTGATCTGCATCTCTACGACGGCTACATTCCAACCATGAAGTCAGGCGACATCATGGGTCACGAGTTTATGGGAGAAGTGGTCGAAATCGGCCCGGAAGTGAGAACCTTACAAAAAGGCGATCGCGTGGTTGTGCCCTTCAACATCTCCTGCGGCAACTGCTTCTTTTGTCAGCGCGATCTGTGGTCTTTGTGCGACAACTCCAACCCCAACGCCTGGATGGCAGAAAAACTCTACGGCCACTCTCCCGCCGGACTGTTTGGCTACTCTCACCTGCTGGGGGGCTACGCCGGAGGGCAGGCAGAATACGTGCGCGTACCTTTTGCTGACGTTGGCCCAATTAAAGTGCCTGACGGCCTCAGTGACGAGCAGGTGCTGTTCCTCAGCGATATTTTTCCAACTGGCTACATGGCCGCTGAAAACTGCGATATTCAGCCAGGGGAAATTGTGGCCGTGTGGGGCTGCGGCCCGGTAGGACAATTTGCCATTCGCAGCGCTTTTATGCTGGGGGCAGAGCGGGTAATTGCCATCGATCGCGTTCCTGAGCGGCTGAGTTTGGCCCAGGCAGGTGGCGCAGAAACGATTAACTACGAAGAGTTTGACGCCGGAGTGGCGCTTAAAGAAATGACGGGCGGTCGTGGCCCTGACTGCTGTATTGACGCTGTGGGTATGGAAGCTCACGGCACTGGCCCCATGGCTCTCTACGATACGGTGAAGCAGGCGGTGCAGCTAGAGACGGGACGGGCTATGGTGCTGCGGCAGGCAATTGTGGCCTGTCGTAAAGGCGGTAAGGTATCGGTGCCTGGGGTCTACGGCGGCTTTATCGACAAAATGCCCATGGGGTCGTTTGTCAATAAGGGATTAACAATGCGATCGGGGCAGACCCATGTCCATAGATATTTGCAGCCTCTGCTAGAGCGGATTCAGCAAGGCCAGATCGATCCGTCTTTTTTGATTACCCACCGGCTGCCCCTAGAAGAGGCCCCCCGCGCCTATAAAATTTTCCGCGACAAGGAAGAAAACTGTATAAAAGTCGTGCTGAAGCCGCTTGCCATTTAGCCTTTGCTAAGATTTTAGTGAAATCAGGCTGTGTGACAGTTTCCCAGCAGGAAACCTGCTGGTTAATTTAGGAAATAGGCAGGCTAAGGTTGTGGTTATAAGCTGTGGCAACTGCTTGACTCAGACCCATGCCTATACGTCTCCTAGACCACGCGATCGAGAAGTACGAGTCAAAGATTAGCGCCTTAGAAAAGAGCGCGCCTGATCTTTCTGTGGAGAAAATTCTGGATACGCTGATAGCCCGTGATGTGATTTATGCCCTAGCTAAAAGCAAAACTCGCGGATTTAGCATCAGTCCGGCAACGCTGGCAGATCTAGACTATCGGCTCAGAGCGCAGGCAGAATTTATTGCTCAGGCTGCTGATCTAGCTGAGCTGCGCAGCAGCTTCCATCCTACGACAGACGCCTGGTGGTGGTACTTTGAAGCGCCGATTAAAAGGCACTGGTGGGACAAATACGACCCCTACTGGAATATGCTAGCGGCTATTTTGCTGGCTATCTCTATCTATATCTTGTTCGAGATATCGACACAGCTCCTCAGAGGCGAGCCAGATACCATCAGCTCAATTTTTGCCACCTTGCAAACCACGCTCACCACCATAGCAATCGGTGCTTTAGTCACCAAAGATGGCAGAGAAAAAATAGATCAGATACTAAGGCGTTTCAACATCCCCATTCACTTTCAGCAAGAGGGTAGGCTGATCTTAGCTGGGCTGCTGCTGGTGGCGCTGCTGGCTTTCTCTCATGTATTGCCCCAGCTCTCTAATCTCCAGGTTAGCTATGGGCTGAGCGCTTATGAAGAGGGCCGATTATCGACAGCTCAAGACTTATACAAGCGTGCCATTAAGTTCAACCCAGACAATGTAGAGGCAAGATTCTATTTAGGCTCTCTTTATGAAGATATTAATGACCTCGATAGCGCCCTGAATGAATATCAGCTAGTGGTTAGGTCTAATTATCCAGCAGGGCACAACAATTTAGGCAGGCTGTATATTCTCAACGAAGACTATGAAAACGCATCTTACGTGCTGCAGCAAGGACTGGCGATTGTTCGTCAGGGCGATTTTATTCAAAGGTTTCCTTGGATTCCGGTAATAGAGCTTAAATACTCGCTGTCAAAAAATTTAGGCTGGGTGCGTCTAGAGCAAGATAGCTATCATGAGGCTAAGTCTTATCTAGAAGAAGCCATTTCTATAGAGCGCTTCATTAGCAGCCAGACCAACGGCGAGACTTTGCTAGCGCGGGCTTCTGCTTATTGTCTCAGCGCTCAGGTAGCAAAAGAGTTAGAGGAGGGAGAGGAGGTGATTAACCAGTTTTGGGAGCAGTGTTTGCAGTACGCAGACCCGCTCAACCCGGACGAAGACAAATGGATTAGAATTGCGAGGCAGCTGTATCAGCCTCAATAAACTTGCGATCGCTGATTGGCTGGGCGAAGTTTCTATCTGTTTGTTTAAACTTTTAGCCAAGCTTCCTGACTCAAAAGTAGGGTTCTGTAGCTTTAAAGTACGTACAGTGATAGGTTTGTAGCAGGTATTTGATGATACGCTCAGTTGTGCCTCCTGCCTTTCAATGGAGGAAAATCAATGAATATTAAAAGATATATACTACTGCTTGCCGCAGGCTTAGGGATCGCTTTAACGCCTTTTTTAGCCAGCCGTATAGCTAACTCAGCCATAGCCCAAACCAGCACTGCGACAGCGTCTTTGGGCAGCATTGCTGAGATTACTCAAGGAGAGGTGCGGCTGAAGCGATCGCAGTGGTCTAGCTACCGCTCAGTCCCAATCGGCACCGCAATTAACGACGGAGACCTGATTTGGCCCGAGGCCAACACCACCGCCACCGTCGCCTGTCGAGACGGTAGCACCCGACGAGTTCCCAGCGGGCAGGTTTCAGGAGCACTCAGTCTTTGCCCATCTACTCAGCGTCAGCCCTCTCCTAGAAGCTCTTCAACTTTCCTGGACTGGCTGTTTAATAGCGATCGCTCTCAGCCCTCTGGGGGGGCACCCGGTAGCGGGTCGGGCAGCGCTGTAAACCTGACAAACTCTTTTTGGCTCGCCAATCTAATACCGGGGATAGGCCAATCTTTTAGAAGATTTTTCTATAATCTGGGTCAATCATAAGCATTCGCTGCAACTTTGAGAGACTCTTATGGAAACTCACGAGCATCAAACCCAGTCTGGCACCGTACCCTATCCCAACCTGCCACCGCTGATTGACAGTCGAGAGACAGAGTATCGGGGTACAGGCATTACTAGCTCAGTGGCCATTTTCGGGCATCCTATCCATCCCGTCATTGTGATTTTTCCCATTGCTTTCTTAAGCGGGGTAGCCGGGACAGATTTGGGCTATTGGCTAACTCAAGACTTTTTTTGGGCTAGGGCGGGGATCTGGCTGTTAGGCGTTGGCGTTTTGTCAGCGGTGGCGGCAGCTATCACCGGTATGGCCGATTTCATCAATATTCCTAGAGTGCGCCAGCGCCGTGCCGGGTGGGCACATATAGCCCTAAATGCAGGAGCGCTTTTGCTGAGCATCATTAATTTTGGCCTGCGTTTTGGCAACCCAGCCGACAGAATTTTGCCTTTGGGGCTAATTTTGTCTTGGACAGTATCGGTGCTGCTGATGGCTAGCGGCTGGTTTGGCGGCGAGCTGATGTTCCGCCACAAGGTCGGCATTGTCGGCCCCGGCGAAACCCAGGTTGAATAGGCAGAGAGCTACATTTTTTCGCCAGGGCTGAGGTAACGGCAAACTTCAATTAGGTTTAGGTCAGGATCGCGGAAATAGACAGAAACAATTGGCCCTATCGCGCCTGTTCTGCTAACGGGGCCTTCAATAATAGCAACACTGCACTGGTTTAAGTGACGGGCGATCGCCTCGATTGGCTGCTGGGTCACAAAGCAGAGATCGGCTGAACCAAGGAGCGGATTTTGAGCTTTAGGCTCAAACGATTGGCCTTGCGGGTGCAGGTTTATTTTCTGCTGCCCAAACTGCAGCGCTTTGCGGCCTTGACCAAAGGTAACCGCCTCCATGCCCATGACGCGAACGTAAAACTCTACGGTGGTCTCTATATCTCGAACCGTCAGGACGAGGTGATTTAGCGACTCTATTTGCATCAAAAATCAGCAGCCTGAGCCGCTAGCTGCGTTTGACTGGGTAATTGACATCACCCCAAAGCCCTCTCCCAGAGCAGGAGAGGGCTTTGAAGGTCGAAACAGGGGTTTAGAGACTACTTGATAAACAGCATTTCCTGATAGGTTGGCAGAGGCCAGAAGCTATCAGCTATTTCGCCTTCGAGCTTATCCCCGTAGGTACGAACCTCGTCCATTAAAGGCCGCAGAGTCCGGGCGCAGTACTGCATTTTTTCTTCTGTGCTGGCAAAATCGTGCTTGCTGAGGGCGGCACTCAGCTTGCCGGTAGCTGAAACCATTGAGTTGGTCAGATTGGCAATCTCCTGGGCGCTCTCCTTTTCGAGCGTGATACCTAATTCAGTCAAACCAGCGATAGTTGATGATAGCTGGGACAGATATTCGACGGCTGCTGGATAAATGATGGTTTTTGCCATACTAATCATCAGCTTGGCTTCGACCTCGATCGAGAGAATATACTGCTCTGCATAAACCTCAAATCGGCTCTCTAGCTCGACGGGCGTCAGCACTCCAGTTTTTTCAAACAGGTCTTCGATGTATTCTGCTTTGAGAGTCGGCAAAGCATCAGCAGTGGTGCGCAGGTTGGCTAAGCCGCGCTCCTCAACCGCCATTTTGTGCCATTCTTCAGAATAGCCGTTGCCGCCAAACACAACGGCTCCATGCTCTTCCATCACCTCTTTGAGCACGGTGATGATGGCAGTGTCGAGTTCTACACCCCTAGCCAACTCACTTTCTAAACGATTGCCCAGCCATTCCAGAGAATCTGCCAGCATTGTGTTCAAAACAATTAGCGGGCCTGACACCGACTGGTTGGAGCCGACCGCTCGAAATTCAAAGCGGTTGCCCGTAAAGGCAAAAGGTGATGTACGGTTGCGATCGCCCGCGTCTTTAGTTAGATCCGGCAGCACGTCAACGCCTAGATCCATCACTCCTTTTTTCTTTGAATCGGTGACGGTTCCAGTCTTGATCTGCTCAAAAACTTCTTCTAGCTGCGTCCCTAGATACACAGACATAATCGCAGGGGGCGCTTCGTTAGCCCCGAGTCTGTGGTCATTGCTTGCCGTTGCGATCGCGCCCGCATCAGCGGCCCATATTTGTGAACCCCTCGAATTACCGCACCGCAGAAGACCAAAAACTGAGCATTTTCGTGGGGAGAATCACCCGGATCAAGCAGATTGCCCTGAGTTCCATTGCCAACTGACCAGTTGACGTGTTTACCAGAGCCGTTAATTCCTGCAAAGGGCTTTTCGTGCAGCAGGCAGGCAAACCCATGCTTTTTGGCCGTATGCCGCAGGACGGTCATGATCATCTGCTGGTGATCGCTGGCAACATTGGCTGCTTCAAAATAGGGGGCAATTTCAAACTGACCGGGGGCAACTTCGTTATGTCTGGTTTTAGCAGGAATCCCCAGCTTGTAGAGCGTCTCTTCTACATCCTGCATAAACACCTGCACCCGCTCTGGAATAGCACCAAAGTAGTGATCGTCAAACTCTTGGCCTTTAGCCGGTGCCTTGCCAAAGAGCGTCCGCCCCGCCAGCATTAAATCGGGGCGCTGGCTGGCAAAATTAGCATCGATTAAAAAATATTCTTGCTCAGCTCCGCAGCTAGAGTTTACATGAGCGACATCCTTATGCCCCAAGAGCTTCAAGACTTTGTTGGCAGTTTTGTCCATTGCGGCGATCGAGCGCAGCAGCGGCACTTTTTTGTCGAGGGCCTCACCTGTCCAAGAGACAAAAACGGTCGGAATGCACAAGGTGGAACCGTTATCCGTTTCCATGATGTAGGCAGGACTGGTGACATCCCAGCCCGTATATCCTCGGGCTTCAAAAGTATCGCGGATGCCGCCGTTGGGGAATGAAGAACCATCGGGTTCACCTTGCACTAGCACCTTGCCGGAAAATTCTGAAATAACGCTGCCGTCTCCCTGCACTGAGATAAAGCCGTCGTGCTTTTCTGCCGTCAGGTTGGTCATTGGATAAAACACATGGGCGTAGTAGAGTGCCCCTTTTGCCGTTGCCCAGTCTCTCATAGCCGTAGCGACGGCATCAGCAATAGAAGGATCGAGCTTTTCGCCTGTGGTGATCGTTTTCTTGATTGACTTAAAGACAGATTTAGGCAGACTGGCCTGCATCTTGCTGAGGTTGAAGACGTTCTCTGCCCATATTTTCTCCAGTCGCTCTGGAGCCTTGGGCGGCATCAGCTCACGGTTAGTAATCTGATGAACTGCTTGAACCCGGGCCTCATTTCCGCTCATGGTATTTTATTAGGATTTGACTGCCTGATGTTACTCAAAGCAGTCTGGCAAAATAGATAGCATATATACCAAAAGCTAATTTCTTTAGATTTGAGATGAAACTAGTCAGCCGCAAAGCAATCCGTCTTCAATTGGGCCTCTACAGCCACAAAGATGCCTGTTGCTGCTCCAGAGCGCGCATGAACGGTTAAAAATGGCGTTACTAAAATCGAGAAAATTTGCCATTGCCTGCAAAGCTAAAAGATCACAGCTTGCGCGACCCTTGACCTTTCGTGCATCGCATCTAAGTCTCGAACCAGCAACGCCTGATATGGAGACCAAAGTCACTTGCTCCCCAGCATCTTGCCCACAAATAGAAGCCCGCTACTGTACCAAAGACTACAGAAAACATCTTTTTGCATAGCCAGCACAGGTACTATTACCCCAGTACTGCAAGGCGTAAATTTAACTAGGGTAGGTAACTGTCCCAAGGACTATGCTAGCCAAGCGGACTTGTAAGCAGCTGGGCCTAATTAAATGTCAAGCTGGTCGCTGATTGAGCGGAGTCGAAATTAGCTAGATTGCTCTCCTAGCCCGAAATCGAGGGTTGAGCGCAGGCGTAAGCCTGGCGGCTGGCTGCGCCTACGCAATATGTCTGCGCTAGAAAAAAACCGTCTGTAAGTTTATTGTGCTTGCCTACTTAACAGTATCAGAACTCTGATAAAAATCGGCATTATTCAGCTCTTCGATTAGTCTTTATTTGGCCCGCGACAACAGTATAGCCTCGGCAGGTACCTTGACTTCTGAGGCTAATGTCAAAGACTCAAGCAGCTTAATAAAGCTGAAAGTAGGATCGGGTAAATAGCAAACCTGCCCTGCTCGAATTGTAATGCCGTGCCGACTCGATGTTTGAAAAGCATGGTGTAGATTATGCCAGCCTTCACCCAGGGTTAATAACGCTACGAAACTATTATTTCGGCTCTGATCGTTGGTGACAAACGGCTGTTTACCAAAAATGTGGCTGAGAGAGTTAACAGTTTGAACGCCGTGAAACAGCAGAGTCGTACTGAGGAAAAAAGCGCCCAGATATTCAAGTCCCCCCATGAAGTACGAGATTGCTCCTATGGCTACTAGGGGAAAAAAATGCAGGCGATCGATCGCTCTTAAAACGCTATCTTTTTCAACATCAGTCGGCAGCTTAGCCGGGAAAAACTGTCGAGACAGCAGCCAGCCCCCCTGGGACCAGCAAAATCCCCTAATTCCTTTGCTTGGAACATAGGGAGAATGCGGATCAAGCGCTTGCTCAACGTGTTTGTGGTGAGCCAGATGGTGCGCTTTCCACCAGCTCGGCCCCATTTGTCCTGCTGCTGCTGCCACCAAGCTGCCTGTCCATAAAATCCAAGCCGGAGCCTGGTAAGATTTATGCGTCAGGAGTCGATGGTAAATGCCGGTTGTTGCCAGCATCCGGGTGACGTACAGCAATATAGCCCACAGAACGGCTCCTAAAGATAAGCCAGTGACAAAAACGAGCAGTGATCCAATGTGGCTGATAATAATTAGCGCTGGCCCTATTAAATAAGAAAGGGTCGTCAATAGAGAATACTGCCTGATTTCTTTTCTACAGGCTGGTGAAAGATTAGACATGTTTGCTTTTTGGTAGGTTGAAGCTGAAAAAACGAGTCAGACGGGCAGTTTGTCTGGATGAGCGATCGCCTAAATCAGGCCGAATTAGCCGCCTCACTATTATTAAACTGAAAGTCTTTGGATTGCAGCCTCTTTGCTCTTACAGGCAAAATATTCTTCTCGTGAGAGGTACTCAGCCGCTGCACTCGTCACTGCACCACCAGAACGTCAGAGCCTAGTGTCACCCAGTTCAAAGAATGCGTCATGATGAAATTAGACCTGATGCAAACCTAGATTTTGCCTGAACCCCTATGTCTCCTCGCCTAATCGTTATTGGTCTTGACTGCATGGAACCCTCCCTGGTTTTTGACCAGTGGCGGCAAGACCTGCCTAATCTATCCAAGCTAATGACACAGGGCAGCTATGGCCGCTTAGAGAGCAGCATTCCTGCCATTACCGTTCCGGCTTGGAGCTGCATGATGAGCGGACGCGATCCGGGCGAGCTAGGCATCTATGGCTTTCGCAATCGTCAAAACCGCAGCTATGACTCAATGGCGATTTCTGACGGTCGCGCCGTGCGGCTACCCCGGCTGTGGGATGTTTTAGGCGAAGCTGGCTGGAAAGTGGCGGTCTTGGGAGTTCCGGGGACTTCTCCTCCCTACGCAGTCAACGGTTCTCTGGTATCGTGCTTTCTCACGCCCAATACAGAGTCTCCCTTTACGCATCCACCAGCGCTGGCGCAGCAAATTCTCGACTGGATGCCCGACTTTTTGCTCGACGTGCCTCATTTCCGCTCTGAGAATAAGCAGCGCATTCTCGACAATATCTACACACTCTGCGATCAGCGGTTTCTGCTGGCCCAAAAGCTGATTGCTCAAGAGGATCCCGACTTTCTGATGCTGGTAGACATGGGCGTCGATCGCATTCACCATTCTTTTTGGAAGCCGATGGATGCCAATCATCCCCAGCATCAGCCCGGTTCTCCCTTTGCTAGCGCCATTCATGACTACTATTGCCACGTTGATCATCAGGTAGGAGAGCTACTGGCCCAGTGCGGCCCAGACACCGCTGTTTTGGTTGTGTCTGATCACGGGGCGCAGCCTCTGATGGGGGGCATTTGTCTGAATGAATGGCTGATTTCAGAGGGCTACCTGGTTCTCAAAGAACCTCCCACTGAGGTCAAATCCCTAGATCAGGTAGCAGTAGACTGGAGCCGCACCACAGCCTGGGGCGCTGGGGGCTATTACGGACGGATTTTTCTCAACGTCAAAGGGCGAGAGCCCCAGGGCCTGATCTCGATGGCCGCATATGAGACTACCCGCAGCGAAATTATTGAAAAGCTCTCAGCTTTACCCGCCCCCAATGGAGCATCCCTCAATATCAAAATTTTTCGACCCCAAAAGATTTACCAAAAGGTGCGCGGCCTTGCCCCCGACCTGATTGCATACTTCGACATGCTAGCTTGGCGCTCAGTGGGCAGCGTCGGCACGGGTTCTTTTTATACTACTGACAATGACACTGGCCCTGACGATGCCAATCATGCTCAGTACGGCCTGATGATTTTTTACGATCCGCAGCAGCCTCAGGGCGGCAAGCGGCTAGAAAGAGCGCAGATTTATGATATTTTGCCGACGCTGCTGTCACGCTACGAGCTAGCTATGCCTGCTGACCTGCGCGGTAAAGTTCTCAGCGTATAGACAAAGGAGCCTACCGATACAGCCACAACGATCGCAAAATAGCTGAGATTAGTTGCTTCAGGCTTGGTAATTCTTGCTCTACAGCCAACCAAACGATATCGAGGTCAATCTCAAAGTAGTTGTGAGTCAAGATGTTTCGCATTCCAATCATTTCTATCTAGGGCACTTCTGGGTGTTGTTCCCTGATTGCTGAACCAAGAGAGCGGGAAGCCTCACCAATAATTTGTAGGTTTTGAGTAAACCAGGTTTGGATCAGCTCATCCTGTTCAAATGCTTGCCTGCCCTGCACAGCATAGCGATCGATCCGCTCTATTGCCTCCAGAGTATCTTGCAATTTCTCCCGATCGTCTCTCATAGGGCGATTGCTTCGCTCAGGACTCGTTCGCGGATTCTTGGTCGCAGTCCTTTTTCAGTTACCACATCTACCGGACAATCCAGCAGGTTTAGCAATGGAAAAATATCACGCTTTTTGATTAAGCAAGATCAGCATTTCTTGAAGCAGGGGTTCCCTGGGTCGCTTCTTGAGAATAGATTTGACTAAGTCAATAAATGTCTCATTTAGCAGCTGGTCGTCTTTGATGGTTTTGCTAGCGGCATAGTAGGCCACATCGGGGGGCACATCTAGCTCGTTGGTGATCCCAGTCCGCAATTGCTGGTGATGACGGTTCCAAATTAGAGACTTGCCGCGCAGCGTAAACTGAAACCAGTCAATCTGGTTGTCCTGCATTTCAGCCATAACATCAAAGTAATTTTCTTTACCCTGATACCAGATTCGGGTCTTGCCAGGTGATGTGCCCGATTTTAGGTAATTGGGATCAATTTTTCGCAAGGATTGACTCAAAGCCGCGATCGCAGCTTCGTCTAGCTTTAAAATCCAGCCGTTGTTGTGAGGCATAACTTAATAAGTAGTAAGCAGTTAAGATCAGTAGTTGTTGCCCCCCTGTATCTATTAAGACAAACTCTGCCACTTTCCGGAATGTTTGATAGACAGTTTAGCGAGTGGGTATCTATAGCTATCCTATCTGGATTGTAAGAGGACTTTTCGCAGGAAAAGCCCCTTACAATCCCCCTTTCCCCACAAATGACTTAGGACTGCTATGGAGGCCGTTAGAATAAGAAACGAATGCGCGGATGCGCTTTATTGGCTGAGACAATGGCTGTAGACTTTATTGATGAGTTTGAAGTAGTCGTAGTAGGTGCGGGCCACGCGGGTTGTGAAGCAGCTTTGGCCTCAGCTCGGCTTGGCTGTCGGACGCTGCTGCTAACGCTCAACCTGGACAAAATTGCCTGGCAGCCCTGCAACCCAGCCGTAGGAGGGCCAGCTAAATCGCAACTGACCCACGAGGTCGATGCCCTCGGCGGCGAAATTGGTAAAGTAGCCGATCGCACCTACCTGCAAAAGCGTATTCTCAACAACTCCCGTGGTCCGGCAGTTTGGGCGCTGCGGGCGCAAACAGACAAGCGTGAGTACGCTGCTGTGATGAAAGGTATTGTCGAAAATCAGGCTAATCTGACCATCCGCGAGGGGATGGTAACAGATTTAGTGCTGGATAAAAATGGCGAAGTCACAGGCGTCGAGACTTATTTTGGCGTTGCTTTTCGCTGCAGCGCCGTCGTTCTCACCACCGGGACTTTTTTGGGCGGTGTGATCTGGGTGGGCAATAAGTCAATGCCCGCCGGACGAGCGGGTGAGTTTGCAGCGGTGGGCCTGACTGAGACGCTAAATCAGCTAGGATTTGAAACCGGACGGCTGAAAACCGGGACACCCGCGCGGGTAGACAGGCGCTCGGTAGACTACAGCCAGCTAGAAGTGCAGCCAGGGGATGCTGAGGTGCGCTGGTTTAGCTTCGACCCCGAAGCCTGGGTAGAGCGCGAACAGGTTCCCTGCCACCTCACCCGCACCACCGCTGAAACCCATCGGCTGATTCGAGAAAATTTGCATCTGTCGCCAGTTTATGGCGGCTGGGTAGATTCTAAGGGGCCGCGCTATTGCCCCAGCATTGAGGACAAGATTGTCCGCTTTGCCGACAAAGAGAGCCACCAAATTTTTATTGAGCCAGAGGGGCGCACAATCCCAGAGCTTTATATTCAGGGCTTTTCTACGGGGCTGCCGGAGAGCCTGCAGTTGCAAATGCTGCGATCGCTCCCCGGTCTAGAACACTGCGCCATGCTGCGGCCTGCCTACGCGGTTGAGTATGACTATCTGCCAGCGACTCAGTGCTTCCCCACTCTGATGACTAAAAAGGTGACGGGGCTGTTTTGTGCTGGACAAATCAACGGGACAACCGGGTACGAAGAGGCTGCTGCCCAGGGCATTGTGGCTGGTATTAACGCGGCCCGACTGGCGCAAAACCGAGAAATGGTTATTTTTGCCCGCGAACAAAGCTATTTAGGCACTCTGATCGACGATCTCTGTACCAAAGACCTGCGCGAACCCTACCGGATGCTGACCTCTCGATCTGAGTATCGGCTGCTGCTGCGCTCAGACAACGCCGATCAGCGGCTAACGCCTTTGGCAAGAGAGCTGGGCCTAATTGGCGATCGTCGCTGGCATCTTTTCACTGGCAAGCAGGCTCAGATTGCGGCTGAGAAAGCGCGTTTAGAAGCTACTCGCGTTAAAGAACACGACAGCGTCGGCCAGCAGATTGCCACGGATACCCAGCAGCGAATCAAAGGCTCAATTACGCTAGCTGACCTGCTGCGCCGTCCCGGTTTTCACTATGCCAGCCTAGAGCAGTACGGCTTGGGTAACGCCTCTCTAGAGCAGGCCGAAAAAGAGGGAGCCGAAATTGATATTAAATATTCTGGCTATATTCAGCGTCAGCAAAATCAGATTGATCAAATCTCTAAGCAAACTAACCGCAAGCTACCCGATGGCTTAAACTATCACACGATCGCCACCTTATCTAAAGAAGCCCGCGAGAAATTAGCCCAGGTCAAACCCCTGACTGTTGGTCAGGCATCCCGCATTGGCGGCGTCAATCCAGCCGATGTCAACGCGCTGCTGGTGTATTTAGAGGTGCAGTCCCGGCTGGCTACAGCAGCTACGAGGGCTTCAGTTTAGAGTAAGCAGGCTTTTGGGCTCGTTTTATCACTTCTGTCTCATCTAGGGGGCTAGACGGATGATATGACAGACACAGCGGTGTGGAAATTTTGACCGGAGGCGTCAGCTTTTCGGAGGTGGCGTAAAACTGGCCGCGCTCAAGGTTAGAAATATCTTCGCCCTCACCCCCTCGCTGCCTGATTTGGTCTCTAACTACGCTGATAGCAGCTGGCGAGTTTGCCCGTCCATAAAACTGAGTCGAGCAGTTGGCGATGATGTTGTGATCAATGCTTTTGGGGGCCTGAGTCGCAAAAATCAGTCCCAACCCATACTTGCGGGCCTGAGCGGCGAGGCGGTTGAGGCTCGATTTACATGGCGTTGTCCCCTGAGATGGCACAAAGTCTTTGGCCTCGTCAATCACTACTAAGCCTCTCAGCGGCTGGCCGGGGGGGGCTGGATTTTTCTTGATCCAGGTAAAAAGCGTCATGGCTAGCTGATTGAGAAACTGCTGCTGCTGGGTTTGTCCGGGTAGGCCAATAAAGTTAATGACCGAAAGACGAACCTTGCTGCCCGGTTCGTTTAGCCCCAGCAGCACGGCTGGATCAAGGGCCAGTCCTTGCTGCCTGAGCAGGGGATTGTTGGCAATTTCGGCATATAAAACGTTGGCCATTTCTTGGGCTTTTTGGGTCGCTCTGGCAATATTGCCAGCAGCCTCATCAGGCAGTTCAGCCAGCAGTTCGGCAAAGTGTTCTAAACTGCGCCCGTTTGTGCTGGCAAAGTATTCCAGCGCGTTTCTTAGAATTCCGCGTTTGACTTTGGCAGCTTGGCCGTTGCCGGGGGCAACAATATCCTGCAGGCTGTCACGCGCCATGTCGATCGCCTGATTCAGTTCGTCAGCATTCCCAGCTAAAGCAGCAAAATCTGGCAGCGGATCTAAATTTATAGGATTGCCCGCTTCCCGTCCCGGCGTCCAGACAATGACTTCGGTTGCCTGGTGATACTTTTCTGCTTTTGCTCTATCTGCATCTGTCCAGGCATCAGGCGGCGTTTGCCAGCGATCGCCCATTCGAGCTAGGTCATTAGCACAGTCAATCACGATGGCCGGAATTCTCTGCAGCGCCGCCTCTTCAACCAAGCGCCGAACCAAGACAGTTTTGCCCGCGCCGCTGCCTGCCAGCACAACGGTGTGTTTGGTTAGCGCTTCGATGGGCAAAGCAACAACCTGCCCTGCCTGCTGACCGCTCAGGCGTTTGCCAATGGGCAAGCCTGGTGGCAGAATTTCGACGGGCGGTGGATCGGGTTGAGGTTTTGGATTGGTTGGGGAAACTGCGGGAACGGTTTTGCCATTATGGGTAGCACTGGTAGCCGATGTGCTGCCATTACCTGCGGCAGTAACTTTTGAAGGAGCAACCTCACCAAAAAGCCAGGTCACGGTTTCCTGCATGAAGGAGAGACTAGAGGCCGGACGGCGATCGCGCAACCAGACAGCAAAGCTGGGTAAGTTTTGACCCTGGAGCTGATGCAGTGCCCCCATGACCCGCAGCTCGTCTGCGGTGGGATAGGCAAAGACGCCGCCTGCTTCTGAACACTGCTGCGTTAGCTGCTGGGTGGAAGCGCCGCCGGGGAGGTCGTGGGTGCGTACTAGCATCAGCCGCCGGAAGCTGAGCGCGCGGTCGATGCCGGAGGTGGTCATGGCGGCTTTGAGTCTGGCTCTGTAGGCGCTGTGGTGCGATCGCTGTAAGGCTCTTAGGCAAAAATGTTTTTCGCGATCGCCCTCGTCTCGAAAGGTCAGCCGCACCCGAGCGTGAAGCTGAGGATAGTTGCGTCCGCCAGGAAAGCGTGATTCTGCTGCAGAATCAACACTGTCTGCGGTTGGATTCTCTTGAACTAAGCAGTCTCCAACGGTTTGGAGCCACTTACCCAAAACATCATCTTCTTGATCGGCATCCCGTGCAGAGCCAATGTTAACCTGCTGCTTTGCGGCTGCAAACGCCTGATCGATTTGAGCAAAATCATGTTCCTCATGTTTGCCTCCCCCATTGTGTTTCTCAAAGGAGTGTAATTCTGTGATTTCACCCGTTATTAAACATTGTTGACGGTGCTGATCGCAGCGCTTTAGAATTTGTCTTGGAAGCTTACCTTTGGTGACTGCATCTTCAAAGAAATCAAGATGAAATGGCCAAGTTAGATAGGGAGGCGAAAATCCAGTTTGTTGATAAGCTGAGCGCAACCGAAGGCTAACGAGTTGCTCAGCTACGTTCTGCTCAGTGATTTCCGTCAAGAAAACTCTATCTTGAAACCGATCTTTGACGGATTGTACAACTTCTTTCGTCAGTATTTCCCAGGTTACTGGAAGACACGAAACCATAATCAGGGTACGTGATGTACTATCACGTAGCGCCATCAATCCTCCACCAATTCCTTCAATTATGGACTTAGAGACACGCTGTTCTTCTGATAATTCTGTGTTGGTAGATATGTTTGCAATATAGTGGTGTTGAGCCACAATCGAATCCAATTGATCAAGTGCTAAAACGCATGGGCCTTGTAGACTGATGATCCAGGATAAACCCTCAACAATTTTGCTCAAACGCATTGAGGTTGATTTGAATCCAAAATCAACTTTATCTTCTGCTTCAATTTCTATTCCTTGCAAGAAAGAAAGTCCGACACCTGAGATGTCAAATCCATCGTGATTTAGCAGTATAACGGCTCGAATCACATCCTGAAACTGCATTGTGGCTTGTCGATTTGTTTCTGCAAGCGCACTTAAGATAGCTCTGATACCATTCTTCAGAGAATTAGGAAGCAACTGAGCCATCTGATCTGCAGAGACGGAGCGCCCTGTTATCGAAATAAAATATTCAACTAATCGTTTAAGCTGAAATCGAGACGTACCTTCCTCGCTATCTTCTTGCAAAGAACTGACATAGCCTTGTAATATAGTTTCCCAAAATTTATGGACATCGGTCATATCCACTAAGATGAAGCTTGCCTCACGGCTTAATGCTTGTTTGCGAACTGTAGATAGTAGGTGAGTTTTTCCCGCTCCAGGCACTCCGCGTATAACCATTCCGAGAGGCGAGGTTGGGCTATTAGATTCCTTGAGTTTGTCGAGAGCATGTATAATCTCTTTACGTTCCCTATGATGCAAACGATCAACATCAAAGGGATAATCATGCCAGATACTCCTTACGTGTCTAGTCCAGTCAAAGTCAACTACACTTAGAGCCTTCAAAGCGATTTCTTGGTTGGTCATAATTCTTACTGCTTTATATAAACGAAGTAGCGTTTATCGCCGCCACCTACGTCGATGGCAGCTTCTTCATCTTCAGAACTAATCTCTTGAGGATCTTCCATTGGCATGAGAGAAAGTTCACCCCTACGCTGCATCTTGCTTAATGTTTCATCGATTAAGCGAGGTGACACATCGTCAAGATGTGATCGTAGCTTCAATAGACGCACTCTAAACCCCGAACTACTCGCAGGAATCTGGGCGTAAGCTTCACGGATTCTTTCTTCTATGTGGGTTCCTGAAGCAGTTTTATCGTCAGGTGTTGGCTCAGGTGCCGGAGAAACTGTTAAACAATCGGCAAGGGAAATGCTGTGCGATCGCAGATATTGGCCTAACTTCACTAACAATTTCTGTAGAACAGGGACTGCATACTGGGACAGCGATAGCTCTACATCGTAATTTTCAACCGCCCAGTCCCAGGCTTTGTCTTCTAAAACCACATGCTGGGCGCGGCTTCGTTTTTCTAATCTAATCAGCCCTGCCTGCTCAAGCGTTTTTCGCTCAGCAGGCGTCAGACGGGGTTTGATCTTAGACATCATTGGCTCGTCTCCCGTAATTAGAAGACTCCAAACCAAAAGATTCTGCTTAGGCGTTAACTGAGTATTCATATTGACATCTCATTTGGGCGCAATTGATCGGCAACGAAACCGTACCACATCTCGAATTTTTTCCACTGCAATTTCAATATCATTAACCACCTCATCGTGGGGCAGCCGCAAAACAACATAGCCGCTAATCAAAAGTTCATAGTCTCGATGGCGATCGCGGTTAAAGCCAAACTGATTGCCATGATGTCGATAGCCATCTATCTCAACAATGACCCTGCCCTCAGCCCACAGCAGATCTACTAGATATTGGCTATGTCGAACTGTGAGCACAGTCTGATTAAAATAAAACAGCGAGGCCAGTTCTGTATCTTCCGCTAACCACTCAGCCAGCTTCTGCTCACCCGGACTAAACGGATGCGGCCTGCCATAGATAGGAAAAACAACGTGCTTTGATTCTTCAGCAGGCTCACTGCTTTCTGGCGATTGACAAACCTGAGACAGCGCGATCGCGCCATAGAGTACCGAATCCAGTTCGCTAGCCTGGGCCAGCGCCTTTGGCACAAATAGGGCTACCCGCGCCTGGGTTTGACTGGCCAGCCAGCTAGCGGCTTTAGCCAGTCCTAAGAGTTGGTGATCTGCCGGATGCTCGTCCTCAAGAGCGATCGCCAACACCAGACTGCCCGGATCGATCACAAGGGCTAGCTGAGATAGCTGCAGTGCCCTAGAAAAATCAGGTAAAACAGGTGCTTTGTGATGCTGGCAGGCTTTGACTGCGGCTTTAAGCCAGGGTAGGCAAAGCGCTTGAGTAGTGGCCTGCAGTTCCAAGCACTTGAACTGGTTGAGAATAGCGTTCTCACTTAGAAGCGTGTCAGCAGCAAAAAATAATTCATCTTGGCGATACCACGAAGGCCAGAGCCTATAAGCCACCTGAGCCAAAACCTGAAGCATATCTTCGATAATGCCTGCCTGGTCTGACAGCGTGTCCCAGGCGTGGACGACAATACGGTAATCTCTCGAACTGGCTGTGGCGATGAGTTCTAACTGAGAAAATGTATCCGTGACGCGATCGCACAAAAAAGCCTTGACTTCACCCGGCGGCAGATCCGCTAAGACATCAAGCTGGGAATTTAAGTCAGAGAAAAAAGGCTCACTCATGCGGTCAGAAGCATTTCAGGCTTAAGGTATTTTTGCCTGACCGACGAATTTTCCCCAGAAACCCAGGGCTTTGGCATGAGTTCAGCCGCGCTCAGAGGACAACAGCTTCTTTCACCTGTCAGTCACCAGCAGGGTACCCACACTTGCGCTCAGAGGAACACGCTTAGCTACGTCTTGAGTAAAGATTCCATAAAGAGATAAGCCTGATTGAGACTTACCACAAGTTTATTCGTAGGGTGAGCGTTGCCCACATCAGGCTTAAGCTGCCCACAGTTTAACCAAAACACAGCGGAAAAGAAGAAAACACTTTTGCTGAGGTCATGGCTATCTTTGACCGCTCTGATGAGGAGTTGCGTCCTCCATCAATAGCCACAAAGCAGAGGAAACGACAAAAACTCTGCACCACCTCAGCATAAGCATTCATTAGATCGAGATCGTCTTGATACCTGCCGGTCGCTCTCCTTCGGTATACAAGCAATGGGCCACAACGGTAAAACGCCCATCCGCATCTCAGCTAGTTAACCTACTCATACAGAATAGAACTAGGCAAAACATTCTGAATCAATCTTTAGTTAGACTTTGTAATCAATTAAGCTCCCGCCAAAAGCAAGAGAATTCACAAGTACTAATCTTTCCTCAGCAGCATTTGATCAGCCACTGCTTTCTGTATCATTTACTAGGCAAAGCTGTGCCTGAAAAAGTTTTAAAAGCTACCCGTTACCTACTAGAAAAAACAGAGAAAGAGCTATGAAAAGCCAAGAAAAGCGCCCCACACCCGACCAGATTCCTGGACAAAAGCTGCCTTATCCAGCTAAGCAGTCAGAGATGACGCCCCAGCCAGATAGCGACCTGTCTAATTATCAGCCTGCTAACAAGCTCAAGGATAAAGTGGCGATTATTACAGGAGCAGATTCTGGAATTGGCAGGGCTGTGGCGATCGCTTATGCGCTAGAGGGCGCTCAGGTCACGATTACCTACAACAAAAATGACGAGGACGCTCAAACCACTCAGGTAGAAGTCGAGAAACGGGGCGGTCAGTGTCTGATCGTCAAGATGGACGTGCGTAAGCCCGAAGACTGTCAGGACACGGTCAAGCAAACCCTGGACAAATTTGGTCAGCTCAATATTTTGGTTAACAATGCGGCTTTTCAAATGACTCAGGAAAAGCTAGAAGACTTAACTGAAGTTCAGTTTCGTCAGACTTTAGAAACTAACATTTTTGGCTATTTTTATATGGTCAAGGCGTCATTGCCGCACCTTTCTGAGGGCGATGTCATTATCAACACCGGTAGCATTGTCGGCAAAATTGGTAAGGGAATGCTGGTTGACTATGCTACCAGCAAAGGTGCTGTCCATGCTTTTACAAAATCTCTGGCTCTGAACCTGGCTGAGCGTCAGATTCGAGTCAACGCAGTTGTGCCGGGGCCGGTTTGGACACCCAATATTCCGGCAACTATGCCGATTGAAAAGGTTGATAATTACGACACAGATAATGCTTTAGAGCGGGCAGCACAGCCAGAGGAGCTAGCTCCTGCCTATGTGTTTATGGCCGCTCAAGACAGCAGCTTCGTGACGGGGTCGCTGCTGGATGTTACGGGCGGGCAGCTCTCTAGCTAGTTTAAGTTTGGGGGTAAGGGAATAGGGGGTAGCGGTTGAAACCGCTACTACGAACGACGAACGACAAGCGACGAGCAACTTAGCCGATTAGGGGGCGGATGATGGCTCGGGCTAGACCGGCGTCGCCGTTGGCAATCTTGATGGGCAGGCAGATCAGCTCGTAATCACCGGGGGCTACTTTCCCTAGCATTAAGCCCTCGATCGCCCAAATGCCTGAGCCAAGCAGCGCCCGGTGAACTTCGACCACATTGCCCTGATACTGCCCCACAGAGAGGTAGTCTACTCCCACTAGGCGTACCTGCTTCTGGGCCAGGTACTCGGCACCATCCGTAGCAATATAGACAAAGTCTTCCTTAAACTCCTCGGTTTGCTGCGGCTGTTTAGAGTTGCAAGTTTTAAATAGCAAGCGCTCTCCCGACTTGATATTGTGACGTTCAAGTTCTACAGCTTTAATCGATTCTGGATCTTCGATAGCGATGACGCGGGCAGGGCCAACTGTTGTCTCTAGCGGCATCGCATCAATGCCTAAGTCGTCTTTGATGAAGTGGCGCAGCGCGTCTACATGTGTGCCAGTGTGAGAACCCAGGGACAGCTTGGACACATTACAGATGTCGCCGTGAGCCATACACTGGCTGGACGTAATCTCAACAGGTGGATTATCAGGCCAGTGGGCCATACCGGTGCGAATTGTCATAGAAATATCAATCCACTCGGTTGCAAGCTGAGTCATAACGCTTTTGAGACAGGACTTTTAGACAGTAGCTAATCAGCGATCGCCTGCATACATCCTGCGGCTGAGTCAGATTCACTCCTATGAGGGAAGTCAAAATGCCTCAGAATTTCCTTTACTAAGAGAACGGTCATAAGTTGAAAGCAACAGTGAAAAAGCTTATAGAGCCAAGGCATTGCTAAAAAAATGCCCAAAAAATGCTAGGCCAGCGCCGAGACGATATAAAAGGAACCCTATTTATGGCACAAGATTTAAACGGAAAGAAAGTGGCTATTCTCGTAGCTAACGGATTTGAGCAAGTTGAGCTAACCCAGCCTCGTCACGCTCTAGACACCGCTGGCGCGCAGACCCATATTGTGTCGCCAGAGAGCGATCGCGTCCAAGGCTGGAACCACTACGACAAAGCAGATTATTTCCCTGTAGATGTCTCACTTGAGCAGGCGAAAGCCAGCAACTACGACGCGCTGCTGCTGCCGGGAGGAACAGTCAACCCCGATCAGCTCCGCACTAATGAAAGAGCCGTTGCCTTCGTCAGAGAATTCTTTGAGGCCAACAAGCCTGTAGCTGCTATCTGTCATGGCCCTTGGACTCTGGCTGAAGCGGGAGTGCTGAAAGGTCGCAAGCTGACTTCCTGGCCTTCTCTGCGAACGGACATGCAAAATGCAGGAGGGTTGTGGGTAGACCAAGAAGTAGTGACCGATGGTGGTTTGATCACTAGCCGCAACCCAGACGATATCCCAGCTTTTAACCAGACCCTAATTGAGGCGATCGCTGCCACTAGACAGGCGGTTTCAGCCTAGTCTGAGCTGATTGGATTTATGCTGAATTCAGCAGGAGTGCATCTAAGTGTGCCCCTGCTGCAGCTGAACTAATATTTACTGAGAACTGAATTTATGGGACTCTTCAACCGTATTGTAGATGCCGTCAATAGCCCCGAACGAGAGGCTAGCACCGGACAGTTAGACACCATTTTGAGTACCGTTCAGGCGCTAGCTCAGAGCCAGGGAATAGACCCTGCAACCACGCAAATGCTGGCTTCGGTTGTTGGTAGACATGTGCGCTCTAACCTTAAATCAACCCGTCAAAACCAGAGCGAAGACCAAGCGGAAGCTTTAGTAAATCGCTACAGCGGTGTCTCTCCTAACCTGGGAGCAGTGCAGGCACTGTTCAATCAGCAGGAGCAGGGTCAGATGGTGCAGGAAGCCGCCCAAAAGACGGGTGTGAATGCAGGTACGATTCAGGCAATGCTGCCTATTTTGGTACCGGTAATTCTAAATTTGCTCAAGACCGGAGCCGTCAGCCAGTCTGGTTCCCGTAAAAGCAATTCAGTCCTCAGCGCTTTTCTAGATACTGACCGCGACGGCGACCTTGACATCGGCGATGCGATGGCCATGGCCGGACAGTACCTCAACCAAAATCGTCACGTTTAATCGTCACGTTTAAAGAACCTGCTGCGAGACAGGAAGCTAAAATGGCCTTGCCTACCGTTGACCCCAAAAAATCGGCTCGGCAGGCGGGGCTGCACTATGTCAGCGATACGGCCCCCGGCATTGAGCGTCGTCCCCAGGGACAGGGCTTTACCTACTTGGATGCTGAGGGCGATCGCATCCAAGCTGACAGCGGGCGCGATCGCATCGTAGCTTTAGCCATTCCGCCCTCTTGGACAGAAGTTTGGATCTGCGCGGATCCCCAAGGCCACTTGCAGGCGACAGGTCGTGACGCTAAAGGGCGCAAGCAATACCGCTACCATCCCGAATGGCGCAAAATCCGCAGCCAGGCCAAGTTTGAGCGACTGCTGCCGTTTGGGGCTGTTTTGCCCAATCTGCGATCGCAGGTTGACGCGCACATGCAGGAGTCTCAGCTTTCGCGTCAGAAGGTTTTAGCGACTATTGTCAAACTGCTGGAAACCACTCTAATTCGCATTGGCAATGCCGAGTACGCTCAGGAAAATAAATCCTTTGGGCTAACTACGCTGCGCGATCGCCACGTAAAGTTCGTAGGCAAAAGTCTACAGTTTCAGTTTCGCGGTAAAAGCGGCGTTGAACACGAGATTGAGCTAAACGATCCGCAACTGGCCAAAATTGTGAAGCGCTGCCGGGACATTCCAGGCTATGAGCTGTTTCAGTATTTTGATCAATTCGGCGATCGCGGGTAGTCGAGTCAGGCGACGTCAATGAGTACCTCCAGCAGGCCACGGGACAAGACTTTACGGCTAAAGAGTTTCGCACTTGGGCAGGCACGGTGCTGGCTGCCCAAGAACTGGTCAAGCTTGGCCCTTTTGAATCCAAAAAACAGGCTCAGCACAATGTTGTACAAGCGATCAAAGCCGTTGCTAAACAGCTAGGCAACCGAGCCGCCACCTGCCGCAAATACTACGTGCATCCCGGCATTCTCTCTGCTTACAGCGAAGACTGGCTGATTCCGATGGTGAAAGAGGCGCTTGAAGCCAAAGCTCCAGAGGATTCCGGCTATCTGCGTCCCCCTGAAAAGGCAGTCCTCAAAATTCTCAACAGGCTCGATAGCCCGTATATCTCCGGGTAGGCTGAGCTGCGCTAGCGCTTGGCCCAACCTACCCGGTGAATCTAGATCTGCAGGTATAACTAGTGCGTTGTCGCAGCTACAAATTGAGGTTGGTAGTCAATGCTTTAGCGCTTCGGCGCTAACTACGAACTATGATATTGCCCTAAAATTAAGCGTTGACGCTGCACTAGAGCCTGGCTAGAAGCTGTAGCCTAGACCGACAAAACCGTTAACATCGGTATCGTCATTGATGGTCAGATTAACAGAACC
This sequence comes from Leptolyngbyaceae cyanobacterium RM1_1_2, assembly GCA_012032345.1. GTDB lineage: Bacteria > Cyanobacteriota > Cyanobacteriia > Phormidesmidales > Phormidesmidaceae > Sphaerothrix. The sequence continues at coordinate 18,275 of JAAUQI010000037.1, read as the reverse complement.
GTTAGCCACAACGCGCTCGGTGATGCGGTAGTCAGCACCAGCCGTCACTAAGCCACCGAACTCGTCGTTGCCCGTTGAGAAGGCAACACCACCACCGACATAAGGCAAGAGCTTGCCATCTCGGTCAAGTGCGTTGAAGTCGTAGGTTACAGGCAGCATGAACCGGGTTACACCGTCATCGTCAAAGTCAAGATCGCTGTGGATGGCCGGACGAGCCGAAAACTGCTCGCCCAAGGTGAACTTGCTGTTGATGCCTAGACCGACATCGCTGTCACCCAAATCACCCACAGCAACACCCGCACCTACATAGTTGTAGTCAGTCGGGGCTGTTTGAGCATTGGCGGCAAAGGGAACCGCTGCGATCGCAGCTAATGCAACGCCAACCGGAAATAAAGAACGCAGAGACAGTTTCATGATTTCTCTCCTCAGAGGTTTTAGAAATGAGTAAGCTGGGAGCAAAAGCTATATTCAATACCCTAAAAGCTGTTTTATCCACTACTTTTTGGTTTGAGCAGCTACTGCTTTTAGTCATTGATAGGAAAAGCTGTCGATTCCTTACAGACTAGTGCCTGAGGAAATTCGACTAGGCAGTAAACCTTAAGACGGAGCTTTTGAAAAATTCTAGAAAGCTGACTCATATTTACAATTGCCGTTGACTTTAACCTACCTGCTTTTGCTTAGCTTGAAGAAACGTTTGTTTCGTTTCTCTTGATATAGTTGTATCGTTTTGCCAACTGCATGTTTAAGTCATTTATGCCACTTGTTGCAGTGGCTAAACTAACAGCTTTGGCCACAAACCCCCAGCCTTAAACGATTCATAGCCGTTAACTGCCGCCGACAAAGCCACCTGAAGAGTCAGATAACTACTATAGTCACTGTTCCAGTTGTGGAGTTGTCTAGCTCACTAGTGAAACGGGTGAGCCTTGAGGGTTACTGGATCAAGAAAGCTGGGTACGTGAGCAGCCATCACAGCCCAAGAAGTGGCGCAAAGCGGCTGAGGCCAACGCTAGGCCAACGCTAAGCAACTCGTCGAAGAGCAAGAGAGAAGAGAGTCACCGTTAGGTTAAGTGTCTTGTGAGAGAGCACAGACGGACTGCGGAGATCTAAATCCTGGGACAATCAGTAAGCTGTCAAAAAGTTTTGAGCATGTCCGTTGATAGAGATTTTTCGGTTATTTCGCCTGCTGTGCAGTGGCCTATTGCCCAAGTGGAGCAGGTGCATTTAGGAGTAATGGCTTCGGGTAATGGCAGTAATTTAGAAGCGATCGTCTCTGCGATCGCCTGCAAACAGCTCAAGGCCAAAATTGAGGTCTTAATTTACAACCAGCCAGAGGCCAGGGTTGCTCAGAGAGCTGAGCGCTGGGGCATTCCTACCGTTTTGCTAGATCACCGGGCTTTTCCCAGTCGAGAAATGCTAGATGCCGCCATCATTCAAACCCTACTGCAGAGCGATGTGGAGTGGGTAATTATGGCAGGCTGGATGCGCCGCGTGACTGAGGTCTTGATTGACGCTTTTCCACAGCGAATTTTGAATATTCATCCCAGTCTGCTGCCTAGCTTTTCAGGCATTCGAGCTGTCGAGCAGGCGCTACAGGCGGGGGTGAAAATTTCCGGCTGTACGGTTCACCTGGTTGAGCTAGCTGTCGATAGCGGCCCAATTATTATGCAGGCCGCTGTGCCAGTACTGCCAGAAGATACGGCAGTGACGTTACAGGCCCGGATTCAGCAGCAAGAGCATCAAATCTATCCACAGGCGATCGCCCTGGCAGCCCAACAGATCTACAGTTAGAGCTTCGGACTGGGTCATAAAGCTTGAGCATAAGGCTTTAGACATCTACTAAGACTGATTTATCGCGAAGACTATGGAACCTGGGAGATTGTACTAGCGTCAAACTCTACAAGAACATAGAGAATAGGCACAACTAACTCCACCTCATCGTTCTTTAACAGCTTGCCCCTCTAGGGGTAAAAAGACCGTCACTATTTCACCTTGCTGAGGTCGCTGGCGCACAATTAGCTTACCGCCGAGGGCTTGGAACAGATTTTTGGTCACGTTTAAATTAAGCGTTAGCCCACCTGTCTCCGGCTGAAACATCAGCAGCTGCCCGACCGATCTCAGCGGAGAATGGCGTGCCGCAGGTTTAGCCTTGCAAGTCTCTACAGACGGGGTATCTTCTGCCTGAAGCGTAGATTTAAACTGAAGTTTGAGCTGATGGCCCGCTAGCATTACACAAAGCTGTAGATGACTTTCGCAAGGCAAACTGTTGGTAAAGCGCTCTACTAGCCCTGTTAACACCTGCTTCAGCATAGTTGGGTCACTGGCTACCATCGGTAGCTTTGGCGGTAGCAAGACTTCTAAGGTCAGGCTGCGGCGGCTGGCCTGCTGCTGCCAGTGGGGAATCGACTCTTGAAAAATTTGGGACAGCGCAATAGGCGTTAGGGGCGATTTAGGCTGCTTGCTGACTTCAGTTTCTAGCTCTACTGCCTTAAAGATTAGATTAAAGCGGTCGATTTGCTGAGTACATTCTCGGTCAATTGAGCGCAGTCGCTTAGCTACATCAGTGTCTAAATCAGGACGTCGCAGCAGCGATCGCACTAAAGTACGAATTGTGCTCAGCGGTGTGCAAATTTCGTGAGCCATTGCCTGCAGCAGCTCAGCATCAGGACTCAGCGATGTAGCCGCAGCATCACCCGCAGCAGTCGTCACAAACTGTAGCCGAGTTTCGGGTAGGACAGATTCAGAAAAATGCTGAGTTTGCGGATCTACACTGGTTGTCGCCGAGAGGTTAGTCGCTACATCTATAGAGGGCGAAACAGAGGGCGAAACAGACACTAGCAGATTAGTCAGCTGGGCTTCTGACTGATGAGCCAGCAGGTAGCGGCTAAAGCGAGTCACCGTTTGGTAGCTTGGCTCAACTACTGGAAACTTTTCTGTAAGAACTTGCAGCCTATCCAAGCAATGAGGTCGAACCAGCAACACTCGCGATCGCAATAGCTGGTAAGCCTGATTAACAATTTCAGGCGTGAAAGAAAAGCGAAACTTAGGCAGACCAGAGGCATCTTGCCCTAAAACTAGAATCAAGCTAAAACGAGCAGTCAGCACCAGACAAAATCGCTCTTGGCCTAATGGATCTCCTGGCACCAGTGGCAGCATCTGGGAAGCGTTAGCCAACGGCAGGCAGCTCAGGTTTGCGGGCAGTAGGTGAGACGGCAAAGCTAAGTGCTCAAGCAGATGAGCATTAAAAATCCAGGTCGAAAACTGCGAGGCTAGGTTAGGCTGGTTGATCACAGGCAGCGGGCCTGAGAGCACAATGCCCTCTAAGGGTTGACTGCCATCGGCAACTGCGGTAGCAGTTGCCGCATCTGTCACCGCTGTTTGTAGTAGCTGGTTGCAAGCTGCGATCGCTCCCTGCCACTCAGCCTCAGCCTGTAACCCTTGCTGACGAGCAGAGGCCGCTGAGCGATTGGTGCCACCGTCTTGACGCAGCGGCTTAGGCTGAGACAACTCAGCTGCCGCTGGTGCCAGCTCATCAAGCGCTACCAGATCGCTTAAGGTTGAAAAAAAAAGGTGGCTCACAAACTCTCTCCCTGCTTTGCTGTTTGGCCGCTAGCTAAACAGCCGCTGTAAAAATGGCTTCCTTAGACTTCAAAAAATCAGATATATACAAAGCCTACTGGCAAGGCGGGGATTGGGGTATGAGTAGAACCGAACGAGAGAAGTGCAGTTTACCTTGATGCAATGCTTTCTATAGATTTAATCCTTGCAGTACATGACCCCAAGTTTCCCCCTCAACTTTCTAGTGATTTGTCCCGGTGTCCATCCGCCCGAGCTGACTCAGAGCTTACTAGCTGAGATGGAAGCAGCTTTTCCGGCTTGAGTCCTCAAGCTCTTAATCTTCAAGTACTGGTCTCTCCTCATCATCACCTCTGGGCTTTCTCGCCGTTTTTGACGCTGCAATTTTTACAGCAGCAGATCAAGCAGCCCAGACAGGCTAACCTGGTTTTTTTAGCTTTTAGTGCGGGTGCCGTAGCCGCAATGGGCGCAGCCCAGGCATGGCACTATCACCGAGGGGGTACGGTGCGAGCCGTCATTGCTGTCGATGGTTGGGGAGTGCCCCTTGCCGCCGATTTTCCGGTTTATCGGCTGAGTCATGACTACTTTACCCACTGGAGTTCTGCCCTGCTGGGAACAGGGTCTAGCAGCTTTTACGCCGATCCGCCTGTGAGTCACTATCAGCTTTGGCGATCGCCAACTCAAGCAACAGGCTGGCAGATTGAGCAAAATTGGCGATCAGGTCAAAAACGCCCCTCAACAGCGGCAGCTTTCTTGGCTGGACTACTGCAATTGCACAGTACCTAATGGCAGGCAAAGCTGCGATCGCAATTATAAGCTTAAGATTTTGCTAGATCGCTAACATTCTGAGCCATCACACCTGCAGAAGCCAGAGGGAGAAGATAGGATAGAAGCTGATGAATATGCGGCTTGAGATATTCGCGTTGGTTTGATCGGTTTAAGTAGTACAGTTAAAAACTATCCCCAAAAGTTCGGCAGCAGTGAAATGATTTCCCCTGTGCAAGTTCAGCAGAAAGTTGCGCCCCAGCGGGTAACGGGTGCGTTTGCGCTCATCGACAGTCTGGTGCGCCACGGTGTAGAGCATATTTTTGGATACCCCGGCGGGGCTATCCTGCCAATTTACGATGCCCTCTATCAGGCCGAAGCCGCAGGGCAAATTAGGCATATCTTAGTCCGCCACGAGCAGGGCGCTGCTCACGCTGCTGATGGCTACGCGAGAGCGACTGGTAATGTGGGGGTTTGCTTTGCAACTTCTGGGCCGGGTGCTACTAACTTGGTCACCGGTATTGCCACCGCTCAGATGGACTCGATTCCAATGGTGGTTGTGACCGGACAGGTGCCTCGCCCTGCTATTGGCAGCGACGCTTTTCAAGAGACAGATATTTTTGGCATTACGCTTCCGGTCGTCAAGCACTCCTACGTCGTCCGCGATCCGCGAGAGATGGCCACAGTCGTCGCTGAAGCGTTTTATATCGCACAGACCGGACGCCCCGGCCCGGTACTGATTGATGTGCCCAAAGACGTTGGGCTAGAGGAGTTTGACTATCTGCCGGTTGAACCTGGCTCGGTCAGGCTCCCCGGCTACCGACCTACCATCAAAGGCAACCCGCGCCAGATCAATCACGCCATTGAGCTGCTAAAGCAGGCTAAGCGGCCTCTGCTTTATGTGGGCGGCGGTGCTATCACCTCTGGCGCTCACCCTGAAATTAAGGCGATCGCTGAGCATTTTCAAATTCCCGTGACCACTACGCTCATGGGCAAAGGCTCTTTTGATGAGCACCACCCTTTGGCCCTTGGCATGTTGGGGATGCATGGTACAGCCTACGCTAATTTTGCCGTCAGTGAATGCGATCTACTGATTGCGGTAGGTGCCCGCTTTGATGATCGCGTCACAGGTAAGCTAGACGAGTTTGCCTCTCGCGCCAAAGTTATTCATATCGATATTGACCCCGCTGAGGTTGGCAAGAACCGGGCACCCCAAGTGCCTATTGTAGGTGATGTCCGCCAAGTTCTACAGGATCTTCTACAGCGGCTCAAAGCTGACAAAGTTGAACGCAGCTCCCAGCAGACTCAGACGTGGCTCAAGCGCATCAGTCGCTGGCGGCAAGACTATCCCCTAGTCGTACCGACCTACTCAGACATTCTGTCGCCTCAGGAGGTGATTGTTGAGCTAAGCCGACAGGCTCCTCAGGCGTATTACACCACAGATGTAGGTCAGCATCAGATGTGGTCGGCGCAGTTCCTCAAAAATGGCCCCCGTTGCTGGATTTCTAGCGCTGGATTGGGCACGATGGGCTACGGTTTACCAGCGGCAATGGGGGTCAAAGTCGCCTTACCAGATGAAGCTGTGATTTGTATCAGCGGAGATGCCAGCTTTCAAATGAACCTGCAAGAACTCGCAACCCTGGCCCAGTACGGTATCGCTGTTAAAACGGTCATCATCAATAACGGCTGGCAGGGCATGGTCAGACAGTGGCAGCAGGCTTTTCACGGGGAGCGCTATTCTTCTTCAAACATGGAAGTGGGTATGCCCAACTTTGAACTGCTGGCTCAGGCTTTTGGTGTCAAAGGTATGGTGGTGCAGGATCGGGAAAAACTACAGGAGAGCGTTGCCATAATGCTGGCAGATGACGGCCCCGTCCTGATGGATGTGCGCGTGCGCAGAGACGAAAACTGCTATCCGATGGTGGCACCCGGCAAGAGCAATGCCCAAATGATCGGGCTACAGCAGCCTTCTAAGCTAGAGCAGGCTATTGAGCTGATGTACTGTTCTAGCTGCAATACCAAGAACCCCTCAACCAATAACTTTTGCCCAGACTGCGGCACAAAGCTATAGCGGGTTGTGGCTATCTATCTGCGTCAGCTGGCTCAGACTGGGAAAGAAACTCTCTATTCTCAGCCTAAAATGATCTGCGATGCCTGTTGTGCCTTACTGTATTGCTGTTATACCTTAAGCAGGTTACTATTATCGCCAATCCCAAGTTGTAAGCATCCCCATTGCTCAGATTAACGCTTAGGGGCCATGCTCAGAGAGAGCGATCATAAGTTGCTAGAGGTTTGTAAGCGAGGCAGGCTGAGAATAGGCTGCTAAAGCTTTTGTCAGCTAGGAATGGCACGTTTGTTAGAAGGAGTGGAGTGCATGGCAGCAGCTTTAAGGCGAAACATAGAGCAGTCTCCGACGCGACGACGCAGTCGCCGCGTCGGTTCCCTGAGAGCGGTTCAGCAGGAGCCACCTGTTCTTATCTCTGCTGTCAAAAGACCTGCTGCGATCGCCGCTGCGCTTAAAACACCCCTTTGGCTCCGGCTACTAAGCGGACTTTACCAGAGCACAACTGTGCTATCAGGAGGGTTACTGCTGGCTACTCTGGTGCTCTACGGCTGCACGGTTTATGTGGACAAGTCAGTGCAGGCAGGCAGGCAGCGTCTAGAAGGACTGCGTCGCAGCCACCAGCAGCTAACCACTGCTAGCGAAGTGCTAAAGCAGCATTTAGCCCAGCAGGCAGAAGCTCCCGGCGCGGCTTTAGAACTGCCTCAGCCCAACGGCCTGATTTTTCTTGCGCCTGCTGATTCCAAAGCATCAGACTCTGCACCAGAGCTTTCCCCCCAGCCTGTTCCCCAGAGTCTACCAGAAGCGATCGCAGCCCCTACCCGGCCTCCGTTCTCTCAGCCTCTTGGCTACTAGCTAATCGTAACTGTTGCTATCTGTGGCTGAGTCCTATGTCTCTTCCTCCACTGGCAGCGCGATCGCGTCGCCCCGTCCGCAAAAAAGCTAGATCTCAGACTAAACCTCGATGGCGTTCAGGCCGCTACTCACTCCGGTTTCGGGCTTTACTGGTTTGGGGGCTGCTAATGCTGAGCATGATGGGCTTAACTAGCCGCTTAGCCTATGTGCAGCTAGCTCAGGGATCCGCCCTAGCGCAGATGGCGCAGCAGCAGCAGCAGCGTCGCCGCCAGCCTGTTCAGGCCCGTCACAGCATCGTCGATCGCCAAGGGAATGTCTTGGCGGTTGACCAGGTTGAGTATACGCTTTATGTTCATCCTGTCCTGTTTGACCAGTCACCCGCTGCGATCGCGGCTAAATTAGGCCCTTTACTAGAGCAACCCGCCGAGCAGCTAGTCCAGCAATTTGCCAGTCAGGAAACCGGCATTAAGGTAGCTGAGACCCTCTCCGAAGAATTATCAAATCGAATTTTGGCGCTAGGGCTAAACGGCTTAGAGCTAATTCCAAACCTGCGGCGCTTTTATCCTAGAGGCGACTTATTTTCCCAAATTATTGGCTACGTTGACGTTGATGGCAGAGGTCAGGCTGGGCTAGAGTACAGTCTGCAAGATCAGCTCCTGCTACCGCAGACGACCCAGTCTCAGCCAGCGGCTAGAGCAGTTCAGGAACAATCAGATTTAACGGCGCTGCTAGCTGAAGACGAGCTAACGCTACACCTAACTTTAGACAGTCGCCTGCAGCGGACAGCTCAGCTTAGCCTGCGTCGCCAAATGGAAACCTACGGCGCTAAGCGCGGCACAGTTTTGGTCATGGATGCCCGCGATGGGGCCATTCTAGCAATGGCGGTAGAACCTACCTATGACCCCAACCGCTACTATGAAGCAGACGTAGCGGCCTTTAGGAACTGGGCCGTCAGCGATAGTTACGAGCCTGGGTCTACCTTCAAGCCTATCAATATGGCGATCGCCTTGGCTTCAAAAGCCGTTAATTCTGACTTTACGGTCTATGACGAGGGCCGGATTCAGATTGGTGAGTGGCCAATTCAAAACGCTGACTACAGCGCTATGGGAGGACGGGGCACCCTCAGTCTGACCGAAGTGATGAAATACTCTAGCAATGTCGGCATGGTTCATCTGATGGAGGCATTGGCTCCAGAGCAGTATTTTGACTGGCTACAGCGGCTCAAAATTGACCAGCTCAGCGGGATTGAGCTGCCTGCTGAAACTATAGGGCAGCTCAAAGCACGGGAACAGTTTGTTAGTAGCCGCATTGAACCCGCTACCACCGCTTTTGGTCAAGGGTTTGCGCTAACCCCGGTGCAGCTCTTACGGCTCCAAGCAACCCTGGCCAACGGCGGCAAGCTAGTGACGCCCCACGTCGTCAGAGGGCTAAGCGATCGCCAAAAACAGCTAAAGTGGCAGCCGTCTCGACCTCAGCCTGAACCGCTCTTTGACCTGGAAACCACCCAGCAGGTGATTGCCATGATGGAGACTGTCGTTACAGACGGCACAGGCAAGCCAGCACAGGTGCCGGGATATCGCCTCGCAGGTAAGACAGGAACGGCCCAAAAAGCTCTCAGCGGTCGCTATATTGACGCTCGCATTACCAGCTTTGTCGGTGTCTTACCAGTCGAAAATCCGCGCTATGTTGTGCTAGCTGTTGTAGATGAGCCGTGGGGCGATGATGCCTACGGCTCGACGGTCGCCGCCCCCATTGTCCGCTCTGTGATAGAGTCGCTGGTTGCGACTGAGGGCGTTCCCCCTAGCTCTGCCAGTCCAGATACCTCAGCGGCTGAATAAGCTGGGGTATCTGGACTGGGGCTAACCGTCAAAGAGCGCCTGTTCTAGCTGCTGTAGAGCCTGATCTAAGCTGTCATTGACAATCTGAATGTCGAACTCGTCAGCGGCTGCAACTTCTATGCGGGCACGCTGTAGGCGACGAGCGATCGCGGCTTCGCTGTCCTGGCTGCGGGCGCGCAGTCGTTTTTCGAGTTCAGCCAAAGACGGCGGCAAAATAAAAATTCGCAGCGCTTCCGGGTAAGTCTGCTGTATTTGACGAGCACCCTCTAACTCAATTTCCAGCACGACCCAGCGACCAGCTTCAATCTGCTGATAGACTGGCTCACTCGGCGTGCCGTAATAGTTGCCAGCAAACTCAGCCCACTCCAGCAGCTGGCCTGCAGCCACCATCTGCTTAAAAGTATCTTGACCCACAAAATAATAATGCTGACCCTCAGCTTCTCCAGGTCGCGGCTGCCGGGTAGTGGCTGAAATGGAAAGATGGATCTCGGGATGGCGCTCTAGTAGCTGCTGCAGCAGTGTACCTTTACCAACCCCGCTCGGGCCAGTGAACACCACCAGTTTTCCAGGTTTGGTAGAGGAGACAGGTGCGACACTGTTGGGCAGGGGACTCACTGGAGAAGATGACATTAAACAAATTGGCTAGCTTAAACTCAGTTCGGCGTCTGGCAAGTCAAACAGCACCGTGGTCATATAGCGCTCGGCCCACTCAGGCCCAAACGCTTTGATCAAAACCCGGCGAGTTTTGTCGTTTTGCTGCTGCTGGTAAACGTAGCGATGCTGTCCTCGTAAAATATCAGACTGCTGCTCGGGGACAGCCACAGCCGCGATCGCCTGCTGACAGTGAATCTCTAAAAAGCTTTTGACCCTGGCTAAAAAGGCGGTCTCTTCTGCCGGATTCTCCGGGCGCACAAAGGTACAAAATGAGGAAAAGATATCGCCCCAGGCTGGCAGCTCACGCGGTTGGCTAAAGTCAGGCTGCGGCAGATTACTGAGGGCCTCTTGATAGCTTGGCGGCAGGCTGTTATCGGCGCTGACAGGCGATAAGTCTGCGATCGCAGCGCTAATTTGGCCGCGACCGCCCACCAGATCACAGCCAAACATCGGCAGCGCAAACTCAGGCCGAGGAAACATAACGCAGTGCAGAATATCTAAGCTCTGCCCCACCTTGGCCAGCTCTAGATGCAGCTTGCGAAACTCACGAGTTTGGTAGCAGTGATTTTCAATCACCAGTTTTTCACCTTCAAGTCGCCCCTCAACGTAGCCCAAATCCTCTGGGAGCTGATAGGGTGCTAGAGGCAAATGCTGCTGCCAGGTGGCCTCGATCAGGTCAGCTAGCTGCTGAATCAGCGGATGCTGCTGCTCTCGAATGGAAGAGTTAGACACAGAGGACATAGCGACAGTCAGATATGTGAAGAAAGATTTCGACTATTAGACACTGTAGAGCTTCAGAATATCAGCTTCGGTGGGGATTCTGGCAGCTTTATTCCTGACCCAGACTGGTAATCTCCGAAGAAGTCAATGTGTAGTTCCTAACAGTACAGTGCTTTGGGTTGATGGTCGTCACCGAACTCCCTTCTCGTCAAATTCTGGGCCTGAATCAGCGCACCTATCAGCGCCTGAAGCTGACTCTTCAGCTTAGCCTCAAACGTCAGCTCTTAATTGCGATCTGCGATGATATGTCACTGCGCGATCGCCTAGTCATGCAGTTAGAAACTGACGTAGTTGCTACCCCTGCTACAGCCGCCGCTAATCTGGAGGGCTGGCAAGAGCATCAGTATAGTCTACAGCGGCTTGGCTTTGATCCTAAACAGCCCCATCTGCCCAAACAGATCGTGACCTGCCTGAAGCAGCTACAGCCCCTGCCTGCGGCGTCTAAGAGAGTCAGCCTACAGATAACAGGCATCGAGCAGCTTACTCGTCAGTCTGCTACAGTTCAGCGGCAGTTTTTGCGATCGCTGCGGCAGATTGAGCTGCTTCTACCCGCCCTCGAACACAGTCTGCTACTGTGGCTGCCTTGGCCTTGGGCGCGGCTGATTCAGCAGTCTGTACCCGGCTTTTGGGCCTGCCATACGGGCCTGTTTGAATTTGTCGGTGATCCAACTCCTGTAGGGCTGGTCACCGATTTCTCAACTGCCAAAAGTTTACGGCCAACCACCACTCCTGTTTCTCAGCCCTCAGCAGCAGCCTCCCTGACTGCTAGCCATACCCGGCGACTGGTTCAGCCCTCCTCTCAAAAATTGACGCTGATGCCGCCGCCTGCGGTTCCCGCTCGAAAACTCAAAGTGCCCCAAAAAACTGACCCAGCAGCGGCAAAAGTATTGCCACCGCCTGCCAGCTCAGCACCAGACTCACAGCGGCCAGACCCGCAGCCCCTAAACCCGCGATCGCAGCAGCCCCCGTCCCCCAAAAATACGTTAGCCCAGCCGCGCCAGCCAGCCGCCTCAGCTGCCGTGGCCTTGCTGCCCACTAAGCCCGCTCAAACAGAGGCAGCCCAGCAGGCCGATCCGGCGGCAGGGAATGCCTATTTGCAGCTGGCTCAGCTCTACCGCGATCGCTTAGTAGCGGGTGACAGCGATGCAGAACTGCTGGCGGCAGCAATTCAGGCTTACGAAGAAGGCTTGCGCTGGCTGCCCCAGCACTCGCCGCTGTGGAGCGATAGCCTCAACGATTTGGGCAGCCTCTACTGGATTAAAGCCCAGCGCACTCCGGTAATTTCAGCCGCACTGCCGCTAATGGAAAAGTCTGTTAGCGCCTACGAGCAGGCACTCACAGCAACAGCAGTACAAACGCCCGAGGCAACCGGGCGGCTCTACAGCAACTTAGCCGCCGCCCACAGCTTTTTGGCAAATTTTCGAGAGCCACTAGGTCATTTGAAACAGGCCGTAGACGCCTATCATCATGCCCTGCGCTATCGCCCTGCAGAGACAGCAGCCCTAGAGTATTCATCTTTGCAAAATAGCTTGGGGGCCGCCCACTGGCGATTGGCTCAGCACGAGCTGCCCAAACAGCATTTGCAGCAGGCCGTGGCTGCTTACGGCGAAGCTCGCCAGCACTGTCAGCCACACCAAGAGCCTCTGCGCTACGCCATGATTGAAAATAACCTGGGCGTTGCCTACTGGAGTTTAGCCCAGCACGAGCAGCCAATTGCCCGTTTAGAGCAGGCAATTGAGGCTTATGAAACGGCTCTCGTTTATCGTACTCACGCAGTTGACGCCGCCGCCTGCGCCTCAACCCAAAATAATTTGGGTACGGCCTACTGCGAACTCGCCAATCATCACAAGCTCAGGCAAAAACGGCTGGAGCTATGGCAAAAGGCGATCGCAGCCTACACAAAAACTCTACAGGTGATGCCGTCGGCAAGCAGCCAGTCGCCCACCACTCAGCCCCTAGATCCCAACTCAGTACACTACAGCTTGGGTGTCATTCATGGCTATTTGGGCGTTTCTGGACAGCTCACAGAGCCGGAACAAAGCGATCACCTGGCTCAGGCTCTACAGCATTATCTGAGCGCTCTGCAAGGCTGGCAAACAGCGCCCGAAGCTAAGGAAAGGGCGCTACAGGCGATCGCCAACAATCTACAGCTGCATCACCAGCAGCTCGGGGCTGCAGGTCAGCAGCAGGCCCTGCAGCAGATACCAGCCCATCTACTGCCAGACCTACTGCCTAGACTTTAGTGCTGGCGCTTGAGACCCAGCAGACTCAGTAGCCCTGCTACAGCAAGGCCAGTGGTCGCTACAGGCTCAGGCACTGATGTTAGCCTGTTAGTGATTGAGTAAAGGCGGGTACTGCCGCTGACTTCATTGGTGACCGCCAGTAGAGAAATGCCCGTAGGACTGTCTGCAGCAGAAATAAACAGGACGCCTTCTGGGCCTAAGTCACCAGCAGTACCCGCTTCGGGATCGCCGCTAAAGTCACGGTTGTTGATGTACTGCACGAAGGTGGGCGCGCTAGGGTCGCTGATGTTGTAGACCATGATGCCGCCAATGCGCTCTAGGCCGATGAAGGCATAGATTTGGCCATCAATCTCGCCAACGGTGACGCCTTCTGGTTCTGGCCCTTTGGCATCGCTACGAGTATCAAAGGTGTTTTCGCCATTGTCAGAGTTGAAAAATTCGGGAAATTCTTTAGCGATAATCTGCTCAAACTGACTGCCGCTGTCAAAAACCAGATTACCTTCAGCATCCCAAATTGAAAAAGAGCGACTGCCAAAAGCGTACAGTTCTTCATAGAGGCCATCCCCATCAGCATCGCCAAGGGTCGTCGTCACCGTCAGTCGCCCCAGCACTTCATCAGCCTGCAGCGCCGCCGCATCGGGGAAAGCTGTGGGGTCGAGGGTCAAGTCTTTAACCCGTTCTTCTTCACTGAAACCGTCGTAATCTCTAGCATCACCTTCATTGGCAGAGATGATATAGGTTTGGCCTGCAGCTTCAAAAGTGGCGATTGCGTCGGGCTGATAAAGACCAAAAATAGGGCGACTAGCGATATCGATGGCGTCATCGCGATCGCTGGTGTCTAGCTCATTACCGGGCTGACTGTGATCTTTAAAGCCCAATCCCACAATCTGGTCAAATTCTCCGGTGAGCAGATTGAGTACCCCAAAAGCATTGTTCTCCTGTAGAGAAACATAGGCTCTAGTCGAATCTGCCGAAACCGCGATGTATTCTGGCTCAAAATCCTGAGCAACGCTAGCACCGGGGCCAAACACACGCACACCGCTTTCTTTAGAAAAAGCAGTGTCATTGAACTGGGTAAAGCCTGCTGCCGTTACCGTAGCGCCGCTAATGCCACCAGAGATATCGATGATGCTAACTGAACCAACCGGATCAACACTGTAGTCGTCGCTGGGTTCAGCTTCGTTGGCGACTAAAATCCTGCTGCCATCAGGCGTAAATGTCACCATGTCGGGCAGAGCGCCTACGGTCACAGCTCCCTGAGCCTCTCCATTTGCATTAAAGAACACAATCTGACCGGGATCTTGGGCAATCTCTGCTTCAACTGCAGCGGCCAGCACACCGTTCTTAAAGGCAACGCTGTTGATGCCGCCGCCAAAGGCATCGAGGGAAATACTCTTGACCAGCGTAGGCTGAGTCGGATCGCCAATATTCAAAACGTCGATTGTATTGGCATCAGCATTTGTAATGAACAATCGCTGCGTTACCGGGTCGTAGGCCGAAATTTCAGCCGCTCCTTCGTCAAATATGTTGCTGAGATAGCCACCTATAGGGGTTAGCTGAATATCGGCTACAGCAGGTAGCGCTAGTACGCCTGCTGTTAGACCAGAGGCGAACAGGCTCAAAGCTCTTAAAGTGTGCATAACAAATTGTTGATTGTTTGACTGACTCCCCAAAAGCTACTGAGCAGACGTTAAACATCTCATAAGCAAAGGTTATGAACAGATTAACAACCCGTGGATTCACGGACTCTTTAAGGAAAAAACACTACGCTTTTACATTAGGTCTGAGTAGGTGATGGAGAAATCTTTAGTCCAGTGGATCAAGGGGTACAGCATTGACGTCAATGGTACGGGTAGACGGATCCGCAGCAGGCTGGGCAGGCGCTGGCTTGACCAGCCACTGATAAAGCCCAGAAATCAGCAGTGAGATTAGAATAACGTCGTCGATCTGACCCAAGATCGGCAGAAAATCTGGGGAAATATCAAACGGACTAATCAGGTACAGCAATGACAAAGCAATCGCCCAGCCACGAGAGCGCGGATTGCTCAGCAAGTTTTGATACCATTGATAAAAAATCTGTCCCGGAAATTTCATCGCTTGTTTTATAGGTTAGCACCGACTGCCCACCACGCTAGAGCATAGCGCTGCTGCAGTTCGTCATTGACCTGCTGACGGTAGACCACACGCAGTTTATAGCGTCCGGTTGCGGGAATGGGGAAAAAGATATGCTCGACGCTGTCGGCGGCGCTGACCGAAGACCAGATGCTTTGGCTGATGTCATCTGCGTCAGCAGGCATCAGGTAGAGATCTAAGTTATTCAGTCCGCGATCGCCAAAAGTTTCACCCACATCGTAAAGATCGTTTTGGTTCTCATCTTCTAAAACGACCAAACGATCCCAGGCTAGCGTTGCTGAGATGAAGCTGCCTCCCTGCAAAGATGACTCAAATACATAGTCTTGATAGAGTGCCTTGGGCTGCGATCGCGGTAAATTAGTCGGCGGCACGGCAGATTCTAAAGCACCGTAGTTCCAGCCAATGAGTGGAACTGCTGCTTCAGGGCTTTGAGGGCCGGGCTGAAACTGCTGATAGCCTCTAAAGGCGTTGAGGTGTCCGGTACCTAGATCTGCGTGTAGGGGAATTGCCGGGTCGCTATAGGCGTCAGAATCTAACCAGGTTTTGTTGTTTTCATCAATCAGGGTGCGCGTCATGCCTAGCAGCAGTCCATCGCCTTGGTCTTTAATTTTATCGGCTGAGTTGAGCAAAACCGCTTTCATCACCGCAGGTCGGCGGGCGTCTAAATTCCAGTTGTCAGGCCCGGTGCGAATTTGGCGATCGCCAAATTCCTGCAGCAGCGCCACCGTTGCTACCACATGGGGTGCAGCGAAACTAGTGCCGCTGGTACGCCGAGTACTGCCGTCAGGATCTAGAAGATCCAGGTTGCCACCCGGTGCAACTAGGTTAATCGAGCGCCTAGCACCTACATTCGTCTCTGGAACTGGCGATCGCTGGGGCCTATACACAGGCTCACTGCCCATATTGGCGTAGTCAATTCGGTAGAAACTGCCCTCTATCGCCGTTGAAAAAGCTACGTTAATGCCGTTGAAGTTGTCGGTGGGAATGGGGATACCGCCAGATCCCTGATTCCCAGCAATGACGTAGAGCATGTCATGGACTCGATGTGACCAGTCTATACACTGGGTTAAAAGGGCATTTCCGTCTAGCATTGGGTTCGGGCGTGGATCGCGCCCTAGCGACTCGCCAAAGCTAAAGTTCATAGCCCGGACGTCACCGCCATTTTGCAGGGCTATGTGTTGAGAAGCCAGACATTCTTCTGGCTGCCCGTCGCGTCCCCGCAGCGGCCCGACCGCCCCCGAATACAGGGTAGCTCCGGGGGCTACACCCGTAACATTTTTATCCTGACTGATCATGACGCTGGCCACATTAGCAGCATGGCCGTCTACGTATTCATTAGGACTGGCTAAGCGATCGCGAAAGAAAACCGCTCGCACCGCGACTGGCATCATTTCGTAAGCTACTTTATCTAAGCCAAACTGTCCTGGCCGCCCAATTTCTACCTGCCCAATAGCAATCTTGCGGCCTGTGAGGCTGTAGGGCGGTTCATGCAGTCGCCTGGCATCAATACCCTCTGATCCGACTGAAAGCGAAAGAGCAAGAACGGGCACCCCAGCAGCCAAGCTGATAGCACTGCCCAGCCAGAGGGCGCGAGTCGTTAACTGAGAAGTAAGCTGAGAGATAAAACGGCGGCTCATAGACTTTTGACTAAAAAGTGTGTGGGCAATGCTTGGCGTCAGCAACAAAAAAGTAATTCTGCTTGCCCTTACTCTAGCGTCAGTTGGGCTGACCTGCTCGAAGTTTGAAAGCTGAATAACTAGGAGGAAACTAAAGATTTTGTTACGATGAATACGCAGCGAGGCGACAGGAGTATCCGTCCATTATGGCCAACACTCGATCCGATAAATCAATCGTAATTTCTCCATCGATTTTATCAGCAGACTTCAGCCGATTGGGCGATGAAGTGCGAGCAGTAGACAAAGCTGGTGCAGACTGGATCCACGTAGACGTTATGGATGGACGCTTTGTACCCAACATTACAATTGGGCCGCTGATTGTTAAAGCACTTCGTCCCGTTACTCAAAAACCGCTAGACGTGCATTTGATGATTGTAGAGCCGGAAAAGTACGTCGCTGATTTTGCTGAGGCGGGAGCTGATATCATTTCGATTCATGCAGAGCACAATGCTTCTCCCCACCTCCACCGCACTCTTTCTCAAGTTCGAGAGTTGGGCAAGCAGGCAGGGGTTGTGCTTAACCCGGCCACGCCGCTAGTTCTGATTGAGCATGTTCTAGAAATTTGCGATCTGATCTTGATCATGAGCGTAAACCCTGGCTTCGGTGGACAGAGCTTTATTCCAGCCGTACTGCCCAAAATCCGTCAGCTCCGCCGGATGTGTGATGAGCGAGGCTTAGATCCCTGGATCGAAGTTGATGGGGGCCTGAAGCCAAATAACACCTGGCAGGTGCTTGAGGCCGGGGCTAACGCCATCGTCGCGGGATCTGCGGTTTTCAAGGCAGACGACTACGCAGAAGCTATTGGCAGTATTCGCAATAGCAAGCGACCTGAGCTAGCTGTGGTGTAGTTCTACTGACTGCTATAAGCCTAATACTGAACGGAGCGCGATCGCCGATCTTTTCCGCGATCGCGTTTTTTCTGGGCTGAAGTATTTCTGGGCTGAAGTATTTCTTTGTCGTGACCAAAACCTCAGAACAAAAAATAAATATACGCTTTCTGACAGAGGCTTTCCGCTCTGATGGCGGATGAAAAAGCTGTTTGCTTTTTTTAGACTTAAGTAAAATAAGCTGCCCATTACCACCCACTGCTGAGCTAGTCTACAACTCGACTCTGCTGTCGTATAGAAACGGAAGTGGCCCACCTATAAGCGGTCTGAATTCCTCGAATTCACTGATTTCTGAATTTTCTTTTACGTTTAGAGTGAAGTCAAATGCAATAAGCACGCAAAAAGCAGGCTAACTTCGCTAGGGCAGCGCATCCCAAGAAGAGATGGGGAAGACATTCCTCTTAGTCTAGGACTGGGGTTCATTAGCTAGAAACAGGGCAAGCAAACCATGAATTCAATCGAAGAAACGGTTGAGAAAATTTTTTCAACCCGCAGATTAACCCGTTACGATCAGCGGCTGCTGATGAGTTTGTACGCCAAACGTCAAATTAGTCGGCACGATCAGGCGCTCATTGCTCGTATATACGAAGCGCTTAACCAGGGACGTATTCGCGTGGTGGAGTAAGGCTGCATATCCTGAGCAAATTCAGAGCTACAGCAATTTTCACTCTAGTGAGGTACGATTTATACTTCTTAGATCTACTTTAATGTAATAGTAATGAAACCTTATTCACTAACCTTCCGTCGAAAGATTATCAAGGCTTATGAAGACGAAGCTATTTCGCAACGAAAATTAGCAAAGCGATTTA
>JAAUQI010000036.1 GCA_012032345.1 Leptolyngbyaceae cyanobacterium RM1_1_2 | reverse complement strand
GCCAGGGACTCTAGCTGTTCCTGCTCGGAGTCGCTCAAACTAATCGCTGGGGCAGAAAGACGGGGCATCACCTAAAGTCTCAGAGAAGCCTCTAAAAGATAACGCAATTTACGCCATGCGGTACTAGCTTTTCATTCCTGAGTAGGATGGTGTAGGCAGTCAGTTGGCCGTAGTTTTTAAAGGATATCTCTGCATCTGCTAGCCACATATTTATAGGCTCTGACTGCACAGACTGCCCAACTACTGCACTTCTAAACTATGACCACTGTTCTGATTACGGGTGCTTCAGCAGGCATTGGTGAGGCTTTTGCTCGTGCCTTGGCGACCCAAAAATATGACCTAGTGCTGGTCGCTCGCTCAGAAGACAAGCTCAGCGCGATCGCTGAGCAGCTAGCGGCCCAGCACAGCATTCGCACCCATGTAATTGCTCAAGATCTCACCCTGCCTAACGCGGCCAGCACCGTTGCTGCCGCTGTCGAGTCAAAGGGTTTGAGCGTAGACTGGCTGATCAACAACGCGGGTTTTGGGCGCTATGGTGAGTTTACTCAAGTCGATCGCCAGACCCACTTGCAGATGGTGCAGCTCAACGTCACGGCGCTGGTTGATCTGACCTACCACTTTTTACCCGCTATGCAGCAGCGGCGCTCCGGCTGCATTTTGAACGTGTCTTCAACCGCCGCTTTTCAGCCCATTCCTTACATGTCCATTTACGCGGCGACAAAAGCCTTTATCTTAAGCTTCAGCGAAGCCCTGTGGGTCGAAAACCAGGATTATGACATTAAAGTGCTGGCGGTTTGCCCTGGCCCTACCAAAAGCCAGTTTGTCGATCGCGCTAACTTTCCAGACTCGATGGCTAAACGCATGGGCCAAAACTATGACTCCTCAGAAGAGGTGGTCAGAGACGCACTCAAGGCCCTCGATCGCGGTCAGTCTACCGTCGTTACGGGCAGCTTTAGCAATAAGGTGGTGGCCACGCTGCCGCGCCTGCTGCCGCGTCAAAATGTGGTCAAGCTGGTGGGGCAGATGTTTGAATCTTAGGCCCCAAATTAGGCCCAATTGCGAAAGAAGCTGTTCTCCTGCCACACAGCTGCCGTGCGCTGCTCAATATCTGCGATCGCGCTGGCCGTTAATGGCTCAAAGCTGACCGCCGCCGCTACGTTTTCTTCGAGCTGAGCCACTGTTTCTGCAGCGATAATGCAGCTATGAACGCCAGCTTGAGAGAGGCTATAGCCGATCGCTTCCGGCATTCCCGTCAGTACCCCCGGCTTAAACAGACGACCATAGGCAGGCACCTTCATGGCCACGATGCCGACACTATTGGCCTGAGCCACAGGCAGCACGTTAGAAATAAAAGGCTGCGGTGTGTGCCTGTCTGCGGCATTAATCGGAATCAGCGCTGCGTCAAATGGGTACTGCTGTATTGCCCGCACAATAATGTTGGGATTGTGGTGTCCAGTGACGCCGACAAAGCGCACAATTCCCTGCTCTTGCGCCTCCTGAGCTGCTTTGATTGCCCCTTGCTGGGGCTGCAGCAGGGTATCTAAATCCCAGTCATAGGTGAGGGCATGAAACTGCCACAGATCAATGTGGTCTGTCTGCAGGCGCTGCAGCGATCGCTCTAGCTCCCGCCAGGCACCATCTCGATCGCGCTGACTGGTCTTGGTGGCCAGCACCGCCTCTAAGCGATGGGCAGGTAGCACCTGACCCAGGCGTTCTTCGCTGGGGCCGTAGTTAGCAGCAGTGTCAAAATAGCGGACGCCCAGTTCCCAAGCTCGCTCAATAATGGCGATCGCGGCGGCTTCGTCCCCCGCTCGTGACAGGGGCGAGGCCGAACCGCCCAGCCCCAGCAGCGGAATTTGTAACTGGGTACGCCCTAGCGATCGCGTAGGCATGGCAGCGACTGGAGTCCGGTTGACTATCGGTTGGGCTGCCTCTGCCTGAGCGGGTTGGGCAGTCTGCGGCTGCACAGGTTCGTCAGGCTCAGGTACGTTGTTTCGGCAGGCGGCAGCACCCATAACGCTGCCTGCTGCCGCCAGACTGGTGAGAATGAAATCGCGTCGGGTGTATGGCCAGGTCATGTCGGTTGAGGGAGAACTGGTTCAAACAGAGGTTCTCATCTAGCCTAACGCCCTAGCCCCTAACACTGCCAGTGATCGGGAGCGCGACGGCACAGCATAGTCAAATCTCGGAAGCGATCGCGCAGATGATCGCTGATTGCCTCTGCACGATAGCGCCAGAGCCAGTTGCCATCGGCCTTGCCGGGGCTGTTCATGCGGGCGCTGCTGTCTAACCCCAGGAGATCCTGCAGGGGCACAATGGCAGTATCGGCCACAGAGGTCAGCGCCAGCCGAATCATATCCCAGTGAATGCCGTCTTCGCTGAGACAGCCCAAATACTGCAGCAGCCGACCACGCTCATAGTCGCTAGCCTTTTCAAACCAGCCGACGGTGGTGTCGTTGTCATGGGTGCCCGTGTAGATGACGTAGTTGGGCGACACATTGAAAGGCAGATAGGGATTGTTGCAGTCAGAGCCAAAAGCAAACTGCAAAATTTTCATACCTGGGAACCCAAACTGGTCTCGCAGAGCCTCTACTTCTGGCGTAATGGTGCCTAAATCCTCAGCCAGAATAGGTAGACTGCCTAATTCTTCTTCAACGGTTTGAAAAAACAGCTCCCCCGGGGCTTTCACCCACTCGCCGTTAATTGCTGTGGTTTCCCCTTCCTTGACGGCCCAAAAAGCTTCAAACCCGCGAAAGTGATCAATGCGAATTAGGTCAACGTAGTCTAATAGAGATTTTATCCGCTGTAGCCACCAGCGAAAGCCGCGCTTTTCAACCTCTTCCCAGTTGTAGGTGGGATTGCCCCAGAGCTGCCCGGTTTCACTGAAATAGTCGGGGGGAACCCCTGCCATCTGGGAAGGGCTGAGGGTTTCAGGATCAATCATAAAGTTATGGGGAAAGGCCCAGACATCGACGCTGTCGTGGGCGACATAAATCGGCATGTCCCCCAAGATCTTAATTCCTCGCTCGTTGGCATAGCCCTTGAGCGCACACCACTGCCGGAAAAACTCAAACTGCAGATACTTGTGAAAATAGATTGCTGGTGAGAGCTTGGTATGCCATTCCTCCAAGGCTTCTGGCTGACGACGGGCGATCGCACTTTCCCACTGGTTCCAGCCCGCGCCGTCGTGGGCCTGCTTTAGCGCCATAAAAAAAGCGTAGTCATTTAGCCAAAAGGCGCGTTCCTGGCAAAACTGATCAAGCTCGGCTCGATCCTGCTCGCTGGCGTGATCTTTGAACCTGCTAGCTGCCTTTTCCAGCAGCGGCATCTTGGCCAGTCCTACGGCTTCAAACTCTACTTGATCCTCAGAAAGCTGCGGAAAGCTATCAAGATCTGCTGGGTCAAGCAGGCCGCGATCGCGCAGCTGCTCTAAGCTAATGAGCAGCGGATTGCCTGCCATAGACGAATAAGACATATAGGGAGAGTTGCCGTGCCCGGTTGGCCCCAACGGCAAAACCTGCCAGACCTGCTGCCCTGCTGCGCTCAAGAAGTCAACAAAGCGATAGGCTTCTGGCCCCACGTCGCCTATGCCGAATCGACCCGGTAGAGAGGTTGGGTGTAACAAAACACCACTTGATCTGGAAAAGGGCATAGGATCTCCTAGCAAATAAAACGGCAGCGTGTTTGGGCGGTGGACTTTGACAAACGATAATGAATACCAGCTTTACTCATAGCTGAGAGATTCGACTTATTTAACTATCTACAGTTAGAGAGCTTTCAAGAACTTGAGCAGCGGTAGCATAGGCGAGGATTTTATTTAAGTGGCTCACAAAAACCCAGCACCCACTGTCGATCTGATCATTGAACTCATCGATCGACCCCATCGTCCAATTATTTTGATCGAGCGGCAGAATATTCCCCTGGGCTGGGCCTTGCCGGGTGGTTTTATTGACTATGGCGAAGCGGTAGAAACTGCGGCCCACCGCGAAGCTCAAGAAGAAACAGGACTTAGCGTCACCTTAATTGAACAGTTTCAAGTCTACTCTGATCCCAACCGAGATGCGCGTAAACACACCATCAGTCTTGTCTTTTTAGCTACCGCGACGGGGACTCCTCAGGCCGGAGACGATGCCAAAAATCTGGCGGTTTTCAATCCCTGGGAATTGCCTAATCAGCTCTGCTTTGATCATGACAAAATTCTCAGTGACTATCTGCGCTATCGTCACTACGGCCTGCGCCCCCATTTGCAAACTCCTGAGGCTTAGTCAAGCTAGGCCAACGCTCTGCAATCAAGTCATACAAAATAGCCCCCAGCAACACAGCCGCTGAGGGCACACCGAGAGCGGCTCAACACAGACGCTCAGAACAATACGGGACGTTCTTTTGGCACTGATGTATTGCAAAAGCGATATCGCATACCTTACGCCAAAAACGCTTAGTGACTACCCCAACTCACCCAGCGGCGGGGGGTACCTGTGGTTTCACTAACCTGACACGACTGTAGCTCGTCTAAGCGGGTGCCCTCGCAGTCAACACCTTCTAAATCAACGTCGCTGACGCAGGCTCCAGCTAAGTTGACGTAGCTAAAGTTAGCCCCGCTGAGGGCGACAGCGGCTAGATTAGCCCCGCTCAAGTCAGCCCCTTCAAGATCGGCGCTGCGGAGGTCAGCCTGGGCTAGGTCAGCCCCAACAAAGCTAGCTCTGCGCAGGTCGGCACCAATCAGGTTAGCTTCTTGCAGGTTGGCACCGCTGAGATCGGATCCTCTTAGGTCAGCATCGCTGAGGTTGGCACTGCTGAAATTAGCGCGGCTGAGGTTAGCATCGCTGAGATTAGCGCTGCTGAGATCGCTGCCGCTGAAGTTGATGTTGCTGAGGGCGATCGCACGCAGGTCTACACCGTGTAAGTGAATGTTGGAAAAGTTGCGATCGCCTCGATTATATTCGTGCAAAAACTGTTGAATATCCATTCTGGTTAGTCTCCCTAGGTAGCAAGTAGGGCGTGAACTCTCTACGCCTTGGCTTTGGCATTTGGCAGGGGTAAGTCATGGCGATGAAGGGAACGCCGCATTCCTTTCTATTGTCTCGCAAAGGTAGCTAGCCAGCGCAGCGCATTCATAGAACGAAAACTCTACAGCGATAGGAAAAACACAAGTAGGACAGGCACTGCTCACCCCAAGCCCGACAAACGATCCGGTAGCTCATGACTAAGCTGAATTGAGGGTCGTCATTGCAAAGACAGAATTATCGTTAAACTACTCCTTAGCAGCTAGTTGCCACCATACAAAATCGATTAGTCTAATAGACTAACTGCCTAGTCTGCCAGGGTTTGAGTTGCGGCAGTTGTCTAGCTCATGACTGTAAGCTCTCTCTCGACTTTTTAGCGCTTTTTGTCCATGTCTTCTCGCCTGATTGAGCAGCTTCTCAGCGACCTCTACCGCGAAAGCCATCTGGCTAATCTGATTGTGCGCGGCTGCTTAGAGCTGCGCTGGGCACTTGGCCCGGAAGAAAGAGAAACCGCGATCGCCATAATTTACAACGCTTTTGAGACCTACGCTATCGAGCAGGGAATGCCCCTTGAAGCTGCCGAACAGTTTTGTGAGGATAAGCTCGATCACCTGATTGAGCAGGTTTCCAGGATTTTATAGGCCCAGCGGTCAGCCTGTGCTGCTGACTGGCGTATTTCTCGGCGCGATCGCGTTTGCCTCAGCGCACGTAAGAGGCCCCGTTAATATCGATTGTGGTGCCGGTGGCATGAGGGGCCAGCCCAGAAGCCAAAAAGGCAGCGACGTTGGCCACATCCTGAGGTGAGGCTAGCTTACCTAAGGGAATATCGCGGGTAATGGCGGCTTCACCAGATTTTGAATAAAAGCTGCGGCCATTTCAGTGCGGACAAACCCAGGGGCGATCGCGTAGGCCAAAATGTTGTCGCCACCGTAGCCGCGAGCGATACTGCGCGTCAGCGCCACCACCCCGCCTTTAGACGCTGCGTAGTGCATGTATTCAGGGTCGTCGCCGCGAAAAGCAGCGCGGCTGGCAATGTTGATCAGCGTGCCGCCGCCCTGTCTCTGAAAGTGGCGAATCGCTTCACGACAAATATCAGCGACGGCGATCAGGTTCACCTGCAGCGTTTTTGCCAAGCATTTGACCAAGTTTCAAAGTCATCGCCAATGCCCGCAGCAGGCGCTACTCCAGCAGCGGGGGCGATGCCGGCGTTGTTAATCACCACATCGATTTTGCCCTTCCAGGCGATCGCGGCTGACCATAGGTTCGCAGCTGCGCCCACGATAGCTAGATCAGCCTGCACCTGATGCGATGAAGCGATCGCTTTAGCTACTGCCTCAGCCCCCTTCTGGTCGTGGCCGTAATGCACAATCACATCGGCGTGGGCGGTTCCTAGAGTCTGGGCGATCGCGGCCCCAATGCCCCGTGAGGCTCCGGTGACCAGAATGACTTTGCCCTTGAGATCAATCATAAATCCTCAAGCAGTCTCAAATCCCTATCCTTTGTAGGCATCCGCCCCCTGATTGACAAACTCCAGCGTATACGCATCCTTGTAGTCGGTCTCTGCTGATATAATGCCAGCCTCGACCAGGGTGTCAAAATAAGACTTCCAGCGCTCATCCGTCATCGCCCCAATGCCTTTTGTTTCAGCATCACCAGAAATCACAATGCCATACTCCTGCATTTTCTCGATGCCGTAGGCAATCTGCTCATCGGTCATTTCTGGGTTATCCTGCTTGATTAGCTCGTTGCCAGGGGCAGGATCCTCAAAGTAGCTGTACCAGCCTTTGATCGAAGCTTCTACAAACCGACGGACTAAATCAGGGTCTTGCTCCACTATCTCTTTACGGGTTTCAACAGTGGTGGAGTAAGGATCATAGCCATAGTCGGCCAGCAAAAAGACAACGGGAGCAAAGCCGCCTTCTTTCTCAATGGCTAAGGGTTCGGAGCTGAGATAGCCCTGCTGTGCTGAGTTTTTATCAGCCAGAAAAGGGCCAGGATTGAAGTTGTAGGGGCGCTTCATGTCTTCGGTAAAGCCGTACTTTGCCGTCAGTAAAGGCCAGTATGTGACGTTGGCGGAGGCTGAAATAAAGACTGGGCGACCTTTGAGGTCTTCTAGAGTTTCTATTCCCTGGTCAGGATGGGCCAGCAAAACCTGGGGATCTTTTTGAAAGATGGCGGCTACTGTGACTTTGGGGATGCCTTCTTGTACGGCATTGATAGCGTCTGAGCCAAAGCCCATAAAAAAGTCAATTGCCTTGCCCATCAGCAGCTGGGTGCCGTTGACCTGGGGGCCACCCATTTTAATCGTGACGTCTAAGCCGTAGTCACTGTAGATGCCTGTGGCCACGGCCTGGTAGAAGCCGCCGTGTTCGGCCTGGGCGTACCAGTTAGTGCCAAAAGCAACGGGTGTGAGGGCTGCGGCAGAGTCGGCTGTAGACATTTCACCGGGCGCAGAAGCTGTCTGATTGTTGCCAGCGCAGGCCGCCAGTAAACCCGTGCCCACAGCCGCAGAGCCATAATGAATAAAGCGGCGGCGGGTAAGACCTGTAGAGTGAAGAGAGTGATAGTTTCCAATCATATAAAATCGTTCTACCCAAAAATCACTACTTTACATTAGCGGTTAGCCAGCTACTCTTGCTGTCGAGCCTGAGAATTGACCATCCACTCGATCATCTGCTGTCCCAGTCTGACGCCGTCTAGCCGATCGATTTCTCGAATTCCTGTAGGGCTGGTGACGTTCACCTCAGTCAGGTAGCCGCCAATCACGTCAATGCCTACAAAGATTAACCCATCTCGACGCAGCGTAGGGGCAAGTAAGCTACAGATTTCTCTTTCTCGATCGGTGATGGTTGCTTGATCAATGCGTCCGCCGACTGCCATATTGCCGCGAAAGTCACTGCCAGTGGGAATGCGGTTAACCGCCCCTAGAGGTTCACCATTGATTAAGATAATGCGCTTGTCTCCCTCCTTAGCAGCAGGTAAATAGGTTTGCACCATAATCGGCGTTTTTCCCTGGTCGGTACTGATCTCAATCATGGAATTAAAATTGCGATCGCCCGCCGCTAAAAACAAAATCCCCTCACCCGCTTTGCCACCGAGCGGCTTCAGCACTCCGGTGCCGCCCCAGCGCTCAACTGCCGCTCGAATAACAGATTTATCCTGGCTGACAATGGTATCTGGGATGGCCTCAGTGAACTGTAGAGCATACATCTTTTCGTTAGCGGCTCTGAGTCCCTGGGGCGAGTTGATGACCTGAGTCTTACTAGGGTCAACATAGTCGAGAATGTAAGTGGCGTAGAGATAGGCAATGGTTACAGGCGGATCGCTGCGCATAAAAACCGCATCCATTTCCTCTAAGGGCTGCAGCGCTGACTCTCCTGAGGTGAACCAGCTATCCGCTGCTACCCAGCGTCCGTCTTTTAGCTCAATCGGTACTAGCGTTACGGGCTGTAAAAAGGCCCAGGCTTTGCCGTCTGCCACACTGAGGTGACTGGCCTGAGTAATCCAAACTTCGTGGCCCAGCTGCTGAGCTGCTTCCATCAGAGCAACGCTGCTGTCATGGCATGGATCTAGCCGCTCTATGGGATCGATAATGAACGCAAATTTCACAAGAAAGTCCCGGTTACGCTAGCTAGATCTTTACCATGTCCAACTCGGCAATAGCAGCCTTTAGCTGAGAAAACGCTAACTTGGCAAAACGTGGGCAAAACGTGGGGCACCTAGGTTAGCACCTGCGATCGCTTAAGGAACGCTTAGAGGGCATGGGTGCCTTTAGCAGCAAACCCTCAGGTCACTTTTATTGTTGCTCAGGTAGCTGACAAAACTTTCGCACCCGGTCAAACTCAGGATCCTGCCACGAGAAAGCAAAGTGGCTGACTGAACTAATTCGCGGGGCTACCTGCTGCAGCGCCTGCATCTGCGTTTCTAAAGCAGGGCGATCGCCAAAAGATTGCCCCCACGAACCCGCAATCACGGGTTTAACCAAATTCTCACCCCCCGGCCCTGCCTGGGCCAGCACCTCACGAACCTCATCCACAATACAGCTCGTATTGCCGCAGATCCCATAAGCCATCGGATGCCACGACATCCAAGTGGGAAAGCGATTCCAGTGCTGCAAACGCGAATCGTAACCACGCGACCCGACCGCCCGATTGCCACCGGGAAAGAATACGGCCCCTACGGGTATGCCCTGACGCTGCACAGGCTGAGCGATCTGCTCTAAAAAGTCAACTACACCCTGAACTGCATGGGCCACACTCAAAAGCCAGAGTTCTTGCTGCAGACCAGGCCGCCGCACACTGGCTGGCAGCAAACTTCCGGTTGCAGGTGGCAAGACCCGGCTTTGCCACATGGGTTCGCCCTCATCGGAGTAAAGCCGATCAACTTCTTCAATGTCATTATTGGTCAAGGAACCCTGGCGTAGATAGCGGCGAATCAGCTCTAATCCTTTGTTGTTGAGCGCCCGACGGTAAAGTGCCTGCTGAGCAGAATTGCTGTAAATCCACAGGTCGCGCACGTCATCTGCCACTGAGTCTGTGCCCGTGCCACGGGGATAGCGAATATAGTCATACAGCATTCCGTCTGGACGCCGCTGTACAATTGCCTGAGATAGCTGGCGAAAATCCTGCTGCGCCAGTGGACTATAGGGGTCAACAAAAACCTCGTCTGGATTGCTTGAGGCTCCTCTAGACGCATAAGAGCGGGTATCTTCTCCCGAGCCGTTGCGGGCAATCACCTGCTGCCTATCGGGGCGCTGCGAGTAGGAGTAGCCAAAATTGAGCGCGAACACCCAGGCTGAGACTTGTAAGCCTCGCTGTTGGCCTTTCTCAATGGTCTCGGCTAGCAAGTCTCGCCGCTCATATCCTCGCGTTTGCACCAGCGAGGGCCACACAGTCGGGTTATCAGCGGCAGGCAGCATCACTTGTCCGCCATAAAAAACTTCTACGTAGACATTGTTGTAGCCTAGGTTCACAATGCGATCGAGGACAGCTTCTAAAACACCCGGCTGCAAGTCACAGGGGTATAGCCTGATCCAGGTGGCCTGATCTCTGGGCCAGGTACGATTGCGGCAGGTTTGCATCTGGTTGGCGTGCTGCTGTACTAAAGCCTCGTACTGCTGCCGGACTTGCTCTTCTCCTTCAAACAGAGCCTGACGTAGGTTTTCTTTGCGAGTGACTTCTGACTGGCTTAGCTGACAGTAGCTGTTGAGCTGAGCATTTGCGGATGGACTGGTTAAAAGAACGTTAAGTAGACTACCTAAAACCCCGGCAGCTATCCTCCCTATCACCTGAAATTGCTTTCTCAAAGAACCGCTCATTGTTTCCTCAAACCCCATTTACCCAGATGAATGACAATCAAAAACATAACAATTCCTTCAACTGGCCTTTTAGCTGGGCCGAAGGACTGGCCAGTGCCCTAGCAAAGCACACCCCGACTCAGTAGAGACATCAGCTGATTGACTACCGAGTGCCACAGACTTAATCGACTGACGTGTGATTTGTAGATTGTTCCTGAATTTCTTCAAGCGCTTCCATCTGCTGATACAGCGATCGCAGCTTCATGCGCTGAATGTAGGGCCATCCTCCTGACCCCTCAATATCTCGTAACAAGCTGTAAAGTTTTTGACGATTATTAGGCAGTGCTTCACTGAACAGCGTCTCGCGGATATCCTGATGCAGTCCTTCTAGGAGTCGCAGCAGTGCAAGTAGAGCAATACAGTCCTCCTGACGCCGCTGCGCTGCCTGCTGAACTTGCTGAGCCAGCACTCGCAAATCCTCAGAGGGGTTTTCTGGCTGAGTTAACTTGCGATCGCTCATTCGACTGCACTCATTGCCTTTAGTTCAACTACTTTACCTGGTATATTCTTCATCGGCTTAAAATTTCTGGGTGTAATCAGCCTCAGTTTGTAAAGTCAGCATCAGTATAAGGTGAGTAAACGTAGCTCACAGAAGTTGCTGAATGCCAAAAAGTGCGGCAATAAAGCTGTAATAAATCAGAAAGTTATCAAAATTTAGATAGGTTTCATTTTGCTTGACTTTAATAATTCCAGCATAAAACGCAGCAAGGCCATGTAGAATGCTTTATTGAGGCTTAGTCTAGCTTGCAGCCATTCTGAGAGATAGTGCCAAACTTGAGAAGTTTTAGCACTGTCCTCTGTCAGAAGTAAGCTTGATGTCAAAAATCTGCCTGTCGAATAGCCTAAGCCATCGATAGGCTGTTTACCATTGCGTTGCTGAGCGGCTAAGGCCAAATCTATTAAAAGTTGCCTACTGACAGAGACTTTTTACATAACCGAGGTTGATCATGAGGTATCGTGCCCTTATTGTTACGTTTTTGGCACTCTGTCTAAGTGTCTTAACTGCCTGTAGCGAGGCTCCTGCAGCTACCAGCGACGTCCCGCTAACCTATGACCAGATCAGAAATACAGGTTTAGCCAACAGTTGTCCTCAACTGAACGAAACCACTCGCGGCTCCATTGACTTAGGAGCTGAAAGTTCTTACCGCATTGTGGGTCTATGTCTTGAACCCACTGCCTATTTCGTCAAAGAAGAGCCTGTTAGCAAGCGCCAGGAAGCCGCGTTTGTTCCAGGTAAACCCTTAACTCGCTATACCTCTAGCTTAGATCAGGTCAACGGAGACCTGGTTGCAGAAGCAGACGGTAGCTTCACTTTCTACGAGAAGGGGGGCATGGATTTTCAGGCCGTCACCGTACAGCTACCCGGTGGCGAACAGATTCCGTTTCTATTTACCTTAAAAGGCCTGGTCGCTCGTTCTCAATCCGGCCTGAAAACTATAAACACCTCAACCGATTTTGAGGGCAATTACCGGGTACCTTCTTACCGGACTTCTAACTTTCTAGACCCCAAGGGTCGAGGTCTAGCGACAGGCTATGATACAGCCGTAGCTTTGCCTGCCCGTGGAGATAGCGAAGAACTGATGCGAGAAAATACGAAAGCCTTCGATATTGGAGAAGGTAATATT
Source organism: Leptolyngbyaceae cyanobacterium RM1_1_2 (assembly GCA_012032345.1). Taxonomy (GTDB): domain Bacteria; phylum Cyanobacteriota; class Cyanobacteriia; order Phormidesmidales; family Phormidesmidaceae; genus Sphaerothrix. Next base: position 38,521 of record JAAUQI010000036.1, on the reverse strand, counting down.
TCTCTACAAATCGCCAAGGTAGACAGCTATACGGGTGAAATTGCGGGTACGTTTGAGTGCATCCAGCCCTCAGATACAGATATGGGTACAGCAGCGCCTGATGAGGTCAAAGTTCAGGGAGTCTTCTATGGTCGAATTGAGCCAGTCGAGGCTTAGAAATTTGTTTTGAGGCATGAGGCAAATTACTTAGCCCAAACCTTAATCTCCAAATTTCAAAAGCGGGAGAGGCTAACGGCTTCTCCCGCTTTTGCATAGGGTAGCTTGCTAGGGCAGTAGAACTTATTATCAAGCAGGCCGTAGCCGTCAGATCCGCAATAACGCTGTTGCGGCAAACTGAGTTAGGATAATAGGCTGAATGGGTCTAAAAGAAGCTGATTTTTGCCCGTCACTTCTAAAGTCACTTTAATTGACTAAGGTATAGAGAGCGGTTTTGACGGCATCAGGGCATACTTTTGCTGCCTGCTCTAAGCTGCTGGGCCAAGCTAACCCAAAACGGGACATCTTCCCCTTCCTGAAATCGTATGTCTATTACTCAAAAAGCGCTAGATCTAAAAGGAGAAACCCTTGAGCTACTGCAGGCTTATCAGCGATCGCCATCACCCGAGATCCGCAACCGACTGGTCAATCTCAATATTGGCTTAGTCCGTCGTGAAGCTCATCACTGGTTGCGGCATTCTAAGGAGTCTTTTGAAGACCTGATGCAGGTCGGTAGCTTGGGCTTAATTCGGGCCATTGAGCGATTTGACATCATTAAAGGCTATGCCTTTAGCTCGTTTGCCATCCCCTACATTCGCGGTGAAATTCAGCACTATCTGCGCGATCGCAGCTGTTCCATGCGGATTCCACGTCGCCTGCAAACGCTTCAGCATCAGTCGGCTAAGGTCATCCGACACCTGCAGGAAACCTTAAAACGCTTTCCAACCGATGCTGAAGTGGCAGCAGCTCTTGAAATCTCTATTGAGGAATGGCAGCAGGTTAAACTTGCCAGCCGGAATCGCGCTCTAATCAGCCTAGACGCTCCCCTGCAGGACGATGACGCTGGCTCATGTTCCCTGGGTGAACTGCTGCCGGATCCAAAGTATCGCAGCTTTCAACTGGCTCAAGAAGATCAAATTCGCCTGCAGCAGGCGTTGGCCAAGCTAGAAAAACGGACTCGTGAAGTCTTAGAGTTTGTGTTTCTCAAAGATTTAACTCAAAAAGAGACAGCAGAACAGCTAGGCATCAGCGCCGTAACGGTGTCTCGACGGGTTAAAACCGGGTTGAAATCGCTACGTCACTTGATGACAGGTAACGAGAATTCTCTCACTGAACCTGATAATTAGGTGATATTCAGGATGAGCTGCAATAAACCTGTAGCGAAATGGTTGATATAGGTTATCTTTGAGGGGCTAAGGGGCAATACCCCTGGTAAACATTACTACGGGTCAAATGTGGGGAGGAATCTAGCGATGCGTCGCCTTCTCGGTGGAGTTTTAGTTGGAGTAGGGTTGCTCTCTCTGACGGGATGCGGTTTTGTCAACAGTCTGTTGGGCCGTGATTCTGAACAACCCCAGGATCCGGGGGCTGCCTTAGATGGAGTTCCTATCCAATCTGCAAATGAACCAGAACCAGCAGAAGGATTTGCTGAACCCATTGTTCCGGCTGGGCCGGGTGCTGCGGCGATCGCCAGTGCCGAGCTAATTCAGTCTACAGATCCAGAAGAGCGAACCAACCAGATTCTCAAAAACCGCACCGATCCATTTGCGATAGTCCCCATCCCGCCGCCGCCCACGGTTGTGCCGCCGCCGAGTCCATCCCCAACTGCCGCCACCCCAAACAACACCAGGTCACCTCAGGGAAATTTGCCGCCAGTGTCGCAGCGCCCAGGGGGAACTTCAGCCTCGCCCCAGGGAACGCAGACGCCTAGGGGTAATAATAGAAATCCATCTGGTACCAGCCCCAACAATCCATTAGGTTCTCGACCGCCTTCACCCTCGCCCATCACACCGCTACCTGAGCTACCTCGCCCTGAACTGGCCAGCGCCGTTCAAATTACTGGGGTTGTCCAAATTGGTAACAAGGCTCATGCCATTGTCAAAGCCCCCGGAGAAGCTACCAGCCGTTACGTTACGGCTGGCCAACGGCTGGCCAACGGTCGCATCCTGGTTAAGCGTATTGAAGTCCGCGAAGGCATTGAGCCACGGGTCATTTTAGAAGAGAACGGTATTGAAATAGCGGTTACTGTGGGTAACTCGGCTGATGGTGAAGCTAGCGACCAGGCATCTCTGCCGGATTCTGCTTTTGCTTTATTACCGCTTTAATTCAAGATCTGCTTACTCCTGAATGCCTAAGCTCTGCTACTAATCAGTGGCAGAGCTTAGGTCGTCTAGGCCATTCATGGTGGGATATCCTTGATGACTTTCTCGACTCGCTTACCGCTGCACCAGCAAACCTACTCCCTGCTGCATGAAGCGCTCATTGACCTGCTGGCAGCTACTGAAAACCTGCTAATCATTCAGGATCTCGATGGTGTTTGTATGGGGCTGGTCAAAGATCCCCTGCGCCGAGAGATTGACCTGGCCTATGTCGAAGCGACTCGGGCTTTTGACCGCCATTTTTTTGTACTGACAAACGGGGAGCATATCGGCCAGCGCGGGGTCAACGGCATTGTCGAACGGGCCTATGCGGATGCGCCGGCCTCTTATCTGCCGGGCTTGGCAGCGGGGGGTATCCAGTGGCAAGACCGCAGCGGTGAGGTGAGCCATCCTGGCGTCAGCGATCGGGAGCTGAGCTTTTTAGCGGCGGTGCCCGATCGCATTCAGCAGTGCATTCGCCAGTTTTTTAGCGATCGCACCCCAGACTCAACTCTGAACCTGACGCCAGAGCAGCTAGACTTTTGCATTGAAGCATCGGCCTTAGACAATAAAGCTTCTCCCACAGCCAATCTCAATACTTTCTACGAAGCGCTCGGCAACGGACACGAAACTTATACGGCCCTGCAGCATGAGATGCAGGCGCTGATGGCAGATTTGCTCTTGGAGGCGCAGCAGCAGGGACTCGGGGATGCTTTCTTTGTCCACTATGCGCCCAATCTAGGCCGCGATCGCGCTGGTAAAGAGATTATTTGGTTTGGCCAGGGCAGCGAGTCGGGAACAACAGACTTTCAGTTTATGCTGCGCGGTGCGCTCAAGGAGGCAGGTGTGGTAGCCATTCTCAACCGCTATTACCATAGCGCACAGGTACCTACCCGCTGGGGCCAAACTTTAACTCCCGACAGGCTCCCCACGAACATACGGCTTTGCTAAAGCTGGTGCAGGATAATTTTGATCCGGCTGAGATGCCGCTGATTGTGGGCGTGGGCGATACGGTCACCAGCAAAATGATTGCAGAAAACGGCCAGCTTCAGGCTAAGCGCGGCGGCAGCGATCGCAACTTTCTGCAGCTGATTCAGGATATTAATTCTTTGTTTAACCGGGGCAATCTGGTGGTTTATGTTGACAGCAGCGGCGGCGAACTCAAAAACCGTCAGGCTATTGAGCTAGGGACGCTTGACGGTGAGCAAACAGTGATTCAAGGCCCCTGTGACCCTCAAGACACCAAAGACCCGCTCACCCTAAACGTGGTTTTTCCCGCTGGCTATCAGCAATACTGCACGGCTTTCAAAGCAGCGGCTCAGCAACGCCAGTTGACTCGGTGACCTGGAATCTTCCTCCGGGTAGGCTGATTTCTTAGCGCTTTCACCTAAGCTGAGGCCAGATGAGCTAGAGGATTCTATGCGCCAGCTGCTGATTCAGGTTCCTCGCGGCCAGGGTAGTCAGGTGTTGGCTCTAGCCAAACAGCATCGGGGAGCCAATCTAACCCAAATTGAGGCCAAGAGTCCAGAGGATGCGGTTGATCTGGTGATTGCCCATGTGCCCAACCGTCAGGTTGAGGGACTGCTAGACGCGCTGGAAACCCTGCCCGACCTGAAGATTACTCTAAATCCCAGAGGCGTCATGCCGCTGCAGCCTCCGGCTGAGGAAGCGCCGCAGCAGGTGACGAACGTGCAGGCCCGCAGCCCGATTGAGATATTTTTGGCGGGGCTACAGAGTATCGGCTCGTGGTCTAGTTTTTTGGCATTTGCGGCGATCGCTGGGGTGATTGTCTGGATTGGGCTGTTTACCAACAGCAGCTTTTTACTAGTAGCCGCTATGCTGATTGCCCCTTTTGCCGGCCCAGCGATGAACGTGGCGATTGGTACGGCTAGAGGCGATCGCCGCTTATTAAGCAGCAGCCTACTGCGCTATTTTTGCGCTCTGGCGGTCACGATCACCACGGCAGCTTTGCTCAGTTTCATTTCTGGTCAGCAGGCTGCTACTAGCTCAATGATTTCGACTAGTCAGGTTTCAGCGGTGGCTGTTTTGCTACCGCTGACGGCAGGGGCCGCAGGGGCTTTGCAACTGGTGCAGTCAGAGCGCAGCAGTCTAGTCTCTGCTGCCGCTGTGGGCATGCTGGTGGCAGCGTCGCTGGCTCCTCCGGCTGGCGTGGTGGGCATGGCGATGGCGCTAGGAGAGTCGGGCATGGCGAAAAACGGCACTTTTTTGCTGATTTTGCAGCTAGCGGGAATTAATCTATCAGGGGCAACTGTGTTTCGCCTTTATGGGCTATCGCCCCAAGGGGCACGTTACAAGCGCGGCGATCGCCTGCTTTTTCCGATTGTGCTAGCTATGACGGGGACGATTTTAGCGGGTCTGCTGGCATGGCAGTTTAGACAAGCACCTAATTTACAGCGATCGAGCCGTACTCAGCAGGCGATCGAGGTAATTCAAGAAACCCTTGAGCAAGACAGCGCCGCCTATCTGGTCGAGGCCAATGTTCGCTTTACCCGCGCTAGCCTCCCTGAGCAAAACACGCTGCTGGGCGTAATCTACGTGCAGCCTCGGGCCGATACTACACTTAGCGATCGCGCCATCAGCCAGCAGCTCAGCCGCCAGATTCAGCAAAACTTGCTACAGCAGGGCTTCAACGTCACGCCTTTAATTGATGTCATTGTTCTGAGTCCACCCGCAAGCCCTTAATCTGTTTGGCCTCGGCTGAACCTGCCTCAGCTTGGGCTAACCTAGCTCACAAAATTTGCTATGATAATGTTCCGACAACGGCGGCATGGCCAAGTGGTAAGGCAGAGGATTGCAAATCCTTTATCCCCAGTTCGAATCTGGGTGCCGCCTTTCTATAAGACGGTAAGGCTCAGGTTGCTGGTGTAGCAGCTTCAGAAGCAGATCCACTAGTTGGGATGAGAGTGAGATGCACCCGATCTTAGTATTGATCTCAAGGCTATTTGCCGCTGTATTTTAACGTTAGAGCGAAGAAAGATTTGAGTTGGACTCTCTGACCTGCGTACCTTCTTGTTGCAAGTAATTTTCACTCCAACTCAGCATTGTCTTTAAGACAGGCTCCAAGCTCAATCCGAGTTCTGTTAGGGAGTATTCGACTTTTGGCGGAACTTCTGAGTAGACAGTTCTCTGCACGATTCCAACAGCTTCTAGTTCCCGTAATTGCAGCGTTAGCATCCGTTCAGTTGCTTTGGGAACTAACCGCTTCAGCTCTCCATACCGCCTAGTTCCCTGAAATAGCTGGTAAAGAATAGATAGCTTCCATTTTCCGCCAATCACGTCAACGATCGCTTGAATAGGGCATTCAAGCTCTTTGTTATCTCTTTGACTCACGACTAACACAACCCTTTTTGATAGTACCCTACAAAATTGTACGTACTCGTGATTTTAGCAGATATCTTCAATACTGAAGTTGAAGATATTCAAGGTCTAAATCATGAGCAACCTAACCCCGAAGATTCTTGTCTATGGTGCAAATAGCGCTCAAGGGGTTCCCGTTGTGCGACGGTTGCTGAGAGAAAGGTATCAAGTACGTGCATTTGTTCGGAATCGAGACAAGGCAAAGTCTCTTTTGCCTAAAAATGTAGAAATCGCAACAGGAACCCTTGAAGATCAAGACAGCCTAAAACGAGCAAATGAAGGTGCGATCGAGTTTTTCTTGTTCTACCCCTTGAGTATCGATTTGATGTGGCAACAACTCAAGGTCGCAACGCCATTAACGCTGCCCAGTATGCAGGAGTCGAACTGCTAGTGTTTAACACCAGCACCTCCATTCCAAACCAAACAACCGATGCATCTGCCTTTGAAATCAAACGGAATCTAGAACAGTATATTCGTCAAAGTGGTGTGCCGTTCATTATCCTGCGCCCGCCCATTTATATGGATAACTTAACTGCTCCTTGGTCAATATCGGGTATTGTTCATCAAGGTGTTGTCTCTTACCCTTTGCCTCCTGAAACCGAGATCTCCTGGATCAGCTTGGCTGATGTAGCGGCGCTGGCAGTAGCAGCGTTACAACGACCCGAATTGACAGGCTCAATTTTTGATATTGGCGGGCCTGAGGCTTTAAGCGGACAGGACATTGCTAAGCGATTTGCTAAAGTGCTAAATCGCCCTTTCACCTATCAGCAAATTCCAATTGATGCTTTTGAACAAGGGTTAAATCAGGCATTTGGTGAACCAACAGGAACAGAGATTGCTAAGATATATCGTTGGCGAGCGGCTCATCCAGAAGATGAGATAGATGTGAATGTTATCTTACAGAAACTTCCTATAGAGTTAACAACATTTGAGAAGTGGATTCAAAGTATTGAGTGGGCCGAGAGTTGATAAGAAGGACGAGTTGCCTTTGATTATTTGACTAACCAGTGGCTATCAGACGCGTTGTTTACATCACTCAATAGACAGTTTTAGCTCTCGCAGGATTGTTGCTGCCGGAGATTTTCAGTTTTGATTTAGGTAGTTTGCTCAGGCAAAACGTCCTGCAGCAGCGGGGCTAGCTCGTCTTTGAGCTGGCCTGCCCGGATAAACTCAGCGTAGGTATCTGACTCGATCGCCAACAGTTCATCTTTGAGCTGCTCAGCCGCAAAGATCTGAAGTTCTGGCTTGCTCTGCCGCAGCTGATTCAGATTTTCCTGGACTTCCTCTAGCTGCCCTTCTACCAAAGCCATCTGATAGCGACCGAATTCTGACTCAATTTCCTGACGATCTGCCAGGGTTTTTAGCCGATCTAGCACCCGGTTCAGAGCCACCCGTCGGGCTACGAGCTGCGTATATTCCTGGCGCAGGGACTGATCGCTGAGCAGGCCCAAACTCTGCAGCAAAAATTTAGTGGTGAGTCCCTGTACGAGCAGCGTAAACAGCATGACGCCAAACACAATAGCAATAATTTCATCTCGCTCACTTGCCAATGCCACCGGAACGCTCAGAGCCAAAGCCACAGACACTGATCCCCGCAGACCTCCCCACCATAGGACGGTTTGGTTGCTGAGGGAGACATCTTTCTCGATTAGCTTGTTGCTGAAAAAGCCTAGGCCAAAAATGCTGACAGCACGGGTAATCGTCAGCAGCGCGATCGCAACGCCAATTGAATCTAAATGCTCGATCAGGCCGTCAAAGCGCACCTGATCGCCGATTAGCAGAAAAACAATCGAGTTGACAAAAAAGGCCAGAAACTCCCAAAACTCCGAAACCACCAGCCGCGTGCGCGGATTCATGCCGATGCGAGAGCCAAAATTACCGAGAATCAGCCCTGTCGTCACCACGGCGATTACGCCAGATCCCCCCAGTTCCTCAGCCACCAGATAGGTGCCATAGGCAGATACCAGGGTCAAAGACTGCTCCACTAGGGGCAGGTCAAAGCGCTGGGTCAAAAAAGAAATGCCAAACCCAATCAAAGCGCCAATGCTGACGCCAACCCCAACAAATACAAAAAACTGAGCCAGGGTTACCGAAATATCAAACTGCTTAATGCCCAAGGCAATGCCAATCAGCAGGTTGTAGGCTACCACGGCAACACCGTCATTAAAGAGGCTTTCGCCCTCCATCAGCGTCGTCAGCCGCTTATCAACCCCTAGCTCCCGAAACAGCGCCACTACTGAAACCGGATCGGTCGCCGACAAACTCGCCCCTACAATCAGCGCGATCGCCAAGGAATCTCCCGCAAACTGTCGCAGCCCCAAGACAATACCGATAATGCTAATAACCACCCCAAAGACGGCATAAATACCAATCGGTACAAAGTCGCGCTTCAGATTTGACCAGCGGATATTCCAGGCGGCTTCAAACAACAGCGGCGGCAAAAAGATAAATAAAATCAGCTCTGGCGAAAGATTGACCAGCCGCACGTTCAAAATAGCCAGCCCCAGCCCCACTACCAGCAGCAGTAAAGTATAGGGAATATTCCGCAGCCAGCTCAGCACCCGCGACAGCGTCGCCACCCCCAAAGAGACCGAAAGCACCAACAAAAACTGCCGCAGGTTTTGCTCAATAGCCGCGCTTTCTAGAGCGGCTTCAGCGGCTGCAAAAATAGGCATTGCCAGAAAGAATAAAGATCAAGAATATCACTCGACTGTTTTGCCCAGGCTGATGCTGCGCTAACGGGGTCAGACTAGCATCAGCCCGATACAAACCTACGCGCCGCTATTTTAAGGTTCTGGGCGGCTTTTCTAAATAGTTCTTAAGAGCTATCTTGCGAAGCCAGTCTGCCCTAAGCCAGAACCTGCTGCTTGCGTAGTTTAGCAGCCTGGGTCAGCAGAGATTCAGCAAAGGCAATCGCTTCTTGATGAGACTGCCCCCCGGCAAGCTGGGCTAGCTCTTCGCGCCGCTGCTCTAGATCCAGCGGCGAAACCCTTACCACCGTGCGCTCCTGTGTTGTCTTGTCTGCCGCTTTGCTTTTGCAAGATTTAGGGGAGCCGTCCTGAGCTGAGTCAATTACCTGCTTGCCGACGCGGTAGTGAGCATCGGCCATCGCCGCTACGATCGGCTGGTGGGTGACACAGAGAACCTGATGGCTACGGCTGAGGTGATGAAGTTTTTCGGCGATCGCCTGGGCCACCCGCCCCGATACGCCGACGTCAATCTCATCAAAAATCATTGTGCTAACGCCGTCAATTTCAGAGATACAGACTTTAAGCGCCAGCAAGAATCGGCTCATCTCGCCGCCAGAGGCAATTTCTGTCAGCGGCTGCAGCGGTTCTCCCGGATTGGGGCTAAACACAAACTGAATCTGGTCGGCCCCGGTAGCCGCAGGGGTTGCGGGCATAATCTCCACCTGAAACTTGACCCGCTCCATAGCCAGGGGCTTGAGGGTCTCAATCAGGCGGGTTTCTAAAGTCTTAGCTGCCTGTTTACGCAGCTGAGTGAGCTGGGCGCAGTCGGCTTCTAGCTGCTGCCGCTGCGCCTGATAGGTTTGCTCAAGGGCCTCAATCGACTGCCCGTCACCGTTAAGCAAATCCAGAGACGCCTGAATTTCCTGATAGTAATCAATTAGCTCTGGCAAGTCTCGCCCATACTTGCGGCAAAGCTGCCTGAGCTGGACAAGGCGCTGATCTACCACCTGCAAGCGCTCCGGGTCGGTTTCTACCCCTTCCCCGTAGCTGTTAATCTGGCGTCCGGCTTCTTCTACCTGAGCCATCGCCTCGCTGACGAGATCGATGATTGGCTCCACCTCGGGATCAAAGCGCAGCATGTCTTCTAAGATTGAGCTGGCCTTGCCCAGCAGGTCGGCACAGGCAGCCGCGTCGCCGTCATTTTCGTAGAGAACCTGATAGACCTGATAGCTCTGCTGCTGTAGCTCCACCGCATGACTCAGCCGCTGCTGCTCCTGCTGCAGGCTGACTAGCTCATCAGCATCTTCCAAAGCCGCTCTGTTTAGCTCCTGACCCTGAAACTCAAAGAGATCGAGCTGCTGTAGCCGCTGCTGCTCGGCCTGGCGACGGCGATCGAGTGCCTGAAAAGCAGCCGTTGCCCGCTGGTAAGCCTGACCCACGCGATCGCGCTGGATTAGCAGTTTAGCCCCGCCAAAACCGTCCAGCCAGCTTTGCTGAAGGTTGGCCGCTCCTAGCTGCATGGTTTGACCCTGGGCGGTAATCTCTACCAAACTTTGCTTGAGAACCTCTACCTGGGGCTTGTTGACCACGACCCCGTTCAGCCGAGAGCGACTACGAACGGCTCCTCGGCTAGCGGTTAGCTCCCGGCTACAGACCAGATAGCCTGACTCAGGTAGCGGAATAGCCTGCTGGGCTAGCCAGTCCTGAAGCTCTACCGGGGGAATAAAAGTTGCCTCCACCAGCGCCTTCTTCTCACCGCTGCGAATCTGACGACTGGAAGCCTTTCCGCCCAGCACAGCGTCAATCGCATCTAAAATAATCGACTTGCCAGCCCCTGTTTCCCCCGTTAACACGTTTAGACCAGGCTCGATTTGCAGCATGAGCTGATCAATCAGCGCAAAATTTTCGATTTTCAGGGAAACCAACATCTAAATCAATTTCACCGTAGGGTTTGACAGCAGGCATCATTAGCCCTCACGTTCAGCCATGCCAAATACTATGGTAAGGGGTTTATATACCGATGTACTAATACTTATCTACCAGTATTTATCTATCGGTTAGCCTATAAGGGCCTGGCTTAAAAGCGCTACTGTTACAATAGTTTACGGCAGCTAATTTTGATTGAGCGTCTATAACGGCTGAGCTGAGCAACTCCACTCCCTCCTGCCCTCTCCTAATCCTTTGAGGCTATGAATTCAACCCCTACTTCTGATTTTGAGGTGACTGTTCCTGTTAAGTCTGGTGTTGCATTTGGCCCAGACTGGCAGCAGGAACCTCCCATAGCCGTCGCTGCTGAGTTAGGAGCATTGCCCTTAGAAACAGCGGCAACAGCGACCTCAGCGGCGTCTGTTCCCCGCGATCTGATGACCTACGACCCTGTGGTGATTGAACGGCACTACGGTCGCCAGCCGCTGCGGGTTGTTTGGCGGTTTCTAAAGATTTTGTGGCCGCTGCTGGTTTTCTACTGTCAAACCTGGCTTGACGGTCGCACGGGTAGATCAAAGCTCAATGAGCTGAAGCGCTCAGTTCAGCTTCGAGAAATGCTGACCCGGTTGGGGCCAGCCTACATCAAGATTGGACAGGCACTCTCAACTCGCCCTGACCTAGTACCGCCAATGTATCTTGACGAGCTGACCAAGCTACAGGATCAGCTGCCGCCCTTTGCCAATGCGATCGCTTTTCGCTTCATCGAAGAAGAACTGGGAGCAATTCCCCAGAAACTCTACGCTGAGATTTCACCCCAGCCTGTTGCTGCCGCCTCTCTCGGTCAGGTTTACAAGGGTCGTCTGAAAACAGGAGAAACCGTTGCCATCAAAGTGCAGCGACCGGGCCTAGCTCAGCAAATTGCCTTAGACCTCTACATTTTGAGGCAGTTAGCAAAGCTAGCGGACAAATATGTCTCCCAGGTGCGCAGCGATCTCACGGGCATCATGGATGAGTTCGGCGCTCGTATTTTCGAGGAGATGGACTATACTCACGAGGGACAAAATGCTGAGCGTTTCGACAAGCTCTATGGCCATCTGCGTGATATCTATGTGCCCAGTATCCACTGGGACTACACGGGCCGACGGGTCTTGACGATGGAGTGGATTGAGGGAACCAAGCTGACTCAGACAGAGAAGCTTCGCGCCCAGGGAATCGACGCCAGCTACCTGATTGATGTGGGCGTGCAGTGTTCGCTACGGCAGCTGCTAGAGCATGGATTTTTTCACGCTGATCCTCACCCAGGCAATCTGCTGGCAACGACTGATGGCCAGCTAGCCTACCTGGACTTTGGCATGATGAGCGAGGTCAAACCCTATCAGCGCTACGGACTGATTGAGGCCGTAGTTCACATGGTTAATCGCGATTTTGAGGGCCTCGCTACAGATTACGTCAAGCTAGATTTTTTGACACCTGATACCAATTTGACGCCGATCATTCCGGCACTGGCGAGAGTCTTTAACAATGCGCTGGGCGCTAGCGTCGCTGAGCTGAATTTTAAGAGCATCACAGACGAATTTTCGGCCCTGATGTACGAGTATCCTTTTCGAGTCCCAGCCTACTATGCGCTGATTATTCGCTCGCTGGTGACGCTAGAGGGGATTGCAATCAACGTTGATCCTGACTTTAAGGTGCTGAGCAAGGCTTATCCCTACATTGCCAAGCGGCTGCTCACCGATCCGGCCCCTGAGCTGCGGGCCTCGCTGAATGACCTGCTCTTTAGAGATGGTAGCTTCCGCTGGAATCGGCTGGAGAACCTGCTGCGTAACGCCCGCAACAGCGATGACTACGACCTAAACAACGTTTTGAGTCAGACTCTGGAGTTTCTTTTTTCAGAGAGGGGAGAATTTTTCCGCGATCGCATTGCCGACGAAGTGGTCAAGCAGGTTGACAATCTGGGGCAAGACCTACTGCACAGCATCAATCACGCTGTCCAAAAAAATCTGGGCATTGCGGTCTCTCCTGAACCTACCTCAGCTCGGCCCCAGGGCTTTGAGCATATCACTCGCATTCTGAGCATTTTGCGTGAGACACGAGGCTTCGATGCGGCCACTTTAGCCTCTGTCCTACCCCAGGTACTGCTGAAGCGTGAAACCCGCGAGATGGGGCAGCGGATTGTGGGCGGGCTGGCACAGCGGGCAGCGGCGCGGCTGATTCGCGGTGTGCTACTGACAGAACCTGAAGCGGCTGAGCGCAACGGTCACCGTCCACCGCAGCGATCGCTCCCTCCGGTTCCGGTAAAGCGCTAAAGGTCAGGAATCGGCAGCGTGTTTTTTGAAAATACGAATACGCTTTTCTAGTCAGAAGAATCTTGAGATAGCTCGCCTATTTCGGCTGGTGCCTGTGGGTTTAGCTGTAGCTGATGGCTCAGGCTAGCAATTTGGTCACGCTGGGCCGCGATTTTAACTTCAGATGCTTGCAACTGACGGCTCAAGGCTTCGATTTGGTCGCGCTGGGCTGCAAGCTCAAGTTCGTGCGCCGTCAAACCCAGCGTTCTTTGCTCTAGTTCCTCACGGTCTAGCTTGAGCTTTTTCTCTAGCTCCTGAATTTCATCCCGACGGGCCAGGGTTTCTAGAGCGCGACGGCTGACCTCTTGGTTTTGCAGGGTCAAAGACTGCCGCCACTGCTCGGCCCGTTCTACTTCCTGGTCGAGGGCTTCAGGAGAAAGCCCTTTGGCCAGGTATTGACTAACAATTTCCAGTACCCATTCCGTTGCATCTTGCACTTCTGCAATCTCGTTCTCTGGGTGAGCGGCCTGAGAGAGTGTGACCATAATCAAAGCGCCTTCACTAAAAGCAATTATTTTAGCAGTCTTAAAAAGGCTAGCTTCTGGCATCAGCTCCCAGGCATGAGCTGATGTCTGACGGGCTAGCAGTTCCAGCTCAGCACCGCCGATAAAGGCTTTTTTTAGGACTCTGGCAAGATATTGCATGGTGCAGCTAACTGCAAAGTTATAAAGCTAGATTACACGCTCAGCCTGATTCTCATGCAGTTCGTCAGGGTAGAGCTTCTCCGAGTATTCACTAATGTGCCAAAAAAATGACAGGCACAGTCACCGGACTATGGGTTAAGCGATCGCCTTATAAAAAGCTTAAGTACGCTTTGCGTCAATTACTGAGTAACTTTGGCGATCGCTCGGTTGCGAGTTGCGTCATCTCAGGGTGGTATGCCCGACAAGCACAATCAGCCAAAAAGGAACCATGAGTCTTACTTCTACGACTTATTCCCCTGATATCTCTTTGCCTACACCTGCTCAGATGCCCCCTGAGCAACTTTCTAACCTCGATCTTGTGCTTCGGTGTCAGTGCAGTCGCCGTCCTGACAAAGCAGCTTTTACCGAACTGTTAAAGCGCTATCAGTCTCACGTAGAGCGCCTGCTTTATCACCTTGCCCCCGACTGGTCAGATCGAGCCGATCTGACCCAAGAAGTCTGGATTCGAGTTTATCGAAATATTCGGCGATTGAACGAACCTGCTAAGTTTAAGGGCTGGTTGGGCCGCATCACCACCAACCTATTCTATGACGAGTTACGTAAGCGCAAGCGCGTCCGCACCATGCTGTCTCTAGATGCCCCTCGTACCCTAGAAGACGGCGAAGTCGATTGGGAACTGCCAGCAGATTTACCTAGCCCGGTAGATGACATGCTCAGCCGGGAATTCTACGACCAGCTCAAGCTGGCGATCGCTGAGCTGCCCGCAGCCTTCCGTACCACCATCGTCCTACGTGAAATTCAGGGGTTGGCATACGAAGAAATTGCGGATATCACAGGCGTTTCCCTAGGAACTGTAAAGTCTCGGATTGCTCGTGCTCGTCAGCGCCTACAGGGGGAACTTCAGCCATATCTAGAAGGTCACCTATCTCAATAGCCCGTCGAACTGGGTCGGTCAGGTACAGAAATCTCTATCATCAAGGGGCTATCTTAATCTGGGTAGATCCCTTTATGATGACAAATAGATTAATCGAGGAATCTGGTTAGCCCAGTTCCTCAATATTTTTTGCATTGGTTTCTGCACTTTGCTCAGTTCGATATTGTATTGATATCCGCTCTGAGATGACTTTAAACATCACCCAGCCCGTCTCCATGCAGTCCCCCACCTCTCGCCCTCTTTCTCTTGCCCCTAAGCGTCGTCAGGCTTTTAGTGATTTAGATGCCACCAAGCGCGATCGCTTTGAGTTACTCAGTGCATATCTTGACGGTGAAGTAACGCCTGACGAACGCCGCCTGATCAACCATTGGCTAGCTGAAGACCCCGGTGCCCAGTGTCTTTACAGGCGCCTATTAAAGCTACGTCAGGGTATTCAGTCTTTACCTATCCCTGACTCAGAAGACTCCGTCGAGCAAACGCTGTCGTGTGTGATACAGCGTGTCGGTCAGCGCATTCATCTGATGGCGCTGGCAGGTGCAGGCACTGCGGCAGTTTTGGTCTTAGGCGGCATCTCTGGAGTATTAGAGGGTCGTCCTAGCCTGTTGCAGTTTGCTGACCTGACGCAGCCCACTATGGAAGGGGACGTTTTAGAGGTAGCTCTAGACGAGCCTGTGATCGAAATTCCCAAGGCTGCGGTATCGCCCGCCCTCTCCCCGTAGGGCCAAACGTGACGAATTTAATATGGGCAACTTTTTGATCAGGTTGCCCGTTTTTGCGATCGCAGGTTTATTGGCTGGTTAAAGCAGCTCCAGGCCGTTCCGGTATGATGAGTGGGGATTTGCAGAAAATAAGCATGAACAGCGATCGCTACGCCCAGTTTACCGAAACATACCGCAACTTAAATCTGTTTCCGCTGCTAGAAGCCGAGGAGATTGAAAAATTCCGGGTAGATTATGGCGGGCAGGCGCTGCTGAGACTAGAAGATGACATTCTAGCGATGAATGCAGACGGCAAGCTGATTTTCACCGGGCACAGAGGCTGCGGCAAATCGACGCTGCTAAATGAGCTAGCGACCAACCTACGGCGGCAAAACCTGTTTGTGGCAAATTTCTCAATTGCTGACATGGTGGAGATGTCAGACGTCAACCACATCAATATTCTCTATTCTATTGCCTTGAAGCTGCTCAGTCAGGCTACCAAGCTCCAGGTGCCAATTTCTGAGAGCAGCAAAGCAGCACTGCTGAACTGGTTTTCTCAGACTAAATCGCGCACCTACAGCGAGGAGCTAAAGCAAGAGCTGTCAGTGGGTGTGAATGTCTTTGATTTCTTCACGGGCAAGCTGCAGAAGGAAGGTGCTTTTCGAGAAGAGATCAAAGAAACCTACGAGCGCCGCGTCTCTGAACTCTCTCAGCAAATTGATCGAATTGCCATAGGCGCTGGAATTTTATGAGAAGGCGCTGGCGCTGGCTAAAGCGAAAAAAACCTACAAGGACAGACTAGCTCACTATTTAACTTAGGTAATTCACTTTAACTTAGGTAATTCACTGCGATATTGTGGACGATCGCTGCAAGCTATTGAGTTTTATCAGCAGTCGTTGGAGATTGCCCGTGAGATAGGCGATCGTCAGGGAGAAGCCGCTTGTCTCGGTAATTTGGGGATAGCTTACTATGCGCTAGGTCAGCATCAGCGAGCGCTTGACTTTCAGCAGCAGTCGTTGGAGATTGACCGCGAGATAGGCGATCGCCACGGCGAAGCAATTTCCTTGTTCAACAAAGGTAATGATCTCGCCAGAGTTGGTCAAAAGTGGGAAGCCCAAGCAGCTTACAAAGCAGCACGATCTCTGTACAAAGATTTGGGGCTACAGAAAGAAGTCGAACAGTGTGATACAGCTATTCGAGAGTTAGGACAAAAAGTAGTCGTCATTCCTAAACAAGCCCCTGCCATTGGGGGCGAACCCTCAAAGAAACGCTCTCGACGACGAAGGCCGAAGTGGTTTGGTTTTTGATTGGGGTGGGGCTGGTATTGCTGATCGGGTGGCTGCTTCAGTAAGCCGCCTTCAGAGTTTAGACAGTCAAACGGAACAACCCGATTTTTAGCGCTGTGTGTCTCGCCGCTGCTGTGCCCAGAGGCTGATCACCTCATCCGCCTGCTTCGTCCGCTCCGGCCTGCTCCAGCGACTCACCTCCACAAACCCGATCGCATGAAGCCGCCCGATCATACCTTTAACCCAATCAGGCGCACCGATCAAAACCATGCGGTTCGATCGCGGCTGTTTTTTTGCTTCTAGCTGATGCTGCCGATCCATCTTTCACCTCTGCTTGCTGCTCTGCTAGTCATTTTTGGTAGGTGCTTCCTGAGCGGCTGTCACCCGGTTCAGAGAAAAACGGGCTGTGACCATACCGTGCAGATATCGCCACAGCCCGGAACCACCATGTTTGTAATTCCAAACATTTACGCGACTCTGAGCCTCTGACACCATTGAGGCATGGGAAAAGCTGGCAAAGCCCTTAGAGAAGTCCTAAAGATCCACGGCATCAGTCAAAATAAGCTTGCCGTCACAATGGGGATCAATCGGTCTACCGTGCATCAGTGGGTAAACGAAGTCAGCGATCCCCTAGCCGAAGCTGTCGCTGAGATTGTGTCAGCGCTCTATCGCCTCGACCAGACTGCTGCCAAAGACTTTATGCTGCGCTATCTTGACCCGACAATTCAGGCGCTGTTTCCAGAAATTTTGGGGGGATCGTAAAGGGGCGATCGCCCGTACCGGAGGATATGATAGAGTGGGGATCAGCAAGCGCGTAAGGCTTCAGCCCTCTGTGAAATCAAACTTGAGCCTACAGAAACGAGAGCAAAGATTGCGATCGCGGTTGAAATTAAAGGCGATCGCTCGGTTTGAGCGGCTCTGTACGGCGGGGATCAACGATCAAATATAGGCTGAAATATCTTCACCACACTCGTCGGCTAGATAGCATAGAGCGCGAAAGCGGAGACCCACTAGCTCGTCATAGAGCGGGTTGAGCTTGCAGAGGGGAGGGATGTGACCGACCTTGTGGCCGAAGATCAGGATATCTCGCTCAAACGGGCACTGAGCCGGGATCAGCTTTGCTAAGCGGTGGGCCGTTGTCTGCCGTTCGATGTTGAGGTTATCAAGCCAGGAACGCAGGGGGCGAAGGATATCAATCTTGGGGAGCTGCAGAGAGCCGTAACCGTTAGCTTGAAAACCAGAAACGCGGTTATTCATTGCAATAATCTTGAACAACTTCAAGAGACGCTATAGGACTGGACATCCCTGTCTGTATCTACCCTAGAAAACGCTGCGAGGAACTAGGTGAAGCAGACAACAAAAAGAGCTTGGGTTTACTGAAGCTCCAATGAAGGTAGATCTCCTTTGCTATTATGCCCAGAACTGTAAAAGTTTGTAACAGCCTGGGGATATATGCTCTCTATTTATACCGCTGAAAAAAAATCTTTAGCTGCCTAGTAGAGACACTTTTAAGATTGGCAGCCATCTTCAAAGCATTCAAAAAAATCAATTTAAAGCCTTAAACGCATTGAAAAAAATCAATGCGTTAAGCTCATAGCTTAATAGTGCAAAACCTGATTTGAGCCTTGCCAGCGCCCTTAGCCCTGCACCTGTAGCTCGTCTAGCCGCGCCAGCACTTCCTGACTGTGAACGGCAGGACGAACCCCCAAAAACCTCTCCTGCATCAGGCCCTCTGGACTGATTAAATAGGTATGACGCAGCGATCGCGCCCCCAACCAAGAGCCATAGAGCTGACTGACCTCACCCATAGGATCAGAGAGCAAAGGGAAAACCAAGCCTTCAGAGTCGCAAAAGCGGGCATGGGAGCCAACATCATCAGCGCTGACGCCCAAAACCTGAGCATTGCGGGCCTGGTACTCAGCTAAGTCTTGCTGAAAGCGTTGAGCCTCCAGGGTACAGCCAGAGGTGAAATCTTTAGGATAGAAATAAAGCACCACCCACTGCCCGCGATAGTCTGAAAGGGAGACAGTCCCGGTGCCTGAATTGCTAGGCAGGCTAAAATTTGGCGCTGCGGTACCTAGCGGAATCTGTGCCCCCCCATTGCCCAAGCTGCTGGACTAAAAAAGAGCAGGCTGGTGAAGCAGGCTAACAACAATGCCTTGAGCAAGCTACGTCGCTGAATCATAAATTTGTAGACTATAAACACTTAACAAAAGTTTATATTCTTACAGCAGGATCGGCCAGCCCATCAGCGACTAGGCAGCACCTTTATGGCAACCGCAGACCAGAAAGGACAGGCACCCGATCGCTTATTTGAATGCGATCGCTGTCATAGCTGGTCTGGAGTGGGCAATCTCGTTCGGGTGAAAGAATTGTCACCCATCTACCCGATCGCGGATCTCGATAGACCTCAAACGGATTTGACTTTACGGGCTTGCTGCAAGGTACTGGCATGGTTAAATTTTTGAGACTGTAGTTTGCGGAACCCTGAATCGAAACGTCTGGTCTGACCAGGATCAAGACATGTCAGCTAGAACTAGTGATGTCTGATACTCAGTAAGCTCAAGACTGCCTCTAAAAGCTGCTCTCAGGAGCAGTCCTCAAAGTGTTAGAGGTAAGAATATATTAAGATTCCCTATATCCTGCCCGTCTCCGGGAAAACTTGACATTGGTCAATTTACGGAAATCGGGTTCCAAAACTTACTGAGACTAGGTGACCACAGGGTTTAGCCACTACCCGGCGAGTCGGCAGCGTCGCCAAACCCAAACAATAGCTAATGCCCTAACAGCTCAGGCTTAACTCGCATCACAATCAGAGTTGTGTCGTCTTCGTTCTGGCGATCGGAGCCAATAAACTTCTGGAGTAGCCCAAACAAATAGTCGAGGACAGCCTGAGCGCTATCACAGTTGCGGCAGGCCCATTGAAAAGCCAGAGATAAATTTTCTTCGTCAAAGCGCTCACCGCTGGCGTTAGAGGCGTCTGTAAACCCATCGGTGTAGTATATGACAGTATCTCCCGGCTGCAAATGGACTCTCTTTTCGTAATAGCGGGTTTCCATATCCAGCCCCAACAGCATACCGACGGTGTCCAGACGTACTACGGTATTCGTAGCAGCCTGCCAGAGCAGCGGTGGATTATGGGCAGCATTGCCGTAGGATAACAGGCGCGTTTCGGGATTGTATTCTGAATAGAACAGCGTCACAAAGCGGTTAGAATTTTCTAAATCGGAGTGCATGACGTGGTTGAGGTGCTGCAAAATACGCGCCGGGGAATGACCATTGAGAACCTCAGCCCTTAACATCCCCCGCAGCATGGTCATGATTAAGCCTGCGGGCACTCCTTTACCCATGACATCGCCAATCGCCAGACTCCAGGACCCCGTAGAGGGCTGCTGAGAACCCGAATGGCGTAGCTGCTCGTAGGTAGTAGGAATAAAGTCGTAATAATCGCCGCCTACTTTATTGGCAGTCTTGCAGTCCGCTGCTAAATCTACTCCCTCAATCACCGGACACTGACGCGGTAAAAGCTGTAGCTGGATTTCAGCACCAATCTCCAACTCCCGATCGAGCCGCTCTCGCTTACGTAGGGCTACAGTCAGTTCGTTATTCTCAATGGCTACCGCAGTTTGGTCAGCCACCAGGCGCACCAGTTTTTGCCGGGTATCTGTCCAGACGTAGTCAGCCTCCCGGCTAAAGACATAAAGCCGCCCCCGCTCCACATTTTTGACAATGATGGGTGTGCCAAAGAGCTGCAAATCAGGGTCTAGATAGCTGTGAAGCTGCCGATCTAACGCTGCCATGATGCTTCGAGACATCGTCAGCGCCGTGCCCGGTACAGCGGCAAAAGAAGCCATTACCTGGCGAGTGGCTGCCTCTAGCGCTCGCCGCACATCTTGACAGTAGTGGCTGCTTTGGCAATGGAGCCTTTCTAGCCGTAGCTGCCCGTTAGGCTGAAATAAAACTAAGGCACCTCCTGAGGCATCCGTGACGCGGCTAGCAATGAGGGGAATCAGCTCTAAAAACTGATTTAAGTTGTTGAGGCTGCGCAGGGCAAACCCTAAAGAACTCAGTAAATCCTGAATCTTGTACTGTTCACGCTGCAGGCGACCCACCAGCTCTTTTAAGGCAAACACAGGGGTGGCCTCAGGTAGAGGACTACTACCCGGTTGCTCAAAAGGCGAAGGGGATCTCGAGGGCATAGGAACAGCAGACATGGGGCTTAGATGCAGATCTTACTTAACTTTTTTAAAGGTGGATCTTCTTTAACTTCAAAAAACATTAATTTGGCTAACGGTTTGTGAAGCTCCTGACTCTGACAGCCTGACAGACTGCGAAGATCCCAATTTG
Organism: Leptolyngbyaceae cyanobacterium RM1_1_2; assembly: GCA_012032345.1. Classification (GTDB taxonomy): domain Bacteria; phylum Cyanobacteriota; class Cyanobacteriia; order Phormidesmidales; family Phormidesmidaceae; genus Sphaerothrix. Next base: position 17,939 of record JAAUQI010000036.1, on the reverse strand, counting down.
AGACAACAGCATACCACTCACTTTGAAACTTGAGAACCTAATTGGTTAAGAAAAAAGATTTTTTTCTGTGTCAAGTCTTGACTCAGCTTCAAAAAACGGCTAGCAAAGACGACTGACTGACTGCTGACAAAACGCTAGTGCTGTAGACAGATGGCTAGTTTGGTGCGGATAAGCGATCGCCGGACGCCTGATTGTAATCAGCTGTACCCCTAGCTGCTGGGCTACCTGCTGCTTGATCGCTTCACCGCCTGCTGCCCCTGACGCCTTGGTGACGACCTGGGAGATTTGCCACTGCTGCCACAGGGCCGCTTCTAGCTCAGCTGAAATCGGCGGTCGCAGAGCGATGATGCGCTCGGGGCTAAAGCCAGCCGCGATCGCGGCCTCTAGGGCCTCTAGAGAGGGCAAAATCCGGGCAAACAGAGTGGCTTTTGACTGCCAGGGAGTAAAGTGATGCAGCCAGCGATATCCCAGCGTCAGCAAAACTCGCTGCTGGTACAGCAAACTGCCAGATAAGAGCGTTTCTAAACTTTCTATCGAGTCACCATAGACCGCCTCAAGCTGGGGCCGCTCATAGCGCAAATAAGGAATCCGGGCAGCCTCAGCCGCTGCGATCGCCAGCTGAGAAACCGCCGTCGCAAACGGGTGAGAAGCATCTAGAATGGCGGCAATTTTGGCCTGCTGCAAAAACTGGCTGACGGTATGAGGGTGCAGCTTCACAGCCTGAACCTGTAGCTTCTGCCCGGTAGGGTACTGGCAGATAGCGGCGGGGGTGACGACTGTTACCAAGCAGGCAATGTTTAGAAGGGCGATCGCCTCAGCTAGCGCCACACTTTCGCGGGTGCCCCCAACTAGCCAGAGCTGTCTGGACTCAGGGGCGATCGCCTCAGCCTGACGTGTTTCTACCACCGAATCTTGTACAAATGAAACAGTTCTCCAGGCTTCTGCTTCACAATTTGAGCCTGACTCTGCTGGATTAGCTGCCGCCACGCTGCCAGCGGCTCTAAAAAGACCTCAGTCCCTAAATAGGTTTCGAGGATAGCCCAGTTTTCAGCATCCGGCTGCTCTGGATCAAGGACGTCAAAGACAAAAAAACCACCTGGTTTCAGCACCGAACGCACCGCTGCCAGTACCGACTCCCAGTAGTCTAGAGAGTAGTAGCAGCTAAAGCCAGTGGCGATCGCCAGATCAAACTGCACCGATTCGTACTCTAGCTGATGAGCCGGAGCCAGCCGCACGCCCTTAAACAGCTTTGAATTGAGCTGCGGCCCTCGCGCAGTGAGCTGATCTCTGGCAACTGAGCTAATCTCCTGACCATAAAACAGGGCTTGCCAGTCAATCCAGGGATAAATCAAGAAGCTAACGCCGCAGCCCAAGTCGAGGCAGTGCTGGTTTTTTTGGGGTTTGGAAAGCTGCCAAAAAGGAGACGATAGCCGCTCCGCCAGTTTGCCACTGGCCCAATCGCGGAAGATGGGCATACCCTCTACCTCAGCCGGAAGGTCAAAAGCCTCACTGCGATACTGCTGATTGAAGCGCTTGGCAACGGCTGCCAAGGGAACCTGCGGGACAAAATCTCCCTGCATAGACATCACTCCTGAACTGACCTTCTATCTCTAGATAGCCGCTATCTCCCCCCATCGGTCGTAATTACTTGGGTAGGCAGGCTTGCTTAGTCTAGCGTTGCAATCATAGGATAAAGGTGTGTGAGTTTTCCTATCGTCCTTTTAGAGCTTTAGAAAAGTTTTGGCGATAGCGTTTGTCAGCAACCAAAAAAACGGGCCAGAGCAGCGTCAGATATAGGCGTCCTTGACTAAAATTCGTACGATGAAATCCTCGCCAGAATCTCCAAGCGCCATATCCGTAACCTGCCATCGCCAAAAGAATGATCAGAGAATTCATAGTTTACTTTGACTCCAACTGATTCATCAGAGCAGCCTATACACAATATCAGCAAATCCAAAATCAAACTTGAGCCTAGCCTAGTCTACGATTACAGACAAGACTAGGACATACAAGTTCTCTCTGTAGATTAGCAAAATCAATTTGGCAATAGAGCTATTGGTAAGGAGTTAAAGATGGTTTTGTAACGGTTGGACGATAAGCTTGGAGTAAGCAGGATAGATAGGAGGCTTCTGAGGACTGGCCCACAATCAAAACTGTTGCGGTGGTGCCGAAGCCTCTCAAATACCCGATAGCAGATATAGCAATCCTGTCTGGATTGTGAGTGGACTTTCCCATAGGGCAAAACGCTCATAACTCCCTCTTCCGACAGATTTGAGACTGCTATAGTTTTTGAGTTCATTGATAAGCAGTTAAGGAGGATATATGCGTGCAGTGCTGATGGCCGGAGGTTCAGGAACGCGATTGAGGCCACTAACCTGCGATCTCCCTAAGCCAATGGTTCCTATTCTCAATCGTCCCATTTCAGAACATATCATCAATCTGCTGAAGCGCAACGGCGTTACCGAGGTGATCGCAACCCTGTATTACCTACCCGACGTCATGCGAGATTATTTCCAAGATGGCAAAGACTTTGGTATCCAGATGACCTACGCTGTCGAAGAAGATCAGCCCTTAGGAACCGCAGGCTGCGTCAAAAATATTTCCGAACTGCTAGAGGATACGTTTTTGGTGATTAGCGGTGACAGTATCGCCGATTTTGATCTGCACGAAGCCGTTCGTTTTCATCGAGAAAAAGGATCCAAAGCAACGCTGATTTTGACCCGTGTACCTAATCCAATTGAGTTTGGTGTGGTGATTACGGACGAAAACCATCGGATTCAGCGCTTTCTAGAAAAACCCTCAACCAGCGAAATTTTTTCTGATACCGTCAACACGGGTACATACATCTTAGAACCCGAGGTTTTAGACTATCTGCCGGTCAATCAAGAGTCGGACTTTTCCAAAGAGCTGTTTCCGCTCCTGCTCGAAAAGGGTGAGCCGATGTATGGCTATGTGTCCGATAGCTACTGGTGTGATGTCGGTCACCTCGATGCCTACAGGCAGGCTCAGTATGACGCCCTGCAGCAGCTTGTGAAAGTTGATTATGGTTATGAGCAGCAGTCTCCAGGGCTTTGGGTGGGTCAAAATACTCACATCGACCCTGCTGCTAAAATTCACCCGCCCGTGCTGATTGGCAGCAACTGTCGCATTGGGCCACGGGTCAACATTGAAGCAGGTACCGTCATCGGTGACAACGTCACCATTGGCAACGATGCCGACTTGAAACGCCCAATCATTTGGAATGGAGCCATTATTGGCGAAGAGGTTCATCTCCGTGCCTGTGTTATTTCTCGCGGCGCTAGAGTCAATCGGCGTGCTCATGTGCTAGAAGGGGCCGTCGTAGGGGCGCTGTCTACTGTGGGCGAAGAGGCACAAATCAGCCCTGGCGTCAGGGTTTGGCCTAGTAAGCAGATTGAGTCAGGCGCTTCGCTAAACATCAATCTGATCTGGGGGAATACCGCTCAGCGCAACCTGTTTGGGCAGCGCGGTGTGTCTGGTCTGGCCAACATCGATATCACACCGGAGTTTACGGTTAAGCTGGGCGCTGCCTACGGTTCTACCCTCAAGGCCGGATCTCACGTTACAGTTTCGCGCGACCAGCGCAGCATCTCCCGCATGACCTCTCGCTCTATGATTGCCGGACTGATGGGCGTTGGCATCAACGTCCAAAACTTGGAGGCAACGGCTATTCCTGTGGCAAGGACTGTGCTACCGACGCTGGGGGTGGCTGGGGGTATTCATATTCGCCTGCATCCTGACCGACCTGATCAAATTTTGATTGAGTTTTTTGATAATAAGGGCATTGACATTCCTAAAGGCAAAGAGAAAAAGATCGAAGGCGCTTATTTTAAGGAGGATCTGCGCCGCGCTCAAATTCACGAGATTGGTCACGTTGCCTATCCCAGCCGCGTCGTCGATACTTACTCCACGGCCTTTGAGCAGCGGCTAACGGTAGAAGCTATTCGTAACAGCAAGTCTAAGGTTGTCATTGACTATGTCTATGCGGTTTCTGGAGCGGTGCTGCCTCTACTGCTAACTAAGTTTGGCTGTGATGCGGTTGTGATCAATGCTAGCCTGCGTCAGTCAGCACCGGCTGCGGCAGAGAAAGAAGTGCTGCTAGGTCAGCTAGGCCATGTGGTTGAGGCTCTGCAGGCTAACTTTGGCGTCCAGGTTTCAGCCAATGGTGAACAGCTCATTTTAGTAGATGAGATAGGAACGCCAATTCGGGGTGAGGTGCTGACGGCCTTGATGACTCATATGATTTTGACTGCACATCCACGCGGCACGGTGGTCGTGCCTGTGCAGTCGTCAGGAGCAGTGGAGCAAATCGCCCGACGCCACGATGGCTGCGTTATTCGGACTAAGGCAAACCCAACGGCTCTGATGGAAGCCTGTCAGGAAAACGATAATGTAGTCCTTGGCGGCAGTGGCGATATGGGCTTCATTTTCCCACAGCTACATCCCGGCTTTGACGCTATGTTCTGCATTGCTAAGCTGATTGAGATGCTGACGATTCAGGAGCGATCGCTGGGTCAGATCTGGAGTGAGCTACCGCGTATTTCTCACCGCTCACAGACAGTGCGCTGTCCCTGGACGGTTAAGGGAGCGCTGATGCGTCATCTAGTGGAGTCACACGCTTCTGAAGATCTAGAGCTGATTGACGGTGTCAAAATTGTCGATCAGGATCGCAACAACTGGGTGTTGATTTTGCCAGATGCGGGTGAACCTTTAGTCCATATCTTCTCAAATAGCGAAGACCGGGAGTGGATGGATGAAAAGCTGCGCGAGTATCGGGCTTACGTGCAAGACTTTATTGAAAAAGAACAGGGCTTTGAGGAAGTAAAGCGATGAACAACTGCATCTTGATGGCGGAAATTATTCAAGCGCCTCAATTGCGGTATACCTCTGATAGTCAGACGGCTGTAGCTGAATTCGTGGTTCAGTTTCCGGGACTGCGACCGGACGACGGGCCGTCTCAAATGAAGGTGGTGGGGTGGGGAACCTGGCCCAGGAAATTCAGGCGCAATATCACGCAGGCGATCGCGTTTTGCTGGTAGGTCGTCTGACCATGAATACGGTCGAGCGGCCTGAAGGCTTTCGTGAAAAACAGGCAGAGATGACGGCGCAGCAGGTTCAGCGGCTAGATCCAGCCAGTATAGAAGCGGCCTTTACCGAGACAGCAGAGGCTCCTGGGGGGCAGTCACTACCGAGCGCTCAGCCATCTCAGCCCCAGCCATCAGTGTCACCTGTAGGCCAAACGACTAGCCAGAGCGCGACCCAGACTAGGCCAACGGTTCAGGCAGCGCCAGCAGAAGAGCCAGACTACGACGATATTCCTTTCTAAAAATTTCTAAGCAGGTGTCTGCCGCAGGGAGCTTTACAGCTATGCTCCCTGCGGTTTTCAAATGTAACCCTGTAGAAAGCTGTATGGCTCGTCATCCCAACAGGGTTCGGGATACATCCAGCTGAGGTGCTGTAGAATGTCTGCCTCAATTTCTAGAATCTGCTCATCGTCAAACAGCTCGTTCAAGGCAACTAAATCTCGATAGCGCAGCGGGGCTAGTGGATCAGCGTGTGAGTCAAGCGCTGTGAGGTAGGCGGCCTGGAGGGTGGGCGTAGCTACGGAGTCGGAACAGGTGGGCAAGCCAGCAGGCCGAGGCAAGGTGTGCTTAACGCCCTGCTGCATCGCTTTGTTGCTAAAGTTCAACAGATTGGAAATATATTCGTCGTGACTTTCTTGAGCTTGCCCTCCTAGCATAAAACGAGGTCACTGGCGGATAACGCAAACAATGAAGCTTCTGAGTCTGTCAACAAAGATTTCGACAGCCCTCTAAGTAAGCTGATGCAGGTTTTCAGTATAATCCCTGCGCTTGGCACTTAGCTTCTACCTGCGGCAAGACACCAAACCATCTGAGTTTATGAAGCACTGCTTTAAGAATGTAGCTGGTAGATGCTGTCTCAGACCGTCGCTGCTTTGCGATCGCCCGGTAGAAGGCTTTAGAGCAGCCCCTTCAAGGTAAGCCACGAATTTAATATAGCTTAGCGAGAAGTAGCATTGATCGGTAGCATGAGGTGGGCATTGCCCACCTCATGCTTGATCTCTAATTTGCGACTAGAACCCGCGCTAAAAGCCCAAATCGGCTCTGGCAGATTCGGCAGCCTTGAATACGGCTGCTGTAGGCATCTCATCCCAGGCGGTATCGCCAATTTCAGCATAAAAAGCCGCGTCATAGGGGCGGGTACGCACCACCACAGGCATGGGCACCGCATGGCCCAGAATTAAAGCCTGCTGCTTTGAGTCTAGCTTTGCCAGCACCGATCTCAGACTCTGTCCGCCTGATACGCCGGTAAAAATGGCGTCAATATCTTTTTCATCATTCAGCAGCGCCGTAATCCGGGTACCGACTTGAGACATGACCTCATTGTCAATGCCTGACGGGCGCTGATCAACTACCAAAAGCGTTACAAAATATTTGCGCATCTCGCGGGCAATGATGCCAAAAATGGTTTGTCTAGCGGTAGCCGGGTCTAAAAAACGGTGCGCCTCTTCAATGGTGATCATGAGCTGGCGGGGGCGATCGCTGGGATTTTTAGTTTGCAAAAAACGATCGGCCTTGCGCACATAGCTAGCGTGAATGCGGCGGGCAATCACGTTTGTCGCCAGCATATAGGAGAGCATATTTGACTGAGAGCCAAACTCAACTACGACATGCTTACCCGCATCGATCGCGTCTAGAATCTGGCCCACGTAGTTGTGCGGACAGGTATGGCGAATATACTTTAAATCTCCCAGCCGGGTCAGCTTTCGCTGCAGCGCCATAATCGAAGATTTGCTGCCCAGCTTAGTTTCGCAGAACTCCTGAATCTCCTCGTTGGTCATCGTCAGCAGGCGACTAATCCACGCCTTGCCAAACTCATTGCGCAAGATGATAGCATTTTCTAAGCTGGCCTCTGAGAGGTTAAGCTCGCCTCGCACCAGCGTCAGGTCTTCTACATCAATCTGATCAAAGCTGACGTAAAGCTCCTGAGCGTCTCGGACACCTCGCCGTTTGGTGGCTTCAGGATCAAGAGTGAAAATCTGCACCTGTCCCGGAAAGAGCTGCCGTAGCCCTTTAACCGTGCTAAAGCGCTTACCCTCACTGACAGCCTCCCAGCCGTATTCAGAGTGCATATCAAAAATCAAATTTACAGCGGCCTGCTTGCGGATAATGCCAGAGAGCAGCAGCCGCGTCAGAAAAGATTTGCCTGTCCCAGATTTGCCAAAAATGCCGTTGCTGCGCTCAACAAAGCGATCGAGGTCGAGACAAATTGGCACTTCCATATCAATGGGCTGCCCAATTGAGAAGTTACGGCGATGGGGGTCATCCTCCCAGCCAAACACTGCCCGAAAATCTCGCTCAGAGGCGTCGTATACCTGGCTGAAGTGGCCTGGAATGGTTTTGACAGGCAGCAGTTCCATATCGGTGCTGCTTTGAGCCTGGTAAGAGGCCAGACCATTAGAGGGCCTGCCGTTTTTAGCGGCTGGTCTGTCAGTGGGCGTAAACATCAGCATCGGCGTCAGATCGATGGTGCCGTAGGTGCCCGTACCGGCTAGTACCTGCTGCAAAAACTGATTGGTGGGTTCGGGCGGATTGGCCAGAATCCGCTGGCTGGCCGTACCCAGGGCAATATCTGTCAGCATACAGAAAAAGCGCGATCGCGCCCCCTGCACCACCAAAAACTTGCCCACCCGCATCTCTTCAACCAAAACATCTGGATGCAGGCGAACTTCTAGCCCTTGGCTCAGAGAACCCTGAATGACTGACCCCAGCGGTTTGTCTAGTTCCATAGCTCCAAATCCTGGCGATGCGCTCAACGCTTGCAGCTATGGTAGCTTGAGAACTGCTTTAATACATTAGTTCTATTATAAATTAAGCTAGAGCAGCAGATTTGTCTAAAACTGGAAGCCAACACCGCCTTGAAGAGAGAGCGCCGCGTCTCCGCCTTCGCGGTAGGCATCAAAGGCAATAATAGCGTTGCCAAACACAACTAACTTGCTATTGGGCAACGTATAGTCAATTCCCGGCTGAATCACAAAAGCGGTCTGATCGCCGACGGGTGAGGGTTCATCCCCATTCGCCACAAATGAAACCCCCGCCCCCACGTAAACATCGGTCTGCCAATTGAGCGGGAAGTCATAAGAAACGGTGGGGACAAAAGCGCTAGAGTCACCAAATATCAGAGCTTGACCGCGAATTGAGATCGGAGCTTCTAACAGTCGATAGCGTCCTGCAATTACGCCAGAAAAACTATCACCGTTGCCCAAATCGTCTTCAGTCAGCCCCACTGCGACACCGACACCGATGTAGCTACCGTAAGCTGCCTGGGCCTGAGCCGGCTCAGCATGCGTTAGGGTCAGTGCGCTTGCCAATGCTGTGCTGGTAAGGGCAAGGATGCCAAATCCAGAATCCCAACGCTGACTACTTTCCATATGCTTTACTCCTCACAAAATGCCGCCCAAGGGAATTTGTCTTTTAGTACTCAGCCGCTATTGGACTGTTGATCACGAGATTTTGCGCGATCGCAACCAACCCGTCAGCGCCAATAAAATAAAGCGGTATCAAGCATGATTTACGGGTTCATTCAAACAAATACCTGAAGCTTAACAGAGAGTTTGTAATTATTCGTTACCAAAGGCAGAATCAGCCCGTGTTTCGCATCCCTGCGGCAATGCCGTTGATAGTTAGCAGAGCGCCTCGCAGCAGCTCTCCCCGGCTATAGCGTGAGCGAATGATACCAGAAGCAGCGCTGTCCTGGTGCTGTCGCAGCCGCTTTAGTAGGGATACTTGTAAAAAGCCCAAGGGCACAATCGTGCCGTTGCGCAACTGTACCGATCGCTGCAGCTCTGGATCACCGTCTAATAGCTTTTGATGTCCGCTGACCTGCAAAATCAGGTCTCGGGTTAAATGGAACTCTTTGGCAATGGTTTCAAACAAAACCTGGAAGCGCTCCTGATAATCAGGGTGGGTTAGCTCCTGAACGTAGTGTTCAGCAATCTGCAAATCCACTTTTGCCAGGGTCATCTCAACCTTAGAGATCACCATTTTGAAGAAAGGCCATTTGTGGTAAAAATAGCGCATCAGCTTCAGATGTTCTTCCGGTTCCTGGTCTAAAAATTCCTGCAGCGCCGTGCCCACGCCGTACCAAGACGGTAACAAGAATCGGGTTTGGGTCCAGCTAAACACCCAGGGAATCGCCCGCAAACTGGCTAAGTCTTTTTTGCCGCTTTTGCGCCGAGCCGGACGTGAGCTGATCTGGAGCTGGCTAATTTCTTCAATCGGCGTCACCTGATGAAAAAACTCTACCAGGTCGGGCTGCTCGTAAATCAGCGCCCGGTAGTGACAGCGAGAACGGTGCGCTAGCTCCTCCATGATCTCGTGCCAAGGCTCGATCTCATCAAAGCTGTTGTTCAATAAGCTGGCCTGAATTACAGCCGTTGTGACCGTTTCCAGGTTATACAGCGCCAAATCTGGCAGATTGTATTTGGAGGCCAATACTTCTCCCTGCTCGGTAATTTTGATCCGGCCTTTGATACTGCGTCCCGGCTGGGCCAAAATTGCTTCATAAGCAGGGCCACCGCCCCGACCCACTGAGCCGCCTCGACCGTGAAAAATCCGTAGCGCGAAGCCCCCGTAGGTATCGGCAACTCCCTGTAGAGCCTGCTGAGCCTTGTGAATTTCCCAGTTGCTGCTCAAGAAACCAGAGTCTTTATTGCTGTCGGAGTAGCCCAGCATCACTTCCTGCAAGGGTGTGATGCTGGGGTCGGGCTGACTGGCGGCTTCGTATCCGCCTCGCAGCATCGCCGCATAGAGAGGCAGCTCAAACAGTTGCTGCATCACCTGGGGTGCTCGCTGCAGATCTTCTACCGTCTCAAACAGAGGAACCGGCTGGATAGCAGCTTCTCCAGTAGTAGGGTCATACAGTCCAGCTTCTTTAGCCAGCAACAGTACCTCTAGCAGGTCGCTGACATCGCGGCTCATGCTGATGATATAGCTGCGAATAATACGAGTGCCAAACTCCTGATGTAGCTTACGCACCATGCGAAAGGTCTCAACAGTTTCGCTGGTTTTTTCTGAGAAGGGCAGCTCTCCTGGAATCAACGGGCGACGGGTTTTCAACTCCTGAGTCAGCCAGTCTGTCTTTTCAGCTTCAGACATCTCGCTGTATGGCTTAGGCAAAATCTGTAAATAGGCCGTGATTTCGTCGAGCGTGTCTGAGTGGCGCGAACTTTCCTGGCGAATATCGAGCTGAGCCAGGTTAAAGCCATAGATTTCAACCTGGCAAATCAGGCTTTCAAGCTCCTGGCACACCAGCCCGGTTTCTTTCAGATTGCGCTGAATCAGCCGTAACTCGCCCAAGAAGTCATCGCCAGACTGATAGAGCGTACCGGGATTGAGCGCTACCTGCTGCTCTTGCAAATACCCTCCCTGGTAGAGCCGCTGACTGCGATCGCGGGTATTTTCCAATCGCTGCTGAATGTAGGCCAGCTTCAGGCGATAAGGTTCCTGCCGAAAGCGAATTGCCAGAGCGTCATAAACTTCTGGCAGCTTGACTTGATCTTGCTCTAGCGACTCCAAAAGCTCCGGCAATACCTCGCTCCAGTGCAGTGAAAGGCTCAGGAGCTGAATTAAGTGTCGAACTGAGCCAATATATTTTTCTAAAACCAGGTTGCGCTGGTAGCAGGCGGTGCGCCAGCTCACTTCAGGCGTCACCGATGGGTTGCCGTCTCGATCAGAGCCAACCCAGGAGCCAAACCGACAAAAATCGTAACGCGGCGGCTCTAGGGAAGGAAACGTAGCGCTCAGGGTGCGCTTAATCCGCTGGTATAGCTTGGGAACGGCCTCAAACAGGACGACATCAAAGTAGTGCAGGGTATAATCTACCTCGTCCAGCACTGATGGCTTAAACTGGTGCAGCTCATCTGTACGCCACCACAGGCGAATTTCTTCTGTAAGCTGGTCGCGCAGGTCTTCTAAATCCCAGGATGTGGCCAGTCCCACTGAGCTAGCCCGCTCGTCGGCCTGGTCAAGCTGACGCAAAATGTTAGAAATGCGCCGCTGCTTATCGCGGATAGTATGGCGGACAATCTCGGTTGGATGCGCTGTGAAAACTAGCTGTACGTCTAAATCATCAATTAGCTTTTGAATTAGCTGCGGTGGCACATTAAGCCGCTTTAAAGTTGGAAACAGCCAGTGAAACGTGCCCGATTTGCGCCGATTGGATTGCCAGTCAGGGATACTACGAGCCAAGACGTTGGCTTGCAAACTGCGGGGAGGATGCTCCAAATTACCGCTGTTTTCCAGTGCATTGGCGGCGGCTTGAACTCCGGTAGAGTTGCCTATAAGCGACAGCTCAGCCGTCTCGTAGTCGTTTTGATACTGAAGCTGCTGACCCCGCTGCTCGTAGTGTTGCTCAACAATATTAATCAGCTGAAAATAAAGTGCAAAAGAGCGAGCTGCCCGAATCGCATCGTTGAGATCTAACCTCTCGATCACGTCTAAAACGCTACCTTCCAAAGCTCTAGCAACTTGCCCATCAGGGGCACAGATGCGCCGGAGCTGTCGCAGCAGCTCGACTAAATCTTCTCCACATTCCTGCTGCAACACCCGTTCCCACAGGTCTTCTACCATTTTTAATCGATGGCGTAAGAACAGGTCGTAAGTTGGCGTTGTCGTCACAACATTCTCAGCGTCAGCCACTGACGTAGTCGTGTCTGCTGGGAAGGGGGGATTAGAGGAGTGAAGGGTCGAACTCATGAAGGGTATTTAGCTTTTTCCTAGATGACACTCGGAACGATTTGACGATTTTAGGAAAGGTAAGCGGCTGACTCACGCTTTGTTTCTGACTCGAAAGCTGACGCGGTGAACCTTAGAGGATGTTTTGAAAGTCTTCTGTGAGGTATCGCTCTTTTAATCTCCCTCCTTAGAAAGGCGGGCTAAGGGAAGATTTCCGAGTGCTAAAGGTGACAGCACGTTTCTTTTCAAGCAACCTCTTAGCTGTCTCAGCCTTTCAGCTCACAGGCAAACGGCCTTTCATCGAAAATCATAGCAGTGATTTTACAGACCCCTTAAGCTAGCCCTGACGAGCTACTCTGGCTTGAGCTGATCGTCATCTTTGGCCTCTAGGTTTGAAAGGCTGAGAACGGGCAGGCGATCGCCGCGAAACAGCTCTTCACTGGCTAGACCTAGCTGCTGAACAAACTCGCTGAGAGCGCGACCGCCAACAATACCAAGCAGTACCGGAGCCGTAGCCAGACTGATTAGTAAGCTAGAAGCGGACGGTAAGCTGCTGGATTCGGGGTGGCGCTGAGCTTGGTGGCCAGCAGGAAATTTAACAGTCGTTTCGTCTGATTGGGCAAACATCATGGCTATAGCAAAGACAAATAGGCGGAGTCTTGCTCGATCATATAGGCAGATACAAAATTTCCACACGTCTAAATAGCAATTGGATTTGAACCTGAGCGGGTACACCCCTTCGCAACCTGCTGCTGATAGAGAAGCGGTAGATGGGACGGTATTGTTGTAATCTCATGTTGTTTTGGTATAGTTCAGCTCTGATCGTTGGGCTTTAGCAAGCGAAAACTCTCTCTATGCTGATGGGGAAAGGATATCCTTAAAAAGGTCTTAGACTATAATTTTCAAGTTTTCTGTTATCTTGCGTATACTTTTGTAGCGATAAGCGCCAAAATTTGTAGCGATAAGCGCCAAAATCCCTCAGCTGAGTTGCAATACTATGGCCGCTGGCTATCCCTAGAGGCAACTTCAGGTCATCAATAGTCTGCTGGCGTTGGTAAGAGTGAAGTATTTTGGTGAGGAATTGCTAAAACTAAGGCTCAATTACACTGTGTGAGCTAAAGCTCAATCACGATGTGTGTGCTGCTGTTAAGCAAAACTGAGTCGGTATTCCCCAGGAGTTAGGGATTCTAGAGTCGCATGGTTAGCAAGCAAAGTCCGACGCCTGATCTAGAAACCAATCTGAGCCAGCTAAGTGCTCGGTTGCAAAAGGCGATCGCTCAGCCGCAAGCCAAGCTGCAGCTCAAGCTGCGGGGCAACATTCTGCACATCCTCTGCATTACGCCTGCCCCCTTAGAGCAAGAGACGATGCTGCTGCGTCTGGTGCAGGCGCTCTTAGGGTCGGATTTTAAGACCCTGCTGAGCGATCGCTACAGCAAAATTTATCAGTTCTATATTTACAGCCGCAGTAGCGAGCAGGCTGAGCCAGACTGGAGCGCCCCCCTTTATCTAAACCGTCTAGAGAAGCATTTGGTTCAGCTTACTGAACCCCTGCGCCCAGATCTTGAGGGTTTGAATTTAGGAACTGAAGCACCGCAGGGATCAGAAGGCCCCCAGGCAGCCGAGGCAGAGGCCGCTCAAGCCTTGAGTGATGCCATCGTGCTCTCAAATCTCAGCCTGGCTCGCAGGGGGGATCCGGAGGCGATCGCCCGATATCTGAGCCAGACTTTGAGCCGATTGGGGATTGGTGTTTGGGTCAGCATTCGAGCTATCCCAGGCAAAGGGAAACCCATTGCCAGCGCCATCACAGCCCACCACGACGCTCCCGATTATCCAGTCGCTACGTCAGGTGTTATTGAGCGCCTCTGGATTTTGTGTGAGGCCGCTTACAGTCCTGATCCAGACCTAGTGGCCGAACCAACAGCCCAGCAGCTACGTCACCTCAAACTGAGTCAGTTTCAGGACGCGGTGATTGTGGTACAGGTGCAGGGGGAGCAGCAGCCTGATTGGATCTTGCGGGTAGATTTGACCTCGCGGGTAGATATGCTGCGGGCCTGGGCTAGATGGGGAGACGCCGAGGCGATCGCGGGTCTGGTGGAGCAAACTCTGGAGCCACTGGCGATCGCCGCCAGCACCGAGCTAAAATCCACTACGCTGCACATCCTCTGTCAGCTCAAAAAACCAGACCCAGGAAAAACCACACCCGAGGCAGCAACTACTACAGCACTGACAACGCTGCTAGAAGGACTGGCCCCGCAGGGACTCCACCGGGCCATTCTCTACGGACAAAGCCATGACCAAAATTCTCCCGATTGGATTCACTGGCTTGATCTGCCCGCTCAAGAACACCCGGCCCTAGCCGAGCCTGCTGAGGCGTTGGCCCAGCAGGGCGATTTGCCAGCACTCGCTTTTATCCTGACGCGCCAGCTCAACCCCAGCTTGGATCAAAAGTTGGCAACAGGCGGCATCCAGGTGCAGCTACTGGTCAAAGACAAGCTGCTGCACATCATGCTAGATGCCCCGGTTTGTCCAGCGCAGCGATCGACCACCCGCTTAGTCCCTTACGTGCAACAGCTCAGGCTAGAGGGCATTGAGGGGATCAGGCTGTACGGTCGGCGGGCAGGTCAAAAACAGCCGTCTTGGAGCTACGGCAATGATTTCCAGCCGCGCGATCGCGTTGTGCCTAAAGCGGTTCCTGAGTTTACAGCTTCAGAAGCCTATCTCAGCGATCTGTTGGCCAGTGACGAGGTTGTCCTTTCACCTGAGGATGATTCAGAAAGCCTTTGGGCGACTTTAGGGGGGCTTTGGCAGGAAACTCTGCAGACAGTCCGCGATTTGCTTTTTCAGACCCAGCTATTTGAACCTGGTCACGACTCATCAGCCGCAAGCGTCTCTGAGCTACCTTCTAGCAGCAGTGCTAAAGCCGCTCTCGTGTGGGGAACCGCAGGTCTTTTACTCGTGCTGCAAACTGACTGGCTGATTGGACAAATGCTCAATGCCCCGAGCAATCCAGCCACAGCAGAGGCTATGCAGCCTATTCCTGAACCAGAGCCAACCGCTAGCTTTGAGTCAAATGGTGGCTCGAATAATGCCTTAGAGCCTGAACCAAAAACCGCTGAAGATGAATGGTCTAAGCTCAAGTTTGGCCGTCAGGCAGATGAGCCAGCCCCCAGCAGCTCAAGCGCTGATGGATTTACTGATGCCAATGATAATCTGCCCTATAGTGATCTTGAGCGTCCTCTTGTCGCCTCAGAGACGCTGATATCAGCTTCTCCTTTTCCTACCTTTAGAAGTCAGCAGCTAGACGAAAAGCTAGCGCTTTACTATCAGCGGTTGCAGGCATCTGGCCCATCCGATGTTTTGATCATTGGCAGCTCTCGCGCTCTAAGGGGCATTGATCCAGCCGCCCTAGAGCGATCGCTAGAAAATCTGGGCTATTCAAACATCAGCGTTTTCAACTTTGGGGTCAATGGTTCAACCGCTCAGGTTGTAGACTTTACGATTCGTCAGCTCTTGCAGCCCGATCAGCTACCCAGGCTAATTATTTGGGCTGATGGGGCCAGAGCGCTCAACAGCGGTCGAGTTGATGTAACCTATAACGGCATTGCCGCTTCTGAAGGCTATCGTCAACTGCAGGCGGGACAGATTTCGCTAGGTGATGCCGACACCGAAATCACCTCTGAGTCGGCGTCAGCATTGGCTACAGCCACTAGCCTGAGAGAAAGCTATCAGGCTGTCGATCGCTGGCTAAATCAGCAAATTGCTCAGGTATCTGCTGCCTACAGCGATCGCGATCGGCTAAAAGCTCAGCTACAGCAGCTAGCAGCCCGATGGGATCCCCCAGTGCTATCTGCCTTGCAGCTTGGTGAACCTCTGCCAGAATTAGAAGCAGAAGCAGAAGAGACACTCCCCGACAATATTGATTTAGTCGATTTTGACGGTTTCTTAGCGCTGCCTGTGCGCTTTAACCCGGCTACCTACTACCAGAATCATGCTCGGGTGCCTGGCGACTATGACAGTGACTATGAAAATTTTCGTCTACAAGGGCAGCAGGCCCAGGCGCTTGAGACTTTGCTGACGTTCACTCAGCAGCAAAACATCCCCGTTGTTTTTGTTAATACGCCCCTGACAGACGAATATTTAGACGCCTCTCGTCTAGCGGCTGAGACTGAGTTTCAGCGCTTTATGCTGGAGCTATCGGCGACTCAGTCCGGCTTTATCTTTAGAGATTTAGGTCAGCTCTGGCCTCAGCGCTATAGCTACTTCTCTGACCCCAGCCACCTCAACCGCTACGGAGCCTATCAGGTTTCCAATCGTCTGGCCCAAGATCCAATTATTCCCTGGCCGCGAAATCAGAGAGAGCCGTGATCCTACCCTCCGTTATTTATGGCCTATTTTTGCTCAGCGTTGTTGGCATCTACTGGTCACTGCCTCGACCGGCGCTGAGACTGTGGCTGCTCTTTGCGGCCAGCTTAATTTTTTATACCTCACTGCAGGTAGAGTATCTGCCGCTGATGCTGGCGATCGCACTGGCAACTTATCTGTTGGGTCATGTTATTAGCGCACCGCTCAACTGGCGCATCGATAACGCAGCCTGGCAGG
Organism: Leptolyngbyaceae cyanobacterium RM1_1_2; assembly: GCA_012032345.1. Lineage (GTDB taxonomy): Bacteria > Cyanobacteriota > Cyanobacteriia > Phormidesmidales > Phormidesmidaceae > Sphaerothrix. Next base: position 1,566 of record JAAUQI010000036.1, on the reverse strand, counting down.
CCGCTGAAGAAAAATGGGACGGACGCAGGCTGGCCCTGCTATGGCTGGGTATTAGCCTCAATATTTTGCTGCTGGTCGGGTTCAAGTATCTCTCGCCTACGTTTGACCTGATCGAGAGCATGACGGGAGGATATCCATTTTTTACCGCCAGCCAGTCTCTGCTAGAAACTCTGCTGATTCCTTTGGGCATCAGCTTTTTCTGCTTTGAGTGTATTGCCTATCTGGTAGATATCTATCGCGGCTCACCGCCCAGTTCACGCTTTATTGACTTTGCTGCCTACAAGCTTTTCTTCCCCAAGCTGATTTCAGGCCCAATTGTTCGCTTTCACAGCTTTGCGGCGCAGTTTGAGCAGCAGCGTCCCCCTCAGGTCAATCAGATAGCTGAGGGACTCTGGCTAATTGCGATCGGGACGTTCAAAAAGCTGCTCTTAGCCGATCGCATTGCCATCTTAGTGAACCTCAGCTTCGACAATCTAGAACGCGCCGGTAGCGGAGATATCTGGCTGGCTGTTTTTGCTTACGGTCTACAGCTGTATCTAGACTTTAGCGGCTATGTAGACATTGCTCGCGGCAGCGCCATCTTTCTAGGATTTAACCTGCCGCAGAACTTCGACTTCCCCTACTTCAGCACCAGCATCGCTGACTTTTGGCGGCGCTGGCACATCACGCTGGGTGCCTGGCTGCGAAACTACCTCTACTTTCCACTAGGGGGATCCCGCAGAGGACTAGAGCGCACCTGTCTTAACCTTCTGGTTGTCATGGTGCTGGCCGGAGCCTGGCACGGAGACAACTGGGGATTTTTGATCTGGGGAGGTATTCACGGTCTAGCCCTAGCCGTTCACCGCCTCACTCAGGCTCTAGCCCAGCGATGGCCGTGGGTAGAGCGGGTCTGGCGCAGCCTGCCAGGTATTCTGCTGGCCTGGCTTTTGACCCAGCTTTTGGTGTTTGGTAGCTGGCTTTTCTTTAGGCTGCCAGATGTCCGTGGCTTTAGCCTAGCGCTGGGGCGGCTGTGGGGACAGCCTGCAGATATTCAGTTTGCCACTAAGGTCTACAGTGAGTCACTGGGCTTGACGATGCCTGAGATTACCGCGCTATTGCTTCTAGTCTGGCTGGCTATGGCGATCGCCTATATTTTCCATCGCAGTTTCAAAGTCCAGCTAGGTTGGCCCGTGAAACTGCTGCTGGTGCCGCTGTGTTTTTTCCTGTCGTGGCTGTTAGCACCTAGCGAAACGCTGCCCTACATTTATTTTGAGTTCTAAAATTCTCAGAGATCTAAATTCTTGGGGAGCTGAAGCCAGCAGGGAAATCTTAAGAGAATCTAAAGTTATTGAAATAAAACTTGATATTTCTCGGGCATTACTTAATAATTCTAGTTAAGGAAAGTTAATTGCTTTCTCACAAACCTTCAGGGTTTGTTGTTAACTTCTAATACATCGCAATCATTCATCATGACAACGACACTACAGCAGCGCGAGAGCGCCAACCTGTGGGAGCAGTTTTGTCAGTGGATCACCTCTACCGAGAACCGCCTATATATTGGTTGGTTTGGGGTATTGATGATTCCGA
>JAAUQI010000097.1 GCA_012032345.1 Leptolyngbyaceae cyanobacterium RM1_1_2 | reverse complement strand
TGAACCTGCTGCAAACTCATACGCTAGAGCAGGCCCAAGAGCTGATCGAGCGCAGCTTCGGACAGTACTTGGCGACGCTGCATCTGATTCCGCAGCAGCAGCGATCGCGGATTTAGCCACCAGCATCGAACATCATCAGGCTCAGCTAGCTGCTTTTGACCCCGTCATTTTAGAAGACTATGAGAAGCTGCGGGGACGGCTCAAGGAAGAACGCCGACTGCTAAAAATTTTGCGGCAGCAGGCAGAAGAAGCACTCTCTAGCGGGGTGATGATGTCCCTATCTTTTGCGCTTACAGGCACCGTTCTTAGCCTCAAGGGTAAGCATGTCAAAGTTTCAACTCCGCTGCCCGCCGTTTTGGTGAGCAAGATTCCTGGCCCCGGCCAGTTTCCCTACCTGGTTTGTCTGGGCCAAGACAATCGCTGGTATGTCGTCACGGTGGCTGATGTCATCGACCTGCACGATCACTTTGAGCGCCTAGAGGCCGTAGAAGCTCTCAGCATTCCCGCTGACCTGCCGCTGAAGCCAGGACAAAACCGCAGCGGCGATGAAGCCACCGCGCCCTTGGCTCAGCAAATTCCCCAGCCGCCCACTATAGAAGAGCTAGCCCCTGAAGTTCTGGCTCAGCGATCGCAGGTGGAAGCCCTCGAAGCCTTGGCAAACCAGCATCCGGCCCAGCAGTGGAAAACCCTGGGGCACTGCTCAAGCGACAGAAGCAAATGCGGCGCTTACAGACAGAATTCAGCGATCGCCAGGCCACGCTCTCTACGCTCTCTCACCGCTACTGGCAAGAGTTTCTTAACCTGATGGATATTTTGCAGCACTTTAACTGTTTGGTGGACGTACAGCCGACAACCCTCGGTGAGATTGCCGCTGCCATTCGGGGTGAGAACGAACTTTGGCTAGGATTAGCTCTGGCCTCTGGTCAGTTTGATCAGCTAGAAGCGCCCCAGCTAACAGCCGCCTGTGCGGCACTGGTGACGGAAAACAGCCGCCCTGATACCTGGACTCGCTACCAGATTTCTAAGGCAGTCGAGTTAGTGCTGCGGGGGCTGCGGGGGCTGCGGCACGATATTTTCAAGCAGCAGCGACAGCATCAGGTAATGCTGCCTGTTTGGTTAGAGTATGAGATAACCGCCGTGGTCGAGCGGTGGGCCAGTGAAACTGACTGGAACGAACTCTGTGACCACACCAGCCTGGATGAAGGCGATATCGTGCGGATTCTGCGCCGCACCGCTGATGTACTGTCTCAAATTCCCCATGTGCCCCACCTCAGCCCCCAGCTCATCGGCAATGCCCGAGAAGCGATTGAAATACTAGATCGCTTCCCGCTCAACGAATAGTCAAGCCAGGTCGAGCCAGCTTTAGCCCCGGCTAAGATTCCGCTGGCACTGAGCGGCCATTGTAGAGGTTCATGGCCGGCTCAACCCCTCGCTTCAGGCTCACTTCGACAGTGCTGACTGCCAGGTCAAAAATACCGCCGAGCTGCTGCTGCTCCAGGGGGGAGAATTTGCCTAAAACGTGGGAAATGACGGCCCCATTGCGATCGCCTGCCTTTTCTGTGGTGCCAATGCCAATGCGCAGCCGAGGAAAATTCTGCGTCCCTAGGTGAGCAATAATTGACTTCATGCCGTTGTGTCCCCCAGCCGAGCCAGCAGGCCGCAAACGCAGCTTGCCCACGGGCAAGTCCATATCGTCATAAATTACCAGCACGGTCTCGGGCGGCAGCTTAAACCAGTCTGTTACGGCGCGTACCGACTGTCCTGAGCGATTCATATAGGTCGAAGGCTTGAGCAAAACCACCTTGCGATCGCCAAAGCGCCGAGTCTCACCGCAGGCACCCTGAAACCGACGATTTTCTACCAGGGGCACCTGCCAAAGCTGCGCCAAAACATCGACAATATCAAAGCCTACATTGTGTCGTGTGCGATGGTACTTATCACCCGGATTCCCCAAGCCCACAATCATCTGGGGGATAGCAGCCTCACTCATAGCTACGTCCACATCTTCAAACTGACCCGCTCATTAGGCAGATTCAGCCGTTTCAGCTACCGTCTCCTCGCTCTCTTCAGATGCCTCTGGCTGAGGAGAAAGCGCTTTTTTCTGAGGCGTTTCTAATGTTGCCTTCATTGGCTCAGACACAGTCTTTTCAATCCGCTCAGCTTCTCGCTTAAATTCTGTCTCGAACTCTTTCGAGGCATCCTGAAAGCCACGGATGGCCTTACCCAAGCTCCGTCCAATCTCAGGAAGCTTCTTGGGACCAAAGACCAACAGCGCCACAATAAAAATCAGCGCCATCTCCGGCAGACCAATGCCAAAGACATTCATGGTGTCTATTCCTCCCAGTGTTCATGCGTGAGTAACTTGAGCGAATGGAGTCGCGTACCGCTATGGGCACCGCCAACACTATAGCGCGTTCCCTTAGCTGCTGAAAATTGTCCCTAGGGCTTTTGCCAATTCGCAGAACAAAGGAGGACAGGAAACCTACAAGGGCTGCGGCTTCTTGTCCCCAAAGTTGTAAAGCCCAGGAAAACCAAACTAGCTGCCCAAGCTTCTCCAGTCCACATTCACGTTCTCAAGCAGCAGGCTAGAGTTGTAAAGCTGCAGAATAATCAGCAGAAAGACAAAAAACAGCAGCATAAAAACGGCCATGAGGGGAGTCGTACCCCAGCCAGGAGAAACCTTACCGTACTCAGAATTCAGGGGCCGCAAAAGATTTCCCAACCAAGTCCTTTGTGCCATAGCTAACCTTCAATAAATTCACTTTAATAATCTGTAATATTATAGGGTTTAGGGAATCATTCATTAGAAAAAACCTATGCAGCCTGCAACAGTTCTTATCATTTCGGTCGGTGCCGTGCTAGTCGGCATCACAGGGTTTGCTGTTTATACCTCTTTTGGCCCACCGGCTAAACAGCTCAGCGATCCTTATGAAGATCACGAAGACTAGGACAGCGTCAGTTGGTAGTCAGCGCTAAAGCGCTGACTACCGTGAGAATTGCTGAAGATTGGCTTCTTTGTGCAAATTTTGAGCTGATTGGTGATATAATCAGAGACTCCGTAGCGGTTCATGGCCAAAACTTATTTGCTAAGTAGCTGTGGCTGCTCTCGTGTGCCGTTTTTTTGGTTTAAAGACATTGGAGCTGTGTAACGCAGAAACGAAGGACTCATGATTAAGCTGCGCCTAAAGCGTTTTGGTAAAAAAAGAGAAGTCAGTTATCGAATCGTAGCGATGAAGAATACGGATCGCCGTGATGGGCGTCCTTTAGAAGAGATTGGATTTTATAATCCCCGCACTGACGAAACTCGACTCGACGTGCCTGCCATCGTCAAGTACCTCCAGCAGGGTGCTCAGCCGACTAAGACAGTGAAGCACCTCTTGGAAAAAGCCAATGTCTTTGAGCAAGTCCGCACCTAATTTAGACACCCCTGTTGCCACCGACGTTTCTACTGGCGTTTCTAACAAAAGTCAGCCTGATTTTGTTGGCATCGTCCGCTTTTTAGTTGCTCCCTTCTTGACAGCTTCTACTGCTCTAAGCGTTGACTGTGAGTATCGTGCTAACGGTTCACGGGTTTGGATTCGACTCGCTTTTGATGGTGAAGACCGAGGACGAGTCTTGGGGCGGGGGGGGCGTAATATTCAGGCGATTCGCACTGTAATCAAGGCGATCGCGGCGCTTTCTGGGCTTCAGGCTCATCTAGAGGTTTATGGAGAAAGCAGTGCGCGACCGGAGCGAGAAGAAAATGGGCCTGATCGTCCGGCGCGATCGCAGCTGCCTCGGCCCAAAAAAGCAAACTGACTGTTGACTGTTTTGAATATTGAGAAACACGGGTACAGCCTCGATTTTTCGAGGCTGTTTGTTCATTCAAAAAATGGGTCAGAGCTAGCCTATGGCACCTACGTTTACGCTAACGCTGCCAACTGTCGAAAGCACTATTGCCTTAGTCGGGCCGCGTGAGGAAAATCTTAAGCTTTTAGCTCGACAGACCGGAGCCACCCTAGTTTTGAGGGGACAAGACCTGCTGATCTCGGGAACCGAAAAGACGGTAGATCTTTGCCGACGGCTTGTGAGCGCCCTAGAGCCGCTGTGGAGTGCGGCCCAAGGGAGTGCGGCCCAGGGAGTGACCTCAACCGATATTTTGACCGCTAAGCAGGCACTCGATACCCAGAAAACCGATCAGCTCACCTCGCTTTATCGAGATCAGATTGCCCGTACCCGGCGCGGCGAAGTGATTCGAGCTAAAACCTTTCGTCAGCGTCAGTATGTAGAAGCGCTGCGATCGCGCGACTTGGTCTTTTGTGTTGGGCCTGCGGGCACGGGTAAAACTTTTCTAGCGGCACTGGTGGCGGTGCAGGCGCTGATGAACAATGAATACGAGCGGCTAATTTTAACCCGGCCTGCGGTGGAAGCGGGTGAACGGCTTGGCTTTCTCCCCGGCGACCTGCAGCAAAAGGTAAATCCCTATCTGCGCCCCCTTTACGACGCTCTGCATGAGCTGCTCGACCCGGAAAAGATTCCGTCGCTGATGGAGCGGGGCGTCATTGAGGTGGCTCCTCTGGCCTATATGCGAGGCCGCACCTTAAACAACGCCTTTGTGATCTTAGACGAGGCTCAAAATACCACGCCAGCTCAGATGAAAATGGTGCTGACCCGTTTAGGATTCGGCTCTCGCATGGCCGTGACCGGAGACATTACCCAAACTGACTTGGCCGCAAATCAGCAGTCGGGTCTGGCGATCGCCAACAAGATTTTGACAGGCATTAAGGAAATTGCCTTTTGCCAACTGACCAAGGCAGACGTAGTGCGCCACCCTCTAGTGCAAAGCATTGTAGCGGCCTACGAAAAGTACGAAGCCTGAGGCTGTAGTCACGGCTACAGTTGGCAATCTGCAAAAATAAGAGCACCAGCCTACATCTGCTCTGCGCTTTATGCTACTATCAATATCCGTGGATGGGCGGGTCGGTGCCCGAGTGGTTAATGGGGGCGGACTGTAAATCCGCTGGCTACGCCTACGCTGGTTCGAATCCAGCCCGGCCCACCACGGCAAGCCCATGTAGCTCAGTGGTAGAGCACACCCTTGGTAAGGGTGAGGTCATGAGTTCGACTCTCATCATGGGCTTTTTGACTGAACTATACTGAGTGAAATCCTGATGCTGTGGGAGGTTAACTGATGCCTTCGCCATTCCCTGGCATGAACCCCTATCTAGAACTACCGGTACTCTGGGCTGAGTTTCACAGCCGTTTAATCGTGGCCCTCTCTGATGCCCTGATCCCTAAGCTACAGCCCAACTACTACGTGGCGGTGGAGACTCGCACCTACCTCAGTGCGGATGAGGCCGACCTGCTACTTGGGATTCCAGATGCGGTGGTTTTGCCCAGAACGCCTCAGTCTAGGGCAGCACAGGCTGTAGCGACTCAGGTTCGACCGCAGCAGGTGCGCTTGCCAATGCCCATTGAGGTCAAGGAGCGCTATTTGGAGGTGCGGGAGGTGGGCACTCATAGAGTGATTACGGTAATTGAGCTACTCTCTCCCAAGAACAAACGCAAGGGCGAGGGCAGAGCTGCCTATGAAAAGAAGCGGCTGCGGATTCTGGGCAGTGCTTCTCACCTGGTAGAAATTGATCTGCTGCGGGAGAACTCCCCCATGCCGATGATAGGGGCTGCGGGGCAGAGTGATTACCGGATTGTGATCAGTCGGGCTACGACTCGGCCAATAGCAGATCTGTATGGGTTTTGCTTATCAGAGCCGATTCCGGTGGTTGGGTTGCCGTTGAAAGCCAAAGACGAGGATATCCAGGTTGAGCTGCAGCAGATTTTGCTTGAAGTGTACGAGCGGGGAAGCTATGGGTTTCGGATCGACTACCATCAGCCAGTACCGCCGCCGCCGCTCTCGCCCGCAGACCAAGCTTGGGTGGATGAGAGATTAGCCTTTGTGCGAGGTCAGTAAGTGCTAGGGGAATAGGCGTCAAAAGTCCCATTCTTCAAACAGTTCGGCCACGCCATAGTTATGCCCATCTCTAGACAGGGCCATAAATTCTGCATCTGTCCAGTTTTTTTTCTCGGTGGAGATTGTCACGGCCAAACCTCTTGAGAGTTTTGCGGGGTGCATCCCACTTTTGTATCCCACTCACAGAGAAGCCGCTCTGCGTCTACACCCTAAATCCCTCTCCTAAAGCGGGCTGGGGGATGTATATCTTTGCTCTTCCCGCAGGGTGGGGCAGTTTGCAAAACTGGGATGCACCCCCTCAGCCTTCCCCTGAACGCTGAACATGTCGCCTCGTTTTTTAACCTCTGGGCTAGGTTACCAAACACATATCCTTGCCGGTTTGCCCGGAATCTATCTGAGTGGCGATGTTAGACTTTAGTAGAAATTTATGCCTGCATGAATGGCTGCTGGATCTGTGTAGCTATGACACTCGATCGCCTTGCAACTGTTCAAGATAATTTGGATCGGCTCTATGAACAGCTAGCAGGCGAGGAACGCGCAAGTGATCTGGCGGAAGAGGCCGAAAAGACTCGCATTCAGCAGAAGATTCGTTTGACTTGGCAGCGAATTCGAGAACGTGAGAGGAATATGCAGCCGTTCTGAGCCAGCAGATCCAGCGACAGGCGCTGCCGGAAGCGGTGGCTGAAACTGTTACGGCGGAGCTGGTGGATGAGCTGGAGATATTGACGCCGCAGGAGCGGCGCGATGATGTTAAAGTCTTGCTGCAGAAAATTTTAGCGGAGTTGCAAAAGCCCAGCGCTTCAGCCTCAGCCAAGCTAAAGGTGGCGATTCCCCTGATTCCGAATGTGGTCAGCTATGAGCTAGAAGAGGATACGGAAAGCGTCATCAGGCGGCTGTTTCCGACTTTTGTGAAGGCGTATGAGGGACTGCGATCGCTTGCGCCTGCTAAACCACCAAAAAAGTAGCGGCCCTTGATTCTAATTCTACGGAGTCAGGGGCAATTGATTTTGGGAATTATTTGCGATCCATCCTAGATGACGAAGACTACCTAGAGTGGCAAGAGTTTTATACGCCAACCACGGTCGAAGGCCGAAAAGAATCTGCTCAAGCTAAGTTTTCGCGTCGATTAAAGCTACGAGCCGAGACGGTAAAGCCATCTCCAGAAAAACCAGGGAGCGGAGAAGCAGGACAGCCAGACCAGCCAGAACAGGGCGGGCAGTGGGACGTGTTGGCGGGTCTGCGTAACTATGCGGCTGAGCATGTGCTGTTAATCGGTATACCTGGATCGGGCAAATCGAGTTCCCTAGAACGACTGCTGTGGGAAGAAGCCGATAACGCTTTGAAGAACCCAGATGCCCAAATTCCGGTTTTAGTGAAACTGCGCCGCTGCACTTCGAGCATTGCGGCACTTATTCAAGATTTTCTTATCGGTCATCAATGCCCTCTTGATATTAAGGATATTGACTATTGCTTACAGCAAGGCAAGTTTTTGCTGCTGCTGGATGGACTAAACGAGCTGCCAGAACCCTTCACGATAGAGGCCGCGAACTTTCGAAATCGGTACCGCCGCACTACACCCATGGTTGTGTCTACACGAGATCTGAGCGTAGGTGGCACTCTCAACATCAAAAAGACTTTGAAAATGCTGCCTCTAACAGGGCCACAGATGCAGGAGTTTGTGCGGGGGTATTTGGGAGAGGCAGGAAAACAGCTATTTCAACAACTGAAAGGCGACGACAGGCTGCGAAAATTTGCGGAAACGCCTCTATTGCTGTGGATGCTCTGCCGGGTCTTTGCTGAAAAGAGTCGGGTTCCAGCAAATCTAGGATTGGCGTTTCGGGAATTTACTCAGCTCTACGACGACGCTATTCAGGAGGATGCTCCAGCCGATGCCAGAGATCAGTGGCCTAAACTGCTGCGCCATCTGGCTTTTGCTCTGATGCATGATCAAAGGCCAACAGATTTTCGACTGTCGATGCCCAGAGAAGAAGCAAAGAATTTATTGACAGAGTGCTTGCAAGAAGAGGGAAGAACTAACGCTAGAGGCTGTGCAGAAAAGTGGCTCAAAGAGCTGCTAGATTATCACTTAATTCAGCCCGTAATTCAGCCCACTTTTGAGGAACATATCGAGTTTCGCCACCAACTGATTCAGGAATATTACGCGGCAGAATATTTGCTGCGGCGATTGCCAAATCTAACTGATGATCAACTGAAACGAGATTATCTCAACTACCTGAAGTGGACGGAGCCAATAGCGTTGATGCTGGCGCTGGTAGATGAGGAAGCGCAGGCGTTGCGGGTGGTGAAGCTGGCAATAGATGATGTGGATCTGATATTGGGGGCGAGGCTGGCGGGAGAGGTGAAGGCAGGGTTTCATGTGCAAACCATCAAGTTTCTGGAAGATTTAGAAGTACCGGATTGGTTGAAGGTTCAGCTTTTGGGAGAGACGCGATCAGATTTTGTATTGAATGAGCTGCGTAAGGTACTCCAAGATAAAAATCATTATCATGATATGCGTAAAAGAGCAGCATTTGCCTTAATAAAATTGGGATCAGATAATGCCTTGAAAGCAATCAGAGAACTCAAAAACAAAGATCTCGACACATATAGAAGTGTTGTTTTTAGAAATCCTGATTTAGAGCCAAATTTTTCTGAATTTTTACGTTTCTTGAAAAACAATGAAAGTGATTCTCTACATATAGCAAAAGAAAAATTAGAGGAGATTGGGTCTGCTATTTTAGGACTTCTAGAAGAGTCTGATCATCATGTTTTTAAGAGTACAGTAGATACATCTAGAAGGTTGGTCGCCGAGGGAATCACTAAAGAAATAAAAAAATTAGAAAATCCTGACGAAAAAGTTCGTAGAAGTGTGGCAGATACCTTGGGAAACTCGAAGGCTGAGGAAGCGATTCCAGCATTATCTAAGGTACTCAAAGAAGATAGCTCTTGGGAGGTTCGTCGGAGTGCAGCATCTGCATTGGGTCAAATTGGCTCCAAA
>JAAUQI010000035.1 GCA_012032345.1 Leptolyngbyaceae cyanobacterium RM1_1_2 | reverse complement strand
TCGCTCAGCTTTCTCAGTTTCTCGTTGAGGCTCTCCAACTGTTCCTCTAGCTCTTTAACCCGCTGCTTCAGTTGCTCGCTCTCAGCGCGTTGCTCGCAGTAGCGCTCAAACCAATACCTCGCCCCCTGCTCTTCAGGGTCGATTTCCGAGAGGTTGGGTTCTCGATGCGGTTGAATCGTCATGCCCCTTATGCTACAAACATTTGCTCCATTCGCAATAGGTCAGCTTTGTTGCAGCGACTAATTACCAGTTTTGTTAGCAACTAGACTTGAGTATACTAAACCTATGAAGCCTCAGACTGTGACTCTGGAAAATCTGCATGAATTTGAGAAAGTAAACTCGCTATTACCGTTCTAACCTGTTCAGAAGACAAGACTTTCTCTAAAGCTTGTTCAAATTCAATTTCATTAGAGCATTCAGTCTTTATCTTTATTTCAAATTGTATCAAGCAATGCCTAGTCCCATCAGCACAAACCGCAGGATAAAAACTGCCGCTAAAATCCAGATGGCGACGCCTATTTCACCAGCCTTGCCTTGAAAAGCTTTAATCAGCGGATAGGTGATAAAACCGACAGCAAGACCTTCTGCGATCGAGAAGGTTAGCGGCATCAACAAAATAGTCAGAAAACAGGGAATTGACTCTGCCGGATCGCTCCAGTTGATTCCTGTGACATTACCAGCCATCAAAACCCCAACAATCACCAAAGCCGCTGCCGTAGCATAGGCCGGAATTGCTGACAGCAACGGGATGAAAAAGATCGACAGTAAAAACAAAGCTGCCACCACCACAGCAGTAAATCCAGAGCGTCCGCCTTCAGAAACGCCAGCCGCAGATTCGATATAGCTTGTGACTGTTGAAGTTCCTAAAAATGCGCCCGCAGTCGTGCCGATAGCATCGGCTAAGAGCGCCTGATTAGCTCTAGGAAGTTCGCCCCGCTCATTGATAAAACCTGCCTGGATGCCGACACCGGAAAGAGTACCAATGGTGTCAAACAAATCTACAAACAGAAAGACAAACAAAACAGCAAGGAAATTGCCCCAGTCGGGGCCAACCTGCCCTAAGCCGACAACGGCTTGCCCAATCAGGTCACCAGGCCAAACTGGAACATCTACAATGCCATTAGGCCAAGGGCTGACGCCTAAAATCCAGCCCACCAGCGCTGTGGCCAAAATTCCCCACAGCAGCGCCCCCTTAATGCGACGGGCAACGAAAGCTGAGCTGATTAAAACGCCAACAATTGCCATCAGCGTTTCAGGCTGAGCTAGACTGCCCAGGGCCGTCTTTGTCGCTTCATTAGCCACAATAATGCCTGCGCCCCCGGTGGCCGGATCGCCTGCTACAGCAATGTAGGCAATAAAAAAGCCAATACCGACAGCAGTGGCCCGTTTGAGGCATTCAGGAATGGCGGTAATGATCGCGCTGCGAAGGTTCGACAGGGTTAAAGCAATAAAGATAATGCCTTCTACTAGCACTGCCGCTAGGGCTACGCGCCAGTCAATGCCCAAACCTAGCACCACTGAAAAGGCAAAAAATGCGTTCAGTCCCATTCCTGGAGCTAAGGCAATGGGATAGTTGGCAATTAAACCCATAATCAGCGTAGCGATCGCACTTGAGAGCGCCGTTGCTACCACCAGTTGTGGAAACAAATCACCGCTTTCGTTTAGGAAGATAGCGCTAGAGAGAATACCGGGGTTGACCACCAAAATGTAGGCCATTGTAATGAAGGTGATGGTTCCAGCCAGTGTCTCAGTTTTGAAGCTGGTTTGTAGCACTTCAAACTGAAAATATCGGGCGATCGCCCTGGGTCTGTTTGCCTAGGCGGAAGCGTCTCTGGGGGGGTAGAGTTTGGGTTCATGTCATGTTTTGTAGCGAGGAAGCCATTTCGCCAGCAATCATAGTACGGATTTAGAGATTGATTGTGTTCAAAATACTAAAAATCCACCTCTACTAAGGCCATCAAACGCTGCCTACCAAAGCCAGAGACCTGCTTGAAAGCGCGATTCTGATAGAAGCACGCCTAATTTGCTTTCGGAAAGACAACAAACCGTACCAGAATTGCCTAAGATCTTATTTTGCAGCCGTTATGACTTAATGAGGGCATCTATGACGGAGCATACAGCTAACGGAGTAGGTTCAGCTAGACGTCAGGGAAGTGGGCGATCGCGCCACATTATTTTGACCTCTCACCCTAGCCGCCTGGGTTCTCAGGCATTGCCGATTGCCTGGGGATCTGCTGATCCGCTCAGTCGGGGGCCAATTGTCGCCAGCCTGAGTGACCCCGAGCATCGCAACGTGATTGGCACTCATTCTGGAGCCTATGCTATCTACCGGGCGCTCGCAGTTGCCAGCGGCTCTTTGCAGGCTGATCATCGACCAGATTTTACCGATACGGCCCCAGTTGCACCTGTGGGGCCGTACCTGAGCTGGGCCGATCCCGACAAATCGTATCTCTCGATCCTTTCGGCGCTCTAGTTGGAGAGATATACCAGGATTTCATTCAGCAAGGTTACGACATTCGTCCTACCATTGCAGTTACTCAGGCCCATATTCAGCTCCCCGAACTGCAAGAAGCGGTGCAAAAAGGCCGAATTGCTGAAGACGGCAAAATTATGAAGCCGGGGGGAGACCTAGTCGTGACTAAAGCTGCGATCGAGCCGGTTTGGTATTTGCCGGGGGTGGCCAAGCGGTTAGGCATTGCCGAAGACGATCTGCGCTATGCCCTGTTTGAGCAAACGGGCGGCATGTTTCCTGAACTGGTGACGCGGCCCGACCTTCAGGTCTTTTTGCCGCCGATTGGGGGAATTACAGTCTATGTGCTGGGGGATCTCAGCGCGATTACTGATCCCAATCGTCCGCTGGCGGTGCGGGTTCATGATGAATGCAACGGCTCCGATGTTTTTGGCTCTGATATTTGTACCTGTCGTCCTTATCTCGTCCACGGCATCGAAGCTTGCATTCAAACAGCTCAGGCCAGCGGTGCGGGAATCATTGTCTACTTTCGTAAAGAGGGTCGGGCTTTGGGTGAAGTCACTAAATTTTTGGTTTACAACGCTCGTAAGCGACAGGCAGGCGGCGATCGCGCCGATGCCTATTTTACCCGCACCGAATGTGTGGCCGGGGTGCAAGATGTCCGTTTTCAAGAACTCATGCCTGACGTGCTGCACTGGCTCGGCATCACCCGCATCGATCGCTTTGTTTCTATGAGCGATACCAAATATAACGCTATTACTCGCTCCGGCATTGAGATTATTGAGCGGGTGCCCATTCCAGATGAGCTGGTTCCGGCTGACGCTAAGGTTGAAATTGAAGCCAAAAAAGCTGCCGGGTATTTTAGCGGCAGTGGCAGCTTGACAGCAGCAGAGTTAGCTAGCGTGCAGGGGCGTGATTTAGTATAAGAACTCAAAATGGCAACTTTTTTAAGACCGTTAAGCTATCGCTATCAGTGGCTCTATGACAGCATTTCTCGCGCTGCGGCCCTGAGCGTTGGCGGAGAAAGACGCTTCAGACATCTGACCTTGCAAGAGCTAGCCGTCTCCCCTGAAAGCCAGGTGCTTGACCTCTGCTGCGGTAGCGGACAAACCACCCAGTTTTTGGTAGAGTTCTCTGACCATGTCACCGGGCTAGATGCGTCACCGCGATCGCTAGAGCGTGCTAAGCATAATGTCCCCCAAGCCGACTATGTGCTGGCCTGGGCCGAAGAGATGCCGTTTACTGATGGTCGCTTTGATCTGGTACACACCAGCGTGGCGATGCATGAGATGAAGCCTGACCAGCGACAGCAAATCTTCCAGGAAGTCTATCGAGTCCTGAAATCGGGCGGTGTGTTCACAATGGTAGACTTTCACCGCCCAACTAACCCGCTGCTGTGGCCGGGGCTAGCCGCTTTCCTTTGGCTGTTTGAAACCGAAACCGCCTGGCAGCTGATTCAAACTGATTTGCCAGAGCGCCTGCGGCAGGCGGGCTTTCAAGTTCCTCAGCCCAAACTCTACGCCGGAGGAAGTTTACAGGTGGTTCAGGCGCGGAAGGCATAGAGTTCAATAGATTCCGCCAGATGGAGGATTTTAGCTGGCCGAAAAGGTTTCTTACAGCTTAATGAAGCTTTCTTTTTAGCTGAACTAAGGTATCGGTATATCCAGCGGCAGCCACCCTCAGCGGTGAGACGGTAGTACTCGGCTTTGCGATCGCAGCTCAATGTCTCCTCTAAAGCTAGGTTACTTTGATTTTGAGAAAGCCCACATTGGTGACTGAAGTTTTAGGGCTATGGCTGATAGGCTGTCTGGCTGGAAGCTGTAGGCCAACGGCAGCCACACCGTTTAGCTCCAGTATTGCGGCAGCGCTAAGTCGGGCACCGCTAGCCTATCCGCCTTTTTTAATTGACGCCGCAGCCGCCGATTTTTATCGGCAGCGAGGTCTAGAGTACAGAGGACGCCAAAACTTTGAACGGGCGATCGCAGCCCTGAAGACCTCCGTAGCGCTTGACCCCTACAACTCCAACGGCTACGTGGTGCTGGGCTGGACAGAACACCTCGCCGGACAGGAAAATGCCGCCGCTCAAACCCTGCAGCAGGCGCTACAGCAAGATGCCGACACCGTCCCCGCGCTAAACGCCTTGGGCATTGTTTATCTAGTCAGTGGCGATCTGCAAGCTGCGGTAAAAGCCCACACCCGCGCCGCTGAGCTTCAGCCAGACAACGAAATTGCCTACTATAATCTGAGCCTAGCCTATCAGCGGCTGCAAGACTACGACGCTGCAATTCAAAACGCCCTCAAAGCCACTGAGCTAGAGCCGAGCAATCCCCATCCCTGGGTAGCCCTGGCGATCGCCTACTGGAGTCAGCAGGCGACCTCAGCAGCCCAACAAGCCTATCAGCAAGCGATCGCCCTAGACGGTCGCTACCGCGATCGCGCTTTCCTGGCTCATTTGATCAAGGCAGGCTTTAGCTCCGAACAGGTTGAGATCACATCTGAGGTTCTGGCCGATAGATAAATGACTTGTCAACGGCGAGTATGTCAATTTAGCTTCCTCCACACTGACCCCTGATTCGTAGGAACCCGTCTGTGGACTGGCTGGTCAGGTTAGCTAATCCTGCTGTTTTTGAGGCTGGGTTGGCCAAGCTACGGATCTATGTGGAGCAAGCGAATATGAAATCTCAGTATAATTTAATTCGGTCTGCCAGGTCTGTCAGTGC
Organism: Leptolyngbyaceae cyanobacterium RM1_1_2; assembly: GCA_012032345.1. Lineage (GTDB taxonomy): Bacteria > Cyanobacteriota > Cyanobacteriia > Phormidesmidales > Phormidesmidaceae > Sphaerothrix. The sequence goes on along the minus strand of JAAUQI010000035.1, from coordinate 45,783 downwards.
GATCGCCCACTGGCGGCGACTACCTACCCTCCTGCTGGCAGCCACCCTCAGCTTTGGGGGACTGCCCCTGCCCTCTTATGCCCAAGATTTTACCCAGGCTACAGAAGACGCTGAAGTAGAAGACACAGAGGACAGCCAGCAGGGTTGAGACGCAGTGTTGCGTACCGTACAGCTTGTGGATGAAGACGACCAAGACCTTGAAGCTTTTGTATTACAGTTCGAGGTGTTTGAGAAGCCGACGACTTCTTATGCCAACGCGGTCTATCAGATTTATGCTCACTATCGAGGCGAGCGGCGGCTACTCTATAGCAATCGGGGAGCGCGTCTGATTACGAATCAGGCTGGTCAACTGGTGCTGCCTGCCGAAGTAGTTTCTATCACCAGCCTGCGACAGGAGTTTGGTAGCTTCAACGTTGCAGATCTCAACCTAGAGTTTGTGTCTCAGGTTCGCTACGACTCGCAAAACCGCCGAGATCAGCGCTTATACCAAATCCGAATCGTATAACCCCGATTCAAAGATAGGTGACTTGCCTAGGGGCAAACGGTGTTTGCCCAGCCTAATCGGGGGTAGCCAAAGAGGATTCAGTATTAGAATAGCGCGAAACCTATAGCTACAGCGAAATTGCTCGCGTCACCACATCTGAGTTTTATTCAGTCCAGACAGCCTACGAAGTACGGCAGCTCATTTTGGTTCATCAGACACCAGGGACGGTTGTCGTCATTGACCAGCAGCCGATTAGCTGTGCCCTAGAGCAATATCTAGGTTCCCTCGCCGAGACTAGCAATAACCGTTACGATCGCACGCCTCATGGAGAGGATTACAGCCACAGCAGTCTGCGCAACGCTAGCTTTACGCGCCAAAATTTAGAAAAAGCCAAATTTGGCCGCAGCGACCTCAGCTATGCCAATTTTTACGGGGCGAATTTAACCAAGGCTGACTTCAAGCGCTCTGTTCTACATCGGGCCAATTTGCAAAATGTCTACGGCGAAAAGGCTAAGTTTGACTCTGCCGATATTAGCTGCGCTCAGCTAGCAGGTGCTAACTTCAGCGACGCTAAGTTTAAGAAAGCAGATTTAAGAGAGGCCGATCTGCGCAGTGCCAATTTGAGAAAGGCCAAATTTAAGGAGGCTGACCTGCGTAACGCTAATCTCAGTCAGGCCGACTTTAAAGACGCTGATCTGCGGGGGGCTGATTTGCGAGGTGCCAACCTCCGTGATGCCAAGCTCAAGGACGCCAGACTAGAGGGCGCTCTGCTGCCAGAAGGTTTTTCGACTCGTCGCCGCTAAGGGCGATCGCAACGAGCCATCTTTAGCTAGACAGCTCATCAGCCATCTCCCAGTAAGCGGCTTCAATTTTATGGCCGTCGCGATCGCGGACAAAACAGCCATAGTAGGGGTCGCCATAATCAGGGCGCGGCCCCGGCGCTCCCTCATCTGCGCCACCTGCAGCTAGGGCAGCTTCGTAGAATGCTTGAACGGCTGCTTTTGAGGGAGCAATAAACCCTATATGAGTCCCATTACCGACATTAGCGGGCAGCCCGTCAAGCGGTATCTGCACCCAAAATTCTGGATACTGCTTGCCGTAGGCAACCGCTCCCGGATGCTCCATTACTCGCTGATAGCCTAGGGAAGTTAGCACCTGATCGTAAAAGCGATCGCCTGTTCAAACTGGTTCGTGCCCACAGAGACATGAGAAAGAATACTGGGATTTTCGTCCATAAGGGCTACTCTTTGATCAATACCTAAAAACAAAAATACAGCAGCTACGGCTGACCAAAAATCTGGGTGAAATAGTATTCTCCCTGCTCATTTTGAGAAATGCCTATCCCCGTCTTGCTAAAGTTTCCGAGCATGTTTTGACGGTGGCCGGGGCTATTCTTCCAGCCTTCTACTGCCTGTTCAGCCGGATTGTTAAAGCCAGAATTAAAAGCCACGTTTTCTGCCGCCGACCGGAGCGGTAGTGATTGGCGAATGGTATTAATCCTTTGCTCAAAACCATCATGGCTGAGGCTGCTACTTTGAGCCATTGTTTCGCTATGCTGGTTAGCCTGTACCGAAATCACTGACTCTAGTGCTAATGGCTCTAATCCTTGCGATCGCCGAAATTCATTCACCTGCTGATAAATTATTTGCGCCATATCTGTAACCTCGGCCTCTGCGGCCAATCCTTCAGCAATTGCAGCACTTGATACCTCTGCAGGTGCTGAGGCTGATGAGGTCGAAGATGACTCCAAATAGCCTACAGAACAGCTAGCCCACAGCAAAGCAGCCGTTACGGGCCAGCACAAGGCCAATGGCCTTAAAGGTACCCATTGGCAAGCAAGAATTGCTCTTCTCATGATTTTCATTAGCCAGCCCCGCAAGTTAGAACTCAAATATAGTTTAGCAATGCGAGAATCGCTGACGGGGCGATCGCAAGCAGTATTTCGCATCGCAGATCATGCTCACTACGGGGATTGAGAACCATAAATGCTAAACAATTCGTACAAAGCTGTCGCTTAGCAGCGCACTTAGGCCAAGATACGGCAAGCAGTTTATTCTTTTGGGGTTGGAAGATGTCTGAATTGTCTGAATTGCCTAAATTGCCTGAATTGCCTCAGTCTGCTTATCGCTCAAGCCTGTACGAAAAATACGCAACCACCCACTACGCGCCTCCAGCAGGTCTGACCGACAAACTCTCTCAGTACCGTGCCCAGCAGTATGCTCGATACTTTGTACCTCATCTACCAGCTGGTAAAGATATTCGTATTCTGGAAGTTGGCTGTGGTGATGGCTCGTTTTTACTTTGCTGCCAGCAACAAGGTTATCACCAAGTTACCGCAATTGATATTTCTCCCGAGCAGGTAGAAATCTGTCATCAAAAAGGATTTAAAGATGTCATTTGCTCCGACGTTTTCAGCTACTTTGATGAGCACGAAGATAGCTTTGACTGTGTAGTGATGAGTGACGTTTTAGAGCATTTGAGCAAAACAGAAATTCTTGAAACACTAAAGCAGATTTATCAATGTCTTAATCCCAGCGGGAAACTGATTGTTCGGGTTCCAAACCTAAGCAATCCGTTCAATATCAAAACCCAATTTGGAGATTTTACTCACGAAACTGGATTTACTAAGAGCAGTTTGGCTCAGGTATTCCAGGTTGGTGGCTTCAAGGTAGAAACGGTACATGGAGAATTTTCAGAACATACCAATCGCTGGCGGCATCTCTGGTACGACCAAATTTTATGGAATGCGTTTCAGATATTTCTCAAAAATACCCTCCATCTAGATACCGAAGCTGTGCGTGGTAAAAATCTAATTGCTGTTGGCATCAAAGAGACCAGCGACCCTGATTGACTGATAAAAGTTCCTCACGTAGTAGGTTTTGTGAAACGAAGTGAAACCCAAAAGCGTTAAGACTTGTGTTGGGTTGCGCCAAAGCTTTATCCAACCTACGGCAGAATGGGGTTTCAAGAGTTTTGTCAGTCACTAGCCAGCAACTAGACGTATCCTTGAAAACTAGTAGATTGTCAGCTTCGATTTGAGGGGGTAAGAAGGATGATAATAAGAGCTATTCCCCATAAGGCAGATCATCATGGTGAGAAAGAAGTACATCGTATCTCTAACGGCTGAAGAACGAGAAGAGTTGGAGCAACTGACTACAACTGGCAAAGTTGCTGCTTACAGAATGAACCATGCGCGGATTTTGCTCAAAGCCGATACCAATCAAGAAGATGGAGGTTGGACGGATGAGGCAATTAGCCAAGCGCTTGACATCAGTGTGGCGACGATTGAACGGGTGCGGCAACGGTTTGTTGAAACAAGCTTAGCTGGTGCTTTAAGTCGGCAGGTGCAGCAACAACGCAAACCGCGTCGCCTTGATGGAGAGCAAGAAGCTCATTTGATAGCAATGACGTGTAGTGAGCCTCCCGCAGGACATGCCCGCTGGAGTCTGCGCTTGTTAGCCGAGAGGATGGTGGAATTAGAGGTGGTCGAGCGTGTGTCGCATGAAACGGTGCGCCAAACGCTGAAAAAAACGACCTCAAGCCGTGGTTGAAAGAGTGCTGGGTGATTCCCCCGAAGGCGAATGCGACGTTTGTCTACTACATGGAAGATGTCTTGAGTGTCTACATCCGCCCCTACGACCCACTCTATCCCGTGGTCTGTTTTGATGAAACCAGCAAACAGTTAGTCAAGGAAACCAAAGTGCCGCTGCCCATTGAACCGGGTCAACCCCTTCGATACGACTGCGAATATGAGCGCAATGGAGTCAGCAATCTATTTATGTTCGTTGAACCCTTAGCAGGTTGGAGACATGTGGAAGTCACAGAGCGCCGCACCAAGCAGGATTACGCTCAGCAAATGAAATACCTGGTTGATGTGCGTTACCCGCAAGCAGAGTGGGTGACCGTTGTGCAAGACCAACTCAACACTCATGACCCTTCGGCATTGTATGCCACTTTCCCACCCCAAGAAGCCAAGCGGATTCTCGATAAATTGGAATTTCACTACACTCCTGTTCACGGCAGTTGGTTGAATATGGCTGAAACTGAACTCAGTGTTTTAGCACGTCAATGTTTGGAACGCCGCATTCCAGACCAAGTGGCATTGCAACGAGAAACACTGGCGTGGGAGCAGCACAGAAATACTCAACTGCGAACCATAGACTGGCGATTTACCACTGAAGATGCACGGGTTAAACTCAAACGGCTTTACCCCTCATTTCAACCTTGACTGACTACTAGCTGCCTAGAGCAAAGCCAATAGAGGATTCAGTGATGGGTACGGGTAGCTAGTAGCTGCTCCTCAAGGGCAGCAATCCGGTTGTAAGCAGCCGTAAGCTGAGCGGTTAGACGTTGAATCTGAACTTCTGGCGTAATTTCTTTATCAGATCCGGGTCTTTCCGGATTCATGTAGGCGTTGTCGATCAGAATATCTTTGTGCTTGACATTGTGAGAACCGACAATGGCACCTGAGTAAGCAGAGACAGATGGATCGATACCAAATTGAGTGTTGCGCTCACACTGAGAAGAATAAGCCTGCTGGCCCGTTAAGACTTCAGCAATACGCGAATTTATCTGGTCAATCATGCGATGCAGAGCATCCACCTTATCAGTTAAAACGACCACTTGCTCCTGTAGCAAATCCATAAATTCTTTAGTCCCAAACAAAATACTTATTTCCAACTCCATCCTAGGGAGTTTGTCCAAATCAGTGAGATTCCCACAAGATTATTTAATGTTTATTGATGTTGAGTGGAGGAAAATTCATAAGATGGCGCAACGACTGCCCCAAACTTTGGTTTAGCTGAGTGAAAAGACTTACAAGCTACTTTTTGTCTTGAGTGAGCCTGAGGGTCAGGCCGACAAGCTAAGTAATAACGCTTATTTGTCTATGGGATTATGCTTGGAGAAGGTACTATGTCTCTGTCTAAGCTGATAACCAGCTTTGTTTGCCTATTGAGTCTGTCTAGATTAGCGCTGACGGTTGAGCGATCGCTTTGAGGCAGGGTTGAGGTTTGGCGGATACAGATTTGAGGGACTGATTGAAAATTTTCAAAAAGAAAAGAATTTTTGAGCAGTCAGTTCAAAAGCAAAAGACTCCGTTTGAGCTTCGTCAGAGTTTGATCTGACTTTTATTTGTTGATCCCGGTTTTGTATAGGCTCACTGTCTCAAAAAATAGCCACTTTGCGCTCAGCTGTAGGCTGAGCTTGACGTAGATTCGATATGGGTCAGGGGAGATTTCAATAAAGACGGCTTCAGCTTTAGAATAGGAGGTATGAAAAGACGATCGCTGCTTGCTGCAACGGCTGCTCTATCCGCCCATACTCTATTATCTGCCTGCGCTCAGCCAGGTCTGGCAACAGATGCGCTGCAGGTTTTGCTGCTAGCCAATGCCTTTCCACCGCAGCTGTTACGAATTTTTCGCAAAGAACTGACCTCTTTGCAAGATTGTGAATTTAGCAGTCAGGATCAGCTCAGCGATATCTACGCCCAGTTACAGAAATGGGGGCAAGCCCCGGTTAAGTCTACCCGCTGGCGAATTAGAAATCCTCTGAGGCGAACGGTAGTCCCGACAGGAGCTGCTGACTTAGTTTCTTTAGGAGATTACTGGTTAGCAAGTGCTATTGAGCAAAATTTAATTCAGCCTTTTCCCTCAGCTCAGCCAAAGAACTGGCCAGTCTCGTCTCGCTGGATTAATTTAGTTAAGCGCGATCGCCAGGGAATCCCTGCGGCTGGGGGAGAAATTTGGGGGGTGCCCTATCGCTGGGGCACCCTGATGATGGTCTACCGCGATCGCCCTTTTGAGTCTTTGGGCTGGCAGCCTCAGACCTGGCAAGATTTATGGCGGCCAGAGCTGAGGGGCAAAATTTCTTTACCCGACCATCCCCGGATTGTGCTGGGGCTGATCCTCAAGCAGCTGGAGCAATCCAGCAGCTCAACCAGCCTAATGCCGCTGCTGCCGAAACTGGCAGAACAGTTGCAGTCACTTCATCGTCAGGTCAAATTTTATAGCTCAGACCACGCACTGCAGGCGTTGGTCAGCAGCGATACCTGGTTAGCTGTGGGGTGGTCAACCGACATCTTGCCCGTAATGCAGCAGTATCATCAGCTTCAAGCTGTGATTCCGAAATCAGGAACGCTGCTAACGGCTGACCTATGGGTGCGGCCCAGTGCCGATGCGGCCCAGTCTACCCCCGCACCGTTACTCGATCTGGCTCAGCAGTGGCTAGATTTTTGCTGGCGGCCAGAGATTGCCCTCCAGATCTCTCTCTCTGGCGGCGGAGCGTCTCCTCGTTTTGCTGACGAGAGTACCGCCACGCTGCCAGTGCTTCTGCGCGATCGCCCACTCTTGGTTCCCGGTGCAGACGTGTTTGCAAAAAGTGAGTTTTTGCAGCCGCTACCGACTGAGAGCGCACAAGCGATCGCATCGCTTTGGGACGATGTTCGTCAGTCTGGCTAGGGCCTGTCCTGTGCTCGAACTGGCAACGACCGCCTATTCTGAAATGCTGCGAACTAGATCCTGTAGATAAATCAGAGCTTCCTGGGGGGGCAGCAGCACGACTTTGCCCTGGCGCAAAATTTCGTACTGACCTCGGCGGTAGCCATGTCCGGCGATTAGCCCCATCTGGATGGCCTGATTGCCTAGCTCGGTGAGCTGGTTGACGCTCATGCCTTCAATTTCTAGGTTGAGTCGCTGTTTGATGGGATCGTCTTGTGACATGGAATTCTCCTCAGTGAACAGTAATTCTAGGGCCGACAAACCAGTTCTCGGTGGGACTACCGGGCGTGTCATCAACTTCAAGCTGACTTTCAGCGCCGTCAATTTGCAAGCGCACGAGGTACTCCCCGGGTTCTACATCTTTAAAGGCAACCGCGATCGCTTGAGTTTCGTGGTTTCTGGGATCGGCCTCAAAAGAATAGTCTCGGGGAGTCGTCGTAGACCACTGGTTGAGAAAAATCACTACCCGCTGCCGCACCCCGACGAGCAAATCGACTTCTGCCCGTATTAGCCCCGAGCGCGGATCGTCGCTGCTGTCTACGGTCACCTCAGCCTCAAGCCGCGTTACTACCGGACGCAACACAAAGGGGGCCGCGTTTGATTCGACGCCGCGCCCTGAGCTTTGGTTGCTGGTAGTGGCGGGAGGATGAAAGACCTGTAGGCTCTGAACTCCAGCCCGAATTACCGAGGAAGAGACATTTGCTAAAGACAGGTGAATTTCGGTGGGCGTCACCTCAGTCGGGGTGACATTGATACCGCAGAGTCGCACAAAAGTGGCGTAGTCTCCTTTGAGATTTTTACCGTGCAGGGTTAGATTGCTGTTGAGCAAAATTGGGTCGTAGCGTCCGCTGGCTGCCAGCACCTGATCGACTACGGGGTAGTTAAAGTAGGGGGATAGGTTACCTGTACGGCGATCGCGCACCGGCAGCGCCCGCCGTGAGGTTTTTTCACCCTCAATCAGCACTACCATGACCTTGTAGGCCACAGACAGCACATAGGGTGTCTGAAAGAAAACCGTCCAGCTTTTGGAAAGATCTTCCAGGTTGAGATCTAGCGGCATCACGGTAAGCTGCTGAATCTGATCGGCTAAGCGAGAATCTTGCAAAAAACTCAGCGTCGAATCTTCACAGGCGTCTCGAATCATTGCCGCCGGAATCATGCGGTAGTCGTTCAGCGTGCTGACAACGCTGCCTAAGAGCCGCTGCGGCGCTAGCTCGGTATCGTTGCCATAAAAGCTCAGCATGTAGTACAAATCCAGTGCTGCCTGCCGCTTCACCGGGTTGCCACGGCTGCGAAACGGCGTGGCGTCAATATTATTCAGCGCTGGATTGGTAATAATCTGGTACAAAAAAACGTTGACGCCCGTTTCAGGCGTGCCGTTGCCAATATCGCTAGGTCGTACTGTGGTTACCCGCGAACCCTCAACGTCAAGCTGCACTGCGGCTTGCAGGGTTCTCTGGAGAGTGGCGGTCACCGTAGCAATGGCGAGATAGTTGCTCATAGTTTTGGCTCAGGCCGCGACCAGCCCCATTTTTAGCGCTTTGACAATTGCCTGGGTGCGGCTGCTTACCTCTAGCTTTTCAAAAATGCCCGTCAGGTGCGCTTTGACCGTGGCTACGGTGATGTGCAGGCGTTTTGCGATCGCGTCGTTAGAATCTCCCTGCACCAGCCAGTGTAGTACCTCTTGTTCGCGTTCAGTCAGATGCACTTTGACATTTGCCAACAGCGTCCGACCGCTATAGAAGTGAAATAGGCGAAAGAAGCGAGTAGCTACCTCAGCCGAGAGATAGATCTGATCCTGCATTACCGTGGCGATCGCCTCTGAGAGCTGATGGGCCAGACGATCTTTAAAGACATAGCCACAGGCCCCCGCCTGCATGGCCCGAAATACCCACTCATCCTCCTGGTGGGCCGAGAGCACCAAAACCCGGCTTGGCTGTCGGAGCTGGCGCTGCTTAATCAAAAAGGTCACACCGTCATGTTGGGCCAGTTCCATATCCAGCAAAATGAGCTGCGGCTGCTGTTCCTGCATGAGCTGTAGGCCCTGCTCTACCGAGGCTGCATGACCGACCACACGGCAGGACAGAGAGCCTGTCGTGTGGTAGAAGCCCAGCAGGGTTTCTAACCCCCGGCGAAACTGATGGTTGTCGTCCACCAGCAAAACAGAAATAGACTGAATAGCTGATTTTGGTAAGCACTCTACTGTCATCATCCCCAATGGTCTCCCTGTTCTGAGTGAATCGACCTGCGAAGAAAACACTACTGCGATCGCGGTAGGCTAATGCAAAATTGGGCTCCACCCTGCGGTAAGTTATCAGCCCAGATCCGGCCCTGATGCTGGTGGATAATCTGCTGGGCGATCGCCAGCCCCAGCCCGGTGCCGCCACTACGACGAGAATAAAAAGGCTTAAATATCTCTTTCAAATCAAAGTCAGACAATCCCGTACCTTGATCACAAATCTCAATCAAAATCTCGCGCTGGAAGTCGTCCCAGCGACAGGTAACCGTGCCTCCGGGCGGACTGAAGTAAATAGCATTGTTCAGCAAATTATGAAAAACCTGCTTCATCTGCCAGGTATCCATTTCTACCGCTAGGGCCACATCCGGGTATGCCACTTCTAGCTGCTTTCCGGCAATCCAGGGTTTTAGGCCGCTCAGGCTTTCTTCTAATAGCTGCCGGATATCTTGCACCTGTAGCCTCATCCGGGCAGTGCGGCTATACTGCCGAATTTGCTTCAGACTATTGGCAATGTCAGCAACTGTCTCCCGAATCTCCTGCACCTGCTGCCTCTGCTCACCACAGGTCAAACTCTGACCCAGTAAATCAGTATAAATACCCACCAGTGCCAAGGGATTACGTAACTGATGCTCAATCCGCTGAATCACCTCTTGCAAGAGCTGGAGCTGACTGGACTGTACAGTCGCCTGGCATGACTGCAAAAGTACCGCAATCAGATGCGCCTGCTGCTGCATACAAAACTGCTGAAGTGGAGTCAGTGGCTGCTCTGACCAAACCAGCAGATACGCAGGACGCGGATGATATTCACAGTACACACAGAGATAAGTCGTTAATTCAGAGATCAAATCGAGCTGACAAACCTGAAACGCCTCAGGCCGAGGAGGCAGCCAGGCTTCTGATTCTAAATATTTTAAGGTCGTCGCGTCAAAGCAGCATTCCCCCTGACGATAGCGAACGACAGACGCACAGGCAGGGGTAGACCCGGCACGACACACACACCAAACAGCCACCGCAGATAACTGCTCAGCTAGCTGGTCAACAAACTGCTGATAAGCCTCTAAGGCAATCTGTTCAGCCTCCTGCCAGATCACCGCCGACGCTATAGGCAAACCATTTTTAATCTCAGTCCGCATCACTATTACGAGTTATTAAAAATATAAACAATCTCACGAGACTTTCTGGGTAGCAGAAATTATTTAGCAAAAAAGCTCCTGTTAAATAGCTTCAAGTCGCTGATTGAGTGGCTTAAGTACGCAGTAGAAGCAAAGATATTTCTTTTAGAGGTCAAAAAACTTCTCGTGAAAAGAGCAATTCCCTGGAAGGCTCTGCCTCAGTCCTTGATCAACAAAAATTAAAGAAACCCAAAAACACAACATTCAGTCAAGGGATAGATGCAGCTTATTAAGATGTCCCTATTCTATTCAGACTTTGTAGCTCTTCAAAGGGACTTCATATAAAGAAGCAGTAGAATCGGGAAGATTTCGAGATTTTTCGACCACCCCTGAAATTTCGACCAAAGTCTAATGACCAAAATCTGGGCCGCTGCCTAAGGTTAGGATGTGTTTCGACGCCCTAACGCCCTATGATTCCGGCTGTCGCCCAGACACTTGCGGAGGTTCTCACCAGCCGAACTTCCCTCATTGGCAAGGAACAAATCTACTTCAACCATCCCCAAGCTAATGAAGCTTGCCCTGCTGTAAACCTCTATTGCTATCATGTCCAGCCAGGGCACGGTGAAGCTCCTGAGTCTGGATTAGCAGAGACTCAGGAGAGGGGTTATCGATGGCTGGAGCTGCTTTTTCTGATTAGCGTTTCAGACTTCACGGCGTTAGGAGAGCAGCGGTTGCTTTCAGAGATTTTACTGCTGCTTTTAGACTGCCCGTGTCTACCAGAGGAGGCTTTAGCCCCCCAGCTCAGAGGGCGAGATTTGATGAAGGTTCAGGTATCCACTAAGAGCGTTCGAGAGGCCATTGCGTTGTGGACAGCCCTCGGTGTACCCTTGCGTCCGGCTGTTCATCTGACCGTTACTGTCCCTCTGGGTCGGTACTCACTGATTTCACAGAGTCCATCACAGGCGATCGCAGGAGCAGTTCTCAGCTCAGATAGTTCGTTCCCAGAGCCTTTAGCTCTGGTTTCCTAAACTCTATTTGCAAGGGTCTACACACATTTAGCTCACTAGGTCAGGAGGACAGTACAGCATGGCATTAGATTATTTTGCCCCTGGGGTATACGTCGAAGAGGTCGATCGCGGCAGTCGCCCGATTGAAGGCATCAGCATGAGCGTAGCCGGATTTATTGGCTTTACTGAAGACGTGCGCGGCGATGCCGAACTCTTCAAGCCCATGATGGTGACTAACTGGAGCCAGTATTTAGAGTATTTTTCTAAGCCCAGCTCCGACGGCTTCACTGAATTTGGAGCCTACCTGCCGTTTTCCGTACAGGGATGGTTTCAGAACGGCGGCGGTCGCTGCTGGGTGGTGAGCATCGGTACCAAACTGCCTGGCTCCCAGCCACCGTCACCCGAAGAAACTGCGACCAAGGTTTTAACCCCTGGCGGTAAGCTCTCTTTGAGCTTTAACCTGCAGCTACCGGAAGGCAATGACGCTCCTGCCCTGCCCCCCAGCAGCGATAGCCGGATCGTGATTCAGGTGACTGAGAGCCACCCTATACTGCCGGAAGATCCCTCGGAAGGCACTGAAATGCCCATGGATACGGGTGAGTTCTTTACCGTCAGCGTGCAGCAAGGCGGTCAGGAGATCGAACGCTACGAACACCTGACTATGAATCCTGAGGTTGATTCTGAGGTGGGCAGCTACGCAGAGACGGCGCTACAAGAATCTGAATATATTCAGGTTGCTGATATTTCTCAAAACGGCCAACCCCTCTCTCGCCGCCCTGCCAACGGCTACTACGAAGTAGCACCGCCGCCCTACATTGCTCCACCCGATCGCCTACCCCGCGACGTGCAGGGGATGCGTGATGACCGCGAAGGCTTGCAGGGTCTGTTTGAAATTGACGAAGTGGCAATGGTGGCCTGTCCTGACCTGATGCGTGCTTATCAGGAAGGTCTGCTCGACATTGAGCAGGTTCACGGCGTCATGGAGATGATGCTGACCCTGTGTGAAAATTCTTTTCCTGGCCCCGCTTACCGCATGGCCGTACTGGATCTCCCCCCTGTCAAGCTCGGCAAAAACAACGATCAGGCCGTTCCGCCTCAGGAACAAAAGCCACAGTACGCAGCTCAGTGGATCAAAACTTTTAACCGCCGCTCTATGTTTGGGGCGCTTTACTATCCCTGGATTCACGTTGCCAATCCCCGCAACGGCGGTCGTCCGCTGGCTGTTCCCCCCTGCGGTCACATGATGGGCATTTGGTGCCGCACCGATCAGTCCCGGGGCGTTTTCAAAGCGCCAGCCAATGAAACGCCTAGAGGGGTAATTAGCTTAGCCTACGAAACCAATATGCGTGAGCAAGAGCTGCTCAACCCGCTCGGCGTCAACTGCATTCGTAACTTTGCTAACTACAACCGGGGCATCAAGGTTTGGGGCGCTCGCACCCTGGTTGAGCCTGACAATATCCAATGGCGCTATATCAGTGTGCGGCGACTGCTGAGCTACATTGAAAAGTCAATTGAAATTGGTACTCAGTGGGTTGTGTTTGAACCCAACGATATGGACTTGTGGGAGCGGGTGAAGCGTACTGTCAGTAATTTTCTGGAGCGGCTGTGGCGGGAAGGCGCTTTGTTTGGCGGCTCTCCGGCAGAGGCGTTTTATGTCAAGTGCGATGGCGAACTCAACACCCACGAAACCATGATGATGGGCCGTCTATATGTGGAAGTGGGCGTTTGCCCCGTCCGTCCGGCTGAATTTGTTATCTTCCGCATCAGCCAGTGGGCACCTAATCAGTAATAGATCTAAATTTGCCTGGGGCAAGATCTCTGTGCTCCAGGCGACTGAGTCACTAAACTTAATCTGCCACACACCTGAGGAGCAGCAATCATGGCTGAACTTAGACCGATTCCAACCAGTCGATTCTATGTAGAATTTGACGGCCTCACTGACAAGATGATTAAGAGCATCACCGAAGTCACCTTTACGGGACAAACCGCTGGGCATGAGAAGCCACTGGCCTCTACTAAAAGTGGTAAAACCATGTGGCAATCGACATCGTCTGGCTTTGAAGAAAACCCCAACTTCACCATCGAAACCTTTTTATGTGAAGGCGATCTCGACTGGTACAACTGGATGAAAGCCACTATGCCAAAAAGCGAAGGCGGTGATGGCAAGTGGTCTGAAAGCCGCAAAAACGGCTCGATCGTCGGCTATGACGCAGGGGATGAAGAAATTTTACGCTGGAATATTACTAACGCTTGGGTCAAGTCGTACAAGGTTTCTGACTTTGCTGCTGATAGCAAAGACCTGGCTACCGAAACGTTTGAAATGGTCTGTGAACAGATCAACCGTACCAAGTAACTAAGCCTGGTAGGCTGTCAAGATTAGGAGGTTTATAGGAGCTTTGTTATGCCAGACAGCAATGATTTCAATGTCTTATCCTGCTCTAAGTTTTATGTCTCGTTTGACGGACTTGAAGATCTCTTAGTCAAAAAAGTCAGCGGTTTAGAAATTAAGCTGGCAACTGCAGGCGATACCAAACCCTTTGGCGTCAGCAAGGGCGGCAAAAGTTCTATGCAGGCAACCGTAACGGGGATCGAAAACGGCAAAATTACGATTGAGTATGTAGATACGGTCGAAGACGATCGCCTGATGAAGTGGTACGAAGACTTCCACACCGAGCCTATTAAAGGGGGTGGTTCTGCCGCTAAGGGCCAGCTTAAAACGGGTTCGATTGTGCTCTATAACCAGGGCGGAGACGAAGCCGTGCGCTGGGATCTGACCGGGGTAGCCCCGGCTAGCTACAAGTCGGCTAAATTTGAAGCCGGGAGCACCGAGCTTGCCACTGAAACCGTTGAGATTGTCTATCACTCTCTGCACCGGGTGAAGTAAGCGGTATAGGCGTCCTGCTGCTCATACAATTAGAACAGAGTGGGGCGGGCAGGGGCGATCGCTCTTTGCCCTGCCTACGCTTCAAACATTCCGGTTTTTGGCGGCTGGGTGCGACAGGCTGCAGTTCATGACTACTTAAGTTTGCTGCTTCTCTCTGCCTCAGACTATTAGGAGTACGGCTCTATTCATAAGCGCTATAAACGGTGTCGCCATGCCTGAAGACAAGTCTTACGAACTAATTGCATCTTCGCGCTTCTATCTCGAAATTCACCTCGATGGCAGCGACGATCGCATTGACGGCTATTTTATGGACTGCCAGGGCTTTAAGCGATCGCAGGAAGTTATTGACCTGTGCGAAGTGACGCCGCAAAAGTGGGGTAAAAACGGTACTCCACGCGGGCGGATGGTGCGGGTCAAAATGCCCGGTAACATGAAAAGCGAAAACATTACGCTCAAGCGCGGCATGACTATTTCTAAAGCCATGTGGGAATGGTTTACCGCTGTGGAAGAGGGCAAATGGTCGGAGCAGCGCCGCGATGGCGACCTCACCCTTTACGATCAGGCTGCTGAAGAATCTACTCGCTTCCGCTTTAGCGGCGCTTGGCCGGTCAGCTATAAAATCTCAGATGTCAAGGCTGACAGCAAAGAGTTTGAGCTTGAAGAAGTGGAGCTGTCGGTAGACGAGTTTAAGCGGGTGAAGTAGGGAGATAGTCATGCAGACGGAGTTTGAGTTTACGCTGCCCAAGGGCTATCTCGATGCCGAAGGCAATGTACATCGCCAGGGTGTAATGCGGCTGGCGACCGCTATGGACGAAATCACGCCGCTGCGAGATGCCCGCGTCAGGTCTAATCCAGCCTATGCCACCGTGATTATTCTGGCCCGCGTCATGACTCAGCTGGGGGCGTTAGAGGCAGTGACCCCGACCGTAATTGAGCGCCTGTTTGCCTGCGACCTAAACTATTTACAAAAATTTTACCGTCGCATCAATGAGCTAGAGGATCTGCTGGAGAGCAATGCATCTGCTCCAGACACATCGCCTCCGGCCCCGGCTGCCCCCGCAGCCCCCCTCAAGCTGAGCCAGTAGAGTTATGACCCACCCGCCCCTGACGACCGAATTTGAATTCACGCTGCCCAGAGGTCTTCTAGACGCAGATAGCCTGCATCGGCAGGGCAAAATGCGATTGGCTACCGGGCGCGACGAGCTGATGGCCCAGCGCGATCGCCGGACGACAGATTATCCCGGCTATCTCAGCCTGGTGCTGCTCTCCCAAGTGATTACGCATCTCGGCAGTTTGACCCAGGTGACGCCAGAACAGCTCGAAAATCTCTTCACCCAGGACTTAGCCTACCTGAAGGAGTTTTATAACCGGGTAAATCAGCAGGGTGACGCTCAGATTCCAGCTCGGTGTCCGCAGTGCGGCAATAGCTTGAGGTGGAGCTGGCACTGTCGGGGGAGTCCTAGGCTACCCCTCTGAACAGCTCCATGAGGAAGTAGCCTACATTGCCCTGCATTTTCACTGGTCTTTGGCGGAGATTTTAGATCTAGTCAATAGCGATCGCCGCCGCTGGGTGAGCGAGATTCAGGCAGTTCGGCAGCAGTTGGCCCCAGGGTAGCGGTGCAGGAGGAAAGCATGGCGTTTCGATTTTTCAGACGGCAGGTGGCTAGAGCCTTTAGCAGCCCTATAATCGTCACCAGCCTGGTGATTACAGGGGGCATTGTGCTAATCCGTTTCTTAGGTGCGATCGAGGGCCTAGAGCTAAGCGCTTACGATCGCTTCATTCGCTGGAAACCTGACGAAGGACTTGACGATCGCCTGCTGGTTGTAGGCATTACCGAAGAGGATATTCAGCAGCGCCAAGAGTTGCCCATCCACGACGGTACCCTAGCTGATGTGCTGGTCAAGCTTGAAAGCTACCAGCCTCGCGTCATTGGCGTGGATGTCGGGCGCGATATTCCTCAAGGGCCAGCCGAGGGCCGCGATCGCATGTTAGCGGTGATGAAAGGCAATGAAAATATCATTGCGGCCTGTCTCCTCAGCACCCCGACCTTTCCCGGCGTGCCCGCTCCCGAGGGCGTCCCTGATAATCAAATTGGCTTTGCCGAGCTGCCCCAAGATCCCGGCGGCGTCGTGCGGCGCAGTATTTTGCTGGGGGTGCCCGAGCCGCCAGAAGAGACAGCTATTAAGCCTCACTACTGCAACACGCCCAACATACCCCTGGGCGAAGACTTTCCGCTGCCGCAGGAGTCTATGGCCTTTTTGCTGTCGCTAATTTACCTCGAAGGCGAAGGGGTGATTGCCGATCAGAGCGAGTTTGGTGAAGTGCTTTTAGGCGATCGCGTCCTCGCTCCCATTAGCCTTACCTTTGGCGGCTATGCCTATTCTGACGCCGGGTACGACCTCATGCTCAACTACCGCTCAGCCCGCAGTGCAGTCGAGCAGGTGAGTTTGTCAGATATCCTCAATGATGCAGTAGATCCTGACTTGATCCGCGATCGCATTGTGCTGATTGGCTACACCTCTCAGGTAGAGAAAGACGTGTTTGTCACCCCTTACCTGGCGGCTCAGGAAAACCTGCGAGAAATGGCGGGGGTTGTCATTCACGCTCAGGCGGTCAGCCAGATTGTCAGCGCTGTTCTGGACAATCGACCCCTGATTTGGGCACTGCCGGAGCCAGTTGAAATTCTGTGGATTTGGGCTTGGGCTTTGTCAGGGGGACTGCTAGCCGTTTGGTCACAGCGCTCCTGGCAGTTTTTTCTCAGCGTAGGAGCGGCAGTGGCGGTTTGTGTGGGAACTGCCTACGGGCTATTTTTATCAGGGGGCTGGCTTCCGGTTGTGCCCTCAGCGCTGGTAATGGTTCTGACGGCTTTAGCCACCAAGCTGGTGGAGCAGGCTAACAAGGGCGGCTATACCCAGGCTATTTACGATCAGCTCAAAGAGCAGTTACGGGGCAGATCCGAAGATAGCCGCAGCCAGAGACGTTTGGACTATCTCGAAGATTTAGTCCAGCGGGCCAAAGCCATTCGTCAAGATCAAAGCATAGCCGCAATGGCGGCAACAGATGCGGCCCAGCCACCGCTCAATCTGCAAAACCCGCAGATGCAGGCCATTTACGAGCGCATCAAAGCCCAAGCAGAGGCTGACCTGCGACAAGAGCAGCAAACAACTCGAACCCCTGCACTCAGCGCCCTCAAAGAAAAGCGAATTCACGATCTGCTCAGTCGTGCTCAGTCTACTAGAACTCCCGCCACCCTGCCCCACAGTGACGCCACGACAGCTGCACCCAAACCCGCCGAAACAACTCAGCCGCCCGACGCCAAGGAGATCTAACCCCAGTCTTTCGGCCTGCTTGCTAGTCTCTTTTAAGGTTTCGTCTCAATCTGATTTCCGGAATCTGGGTTTGGGCTAGGGTAGGGGTAAGGGGAATGAGCGAAATTCTCTTTGACGGGATTTTAGCGCTGTGGTCTATCTGATTTTGCTGGAGCTGGTACAGGTTTGTAAGAGGATTTACCGGGAGTTATGCTGTGCCTGATGCTAAGCCAGGATCGCTGAGCCGCCAGATTCAATCGGCTAAATATGAGGCGATACCGAGGGTACGTCACTATGGTGGGCCGTCTGATTTGGCTGCCCCCCTGTCTGTGCAAAACTACCTGCCGGATCTAGAGCAGGCCACGATCGCCGAGCTAGCGACAGCGCTATTAGCCGATCCGCTGGCGGTTGAGCAGCTCAGCCAGCGGGTTTTTGAGCTGCTAAAAGAAGAGTTGTACTATGCCCAGGAACGCTGTCGGGGCTATGGGAGGTAAGATATGGCGGACGATCCAATCTACGAACTTAACTATGTCACCGCAAATCGCTTTTATGTGGAAATGGACAGCAGTCTCAGCGCCTCTTTTAGCGAATGCTCTGGTCTAGACGTGCAGATTGACAAAGAAACCTATTTTGAGGGCGGTGTGAATGAGCAGCAGCGAATTTTCCTCAAGCAGACCAAGTTTGGCGATCTGACGCTCAAGCGCGGCATCAGTGACGATCTAACGTTCTGGAACTGGATTAACTCAGTTTTGCAGCCTGGTAAGGCGGAGCGGCGCAATATCAATATTTTGGTGTTCAATCAGGCGGGTGAAACCATGCAGGCTTGGACGCTGATTGGGGCGGTGCCCGTCGGCTGGAAAACGCCCTCACTGCAGGCAGGTGGCAACTCGGTAGCAATTGAGGAGCTGACGCTGGCCTATGAAGGAGTGAAGGTAGTGGCTAAATCGGGCGGCGGCGGTGCGGAGACGGGCATTAAGCGTGACAACAGCGGATACTTCTCGGCTTCTAATTCTTAGCACTTTAACGATTGCAAACTGGCGTAAGTAAACCCTGAGTCATGGCTGACCCGACAGCAACTCCCGATTTTTCGACTGATAGCGCGGCGATCGCCCCGCTGGGAAGTCATACGCCGCTGGGTCAGGCTATGCCCAAGCCGCAGTTTAGGGCACCGCTGGGGGCGCGATCGCTCTCAATTCTCGATCCGTCGATTTTTCATCTGCAAGGGCTAGGCGCTGGCAGCGCATTACAGGCTTACCGGGAATGGCCGTTTCAGCCTGATCAACTAGGAGGCCATGACGGTGAGCGATCGCCTGCAGTCTCAGGTAGCTCTGAGGTTGCTGCCGCTCCCCTCATTCAGCGCCAGCCAGAAGCTGGGCCAGAAGCTCTACCAGAATCTTCACAGCCCAATTCTGAACCTACACAGCCCCAGCCTGGATCTAGCCGCTCTACAGCCCCGGACTCCGGTAGCGGTTCTATCAGTCCTTTAGCTGCCGGATTACTCCAGCGATCGCCTGCTACTGCTGCTACTGCCAACGGTTCTGAACCCTCTCAGCCAGCTACCCGGTCGTCTATAATCGCCGCTGCCTCAGCTCTGCGCCCGTCGCCAGCCAATGAGCTGCCAGCCGCTGGGTCAGAGTCAGGCTCATTGTCCACGACAGAGATTTCTCTGCCCGCTGCGGCGATCTCCGTCTCACCTCCGGCCTCAGGTCAGGCTGCAGATAGCCCAACCTCAACTCTTGCTATCGGTGAGCAGAGCCTAGTCCGGCCCCAAATTCAACCCCAAATTCAGCCCCAGACGCAAATATCGCCACCGTCTGAGGTCAGTCAGTCTGCTCCAGCTCCCAGCAGCGAAACCCTGCAGCGCTCAAGCACCGCACCAGCAGACATATCCGCCTCAGCGCCCTCAGCCCAGTCAGACAGATCAATTCGGCCCCCAACTGCCCCAGACCTCGAAGCGATCGCTGCCCCGGCCTCTGGAGAAACACAGCCTCCCAGCACAGATAGCTGGCTACAGCGCCAATCAACACATGAGCCGCCGCCCCACCTACCAGCAAATACGGCAGGTACAGCGATTACCGAGTCAAATAGCCCAGCCTCAGGCTCGTTTGGTCAGGCGATCGCCTCAGAAAAGAGTTTCCTGGGTGCTTTAGAGGGGATCAGTGCCGCTGCCGATGGGCTAACAGCTCAGGGCAGCACCAAATCAGCCCCGCCCGAGCAGGAAGGTGTGGGTAAAATTGTCCAGCGATCGCTCGCTTTAGAAGCCCCTACATCCTCTACTAAAAAAGAAGTCATTCAGCTGAGAGAGTCTGGTGCCATAGCCACTGATAGGGCTGCAAACCCTGATAGTTTTGTCAGCCCTAGGCAGCCGCTAGTTCAGCTCAGCCTTCCGCTGATGAGCCTGTCAGCATACGGCGGCAAAGTGAGGAGACAACAGCAGTTTCTACAGCCCCAACTTCTAAACCCCCGCAGCCTGAAACTGCGTCGCTCACAGCTCCGGTCACTGATACAGCCCCAAGAACGGCTGACGTGCAGCGCCAGATCGCCCAGCCTGCAGCCACCGTGGAGAATACCGACCAAAACAGGGCTGAGCCAATCCACGAGACTGTTCGCTCCGAGGTTGAACCAGAATCCTCTGAATCAGCCGCCGTAGCATCTCCGCCTTCCCCCTCTGCGGTCAACCTACCGCCCCCAACCACCGCTCTACCCGCTAGCTGGCTGGTGATGCCTTCAGCAGAGCCTGCAGCAGGCGATCGCCAAACGCCGCTAGTTCACCCTGCAGCTTCCAGTCAGTCTGCACCAGAAATACAGGCACTGTCAGCAAATTCGGCTCCAGCATCTGCCCCACCCCTAGAGGAAACAGCGTCTGCAACAAATCTAACTTTAGACACCTCAGCAGCAGCGCCGCTGTCTGAGGTTTCACCTGGGCTTGAATTTGAGCCTGAATCTGGATCTGAGCCTGTATCTGATGCGATCGCCCCAGATACAATCCTTGAAACCGTTCGCCCACTGACAGATCTACCCGGCCCATCGGCTGCAAATATTGTTCAGCCTCAGCGGTCAACTACAACAGCCACCGACAAGGACGCAGCAGAAATATTCATGGCTCCAGCCAGTCCTGACGGTGCAATCGCTGCAACGACGTTTGAACCCAGCATTTCTGGCACTGAGAATTTGCCCAACGCCGAGGCCAACAGCGTCCCCGCGTCATCAGTCCTAACCCCACCAGCTTCACAGACTGAGCCTGCGGTATCAACTCCGGCTGCGCGTCAACAGACAGCAGCCCCGCTACCAGAGCCTGAATCGCCTGCCGAAATTCAGCGATCGCCTGTCACTCTCACCAGCTTTGATCTAACGCAGCCTACCGTCACAGAGCGAGCAGCAGCAGATCGCTCCGGCAGAGCCAAGGCTGGCCCCAGCGCTACCCCCCGCAGAATTGCTCCGACTGAGCCGCCTGCTGCATCGCCTACCACCTCTGCTCAAGCAACTGGCCCAGCAGAATCTACGCCGCCCAATGTTTCCGGCAGCAGCCTACAGCGATCGCCTGCAGATTTATCCACACCAGACCTGACAGAGGCGGTAAATCCGGCAGCAAAGCCGCCTGACTCTTTGGCTGAAATGACCGAATCGGAAACTAGCAATCCAGAAACTGCTGCTGTAGAAGCGTCTGCGTCGCCTGCCGGGATCAGCCCGTCCAGTAACCTATCCGTTGCGCCACCAGAGCCAGCCCAGTCGCCTACCCTACAAACAAAATTGACAGCGAACGCCTCGACTCGGGCACCCGATGACCGCGATCGCTCGATAGAACCAGAGCCTTTAGGAAAGGCAGTTGCCAACAATGAAGCCTTGACTGAGACCGTATCCAACAACTTAGAGATTGTCAACTCACAGGCTCAGTCAGCACCTGAGGCACCTGAGACCAGATCAAATGCCCCAGAACCTGGCCCAAATCATATCCCAGAGGCAATCAATCTGCAGGCTCAGTCAGTATCCGAGACAACATCCGAGACAGCAGATTTATCGTTGTTGCAGCCCCCCACTGCTGCGCCTCAGAGTTTGGCGGAACTCCAAAACAGAGCTACCGAACTTTCAGACTCAACGGTTCCAGCAGCAACCGTTACAGCATCCCCTCAAGTAGCCCCTATTCAGACTAAAGCTGAGTCTGGTCGCGTCGTCCCAGCCCCAAACTCAGCAGCTGCCCAGACAGGCTGGCCCCAGCTACCCCAAGTGCTGCAGCCTATCTCCAACCTGCTCAGCCCCCCGCCCCAGCGACAGGCTACGTCTGAGCCTTTACCTACGTCCAAGTCTTTACTGCAGCGAAAAGTACCGGCCCTATCGTCTAGCCTCACCGGATATAAGCCTTTGTTTGCCGCCAAATCAGCGACTCCAGTTTCCCCAGGCAGTTCAGCCCTGATGCTACAGACCCAAATAGAAGGTACATCTGCTACGGGTGAGGCTATGCCAGAGACGGCTGATATTCCTGGCGACTGGGGCAGCATTGCCGAACTAATGCAGATCAGTCGCCCTGCAGCAACAGCAGTTCAGCCTGAACCTGCGATCGCCAGCCCAGTCAAACCTGAGAACGCCTACCGAGACCTGCAGCCTTTTGAGGGCGATCGCCACCTCCAGGCCCAAGGCATTATGTCTGCTCCTGTCACTCACGTCTCAGCTCAAAGACTACAGGCTTTTACAGAGCCGCCAGCAACACCCGTCACCAGCGAGCCTGCCTCTGCTGCAGAAGGCAACCAGTCTGCGGCTACATCAGCCGCTAATATCGAGAAGCTAGCCCAGGCTGTTTACTTTCGGCTCAGGCAGCGCCTTGCGCTAGAGCGAGAACGGCGCGGCAATAATTATTCGGGACGGTTTTAGCCGTATTTATTAACAAGTAGGAGGTTCTTAGTCAATGACAACGCTCTCTAAAGCAAAACTAATCGCCGTTGATGGGGGCGAAGACATTGAATTTATGTTTAACCCCAATCAGCTAGACTTTAGCCGCAGTATTAGCCTTGAACAATCTGCCGGTTCACGCACCGAGCGCGGAGAAAACAAAACCAGCTTTAAGCATCCCAATCCCTACTCCTTAAAAATCAGCAATATCATTCTCGATACCTATGAAAAGGGCACAAACGTGCTGGACGTGCTGAAAAAATTTACCAAAGCCGTTGAGTTCTCTGAAGGCGGTGAAGGTCAAAACAAGCGTCCCCCCCTCTATCTGTTTACCTGGGGAGATCAAAACTATCTGCGCTGTTTTATCAAGGATCTGAGCTTTAAGCTTTCTCTCTTTATGCCCGATGGCACTCCTGTGCGGGCGACAGTAGATCTTTCGTTAGAACAGGTAGATTCTCCTACCCCGACTCCTGGCCAAGGGACGCCCAGCCCCAGTTCAGGCCAGCGGCAGGGGGCAGGGCGCGCTACATTTTTGACTTAGTTTTATGAGGAAATCACTATGCCTGTCACCTATATTCCTGAAGTTAAAATCGAAGTTGACGGTCAGGCGGCCCCTCAATCCCTGAACGAAAATTTGCTGCAGGTAGGTATAGAGCAAAGCCTACATCTGCCCGGCATGTTTACCCTGGTGATTAACAATCCCTATTTTGCCGGACAGAGCGAAAGCGATCCCTGGGAGTACGAAGGGCTTTTTCAAATTGGTAAGTCGGTTAAGATTGGCTTTACTTCTAGCACCACAGAGTCCAGGGAATTTGAAAAAGCCGAAGAAGACTGGGTTTTGGAAGGCGAAATTACGGCAATCGAAAGTCACTTCACCTCCGGCTCTCAGGCACCCGTAATCGTGCGCGGCTACGATGTTTCTCACCGCCTGCACCGGGGCCGCTACAACCGCTCGTTCCAGAATATGACAGACACTGATATTGTCAAGAAAATTACCGGAGAAGTGGGCATTTCTACCGGAAGCATCGACCAGTCACAAGGCCCCTTTGGCTACGGGGATGTCAACGGCTCTAACGGCTATACCTTTCAGCACAACCAGACCAATATGGAGTTTATGCAACAGCTTGCTACCCGCAACGGATTTGAGCTGTTTGTGCAGACAGGTAAGCTCAACTTTCGCAAACCTAAATCAGACGCTACCGTTGATTTGCAGTGGTTACGAAATCTACACAGTTTTTGCGTCCGCGTCACCAGTGCTGAGCAGGTCAACGAAGTTGAGGTACGCGGCTGGAACTATTCAAGCAAACAGCCCATTGTCTCGACCAAGAGCAAAGGTCAGGCTTTAACCCAGAACCAGTACGGTAACGGTAGCAAAACCAGCACCTCATTTCAGGGCAAGCCCCCCACTCCCAAGATGGTTTTAGTCAATCAGCCTGTGAGTGAGTCTAGGCAGGCAGATTTGCTAGCTCAGGCCATCTGTGATGAATTAGCCAGCGAATTTGTCCACGCCGATGCCGAAGCAGAGGGTAATCCAGCTATTTGTCCTGGTAAGACGGTCAAACTCTCTGGTATGGGCAAATACAGCGGTGAGTATTACGTGACTGAAGCCCGTCACACCTATCAAGAGAGAGTGTACCTGACTGAATTTAGCGTTCGGGGGCTGCGGGGAGGCGATCTCTTTACCCTGCTGTCTGGGGCTGGCAGCGCTCCGCAGCAAGGCCCTTTAGTAGGCATCGTTACTGACAACAAAGATCCGCAAAGCTGGGGCCGGGTGAGAGTTAAGTTCCCAACGCTGACTGAAGAACATGCCAGCTATTGGGCGCGAGTTGTGGGGGCCGGGGCTGGCCCTGGGCGCGGCTTTGACTGCCTGCCTGAAATCAATGATGAAGTGCTGGTCGCTTTTGAAAACGGCGATATCCACCGTCCCTATGTGATTGGGGGCGTCTGGAACGGCGAAGACAAGCCCAGTGAGAAGGCAGATGATACCATCCAGGGCGGCAAAGTCCGGCTGCGGACTTTGACCACTCGCACCGGCCATCAGCTCCAGTTTATTGAAGAAGACAAAGGCAGCAGCAAGGCAGGCGTTCACCTTGAAACAGCAGGCGGGCACCAGGCTTATTTTAACGACAGCGATCGGCAGATCAAGATCAAAAGCAAAGGCGGTCACGAAGTTATTCTGAATGACGCTGCCAGCAAAATTACGGTCTCGTCTACCGGCACAATTGAAATCTCAGCCCCGGTCAAAATCACGCTTAAGGTCGGCAGCTCGACCATTGAGCTAAGCCAGACAGGCATCGAAATCAAGGGCGCGATGACCAATATGCAGGCAACGGCTAGCGCCTCGGTCAAAGGTCTTAATGTCAATGTAGAAGCAACTGGGCCGCTGGTCGTCAAAGGTTTGCCAGTGAAGCTGAATTAAGGCATTTGGGTACGGTAAACCCGTGCTTAGATAAAAGCCTTTAGTAGGATTTGACACAGCACAGGAGGAAGGTGATGTCGCTACTGGTTTGTCAAGGCGCAACCCTAAAATGCAGCTTCGGGGCAGCGCCCAGTGTTTTGCAGGTGATTCCTAAAGGGCCGCCGGTGCAGGTGAGCGCACCCTTCGCGGCTACAGTTATGGATCATTTGCCAATGGCTAATATTTTGCCCTTTGGCCTGTGTATGTCGCTGGCGAACCCAACCGTGGCCGCTGCGACCACAGCAGCTTTTGGCGTACTCACCCCCATGCCCTGCGTACCTGTCACTTTGACTCCGTGGCTGCCCGGTTCTCCACTGGTTCCTATCAACAACTTTCCGGCTTTGAACAATACATCGACCTGTTTGTGTACCTGGGCCGGTGTGATTTCGATTTTGAGTCCGGGCCAGTTTACGGTCAATGTTCCTTGAGGTGGCTATTTGTCGCACTGAAGCGATCGCATTTGCTATTCTCTCCGGCAGCAGCCTACTGATTTATTCAAGAGCCGTAGATGATTTGCAGCAGACCTGTCTGGCTAGCCTGCCCTAGCACTAGCCTTTGCAATAGCTCATAGTGCCACTGATATAGATAGCTATCTGCATGGGCGGCTAGATTGCGTAGCTTAGCAATCTGGTCAATGTGCGCTGCGGCTTCACCGGGCTGATCGTGCAGCCACCTGGCCATCGGATTTTCCCACTGGCTCAGAAACTGCTGTAGACGCTCACGATCGCCATCGCTTACGGGGCTGCTAGTGCCGCTTTCGCTGTAGAGAGCTGCTTCTGGCACCGGAGCCGCACTGTTGAGGGCAGAGTTTTTCAGCGATCGCACCGATTGGCCAGTAGGGAGGGCAGCATTCCCAGAGTGTATTTTTTCTGGGGCCTGAGCTGCAAACTGCCAATCTCTGGGCCACCCTCGGTGAGTAAGAACTCATACAGAGCAACAAAAAAAGGCCGGATTACCTCTCGCTCCACAGCAAAGCTCAGCCGCAGTCCCGCTTCAGAATAGTCTAGCTGGCTAGCGTTTTCCCCTTCTGCCTGCAGCAGCGCCTGATGCTTGTAGGCGGCATAGAGATCTTTTTGGCTTTTAGGCTGTAGGCAAAACCAAACGGCATCCCCCACAGCGCAGCGGACTTCCTGCCGCAGCGCTGTGGGGTCAATCTGGGCGGCTCCCTGGCTCAGCTGCGACTGTAGCTTGGCAATATGAGCCTCTTGGTCGTGGGTAGCGGCTTCTTGCTGCTGCAGTTCACTCTGCAATGACTGAAACTGCGCTAGCTGCTCGGCTGAGAGCTGGCTGATTTTTTCTTCTAGCAGGGCCACCTGGCGAGTCAGGGTTTCGATTTGGCTATTTTTGTCCGTCAGCAGCTCGTCTTTTTCCAGCAGGAGCCGTGTCTTTTGCCTAACCTCTAGGGCGCTGAGTCCGGCGCGAAGTAGATTGAAGTAATGGGCCTCTGAGAGATCGACGGGCTGCGGGGGCTGACCGGGGGCACTCAAAAAGCCCTGACGCTCAGGGAGCTGTACGCTCAGCAGGTGGCCGTCAGGATTGTGAATAGTGAGTTCGCGCGATCGCCCGAAGGTAACAATTCGGCTGGTATAGCGGCGCTTGCTGTAGTAGAACTCAGCGGTCGTGTGGGAGAGCGGTGAGGGAGACGGCTGAGAGTCGGCAGGTAGGGGCCGAGGCGACGGGATTTCTGGTGGGGTTTCTGGGGTTTCTAGGATTTGGCGGGGCGGGACGGCAGGAACAGGCAGTTTTTGCGGGTGGGAGAGACGAACGCCAACAAGCTCAAGTTCGACACTGCGATCGCCTTTCCACTCGTTAATTTTGAGCTTGTAGGCAATGTCGAGACGATTCGGCAGCGGCAGATAGCTGCCCCAGCGCCAAGCGATCGCCTTGATAGTTGCGGCTAGAGAGCCGCCGCCGTGGGCTTCCTGCCCGACTATGAGCTTGAGGTGAGCCTGATTGCGACCGACCGTTTTTTGCTCTAGCAGCCGCACGTTGGGCGTCCAAAAGACTGGGTCGGGGTTTTGAATGCCGCAGGGATGGAGCCGATCGATTTGCTGATAGAGATCGAGGGTGATTTGGGCTAAATTGGCCTGCACGTCTACTATCACCAGCGGCTTCAGATGTTCGACGGCAAGTTGCTGGCAGGCAAAGTTGCTGAGGCGTGATTTAACCTGGCGCAGATTTTTGGTGGGGAAGGAGAAGCCGCCAGCCGCTTTGTGACCCCCGTATTTGTGCATCAAATCGTGGCAGCTTTGCAAGGCTGTAAAGACGTTAAATTCTGGAATACCTCGGGCTGAGCCGCGAATTTCTTTTTGCTCGGCGTCTTCATAGGTACCGATAAACACGGGGACGCCGTAGCGCTCGACTAGGCGCGACGCGACAATGCCAATAACGCCGTGGTGCCACTCGGGCTGCACCACCACCAGCACCCGCTCGGCTAGCAAGTTGAGCTTACCTTCGGCCTGCTGGGTTTCACACCACGCGATCGCCTGCTGTTCAATTAGCTCACAGAGGCGCTGCCGCAGCTGGTTGGCTTCTTCACACTGCATGGCCCGCTGCAGGGCTATGCCTACATCTTCAGTTGTCAGCAGATCAATTACAATCTGCGGATCGGCAATTCGCCCCACCGCATTGATACGTGGCCCCAGGCGAAAGCCAATCGCTTCCGGCTTTAGCCCCGCTTTTTGCTCCCCCAGTCCTGCCACCTGAATCAGAGCCTGAATGCCCGGAATCCGCGATCGCGGCAGCAGCTTTAGCCCCCGCCGCACCCAGCGACGATTGACCCCGGTTAGCGGAGCTAAATCGGCAATGGTTCCCAGCGTAAACAGCTCTAGCAGCGGGACGGTGAGATCCTGATTTTTGCCCAGGCACTGAGCCAGACAAATCGCCAAAATGTAGGCTACCCCCACCCCTGCTATGCCCCAGTAAGGGGAGGTTTCAGGCAGCAGTTTGGGATTGAGAATGGCGCTGGCGCAGGGTAGCTCTAGCGGCAGGTCGTGGTGGTCGGTAATGATCACAGCCATGCCTAGCTCCCGTGCCCGAGCAATCGGGGCGTGAGCAGCAATACCGTTATCTACGGTCAGAATCAGACTGACCCCTTCAGCGTGAAAATCTTCCACAATGCGGGTGTTAATGCCGTAGCCCTCTTGCATCCGGCTGGGAATTGCATAGTCGGCATTAGCGCCTAGATACCTTAGCGCCCTGATTAGCAAAGCCGTACTGGTCATACCATCGGCGTCATAGTCGCCGCAAATGGCAATTTTCTGCCGCTGCTCAATTGCCGTCACCAGCAGCTCCAGGCTAAGGGGCAGATCGGCAAACTCTTCGATCGGGTCGGGCAGGCTCTGCAGCTCTGGATTGAGGAATTCTGCGGCAGCTTCAGGCGTTTCGATGGCGCGATTGACCAAAACCTGGGCCAGCAGGGGAGAAAGTGCCGTTGCCCGCACTACAGACTGCACTGCGGCTGGCTGACTCTCAAACACCTGCCAGCGCTGCTGAGGGATCTGAGTTGCCTGAGGTGTTTGGGGGCCTAGTGCAGCAGCAGGGACGGATGCCGCTGAATTTTGCACCCCGGCTACAGCTCTATTTTCAGTTTCCTCCGCAGACAGATCCAAGGTTAATTTTGGGTTAATTTTGTTGATTAGAACGGTTGAACTATATGATAGGTCGAATTGCCGCAATCGAGAAGCCAGCAGATCTCAATAAATCACAACTCTGCCGTCGTTGAGTATATAGACAGCGCGATCGCTGGGTTCAAAAGGAAAGGGAAAGATTTCAATACGCAAAGTGTTACGCTCTGGCCGTGAAAGCGACGTGCGCAGAGGCTGATCGACACTGTTCCAAAACACGACAGAGATGTTGTTAATAGTGCCGTCTCTAAAATTTAGATCGACTGATTCGGTAGGCCGCAGCGGGAAGGGAGAAATTTTGACCACCTGCTCAATTTCCACAAGGGCGGGTGCCCGGTTGATCACCTGCACTTTAATTGGCTCCCCCACCGGAAACTGAATCTGATCAGAGCGGCAGTTTGTAGTGCAGTTTTGGGCGATCGCGGCTTGAGCGATCTGAGTCAGCAACAGCGCTGAGGTCAAGAGCGCAGCAGACAACACTTTATACATAGCGCCTCCGCACTAAAGTTTTGCCAGGCAGATTTTCAGCTTGTGAAAAATCTCTCAAAGAATACGCCACAGCCCCATGACACTGATTAATTCAAAAGTGGATTAATTCAAAATAGCAAATCGCCGAGACTGTAGCTGCTATAGCGTAGCGGGTTGCGCAAACGATAGCAACGCGAATTTACCCGCAGCTTGCTCGGCTGGTTTGCCCAAAAAACGTGCTCAGACAGACTCAGGACAGACAAGGGCAACGAAATCAGGCTAGGGAGAGCAGCGGCAGCGCGAAGACTGGTTTACAACCATTTAGGCTATAGCAAAGTGCGATCGCCCCGAACCGTACTGGCAGACCAGTCAGCTCGGGGGTTAAGCTTAGAGTCGAAATATTTTTATGCTAAGAAAAGCAACAGTCCTGTAACGAAGTATCAAGCAGCGGGCGATCGCGTCGAAAGCAGCCCATTGGCCTAATAAACTGGCCTAATAAATTTCTGTACTGGCATTGGAATGAGGAGAGGGAGCCTGGGATTTGGCCTCAATGAGCTGCCTAAGGGATCTAAGCCTGCCGTCGTAAGCCTGCTTAAAATCGGTAATTTGCTGCACTAGCAGACGCTGCTGCTGCTTTAATTTTTCTGCTAGCTGGCTGTCGAAGTCTTGCTGAAACTCCTGCAAAGCTGTGGTGACCTGAGTTTGAATCAAAGCAGACTGGGTCTGCAAAGCCTCTGAAGTAACGAAAGCTGCTGTCGGTTCACTGCTGACTACAGCGGACTCTACAACTGGTTCTGCTTCGACTGAACCATCTAGTGCAGTGACAAAATCAGGCTCATCGGGCCAGTCTGTCGGGTCGAGGTCAGGCTGATGCACCCTTGGGGACTGAGCTAGCTGCATCACCTCAATGCGAGCTTCGTATTCTTCTCGCACCTGTTCAACCCGCTTGGTTAGCTGATCCTGGTAGTGTTCGATCATTTGAGCTAGCTCAGCTTTATGGCTTTGGCGAAGCTGTTGAGAGCTGTCGCTGAGATGCTGTTGCTGCGTTTGGTCGCGCTGTTCAGACTGCTGCTGTAGCTGCTGTAGCAGTGTTTTTTGCTTACGAATTCGCTGCTGCTGCTGCCAGTAAACAATTAGAGCAACTAATAACCCCATCAAAAACCCTAAGAGCACATTGGCAGTCAAAAACGAAGTCATGGTATTTTCATCCTCGGCGGCTTAATCTACGACGGCTGGACTTAGTCTACTGGAGGTCTATACTTTGCAACAGTACTCAAAACGCTTCTACAAAAACATCGTTTACAATGGCTTCAGCAAGGTAGCGAAGGCCCTCTAGATTCTTCACAGTATGACAAGGCAGTATGACAAGTTTTTCTAGCCGCCTGCGAGAACAGGTCTTGATCTGGCTGGATGAAAATTTACCAAAGCCCAGAATCAAGCACGTTTTGCGGGTCGAAAAACTAGCTGTTGAGCTAGCTCAGCATCACAAACTTGACGCTGAAGCGGCGGCGCAGGCTGGCCTCATGCACGACCTAGCCAAATATTTCCAGCCGGAGCGCCTTTTGCAGATGGCTCAGCAGGCTAACCTCAACCTTGACCCGGTTGAGGCGGCCCATCCTCACCTGCTCCACGCAGAAATTGGCGCTATTGTGGCAGAAGAGGAGTTTGGCATTACAGATCCTGTAGTCTTAGCGGCTATTCGTAACCATACGCTAGGGGCAGCCCACATGGATGGGGTGAGCTGCGTAGTTTTTCTAGCAGACTCCCTAGAACCCGGTCGCGGGCAACAGAGCGACCTGAATCGGCTCCGGCAGCTATGTTACGAAAATTTATCTCATGCCGTTTACGAAACTTGTGAATATACCCTCATCCAGCTGCTCCAATCGAGAAAGCTGATTCATCCCCGCGCTATCTGTACCCGCAACTGGTTTCTACAGGCTAGTCAGGCTCTAAACTCAACCTTGTCTGCTTAGCTGACTGTTTTTTTGATTAAATTCTTTGCCTAGAGCTGGAGGAAATATAGCTTTAATGACAAACCGTCCTAATTTTTTCCCGACTGAACGACTGGCAATGCCCGCAGCTGATTCTGTCACTGATGTGGCTTCTTTAATAACGGCTAGGCAGCTGGCGACTGACATTGCTCAGGCGGCTGACGATCGCAAGGCAGGCAACATCAAGATTCTGCAAGTTGCTGATATTTCTTACCTGGCCGACTTTTTTGTGATTGCGACTGGTTTCTCAAATGTGCAGGTAAGGGCGATCGCTCGTTCAATTGAAGAAAAAATTGAGCAAAACTGGCAGCGCCGACCTCTGCGTACCGAAGGCACCAGCGAAAGCAGCTGGATTTTGCAGGATTATGGTGAGGTGATTGTTCATATCTTTTTGCCTCAGGAGCGCGAGTTTTACGATCTCGAAGCGTTTTGGGGTCATGCTCAAGAGATTCCCTTTGAACCCGTCATAGCCCCCGCTAGAAGTCACCTGCGCTAATTTTCTTTATTTTGAGAAATAAAGAATAACTGTTCACTGCTCTGTCTGGTTTGTCTCGATGCCCTTGAATTCTATGAAATCCAGGTCTACCCGCTGTCCGGTTCCCTCTGAGCAGCAGCCTATCAACGAGTATCAAGACATTCGCGGTTCCTGGTTCTATAGCTGGGCAGTACGCGATTTACAAGGTTTCATTTTGCCGATTTTAATTCTCTGGCTGGTGAGCTGGACTATTAGCGGCCCCGTCTCAGCAGCTAGTTTTCCGCCCAGCAAGGCGCTGCTGAAATTTTTGCTCAGCAGTGCGGCAGGCGCAGTGTTACTGCCCGTGTTAGCACTGCTACAGCTTTATGTTGGCTGGATTCACGTCGGCAATCGGCTCAAAGCTAAAACCGTACCCTACGAAGAATCGGGCTGGTATGACGGCCAGGTGTGGCTAAAACCCGATGAGGTCGCCAGCCGCGATCGCCTGATTGTAGACTATCAGGTACAGCCCCTGCTCAAGCGCATTCAGGCATCGCTGGGAATTTTGGCTAGCTGCCTGCTGGCAGGCGGGCTAATCTGGCAGTTTGTATAGAGGTGATCACGCTTATGAAACCCGCATATAAGAGCTTTAGCTATGGCCCAGGCTAAGCGAACTCACACCGCAGAAATTAAAGTGCAGCTGCTGCGCGAAGGCATTCCAGAATCAGTTCATCGCGCTCAGGCAGCCGTCTGCGATCGTCGGGGGCGGGTCTTATCGGTTGCAGGCAATGCTGAAACGGCGACCTTTATCCGCTCTGCGCTGAAGCCTTTCCAAGCCCTGTCAGTGACCAAAACAGGAACTCTAGAGCGCTATGGTCTTAGCGATCGAGACCTGGCGATTATTTGCAGCTCTCACCGAGGCTCAATAGAGCAGGTGCGACAGGTTTTCAATGTGCTCTGGCGCAGCGATGTTGACCCGTCGATGCTACAGTGTCCGGTGCCAGAAGGCAAAAGCAGCCCCTTGCAAAACAACTGCTCAGGCAAGCACGCTGGCATGTTAGCGGTTTGCCAGCAGCGTAAATGGCCACTCAATACCTATCTGCAACGCAAGCATCCGCTGCAGCAGCTAATTGTCAATCAGATTGCCGAACTGCTAGCAATGCCCGCTGACGAGTTTATCTGCGCCCACGATGACTGTGGCGCACCGACCTACTTTATGCAAATTGCTCAGATGGCCACTCTATTTGCCAAGCTGGCCTCAGGCGATAGCGTTGATATGGAGCGCATTGTCCGAGCGATGACCAGCTATCCCACCCTAGTGGCTGGGCAAGAAGCGTTTGATACTGATGTGATGCGGCTGGCAGCAGGCGAAATTGTCAGCAAATCAGGGGCTGAGGGCATTCAGTGCGTGGGGCAGATTGGTTCAGGGTTAGGATTGGCGATCAAGGTTATGGACGGTACCCGGCGGGCTAAATATGCCGTGGCGGTTCATCTGCTCAAACAGCTGGGCTGGATTACACCTGCGATCGCTGAAAATTTAGCAGAAACCTATCTGGTTTTAGGCGACTTTAAGCGGCTTGACGTTATTGGCGAAATCGAAATGCTCTAGCCACAATCAATCCTGCGGCTTGAACATATTGGCTCTAGTTTGACTTCGTATAGCGAAAGGATGAAGGATGAAGGATGAATAGGATGCTGGTCATGTAAAGATTCAGCGATTTGAGTTGTCCTAACCAAACTGCGGTTTGCTATACATGCAGGAGTGCCGAAACTCAAAATTGAACACTTAAAACTCAGAACTGGTATTGCTGACGCGCTCTCTGACAATGCGAAGACCTTCTGCGTCTTTCTGCCTGACCCAGTAGCCCATATTTTGCAGCTCAATTGGGTATCTTTGCGCTTCATTGAGCTGTGGCAGCCGCACTTTTAAGTTGCCTACAAAAATTGCCGCATCTCGTTCCATAAACCTGTCGCCAATATCGTTTGATCGCTGGGTGAGCCAGTCACAAAATGCTCCAGCATCGTCAGCACCGACGCCTGAGACGGGCTGCTGGGCTGTGCCAGGTGGGAAGCCTTCGCCGCTCCAGTCCTCGGGCTGTCTGGAGTCACCTATGGCCTTCATGTCGTCAACAAAGAGCTGATATTCAGCGCAGGTAATCAGACCCATATCAATTTCGGTTTTTTCGTCAATGCGGAGCAGATTCTTGAGGCGGCGGGTGAGTTTGACCTCAGCCGCCAGCTTAAAGATATCGGGGTCAGCTGATTCTAAACCGCGATCTAAGACCGCTTCGAGTTCCTGACGCATATCAGCCTGAACGCTCAAGCCTTCTGCTAAACAGTCATAGGCCAGGGTGAGGGCATAAACCGCATTTTCACTATCGCGGCGTTGGAGGGCGGCCCAGATTAGAGTGCTGGCATCATTTTGGGCGGCATAGAGACGAATAGTTTCTTCCCACCAGACATCCTCAATGTTGCGAGTCAGGATGTATTCTTGCTGGCGTTCTTTAATTTCAACTGCCGCCAAATATTCTTGAAAGCTTTTGTGCGCAAACTGATAGATACCTTCTTCTTTTTCGGTGATCAAACCGCTGACGTTTTCGATCTGCTTGAGAAAAATATCTGGCTCCATTGTGCCCCCCGTGACTGTCTCTAGCTTTTCTCGAATTAAAAGCATCCCGATCACAGTTTTGAACTCCAGGTTTTTTTTGGTCATGCGGTTGAGGGCAATCTTTTGCAATACTGCTTGTTTTTGCGCAGCGCTCAGACCATCAGACATATTTTTAGCTTCCTGTCGTCGCCCTAGCAGCACATCGCAAATTTCGCTATACAGCTCAACTCGCCGCCCCGGCAGCGCCCCCCGGTAGTTATGCACTGTAGCAATCATGGTTAGCAGCAGCGGGTTGGTTGCCATTGACGCGATCGCAGGGGTGATTTTTATCCGCCTGATCAGGTCTTTGGCTTTAGAGCTGGCGTCGCGCTGCACCCCGGCGTCCTCACGGTTCTGGGCGCGAATCTCGTTTTGCTGATACCAGCTATGAATAAACTGCTCTACCTGCGCTAGCGTAAACGGCTTGATCTGCAGCAGCGTTTTGACTTCTTCAACCGGGGCGGCGCGGTAGCCGAACGGTCGGGAGGTAATTAAAAATGGCGTTTGGGGATGGGTGCGAATTTGCTGATTGACCCAGGCGCTGACCTGGCGACGGTGGGGGGCTTCAGCAACTTCGTCTAGGCCGTCGAGCATGATCAGGCAGTGCCCCCGTCGGAGCTGCTCGGCAAACCAGCCAGGGGAGGGGCTGAGTCCCTGGAGACTGTCTTGATGCTGAAACTGATGCTGAATTAGATCAATTAAGGTGGGCGATCGCCCGTGACAATTTCTTCCCACACCTGCCGCAGATAGATCACCACAGGCACCAGCCGGGGCGCTCTGGGGTTTTGCTGTCGGTAGGTATTTTGGGCGTAAGCTAGGGCAATAAACTCCAGCAGCGTTGTTTTGCCAGAGCCGGGTGGCCCCACAATACCGATGTGGCGCAGGCTGGGTTCCCTGGCCATGCGGGCTAAGAAGTCCCAGATCGTGAAGCTCTGGCCCGCTTCTGAGCGAACTAAGGCAGCGGTAGCCCGACTGAGGCTTTCGGGGGCGACGCCTAGAGGCACAAAGGTTTTTTCTAAATCAAGCGTGAAGGGGCCTGTAGTTTTTAGCCCTTGGGTGCGGTAGTTGCGATAGGCGTAGATCAGCCGCTGGTAGTATTGTTTTTTAAAGTTGGCGGTCAGCGTCCACCAGGCATTGAGTCCGGCAGTCTCCAGGTTACTGGCAATCCATTCAAACAAATCGTCCAGTCTAGGGCTGAGCTTGCTAAAGAACCGCAGCAGCAGCCAAAGCACGCCTGCAGCCACCAGGCAAGCGATCGCGGTTCCCCACTCTTTTTCTCTGGCAAAGTGAATAGCGAGCAGCCCCACTGCCCCTGGGATGCCCCAGGCTACCAGGGTTTGGCTGACCAGATTTTTAGCTTCCTCTAGCCAGAGAGATCCGGTGGGTGGCTGATTACTCATAAGCGATCGCGCCGCTAGCAGCAGCGCCTATCTTGCCTATCATCATTCTAAAGCTGCTCTAGCCACTGCCTTAAATCGACCAGATAATAAGCCGCCAGTCCGCCGCCAATTAGGCCAAACAGATGCCCCTGCCACGACTGGCCCCGACGGATAGGCAATACCCCCCAGATCGATCCCCCATAGAGCAGACCAGTGATAACAGCGATGGCGATCGCCCCCGGACTGCGCTCTACATACCCCCGCATCAGCAAAAAGCCCAGATAGCCAAAGACAATGCCGCTAGCGCCAATATGATTTGATCGCGGTGGCCCCAAAAGCCAAACCCCCACCCCGCTCACCAGCCACACCACCGCCGTCACCAAAATAAAATCTCGCACCCCGCCCAGCAAAATAAACCAGCCCAGCACCGCCAGCGGCAGCGTGTTAGCAGAGAGGTGTTTGAGACTGCCGTGCAGCAGCGGCGCTAAGACAATGCCGCTGAGTCCGGCCTGCTGTCTAGGGCGAATGCCGTAGCGATTAAGCGCCCCCTGCAAAATCAGCGAGTCAATCAGCTCCAGCCCCCACAGAACGGTGATGATGCCGCCTAAAATCTGCGCGTGCAGGGTCAACTCGCTACCGTACTGAGTCAAAGCATCCATGCCTGCTGATTCATTCCCCCTACAGATACTGCCCTGCGGAAACCTGCGCCACAATTGAGTATCTAGCCACTTCAAAACCATATGACAAAATCAGTTCTAATCACAGGGGCTTCCCAGGGCAGTGGCCGCGCCACCGCGCTTTTGTTTGCTCAGAAGGGGTATAACGTGGCGATCGCGGCGCGACAGCTCGATCGCTTAGAGGCCGTAGCCGCAGAAGTTCGAGCCAGAGGTCAGCAGGCGATCGCGCTCTCTACGGATGTTTCTGAGGCTGAGCAGGTGGAGGCACTAGTCAATAAGGCCCTAGCTGAGTTTGGTCAAATTGACGTGCTGGTAAACAATGCCGGAGTGTGCCTGACCGGCAGCGTCGAACACATGACCCTAGCCGACTGGCATCAGCTCATAGATGTTAATCTGTGGGGCTACATTCATACCATTCACTATGTGCTGCCTCAGATGGTGCAGCAGGGCAGCGGTGCGATCGTCAATGTGGGATCCTTTGGTGGCAAAATGCCTCTGCCCAATATGACCGCCTACTGCACCAGCAAATACGCCGTCACCGGACTGAGCGCAACCCTGCGCCTAGAACTCTCTGGCAAAGGCATCCATGTGGCCGCCGTTCACCCCGGCGTGATTAACAGCAGCTTCATGGAACGGGCGATGTTTCGCGGTGAGGATGCGCAAAAAGCAGGGCAGCAGCGCGATCGCATGGGTGAAATGCTGTCTCAAAGCTGGGTTAGCCAGCCTGAAGAGATTGCTCAGGCTGTTTGGCAAGCGGTAGACCAGCGCCAAGACGAAATTGTCGTAGGGCCAGCGGCGATCGCCACCGAAGCCTATCGCCTGCTGCCGGGGCTGACCCAGTGGGCGTTGGGACGGGCTACCTGAACTTTAAATACCAGGGTCTGCTGTAGCACCCGCCCAACGCAGCGTCTAAGCAAGCTTCGGTGCGTCACGCAGGATTAGTGACACACCCTACAATTTCTAGTAGTTAATGGAGTCGAGAGCATAGCGCACAAACTCAGCAGCCACTTCTCCAGATTCGTCATGAGCAGCAAAAACAATCACCATACTGTCTGTGCCGTAGTCGTAGCAGAGAATGCGAAAAACGCCGTCGTTAAAGTAGCCCGTGCGGTCGATTTCGCCGCCGGTGGTTTCAATTTCTAAGCTATTGACAAACCCATCGGCACGAGCCAAACACTCAGCGCCGTCAATGTCCTCTAGGTAGCGATCGCCACTGGCAATTTGAGGCTGAGCCAGCGCCGGCAGACTGAGAGCGCTCAGGCTCAGGCTCAGCAGTCCAGTTACAATTGGTAGGTGTTTCATAGAAAGCTCCTCTGTGTCAAATTGTGTCAAATGACTCCAACGTTAGCTGTAGGAGTCTTTCACAGCTTAAAAGCGGTGATCGAAAGTCGATCCTTCTGACGTAGATTACAAGTCCCAAGGCCGAGTTCCCTGAAAATTTGAAAAAAGCCAGCCGAATCGCCAGGTTTGTGAAAATTTCGGCAAAATTAGCTGATTTTGCTCTGAATACCGGCATAGGCGGGCCTGTAGGCTATACAAAGTGCCAATCTGCTTCGAGCCAGGTATAACCGAAGTCAAAAAGGTTAAGACAAGGGACTTAAGCCCCTTGTTCACACAGCAGACGAGCCGTGGTCAGGACTGTCCTAGCCTGAATGACTACTGCTATGGCTATCAGCCTGCCAGTTTTGCTTTCACCATATCCTGCACCTTTTTGCCATCGGCTTTGCCCTTGAGCTGCTGCATAGCAGGCCCCATGACCTTGCCCATATCTTTTGCAGAATTAGCCCCCGTCTCTGCCATCAGCTGATCAATTACTGCCGCAATCTCCTCGTCAGAAAGCTGCTGGGGCAGGTACTCTTCTAAAATTGCTAGCTCTTGGGCTTCTTGCTCAGCTAGTTCTTCCCGGCCAGCCTGCTGGTACTGGTCGATCGCGTCGCGCCTTTGCTTGGCAAGCTGGGTGAGAATTTCA
The DNA here is from genome assembly GCA_012032345.1 of Leptolyngbyaceae cyanobacterium RM1_1_2. GTDB lineage: Bacteria > Cyanobacteriota > Cyanobacteriia > Phormidesmidales > Phormidesmidaceae > Sphaerothrix. The sequence goes on along the minus strand of JAAUQI010000035.1, from coordinate 7,698 downwards.
AGCTCTTGTGCTTCAGTCAGGGCATCTTGCCCCTGGGGACGCACGCTGGACTCTTTTTCAATGATGACTTTTTTGATGCTGCGAACGGTCTCTAGGCGAATTTTGTCTTTGGCTTTCATCGCAGTCTTGATGTCTTCGTTAATCTGCTCTTTTAAGCCCATGAGTGTTTCCTCTAGCGGGGTGGCATGAGCAGATCCTATAGCGAAAGGCAGAAGGATGAGGGCAGAAGGATGAATAAGATACCGGTCACTTAAAGCTTCAGCGATCTGAGTTGTCCTAACCAAACTGCGGTTTGCTGTACGAGAATTTGGGGGCGGCTGGCGAATTTGACGCTAGCAAAACTGCACCACCCGCACTTTAGGGTTGCTGAGCTGCTGATAGTGGGTGGCGGTAGCTTCGATTTGCTGGAGCTGTCCTAGAGCAAGGCCGCAGGGTCTACCATATTTTGCCAGAACCCGATCGCTGGCTATGTTTAGTGCCTGCCGCGATCGCGTGACAAAGTCGTCTAGTTCATAGGTTTGCCCTGGCTCAAAGTAGTCTTTAACAACTAAAGACGGGGAATAACAAACCTCTTCAGAGCCGTCGGGCCATTGAATCTGGAAGCGAATTTCAGGCATGGTCTTCTTAGATTAGGTTTGAAACTGTGCTGGCAGCGTCATTATTTTGGCATAGGCGTCTAGGTGCATCTGTGCCGATCGCTGCCAGGTATACTGCCGCAAAATCCGCTGGCTGCTGCTGACTAAAAAATCGGCAACATAAGGGTTCACCAGCCTGAGCATCGCTTTGGCGATCGCGCCTGCATCTTTTGGGTTGACCAGAGCGGCCTGATGAGGAGACAGAAACTCAGTAAATGGCCCTTGGTTAGAGGTGATCACAGGCAGTCCGCAGGCGATCGCCTCTAGCACGACTAGCCCCCAGCCTTCCCGAGTCGAAGGAAAAACAAAAACATCAGCGCTGCGGTAGAGCGCAGGCAAATCTGCCTGCGGAATCACGCCGGGTAAGAGTAGCGACTCGCCTAAAACGATGCTTAGCTGCTCTGCCAGTTGAAAAAACTGCTGTCGATAGGGCTGATAGTCAAACAGGGTCGCGCCCCCGGCTACTATAAGCTGCGCGGTCGGGAGCTGCTGCCGCACCTGGGCAAATGCCTGCAATAGGGCCACTGAGTTTTTGCGAGGCTCAATGCCACCCACGGTGAGAAAAGTTGGCCGGGTAGTGATGCCGTATCGCTGCCTGATTAAAGCTTCTTGGCCGCTGGGCTGGGGTGAAAAGCGCCGAAGATCGATACCGTTTAAGACTTTAGGTGCGTGAATGCCATAGTCTTGGGCCAAGACTTGCTGCCAGCGATCGCTAACGCACAGACACAGATCTGGCAGGCGAATGGACTTTTCCTGGCACTGCTGCAGGTAGGGGCTGGAAAAACCTTCAATATGGTGTACCGTGCGCACAATTGGGCCAAAGCCTGACTGAGCCTGCCGTAGCTGAATTAAGGCATTGGCCCCAATACAGTCTTGAGCATGATAGAGATCGTAGCGGCGGCCAGACTGCAAAGCCTCCATAAATTCTTGAATCCGCTGGTGAATGAGCAAGTCTATGGCGTCAGCCGCAGGCCGAGCCGCTATCAGGCAGCATTCACAGGCCAGATCCCAATCAAAACCGCTGCTGTCTTTATCCAGGGCATAGACACAGACCTGATGTCCCAGAGCCGAGAGGGCATTAGCCAGCTCTAGCGTATGAATGACGCTGCCCCTGGGCTTGGTGGAGTAGGTGAGGAGCGCAATCTTGAGCGTCGGCGTCATCTTAGCCTCCAAAACCTGTCAGTGCTGCCTGAGCCAAATCCCAAAAACAAAGCGATTCCTCTGCCAGGGTCAGCATCAAAGCGCGATCGCCTGTGACTTGACCCACCTCAGCACAGATCAGCTCATGAGGCCGAAACAGCGCCTGCACCGGCCTAACGCAGTCGGGCCGAACGCTCAGCAAAAAACCATAGCTGGGAAAGCTGAGCAGCCACTGCTTTAGATCTAACCCTGCCGGAGCGGGCACCCGGTTGAGATCCAGTACGGCCCCACAGCCAGAGGTTTCTAGCAGCATCAGCAAAGTACCGATGAGGCCGCCCATGCTAATGTCTTTGCCCGCATCACACAGGCCCGTCTCGGCTAGCTGAGGCAGCAGCCCCAGGTGCGATCGCAGCGCTACCGGATCAGCCTGGGTCGCCGCGTCCCAAAACAGATGGTCAGGGTGCGCTCTGCCGTGGAAGTTGCTGACCAGCAGCAGGCAATCTCCCGGCTGAGCGCTAAAGCTGGTGATCAGTGCCTGCGCTCTGCCCAAAATCGCCACAGACAGCGCATTGTAGGGGCTTTGACAGCTTGTATGGCCGCCCACAATCGGTACGGCAAAAACCTGAGCCGCCGCAATCATGCCGTCCCAAAGCGGCACTGCCGCCGCTTCTGACTGACTCCACAGGGTATCGACCACTGCAATCGGGCGTCCGCCCATCGCGTAAATGTCGCTGACGTTGACCAGCACCGAACACCACCCGGCAAACCAAGGATCTGTCTCTACCAGGGTCGGCCAGATGCCCTCGGCAGCCAGCAGCAGATAGCCCTGCCCGTCAGGGATGGCAGCGCAGTCATCCCCTAGCAAAATTGAGGACTCTGAACTAGCCCAGGGCAGACGCTTTGACACAGCCTGAATTGCCTGCTTCTGCCGAATACCCACAGCCTGTCGCAGTTCAGCCGCCAGTTGGCTCAGCATCACGAAATCTGGCGCGATCGCGCTTGCTGTCTGGGTCGGGCTTCTGGGCTGGCAGGATAGTAACTGAGGTCGGCCTGCATCAGGTGATGGGGGCGATCGCAGAGGGTGATTTCTTCTAACGAGGCCCAGTGCAGCCGCCGAAAGAAGCGGACGTTTTGAGTTTGCACGGTGGCGAGAAAGCGATCGCAGCCCCAGGCATTGGCTGTAGTCACGGCTTTATCAACCAGCCCTTTGCCAATGCGCCCCACCCGTCGATAGTCAGGATGCACGCCTAAGCGTCCGCCGTACCAGTGCCGCACAGCCGTTTCATAGATGCGGACAATGCCGACCACCTGCTGAGCCTGATCTAGAGCAACAATCGGATAGGCCACTGCGTCAGTCTCATCTTCATCGTCACCATCAAATAAACCCTGTTCCTGGCAAAAAATTGCCTGTCGCAGGTCAAAGTAAGCCTGAATTTCTATAGGCGATCGCGCAAGTTCAAAGCGGTAAGGGTCTTGGGGCATGGGATGACGCTTTGGGGAAGTTTTTAATTTTAAGTTCGTAGTGAGCGCTTTAGCGCTAAAGATCATGGGATGGACACTTTGGGAAAGTTTTTAATTTTAAGTTCGTAGTGAGCGCTTTAGCGCTAAATCCAATCACCTCAGCGCTGAAGCACTGACTACGAACGAGCGCAGCACTGAAGCACTGACTACGAACGAGCCTAGCGCTCGAAGGTGGATAGGGCTGAGCAGGCACCGCACTTGGCACAGCCTGCTTTGATCTCGGCTGAAGACATATCAGCCTGGATTAGCAGCGCTCCGACCTGCTGATACAGCGTCAGCATAAAGTCGCTCTCAGGCGCAGGATGGTTAGCCAGGGGCGTGCCTGTAATCGGCACAAAGGGAACCACAAAGGGATAGACCCCCAGAGCAATCAGGCGATCGCAGGTGGCTACCAAATCTTTTAGACTATCGCCTAAACCCGCCAGCAGATAGGTACTCACCTGACCCCAGCCAAAGACCCTGACGGCTGCGGCAAAGGCATCAAAATATTTAGCCAGCGGCACCTCCGCCTTTCCCGGCATTACCCTGGCTCGAATGGCCGGATCAACTGCTTCTAAGTGCATTCCCAGGCTGTCCACACCAGCAGCCTGCAGCCGCTCAAACCAGACAAAGTCGTCGGGGGGTTCGCACTGGGCCTGGATCGGCAGATTAACTCGCGCCCTGATTGCTTTAGCACAGTCGGTCAAGTAGGCTGCGCCGCGATCGCGGGTATGGGGCGTCCCTGTGGTCATGATCATGTGCTTGACGCCATCGAGTCGCACAGCAGCCTCGGCCACTTCGGCTAGCTGCTCTGGCGTTTTGCGAGCCAAGGTGCGACCAGCCTCTAAAGATTGCTCAATCGCGCAAAACTGGCAGGCGGTCGCCGGATCGCGGTAGCGTCTGCAGGTCTGCAGCACCGTAGTCGCCAACACATTGCGGCTGTGGAGCAGGGCAATTTTCCAGTAGGGGATGCCGTCAGCCGTACTCAGGCGGTAAAACTGGGGCTGCTCGGGGAAGCTGATGGGCGCGATCGCCTGATTCATCTGCTTTAGCTGCACGGAGCGATCGGGCTGAATCTGGGCGCTGTAGGGGGACTGGGCCGCCGTCCCCGTATAGATCGGCACCATCACGGTGGTGCCCTCAATCGTCACTGCCTTGTGGTCAGATGGCCCCGCCCCGCCTTTGCGACCTGCTGCCCCTAGGGTGGGGTCAATGAGCTTCAGGCCGTGGGTCTGAAGTTCGGTAATTAAGCGTTGTTTGTTCATAATCGATCGGTGAGGCAGGTTTGAATCAGGGTCTGGCAGAATGATTTAGGACTGCTGAGTATGAGGTTTGGGCAGTGGGGCAGCAGCGGCCTCAGAGAGATTCGAGAAATTCGAGAAATTCGGTAGCCCAGAGGCCACTGGCGCAGTGCCCTCAGTGTCTAAAACTGACCACTGACTGGCGGTGTGCCTGAGCTGCAGCAGATCGGGACGGGCATAGTGGCCGACCGAGTCCATCATGCGTTTGCGCTTGGTAATCAGGGAAAAATCTAGCTCAGCGATCGCCAGCCCTTCGCCTTCTGCGATCGGGTTGCATAGGGGCACCCCTTCTGGGCTAATAATGGCGCTATAGCAGCCGCCGCTGAGAGCTTTTTGCAGGTTTTCATCGGGGGTGATCTGCTGCTTTTGCTCTGGTGTGAGCCAGCCTGTTGCATTGACGACAAAGCAGCCCGACTCTAGAGCATGATGGCGCAGGGTCACAGCCATCTGGTCGGCAAAAATTTGCCCCACCATTGATCCTGGAAACTGGCTGCAGTGAATCTGCTCATGCTGGGCCATCAGCGCAAAGCGAGCCAGCGGGTTGTAGTGCTCCCAGCAGGCTAGAGCACCCACCCGGCCTGCGGCAGTTTCTAGCACCTTCAAGCCTGCGCCATCCCCCTGGCCCCAAACCATGCGCTCGTGGTAGGTGGGAGTGATTTTGCGCCGTTTTAGCAGCAGGGTACCGTCGGCGTCAAAGATTAGCTGGGTGTTGTAGAGAGAGCCGCCCTCTCGCTCATTCACCCCGACCACCACCACCATGCTGTAAGACCGGGCGGCGCGGCTGATGGCATCGGTAACGGGGCCGGGTACCTCCACTGCCTGTTCGTAGAGCTGCATGTGGGCTTTGCCCATCAAAACCGGCGGCTGCACAAACGAAAAGTACGGATAGTAGGGAATCAAGGTTTCGGGAAAAACGATCAGCTCCACCCCAGAGCTAGCGGCCTCGGCGATCGCTTCTAGCACTTTTTCCGTCGTGCCCTCGCGGCTGTGCAGCACCGGGCTAAGCTGAGCTGCCGCTGCCCGCACCGTTTTGGTATAGTCCATAGCAATTCTCTGAGCTTCTACAGGAAACCATCAATCAGCCGTAGTGCCGGATTTGGCCTTGTGAGGGAGCCTACATCGTCCAGGTATCTAGAACAAAGGCTCCTTCTTTGCGGTGTATCAGGGCCAGATCCAGCACGTCTAGGGGACTGATCGGTTTAATGCCGGGGATCAAAGAGGGTTCGCCATGACCATAAAGCGCCTGCAAGGCAAAACGGCAGGCATAGACTTTGCCGCCTTCTTCCATAATTTTGACTAGCTGATTGTTCATGGCCTGATGACCTGGAAAAGCCTCGTCGCCAATTTTAGGAAAGCCCCGCTGAACGCCCAGGGTAACGCCGGGGCCATAGAGCAAAACTGAGGTGTCAAAGCCTTTGCGAATCAGGCGAGTCGCCTGCAGCAGATTCACTAGGCCAATTGACCCTTCAAAGGCAACGGTGTGAAAGGTGACCAGCGCTTTCTCACCGGGTTCGGCTTTGACGTCAGGAAAAACTTTTTCTTCGTAATCTACAAAGAAGTCACCCGCTTTGTGGGCGGGAGCGGTTACTTCAGGCATGGTGCAAATTCCTTAAAAGAGGTTGCCATTAGCGATCGCCAGAGGTTAGCATCGCTCCTGAAAAACTTAAACGCCCGATTTAGGGTCTCGCGTATCAATAATTACAAAAAGCCAATGTCTACCGCAATGAACAGGGTGACCTAAATTTGAAGGGTTTGCAGGGGCGATCGCGTCAGATATCCCTGTTTAAAGTGATAGGTTAACCCAATCATGCAACCTTTCCTTAAGCAAAAGAATGGCTGTCGCCAGATTCACGTATGTTGAATACAGTCACGGATCTGCCTTGAACTGTCTGCCCTGGTTTTTTGTCCTGATTTGCAGAGAACTGCAATTAAACAGCCTGCGGTCAATCTGTAGATCTTTTGCCGGTTTAATAATTTGATTCATTAACCTATCAGACTTTTACTATGTTGAAAAAAAGCACTTACCTAGCCGCCGCGATCGCACTGGTTACCCCAATTGTGTCAGGCATTTCTCCTGTTAAGGCTCAGCCGACAACGGGCACGGTGCAAAGCCTGACTTCTGGCGATCGCGCCTGTTATGTAGAAATCGCAGACGACAGCGGTGCAATATTTACTCGGTTTGCAGATTTCGAGATCTGTGAGCAAGATCTGGTGGGTCAGCGAGTTGAGTTTACCTACGAAACAGCCAGTATCATTGCTGAGTCCTGTCAGGGTAATCCTGAATGTTCCGAGAGTGAGCAGGTCATGCTGATTACACAGGCCGAGGTGATTTCAGAGCCAATGCCAAACCCAGCCCCATCGGCAATGGCCCCGATGCAAAGCCTTGCTGACGGCAACTACCGCTATTGGAACGGCACGGCTAGCAGTGCGATCGTCTCGAATCAAACGCTATTAGCCCAGGGGGGTGTTTTGTTTCTTTTTCGCAAGCAGGGCAACGCCATCACCGGAACTTTCTCTTACATAGACGGGCAATCTATTTGCCTGCAGGGTCAGGTTAATGGCAACACGGTGACAGGGACGGCGCTGCAGCGCGGCGACGCCGGGGCCGATCCTATTAGCGTCATCAGCTCTGGAGAAACCTTTACCAGCTTTGGCCCCAGCGGCCTCCTCCAGGTACGTCGCGGACGAGAGCTTACCTCTGAGACCATACGTTACAACAGCGCTATTCTTAATTTAGGTTCTCTCAACCGCATCAATGCCGGATCTGTTTTGCCGCCGGGTGGCTGTTAGGGTTTCAAACGCTAATAAATCAGCCGACTATCTACTAGCTTGACTATCTAGAGATCAAGGTTAATCTGGTGCATAAAAATGGCTAAAAATCTCGCATTGAAGAACTGATTTTGACAGAGGTCGTCTATCTGTGACCGGCTACGGCTCCGCTCAGAGAACTGGCTGAGCGGAGCCAAAATCAGTTGCCTACACCAGATGCACCAGCTTCACCAGCATACTCATGACATCGCTGGGGCCAGGGGTGATGATGAGCTGGCCGTTGGTTAGGCTAAAGAGGTCTGTCCAGCGCAGCATTTCGGCATAGCCTGCCTGAGAGAGCTGGCCCTGGGTGT
>JAAUQI010000002.1 GCA_012032345.1 Leptolyngbyaceae cyanobacterium RM1_1_2 | reverse complement strand
CCGCCCCTAGTCGAGAGACGACCCCAGCAGATACCGCAACAGAGTAAATTGGTAATGTGGTCTCCAGTAGTGCATCACCGCCGATGGCTGCGCTGGAGCAGGTTTAGCAAAACTGAGGGAATAGAGATGAATTTATGTGTTTTAGCAGCTGCCGAGAGCGCTGGCGGTTTGCCGCTAACCTTCACCCTGGTGTATGTAGTTGGCTTCGTGGCTGCCGTCTCGATCGGGTCAGTTGCCTGGTACAACTCCAAGCGCCCAGCCGGTTGGGAGGGTAAAGATCGACCTGATTTCGTTCCTGAGGTCAAAGAAACGGCTGAAGATGAGTCAAACTAATAGGCTTTTAGCTAGCGCGCCTGACCCACTAAATCTCGATAAAGCTGACGAACCATTCCCAATACTGCCTTTGAAGGCGTCTCAGAATTGGAGTGGGCGTCGGCAAGCTGCTGGACGCGGTTGAGTAGCTTTGCCTCTTCGATAGCGACTTCGCCGTCGCTGTAGACTAAAGCACTAATGGCTTCAACTAGCTTTTGACAGCTTTCACCAGTTGGATGAGAACCTAGATACTGCTGTATCCAGCCATAGCACTGTTCAGATGTGACACTGACTAAACCCCCTAAGAGGGGTTTGATCTCCGGATCTTGGGCCAGTTCCTGCTCTGCGGCGATGCGATCGAGATGTCGGCGCTCTTCAGGCTGAATTTTGCCATCGATCCAGGCTACCCCAATCAAAATTTTAAGCAGCGTTTTTACATTTGCTTGACTAACCATTGCTTTAAAGCTCCTATTGCTTGCAGCCTAGCTCAATATGGATACTTCTCAGAAGATGGCAGCATTTTTTAACCTTTAATGGCCTGATTGCTGCCTTTACAGCGTAGGTATTCTGCTATGGCGGCCAGTAAACCGGAGCTGAGAATTAGCAAGACACTGAGCGCATTCATGTCTGGCTTAACCCCGGTGCGAATGCGGCTAAAAATTTCAATTGGTAGCGGATTTGCACCACCGCCCGTGGTAAAGCTGGAAATTAGCAGGTCATCGAGGCTGAGGACGAAAGCTAAAAGACATCCAGAGATAATGGCTGGCATTAGCTGCGGCAGCAAAATCTTTACCAGCGCCTGAGTCGGTGTAGCCCCTAGGTCTAAGGCGGCTTCCTCCAGGTTGGGGTCTAGACCGCTCAGACGGCTAGACACCACCACAGCGATATAGGCCAGACAAAAAACCATGTGGGCCGCGATCGCAGTCCAGATACTCAAGGGTATTGCTACAGAGGCCAGAAATACCAGCGTTGAAACCGCGATCGCAATGTCCGGTACGATCAGGGGCAGATAAGAGATACCCAGATAAAGTGAGCGGCCTCGAAACCGATATTTTGATAGACCTATTGCCATCAAAGTCCCCAGCACCGCCGAGACGCTCACCGCCACTAGGGCAATCTTGAGGCTGTCGCCTAGCGCCGCAAACAGGCGCTCATCTTGAAATAAACGCCGATACCATCTGAGGCTAAAGCCTTCCCAGATCGCCCCGTAACGAGATTTGTTAAAACTGTAAACCCCCAATACCAGAATGGGCAGGTACATAAAGCCGTAAACCAGCAGGGCAAACAGTCCCTGCCAGGAAACCTTCTTTTGCAGTGTTTGGATGCTCATCGGCTTTAGGAAAACCCGTCTGGGTTGCGATCGCCGTACTTAAGCAGGAGCGCGATCGCAATACTCACTGCCGAAATTAGCACTATGCTCAATGCCGAGCCAAAGCCCCAGTTGCGCGAAACTCCTAGAAACTGGTTATAGATCAGACGTGAAATCGTCATACTGCTAGGCCCCCCCAATAGTGTGGGCACAACGAAATCTCCCAAACTGGTGACAAATACCAGCAGCCCCCCAGCAGCGATCCCCGGCAGCGTCTGGGGAACCGTCACCTTCCAAAAGGCGACATTAGGGCTAGCCCCTAAATCTGCTGCCGCCTCCAGCAGCCGCAGGTCTAGCTTCTCCAATGACGCATAGAGAATCAGCACCATATAGGGCAGGAAGCTGTAGGTCATACCAACCAAAACAGCTCCCGTTGTGTTCATCAAATTCTGCTCAGGTAGCCCTAAGCTAGAGAGCACCAGATTGATCACCCCCGAGGTTCGCAACAGCGTAATCCAGGCATAGGTTCGCAACAGCGACGAAGTCCACAGCGGCAAAATAAACACGACCAGCAGCAGGTTGCGCCACCGCTTGGGGGCTATCAGGGCCAGCCAGTAGGCCACCGGAAATCCCACCACCAGGCACAACGCAGTCGTGCCGCTGGCAAACGTCACCGAACGCAATAGCACCCGCAAATACGTCGGCTGCAAAATTTGTAAATAGTTATCTAGACCGTAGTTAGTGATTGCCTGCTCCGGCCTTAGCCCCGGTACCAGGCTGATCCTTAAGATCAGCAAGACAGGCACTACCAGCAGCAGCAGCAACCACAATCCTGCTGGCCCCAGCAGCACAGATGGGCCAATTAAGCGAGTTAGACGCCAGCGAAGCAGGCTACCAGAGCCTTTCACTTGCTGAGATTGAGGGCGTGAGTCAGTAACGGCAGATCGGCTCATCAGGCAAATAGCTCACAACGATTCCTAAGCGCTGGTCACCTTAGTCCAGTACTCATCGTAGAGAGCACTGACTTCACCAAGTGGGGCAATACCCTCGCAGCGCGCCAGCAATTCCTCAGAGGGGAAGAGGCTAGGATCGCTCAGTATCGCCTCGGGGAGGAGATCAAGTACAGCCTCATTAGGTGAGGCCAGATAGAGACGCTCTGCCATTGATGCTGCAACCTCCGGCTGTAGATTAAAGTTAATCCACTGATAGGCCGCCTCTGCATTGGGTGCTGCAGCCGGAATCACCATCGTATCAGTCCAGACCGAAGAACCGCTGCTCGGAATCACATATTTGAAGTCTGTATCTTCCTGGCTGACAGGCACTCCTTCAACCGAGTACACCATCGACACCAACACATCTCCACCTAGCAGCTCATCTTGCCAGCCAAAGGATTTGAATGAGGCCAGCGCTGGCTTGAGTTCGAGCAGCTTTTGATAGGCCGCTTCTAGCTCAGCCGGATCGGTAGAATTGTAAGAATAGCCTAGAGACTTGAGTACGGCTCCGAGGGTTTCTCGCACGTCTTCTAAAAGGGTAATCCGACGCGAAAGTTTGTCCTTATTGTTCCACAGGTAGTCCCAATCTTCAGGCGCTTCAGAGAGGGCGGCGCTGTTATAAATAAGTCCGGTAGTGCCCCAAACAAAGGGCACGCTGTGGGTGTTATTTTCGTCGTAAACGGGGTTTTTCCACTTCTCCTGCATAGTCTCAAGGCCGCTGAGCTGCGACTGATCTAGCTTCGTTAGTAGCCCCAGCTCAACCATTTGAGTGACCATGTAGTCAGACGGATAGATAACGCTGTAGGTATCGCCGCCGCCCGCCTGCAGCTTGGCCAACATGGTCTCGTTAGAATCATAAACGTCTACAGAGACTTCGATGCCAGTTGCGTCGGTGAACTGCTGTATCAGTTCATCGTCAGTATAGTCAGCCCAGGTATAAATATTGAGAGTACCTGATCCACTTGATGTGGGAGACGAGCTATCAGCAGCTTGGGAGCCAGATTGGACATCGCTAACGCCGCCACGGCAGTTTGATAAGGCTACTCCAGCGATCGCCGCTGCGGATCCTTGTAGAAACAGACGCCGGGATGAATTGGGACGAAAAGATGATCTACGGGGCACGGTACTCTCCTCACTTACTCAAATAGTCTTAGCTTAAAGGATCAACTAACTGTTTCAGACTCTCAGGCAGCCATTGCTCAGGTGGCACCAGCTAAGCGGCCAGAGCGCGACAGTCCTCCGCAGACCAGGAAACATAAACAGGCATCTGCGCATCGGGTCGATGTTGGGGTTGATTAGACTGAAGCACGGTTAAGCAGTCCCCTGTTGTCAGCTCTACCACGCAATGAACATGGGTTCCCAAATACATCATGTGTTTTACCCGGCCTTCAAAGCAGTTATCGACCCCAGGCCTCCTTTGAGAACTCAGATGTATTTTTTCGGGACGGACACTAACGCTAGTGGCTTGGTACCTGTTGGGTAGCTGCATCTGATTGGAGTCAACTGAAATTTGCAGGCCGCTGGCTGTTTTGACTCTCATGCTCTCACCAAGAGCCTCTACTTGACCAGAGAGTAAATTGGTATCCCCAATAAAATTAGCCACAAAAGCAGTATTAGGACGCTCGTAAATCTCGCTGGGTGAGCCAATTTGTTCAATATACCCGTCTCGCATCACTGCAATCCGGTTAGAGAGCGACAGAGCCTCTTCTTGATCGTGCGTCACCAGGACAAATGTAATACCCAAAGCACGATGAAGAGTCGATAGCTCAATTTGCATCTGTTTTCGCAGCTTTAGATCTAGAGCCCCTAGAGGCTCATCTAAAAGCATCACAGCCGGACGGTTCACCAAAGCCCTCGCTAGGGCTACTCGCTGCTGCTGCCCTCCAGAAAGCTGAGTCGGGTAGCGCTGAGCGAAAGTCTCCATCTTGACTCGCTGCAGTGCCTCTTTGACTCGTTTTTGCAAATGCTGACGGTTACAGCCCTGAATTTTTAAGCCAAAGGCTACGTTGTCCCAGACCGTCATGTGGTTGAACAACGCATAGCTTTGAAACACCGTGTTCACAGGCCGTCGATAAGCTGGCGTTCGCTTAACATTCTGACCCTGGATCAGTACATCTCCGGCTGAGGGAACTTCGAAACCTGAGATGAGGCGCAGTGTAGTTGTTTTTCCACAGCCCGAAGGTCCTAAAATGCTAAAAAATTCGCCCGGACGAATAGAGAGGTCTACTCCCCGGACGGCAACTTCGCCGTCAAAAATCTTGGAAACCTGCCTCAGTTCTACATCTGAGATAGCTTGTTCTTGAGCTGGCGCATGAGTTGAGGATGCGGTTTGAAACATTCAGCTAATCCCCACTCCAAAGTCTAACCAGCAGTACTGTCGAGCTAGAGAATAAATTCATGGCTAAAGGTCATGAGAGACTTTGCAACTATTTTATCGGCCTGAGTTCGATTCAGAAACTAGTGTATTTCCTAAAGCCTGCCCCAATTGGCCTTTAATTTCTCAAAAAGGCGATTGAGTTAAATAAAAGCAGGCAGTAATCTGCTGCAAACAGATTTGTGATCTGTGTTGAAAGTTTAAGCAAACTCTATTTTCTTTTAAGCGGTGTTCGCAGGCCAAAATGTATTCATTACTACAATTAGCCTTGGTTAATCAAATTTTGAGAAATTTGAAGCGCCTTAGCCTCTACAGACTACCCTGCCGCAGCGCCAACCTGGATGGGGCAGCGTTAAACTAGGTTAGATTATCCGTACCTGGTGATTAGCCTGGACAACGATTAATTATGGCTTTTACTCGCTTTGCTCCAACGGTTGCGAATCAAAAAACCACCCGAACGGTGGGTCGCCAGTATCAGTCTCTGGTGGTAATGCTGCTGATTAGCCTGGGCCTTCTAGGGGGGGTTGGCAGTCGCCTGGCTTATTTGCAACTGGTGCAGGGAAATCGCAATCGTCAGCTAGCCGAAAACAATCGCATTTTGCTGCTGCCTAAGCGCCCTGCCCGGGGCACGATCCTCGATCGCAACGGCAAGATCCTAGCAGGCAGTCGCCTTTCTCATTCAGTTTCGATCTGGCCGATCACATTACCGGAGGCCGATCGCGATCGCGTTATCGAACGTCTGGCTCGGTTACTGAACGTTCCTACAGAGGCCATTCAGTCGCGCCTTGAGCAAGCTGGCTATGAGTCAACTCAGTCAGTGCCGATTGCCCGAGGACTAAGCCCGGCCCAAGCGATCGCCGTGACTGAGTACAGTGCTGAACTGCCGGGAGTCCGGGTAGAAGCTGAAGCGGTACGCAACTATCCCCACGGAGATTTAGCTGCTCATGTTTTAGGCTACACCGGCGAAATGACTGCCGAAGAACTTGCTGAGCACAAAGAGGAGAAGTATCGGCTAGGGGACGTCGTGGGTCAGATGGGATCTGAGTCGGCCTTTGAGCCTCTGCTGCGAGGGGTTTGGGGTGGACAGCAGGTAGAGGTAGATAGCGGGGGTCGCATTGTTAAAGTTTTAGGAGAAAAACCCGCTACGTCTGGAAACGATATTCACTTAACTATCGATTTGGAACTACAGCGAGCGGCTGAAACCGCCTTGGGGAACCGAATTGGCGCAATCGTTGCGATCGCGCCCAAAAACGGTGAGGTTCTGGCAATGGTGAGTCGGCCTGCCTTTGATCCCAATATTTTTTCGACTCAAATCAGTGACGAACAGTGGAGTCAGCTACAGGGTAAGAATTATCCCTTTCTTAACCGAAATTTACGGACGTATCCTCCTGCTAGCACCTACAAAATCGTTACCACGACAGCCGCGATTGAGTCAGGGCGCTATTCGCCCAGTACGGTGCTTTCAACCTATCCCTACATCACGGCAGGGGGCATTCAGTTCTGGGACTGGAACCGCGCTGGGTTTGGTCCGCTTGGTTTTACGGGGGCTATGGCCTGGAGTAGCGATACTTTCTTCTATCAGACCGCAATGGGGATGGGAGAAGCACCTCTAATTCAGTGGAGCAGACGCTACGGTTTTGGGCAAAAAACCGGAATTGAGCTATCCCCTGAGGAAAGCGCTGGGCTGGTTCCTGACGAATCCTGGAAACAAGAAGCCCTAGGTGAAGGCTGGTATCAAGGCGATACGATTAACATGTCAATTGGGCAGGGCTACATGCAAACGTCGCCGCTGCAGGTAGCCGTTATGTTTGCGGTGGCGGCCAACGGTGGCTATCGGGTTAAACCTCACCTGCTCAAAGACAATAGCGAATCAAAACAGTGGCGCGAAGAGATAGGAATGCAGGCCAGCACTGTTGAAATTTTGCAGCAAGGCTTAAGAGAGGTCGTAACAGGGGGAACTGGTAAAGCGCTAAACGTTCCTACCTTGCCGCCTATTTCAGGTAAGAGCGGTACCGCTGAGGCTCCACCCTACGAAAGTCACACCTGGTTTGGAGCCTACGGCCCTACCGACAATCCAGAAATTGTCGTGGTTGCCTTTGGAGAGCATTCCGGTGGCGGCGGCGGTTCTGTAGCAGCCCCGATGGTACGTCAGGTGTTAGAAGCTTACTTTAAAGGCACCAGCTTAGCTCAGCAGTAAACTGACCCTGCCAAAGCAAGAAGGCAAGCATTGACAGCTTGCCTTGAAATCGTAAGTAAAATTTTGCAGCTCTACTAGTCTTCCTGGCTATCTTCACCGCCTTTAGAAGCTTCATAGAGGGCATCTAGCTGCTCCCTGGCATCTTTCATGGAGATAGAGCGCATGACGAGCAGCGGTTCGCTAATCACGTTGCCATCGATATCTAACAGTTCAGGGTGGGGCGTAGGCCGATCCTGTCGCTGGACTGGAGCGCCGTTACTCATTTGATTTCGCCGGGGGCGCACACGAGATTCAGAGCCGAGGGTAATCAGGTTGCGAACCAAATTCCAGACAGCAAAAACTGCCAAGATAGTGAAGATAACAATGTAGAGCAAGTGCAGCATGATCAGATTCCTCGAATCTTGAACGGTGATAGCCCAATGTTGGTAGCCGATAAGGGGTCTAAATGTCGGAAACCTGGCTTTCTGACAGGCAGCTTATTTCCCCTTAGAAGCTGTCTCTCCATTGTATATTGACTTCCGTTTACGGTAGTGAGAATGCTAGCTAAGCGCCATCCATTCTCAGCAGAACGAATGCTCCCGGCTATGGCTAAACCTGCGCCGAAGACTCCCAGCTAGCTGGCGGCATTAGATATCAAGATCGGTCAGGTTGAGCCGAGGGCCGTAAGTTTCGATAAACTCTCGTCTTGGGGCTACCCGATCCCCCATCAGCACCGTGAAGATGCGATCGGCTTCAGCAGCATCTTCAATTTCCACCTTTTTAAGCGTGCGAGTTTCTGGGTTCATTGTGGTATCCCAGAGCTGAGTCGGCATCATTTCACCCAAACCCTTAAACCGCTGCACGGTGTAGTTAGCATTACTCGGAAACTCCCGCTCAATTAGCTGATTCATTTCGCGATCGCTGTAGCAGTACCAGTGGTTGCGGCCCCGCTCAATTTTATAGAGCGGCGGACAGGCAATGTAAACATAGCCCTGATCGACCATTTCTCGCTGATAGCGATAAAAGAAAGTCAGCAGCAGGGTACGAATGTGTGCGCCATCTACGTCAGCATCGGTCATCAGGCAAATACGGTGATAGCGAAGCTGAGAAGCATCAAACTCTTCGCCTTTAATTCCTAAACCCAGGGCCGTAATCAGCGACTGAATTTCGGTGTTTTTGTAGATTTTGGCATCGTCAGTTTTCTCGATATTGAGAATTTTGCCTCGCAGCGGCAGGATAGCCTGAAAACGGCGATCGCGGCCTTGCTTAGCGCTGCCCCCCGCCGAATCTCCTTCTACAATAAAAATCTCAGATTCGCTCGGGTCGCGGGTGCTACAGTCTGCTAGCTTACCAGGCAGGGTGGATGACTCTAAGACAGACTTGCGCCTCACCAGTTCCCGTGCCCGTCGAGCCGCTTCGGCTGCGTTAAATGCCTGAATCGCTTTTTCTAAAATAGAGTCGATGACGTTGGGATGAAAGTCGAGGTATTCGCTTAGAGCCTCGCCAATCAGGGAGTCTACAATACCGCGAACTTCTGTGTTGCCCAGCTTGGTCTTAGTTTGGCCCTCAAACTCTGGATCAGGCACCTTGACCGAAATCACAGCCGTTAAGCCTTCTCGAATGTTTTCACCCCCTAGATTTGCTTCACCGTCTTTGCGCTTATTACGCTTGCGGGCAAAGGTATTCATCGTGCGGGTTAAAACCGCTTTGAGTCCTTCTAAATGGGTGCCGCCATCCACTGTGCGAATGTTGTTGGCAAAACCCAGCAGGTTGTCTGAAAACGCATCTACGCACCACTGGAGCGCCGCCTCTACCTGGACGTTGTCGCGCTCACTCTGAACGTAGATGATTTCGTCATGAATAGGCTGCTTGTCGCTATTGATGTACTGGACGTACTCGCGGATGCCCCCGACATAGTGAAAGATAGAAACCCTAGGCGCATCTCGCTTCAGCAGTTCGAGCCGATGGTCTGTAAAGGTGATCTCAACCCCGGCATTGAGATACGCTAGCTCTCGCAGACGCCCTGCTAGAGTATCGTAGTCAAACTCGACGCTGGTGGTAAAAATAGTTTCATCTGGACTAAAAGAAACAGAGGTGCCCTGCTGTCCGTTGCTGCTTGCCTCGACCCGCAGTTCCCCTATGGGAATGCCGCGCTCAAAGCGCTGACGGTGAGTTTTGCTGTCGCGCCAAACCGTGACTTCAACCCATTCAGACAAAGCATTAACAACAGAAAGGCCAACCCCGTGCAGCCCGCCTGAGACCTTATAGCCGCCACCGCCGAACTTGCCGCCAGCGTGAAGGACGGTTAAGACAGTTTCTAGGGCGGATTTACCCGTATGGGGGTGAATGTCGGTAGGAATTCCTCGGCCATTGTCAGTCACGCTAACTGAACCATCCGCGTTCAAATCCACCCGAATCAGCGTGCAGTATCCGGCCAAAGCTTCATCGACGGAGTTATCAACAACCTCGTAAACTAGGTGATGGAGACCGCGCGGGCCTGTGGTGCCAATGTACATCCCCGGTCGCTTGCGGACAGGCTCAAGCCCCTCTAAGACCTGAATCTGTTCGGCACCGTAGTTGGTTGTCATAGATAAAACTCCTTTATTTGGCCTGAAGCCACTTTAAGTCGAGCAAACAAGACTACGCCCCAAAATTCTAACACAAAGGGGTCTGAAGCGATTTAGGGCAGTCTCAGATGAATTCTTACGAGGGGATGGATCAATTTATTGATTTTAAGCAAACGGTTCACCACTCAGCCCGCTCTTTTGTCCATTCTCGCAATAGTTCTAATGTACCAGTTTTGGTGGTGGTCGGGGGGGCGACGGCGACAGGTAAGTCTAGTCTGGCTTTGGCGATCGCTGAGCGACTGGGCGGAGTGATTTTGAGCGCAGATTCACGTCAGGTCTACCAGGAATTTGATATTGGCACGGCAAAGCCTACTC
This sequence comes from Leptolyngbyaceae cyanobacterium RM1_1_2, assembly GCA_012032345.1. Classification (GTDB taxonomy): domain Bacteria; phylum Cyanobacteriota; class Cyanobacteriia; order Phormidesmidales; family Phormidesmidaceae; genus Sphaerothrix. The sequence goes on along the minus strand of JAAUQI010000002.1, from coordinate 145,241 downwards.
TGACAGAGAGGCAGCGAGTACCCCACTATCTCATTGATATCTGTCATCCTACTGAAACCATGACTGTGGCAGCCTATCAGCATCAGGCTCAGGTTCTTCTGTACCAGATGCATCAGAATAGCACAGCCTTGCCGCTGCTGGTAGGTGGCACAGGACTCTACATTGACTCCCTGGTTAAAGGTCTGCAAATTCCGGCAGTAGCTCCTGACTCTGAGCTGCGATCGCAGCTCCTACAGCTCAGCCAGCCACACTGCTATCAGCTTTTGCAGCAGGTAGATCCACAAGCGACTCAGCGCATCCACCCTAACGACCAGGTGCGTACCCTACGGGCGCTGGAGGTATTTTACGTGACGGGTCGGGCCATGTCTGAGCAGCAAGGTGAAAACCCACCGACTTACCCCATTCTGTATTTGGGTTTGGACTGTACCGATCCGGCAGTGCTGAAGCAGCGAATCGAGGCCCGTACCCATCACATGGTTGAGGCTGGCTTGGTGAGCGAGGTTAGCGCCCTAATAGCCAAATATGGTTCTGAGCTACCCTTGCTAAAAACGCTGGGCTACGGGGAGTTTAAGCAGTATTTAGCCGGAGACGGGTCTTTAGCCACCGCGATCGCTCAAACCGTCACCCACACACGGCAGTTCGCCAAGCGACAGCGTACCTGGTTTAGGCAGTCGGCGCAGATTGAATGGCTAGAGGCTGACGCGCCCGACCTGATTGATCAGGCGATGGGCCGGGTAAAGGGTTTTTTAGAGCAGGCATCTCACCTTAGGCTCAGGTGATACTGAAAGGCTATTCAGACTCAGCCGGAATCTGAGCCAGATCCGGTAGCGGCAGGCGCTCTTGAGCAGGCGCGACAGTGGCTTCTGGTAAAGGCACCAGCTCTTTTTCCTTTTCTTCTAAGCTCAGCGGCAGGCGAATAGGCTGCTGGGCGGCTAGCTTCGGCTTCGGCAGCGACTGCTCTAAATCGCCTAGCGGTCGAGGAATCACCATGACAGAGTGCAGCTCACCAATGCGCTCGGCTTCGTGCATCCCGGCATCAACCGCGATCGCCACGTTGGGCAAGCTGCCCCGAATAATAATCGTACACAGGCCATCCCCAATGGTTTCGTGAGCCACCAGGATAATATCAGCCGCTTTGGTCATGGCATCGGCAGCGCCCACCATCGCCGGAAAGCCTCGCGTTTCTAGCAGGCCAACTGCCTGAGCGCTAGCGGGGCCGTAACCCACTTGGTCAAGCTCGTCTAGGCGGGCACAGATAGGCAGGACGGCTTCTAAATTGGGCAAAGGGCGCGGAATGAGAGAAGACGAAACAAACTGGCCGAACTGCTTAGCCGTTTTTATCCCCGCCTCAACAGCCATGCGGACATCGGCAACTCCGCCGCGAACCACTGCCGTGCAGTAGCCGCTGCCGGTTTTTTCATACCCAACCAGGGTGATATCAGCAGACTTCATCATGGCGTCGGCGGTACCGATGATGGCTGGAAAGCTGTGGGTTGATACCATGCCCAAAGCTCCCCCCCGCAATCGACGGTCTCGCTCAGGAGATTGAGAAGACAGGGAGACTTGATGAGAACGGCTGGGAGACTGCATGGCAATCCTTTAGAAGTGAAAGCTAATAGTTCAATTTTATGAGCTATTGGTTAGAAGCAGGCTGATTTAAAGTTTGACGCTGAGGAAATAAAGTTGACAGCAGCTGATTGACCTGATCCTTTCCATAGACATGTGAGAACTGAGATAGCTTGCCCGCTCCGTTGGTCTCGGGTGTTCCTAGTTCAGTTTTTTGGGTATCGGGGTTTTCTTCGTCAGGTGAAACTGCACCGTTTACAGACTCTTTGTCAGCGGCTGAGACGGTCGGCTCTAATCTGGGTTTCGATTGGGTTTCTGGCTCAGGAGCAGCGGCTAGCTGGCGGCTGCGATCGCCAATGAGAGACTTCGCCGCGATCGCAGCTCCGTCTTCAACTTCTGGATATAGCAAGGTCGCCTCAGAGCCAATACAGGCATTGGCCCCGACGCGACCGCTGCCAAAAATTAGCACGCCGCCCCCCAGGCTAGCCCCTGCCGCTAGCTCCAGCGTTCCCTGCTGCACCTGAATCACACAGCCAGTGCCAATACAAACGCCTACAGCCACCTCAATACGACTGCCGGGGGCGGCTTCTAAAACGGCTCCCGGAGCGATCGCCACGCTGGGATGAATTTTGACATCACCAATGGCACAAAAGTGGCTATTGTTACTCAGCCGCAGCTGTGACGATCCCATAACAGGCACTTCGGTCTTAAGGTTTCTGAATTGTAGCCTCTAGCACCCGCCGCTTGGCTTTGGGATCGATACCGACTAGTCGTACATATTCACCACTGTGGTTAGCTAGTAGCTTCTCTAGCGAAGCAATCACATCAGCAGGACGGCTACTGTGAATTGACTCACCGCTGCTCCAGGCACCGCTGCGATAGCGTCGGCGATCGGCAAATTCTGTGCCCACCTGATAGCCCTGGTTGACTAGCTGAGTCACCTGCTGTCGTAAATCAGCGGTTAAAGGACTGCTAGCTGCCCCATTGCGACCAGACGAGTTTTGCCTGCTGTTTGGATTATTGTTGGGGCTATTGTAATGCGGTGGATTGGTGTAAGGCGTTGCCGCCGCCGCAGTGGATTGTCTATCAGCATGGGCAGGTTCTAGGCGGCCATCGGGACGCTGAATCGTTTCTTCAAAAACGCGCTGCTTAGCTTGTGAATCAATGCCAACTAAACGGACATAGTCGGTCACATGGGCCTGCATGAAGCTCTCTAAAGTCGCAATTACCTCTGACTGACTGCGTGACTGCAAGCTAGGCCCCGTTTGCCACGCGCCACTGCGATAGCGACGACGATCGGCATACTCAAGACTCAAACGATACCCTTGCGATAGGCTCTGTCTAACTTTTTGCAAAATCTCTGTGCTTAACGACTGGCTGGAGACCGCTCCACCGCCATTTTGATAGCCATGAGAGGCTGAAGCTGAGCCATTTTGGGCTTGAGGCTGCCTGGCTCCTCCGGGGCGATCGCCAGGTCGCTGCAGCGTAAGAGCCGCACCTACCCGCCGCTTCGCCTTGGGATCAATACCAAATAGGCGCACATATTCACCTACATGTTCTTGCAGACAGCCCTCTAGTGCAGCTAATACGTCTGACTCCCGACTGGATTCAATCGGTGAACAGGTTTGCCAGACACCGCTGTGATAGCGACGGACATCAGCATGTTCTGTGCCGATTTTGCACCCCTGACTGAGTAGCTGCCGTACTTTTTGGACAGCTTCGGCACTTAGCAAGCCGCTAGTCCTGGCAGGCCCCTGTCTGCCGCTATCCTGATGACTACCCTGATGATGACTAGAATACCCTGTGGCTCCGCTGCCAGAAAGATCTACTGACTTACCGTCAGCTCGCTGAATTGTTGTGGTTGCAATTCGGCGCTTCATTTGGGGATCAATGCCAAACATCCGCACGTATTCGTTGGCGTGTTCCCGCAAGCAGGTTTCTAAAGTCGCTAAAACCTCTGGCTCTCGGTTGGATTGTACAGGAGAGCAGGTCTGCCACACACCGCTGCGATAGCGCCGCCCATCGGCATGTTCCATGCCGATGTGATAGCCCTGGCTGAGCATCTGTCTCACCTGCTGTACAATCTCAGCGCTGAGAACTTCAGAGGCCGAACTCCCAGAACCCCCAGAACCCCCCGGTCGCCGAATCGGAACGCTAGCCCCCATAGGTGGCCTACTGCTGACAGCTACGGGCTTACCATCGGGCCGCTGCATCGTCATCGGTGTCCCCATCCGCCGCTTCATCTGCGGATCGATGCCAAACAAGCGTACGTATTCGTTGGCGTGTTCCTGCAGGCAGCTTTCTAAAGCCGCAAAGACTTCTGACTCTCGATTAGACTGGATGGGAGAGCAGGTTTGCCAGACACCGCTGCGATAGCGACGGACATCTGCGTGTTCTGTGCCGATTTGATACCCCTGGCTCAGTAGTTGCCGTACCTGTTGAACAATTTCTGGAGCTAATCGTTGAGTTTGCATCTCATTTTTTCCGTTGCTTTCAGTGGACTGCTTCGTATCAGGACGGTGTAGTTCTGGTTGAGTGGGGTTGGGGCGGATAGACTCTTCAGCGTAGAGATAGCCAGGGTTTGAACGACTGGTGCCAATCACTTCTCGCGCAAAGGCGAGATCTTCAGGTTGAATATCGGGTAGCCGATCGGCTTGATCTTGAGTGGTCACCGATGCGCCTGAGGGCACAAACTTACCCGGTGGGATTTCGACATCTTGAATCAGGGCGTGCATCATCACGACGCAGCCTTTACCGATGCGAGCGTTGAAGACAGTTGAGCGAAACCCAATAAAGCATTCTGCACCGATATAAACCGGCCCGTGAATCAGTGCTTTGTGGGTGATTGAGACATTTGCCCCAATCCAGACGGAGCAAGGCTGGTCGCCATCACCTAGGACTCGTCCCTGCTCCAGACTATGGATCACAACGCCGTCTTGAATCTGAACCCCGGACTGAATGGCAAAAGCCCCCCCTTGCTCGGCCCGAATTGAGGTTCCTGGGGCAACCAAGACATTCGGCCCAATTCGGACATCGCCCAGAATCTGGGAGAAAGCATGAATCCGAGCCGTACTGTCGATCTGAGGTTCCACTAAAGAACGGGAGACGGTATTAGGGGAAGCCGCTGGGTTGCGGACTACCATCGCAAAACCTCTGCACTATAGATAACTAAGTTCGAAACCTGCCGGTTGCTTTAACCAATCGGCAGGACTCTGAGAACGTACACATCAATCAGCCATATCAATCAGCAGCAGCCAGCTTAGCTGCGATCGCCGCTGAAAATCTCTGGTAAAGTTCCTTGGGACTGACTGGGATTTTTTGGGACTGCCAGGTTCGTTTGGGAAAAAAGAAGCCCTTAGCTGAAATCATCTCGCTTGTTGTAAGCTATACCCGCATCACTATTGACAGTATCCACAATGGCTACGATTGCTGCATCTACTGGGCGGTCTGAGTAACCCTCATGCTGTCGAGCGCTGCTTCCCCTAGCAACCAAAACCCATTCACCAATGCCAGCGCCCACCACATCTGCAGCCACCTCATACTCTGGTAAAAGCTCTCCTGACTCACTGATTAGCTGCACCAGGAGAAATTTTGCGCCTCTCAAACTAGGCTCTTTGCAGGTGCTCACAACCGTACCGCGTACTTTTGCCAGACGCATTGCTTAGCCTATCTGCCGTAAGGGCGAATGCCGCTGACGCTTTCCCTAAACTGCTCAACGGCCTCGGTGTAGCGAATGGGCAGCACAAACTCCAGGTTCTCGTGCGGACGCGCAATGATGTGGGTAGAGAGCACCTGGCCCCCGTTGACGCGCTTGACGTTTTCGATACCTGCGGCTACGGATGCCTGAACTTCAGAAACATCTCCTCGCACAATTACGGTGACGCGGCCACTACCAATTTTTTCGTACCCTACCAGGGTGACTCGGGCGGCTTTGACCATCGCGTCTGCTGCTTCTACAACAGCCGGAAAGCCTAATGTCTCAATCATGCCAACTGCGATCGCCATTGTTTTGACCTTTCTATAAAAAACTACGGAGCGTTATCGTAACCGAAATGAAACTTAGATACCTGAAACTTGAACGATGGCAGCCAACCTAAGCTAAGATGCAGCAAAATTAAGCAACTCTGGCTCAGGCTGAGGCTAGCTGACCTGTTCAATCCAAGCCTGAGAGCATTAAGTTCGAAACTGCTCAACGGCTTCGGTATAGCGAATGGGCAGCACAAACTCCAGGTTCTCGTGCGGACGCGCAATGATGTGAGTAGACAGTACTTCACCGCCATTGACGCGCTTGACATTTTCGATACCTGCAGCTACAGATGCCTGAACTTCAGAAACATCTCCCCGCACGATCACAGTCACACGACCACTGCCAATTTTTTCGTAACCGACTAAGGTTACACGGGCAGCTTTGACCATCGCATCTGCTGCCTCGACTACGGCAGGAAACCCTTTTGTTTCAATCATTCCAACGGCAATAGGCATTGTCGCAATCTCCTCATAAAACAGACGCAGAAGTTCTCAATAGCTCCCGAAGACGCTTTTGCAACTCAATAATGAGTCATCAAAAACAAGACAAGCGCTAGATCTTGTCAGGAGTTTCAAGTTCTGTTTTGATCTGCGTAACTCTAAGCGTAAATTTCAGGCGTAAATCTCAGAATAGAAGTGCGTGGGCGCTTTGGCAATATAAGTCTCAATGATTGCTGCTAATATTAAGTATGATTAAATCTAATCTAAGAAATCTATTAAATCTAAATATAAGTTGAAATAGATAAGAGCAAACACTCATTTTCAATACCTGTCCTAAGCTAAACCTGTCTAACCTTGATCGCTCGCTTGAGCGCAAGGGTCTGGTCAATTTGCTCAGGAAGCTTAGCGAAATCAGGTAAAATGATGGCCACATACCTGCCTTTGAGGTCTTTCCATACGGCAGACCAGGCGATCGCTCAGGCAGGCTCACCAGACCCCCTAGCTGGGCTAGTTTGCCGATATCTTTTTTCAAAAAGCTATTGAACCTGATTTAACAGAGCAGTAGAGATACTTAGATGACGCAGTTCTTCATTCAGACGAGCTGGCTAGTACCCATTTATGGCTTTTTAGGAGCTGTTCTGGCGCTTCCCTGGTCGGTAGGGCTGGTGCGGCAGACTGGGCCTCGGCCTGCCGCCTACCTAAATATTTTGACGACCTTGCTGACGCTGGTGCATGGGTCTTTGATCTTTCGCGGCATCTGGAATGTCGGCACCCAGGAGGTTGTCTACACTTGGCTGCAGGCGGCTGACCTGAAGCTTTCATTTACGTTTGAACTTTCAGTTCTCAACGTTGGCTTTTTAGAGCTGATTGCGGGTTTGAGTCTTCTAGCCCAAATTTATGCCCTCGGCTACTTAGAAAAAGACTGGGCACTAGCGCGTTTTTTCTCGCTGATGGGCTTTTTTGAAGGAGCAATGAGCGGCATTGTCCTGAGCGGCTCTTTATTTGTTAGCTATTTTTTGCTAGAGATGCTGACGCTCTCGACCTATATGCTGGTCGGCTTTTGGTATGCCCAACCTCTAGTCGTGACCGCAGCTCGGGATGCTTTTTTAACCAAGCGCATAGGGGATGTGCTGCTGCTGATGGGAGTTGTCAGCCTATCGGCATTTGCAGGCGATCTAAACTTCAATCATCTTTATGAATGGGTCAAGAGTGCTAATCTATCGCCGCTGACGGCAGCGCTCTTGGGGCTGGCGCTAATTGCTGGCCCGGTGGGAAAGTGCGCTCAGTTTCCGCTGCATCTTTGGCTAGATGAGGCGATGGAAGGCCCCAACCCGGCTTCGATCATGCGTAACTCGGTTGTAGTAGCCTGTGGGGCTTATGTCTTGATTAAGCTACAGCCGATTGTGATTTTGTCTCCGGTGGCTTTGTCTGTGCTGGTGGCAATTGGCGTGATTACATCAGTGGGGGCTTCTCTGGTGGCGATCGCCCAAATTGACATGAAGCGAACGCTTTCTTACTCCACCAGTGCCTATTTGGGCTTAGTTTTTATTGCTGTGGGGACAGAATGGCCTGGTGTAGCCCTGATCATTCTGTTTACCCATGCGGTAGCAAAAGCCTTGATTTTTATGAGCGTCGGCTCAGTTATCTTGACGACCAATAATCAGAATTTGACCGAGCTAGGGGGGCTAGGTTCCCGAATGCCAGCGACAACTTTTGCCTACGGGGTAGGCAGCTTAGGGATGACGGGCCTGCTGCCTCTGGGCTGCTTTTGGGGACTGCGTTTGGGCATTGATTTTTTGTGGAAAGATTACCCCTGGCTGGTGGGTATTTTTCTTTTAGTCAATGCTTTAACAGCACTGAACCTAGTGCGTATTTTTCGCCTAGTCTTTTTAGGAGAACCTCAGGCTAAAACCTACTGTACCCCTGAAGTTAGCTGGCCGATGGCCCTGCCCATGATCAGCCTGTCTGTTTTTACGCTGCTGCTGCCAGCCGTGATGTATAAGCTGCTGCTGCTGCCGCCTTGGCGATACATTAATCCGGTGGCGATGGCTTTGCTGATTGCTTCTGGCATAATGGGTGCCCTGATTGGCTCTAAAATCTCGTTGCAAAAGACCTGGTCAAGACCGGTACAAAAACCCTTTCGTCTGCTGCAGGATCTGCTAGCTTATGACTTTTACACAGAGAAACTCTATCGGTTCACAGTTGTTTTTGCGGTCGGTAGTCTGGCTCGTCTCAGCAGCTGGTTCGATCGCCATATTGTAGATGGAGCCGTTAATCTCGTAGGCTTTGCCTCTCTCTTTGGGGGAGAAAGTCTCAAGTACAGTATTTCGGGCCAGTCTCAGGGCTATCTGCTCACCATCGTGATTGGGGTTAGCCTGCTGAGTCTGCTGATGACCTGGTCAATGTGGTAATTTGCCAATTATGCTCAGCGTGCTTATTTTTATTCCCATTTTGGGAGCAGTCCTGATCGGTAGCTGGCCCGGTGAGACTAGACACTTGCGATCGCTAGCTGTGGCAGTCGTCTGCTCTACCCTGGTTTGGAGCGCGGTTTTGATCAGCCAGTTTGACATTGCCTATGCTGGGGGCAGTTTCAAGAGTCTCTGCCCTGGTTAGACAGCCTGGGGCTGACCTATCGCCTCAGTCTTGACGGTATTTCGCTGCCTCTGGTATTTCTCAATGGCCTCCTAGGACTGATTGCTATCTACGGCAGCAGCGGTGATATCCCACGGCCTCGGCTGTACTTTTCGCTAATGCTGGTAATTAATGCGGCGGTTGCAGGAGCCTTTTTAGCCCAGAATTTGCTGCTGTTCTTTATTTTTTATGAGCTAGAGCTGATTCCGCTTTATTTGCTGATTGCAATTTGGGGGGCAATCGGCGCGGCTATGCGGCCACCAAGTTTCTAATTTACACTGCTATCTCTGGCATCTTGATCCTGGGAGCTTTTTTGGGGCTGACCTGGCTCTCAGGAGCGACAACGTTTGACTATGATGTGCAGATGTCTCAAAACCTGCCTCTGTTTCAGCAGTTTATCCTTTTGGGTGCCTTGCTGATTGGCTTTGGCATCAAAATTCCGCTTTTCCCTTTTCATACCTGGCTGCCCGATGCCCACGTTGAAGCCTCCACTCCGGTTTCAGTGCTTTTGGCTGGGGTGCTGTTAAAGCTGGGTACCTACGGTCTGCTGCGCTTTGGTTTGGGGCTTTTTCCAGAAGCCTGGGCCATACTTTCGCCGTGGCTGGCAAGCTGGGCGGCGGTGAGCGTGCTGTACGGATCCCTAGCCGCGATCGCCCAGCAGGACATGAAAAAAATGGTGGCCTATAGCTCCATTGGTCACATGGGCTATGTTTTGCTAGCCTGTGCCGCCGCCACGCCGCTGAGCGTCTTGGGGACTGTATTTCAGATGATCAGCCACGGCCTGATTTCGGCCCTGTTGTTTTTGCTGGTTGGCATTGTCTACAAAAAAACCGGCACCCGCGATCTGCGAGTGCTGCGGGGGCTGCTCAATCCAGAAAGGGGACTGCCCTTGGTCGGCAGCCTGATGGTGCTAGGAGTCATGGCCAGCGCTGGTATTCCGGGGATGGTGGGCTTTATTTCTGAATTTTTGGTCTTTCGCGGTAGCATTGTTAGCTTTGGGCCTCAAACGCTGGTGTGTATGATAGGTTCTGGCCTCACAGCCGTTTACTTTTTGCTGCTGGTTAATCGGGCCTTTTTTGGCCGCCTCAGCATTGGCCCGGTAACCGTACCCGCCGAGATTGACCTTTGCCTGCCCCCGGTACAGTGGAGCGAACGCATTCCGGCCCTGGTGCTAGCGCTGCTGATTACGTTTTTTGGCCTCCAGCCTGCTTTAGTGACTCGCTGGACGGAAAGCACCACCACAGCGCTGGTAGGTTCTTTGCCAGCGGCGATCGCCCAGACACCTGCCTGCCCGAGTTCTACGCAAAATTGTCCCCTATGACAGAGATGCCTTCTACCTGGACTTCAGCCTCTACAGACACCTACATTACTCGACTGCTATCGGGGCAGGCATTACTGCCAGACACTGGCGATAATGTTTTAGAAGTTGTTGGCATCCTCAAGAGCTACGGCATTGTTTTAGACGCTTACTCCAAAAACCTGATCTATATTGCTGAACACCAGTTTTTAGTGCTGTTTCCTTTTTTCAAATACTTCAACGGTGAGGTGACGTTCAAAAAGCTGCTGCGGCACTGGTGGCACGATCGAATTAACTACGAGTACGCCGAATACTGTATGCGGACGATGCTCTGGCACGGGGGCGGAAGGCTAGCCGAATATCTGCATTCGGATGAATTTAACCAGCTTTGCGATCGCGCAGTTCAGGCAAAAGTTAATCCCTTGCTGCTGGCGTTAAACCGTCTGTCTCCCCAGTTTTTACCCGAGCAGGTTCGCCAGCTAGCTTACTACAGCGGACTGGGCCAGTTTTGGCGAGTGATGAGCGACCTGTTTTTGGCCCTCTCCAATCGCTATGACGCTGGCGAAGTGACCTCAATCGCTGACGTCGTTGAGCACACTAAAGCGGGCCTAGTCGAGGCAGCTACCAAGCCCATCACCTACGGTGTAGAGATTGGCGACCAGCACTACTGGCTGCTGCCTCCTGAGGCCAATCTAACGTTTTTAATGGACACGGCAGTGCCCTATGTTGAGACTATCTTCTTTCGGGGAGCGCCCTTTCAGGGAACGGTTTCGTACAACGCCCAAGCCAACCAGATTTCACCCGATCAAAGCCGCTTTGCCTACGGAGCGCTCTATGCTGACCCCCTGCCTGTGGGGGGCGCAGGCATCCCCCCGACGCTGCTCATGCAGGATATGCGTCATTATCTACCCGACTACCTGAGAGTGTTTTACCGCCAGGGGCTACGGGGTGAAGAAGATATCCGGGTAAAGATCTGTCAGAGCTTTCAAAAGTCAATGTTTTGCGTCACCACAGCCGCGATTATGGGCCTCTTACCCTTTGCCCCTGATACAGCCAATGCTAAAGAGCAAAAAGCCAACTATGACTTTTTAGCCAGCTGGATAGAGCGGCTAAAAACGTCTCGATTGGACATTGTCCAAATCACCTAATGAACCGGATCTAGAGAGCAGTTGACGGCTTTTGCCAGGGTGCGCAGCATCGTGGTGGTGGTGGCAAAATCGATGCAGGCATCGGTAATACTTTGGCCGTACACAAGCTGGCTGCGGTCTTTTTGAATAGGCTGCTGTCCGGCAACCAGGTGACTTTCGATCATCACGCCTAAAAGGTGACGTGAACCCGCTTTGAGCTGCGCGGCCACATCTTCTAAAACGGCAACTTGGCGGTTGTGGTCTTTATTGGCATTGGCGTGGCTACAGTCTACCATAATACGCGGATTTAGCTGCTGCTTGACTAGGGCCTGGGCAGCTTGTTCTACCTGCTTGGCCTCGTAGTTGGGACCGCTCTTGCCCCCCCTTAGCACCAAATGGCAGTCAGGATTTCCGGTGGTGGCGACAATGCTGGCTAAGCCGTGGTGGTTAATGCCCAGGAAATGATGGGGCTGGCTGGCAGCAAGCATAGCGTTGATAGCCGCTTGCAGACTGCCATCGGTGTTGTTCTTAAAGCCGATGGGCATAGACAGCCCAGAGGCCATTTCACGGTGGGTCTGGCTTTCTGTGGTGCGCGCGCCAATAGCAGTCCAGGTAATCACGTCGGCAATATACTGGGGCGTGATCGGATCAAGTAGCTCTGTAGCAGCAGGCAGGCCAATATGGGCTAAATCTAGCAGCAGTTTACGCGCTAGGCGCAGCCCGGTATTGATGTCGTAGCTGTTGTCTAAGTGGGGATCGTTGATTAAGCCTTTCCAGCCGATGCTGGTACGGGGCTTTTCAAAGTAAACCCGCATGACGATTTCAAGGTGATCTGAAAGTTCGTGGCGCAGAGCCGTTAGCTTTTGAGCGTACTGGTAAGCTGCTTCAACGTCGTGAATAGAACAAGGCCCCACCACCACTAGCAGTCGTCGATCTTCGTTGTAAAGAATGTTGCGAATGCGATCGCGGGTTTCTGCCACTACTACTGCGGCTGCATCAGTCAGGGGTAGCTCGTGGTGAATAAAAGCAGGACTAATCAGGGGGCGGGTTTCGACGACGTGCAGGTCTTGAGTTTTGTACATAGACTTGAGCAGCGTATTGGCAGGAGACGGTAGCAAAATGATTAAATAGCTCAGATGAACCTTTTCTATTGTGGGTTGATTTTGAAATCTTGTAAAAAGATTTTGCCAAAACTGGCAAATTTCATTTTTGCTAACCGCGCCGTCATTCTTCATGCCGATGCTGACGACTTCGGTCAGCCGACGGGTCATGTCGGCGATCGCATTGGCTGTGGCGTCATTCAGCTAGGCTTAGCCCAGTAAGGGCGGAGTTTTATCCGGGCGCACCCTGATTGGCCCTTACAGGCCAACTTCGGCCATCAGCGTCTCAAACTCTGCCCAGGTCAAACCTTGGGCAATATATTGGGGGTCTGTAGGAATATAGGGGCCGCGTAGCCGATCGATCTCAACAATCTTGGCATCCTGTGGCAGCACGGGTACATCAGGATCAAATGCTGTCGGACGCATCAGAGAGCTAGAAAATCCTCTGAAGATCATTACCTCATCCTCTTCACCCGCAATCTCAGCGCGAACTCGTAAAACCTCAGTTGGGCGCTTTAGCGTATACTGCTCTAGCTGTTGCCCGATGGATAAATCCGTCATAGCGGTCAAAATGCCATAGTGCTCTATGGATATCTACTGATAGGTTGCCGTGCGTCCCTGCTTGCCTAAGCGGAAAAAGACGAAATAACCCAGGCTCAGCAGATAAACGACGAGACCCACAATGCCTAAAAAACCCAAAAAGCCGTAAGTGGTACCTGCGTGAAAATACTCCTTGTACAAAAGGGGCGGCTCCAGCCAAGTCTGGCAGGCGGCACTGCTAAAAGCTGCTTTTGAAAAAGCACAGCGCAGAAAGGAAACTTCTAGAAAAGCACCCACTACGCTGTAGAGAGTAATCGCCCAGCGCCAGCCCGCAAACGCCAGCTTTAGGGGTGTGATCCGATGGTCGTCAATTTCTTCATTAAGATCTTCCCAAAACCAAAGGCTAAGGGGGATCAATATCCGGGCCATTAGCGCCGTGATAAAGCTAAAGGCAAATCCGCCAATCATCAGGTAGACGGTGATCGCCAGCAGGCTAGCCACTTTCCAGTAGATAGTCAGGAGGTGTCCAATGGCTTCTGACTTTTTGATGAAAGTCCAAATCAGCAAAATCAACGGCAAGATTACCGTAAACAAAACGGCTAATCGATAATCCGTCCAAACCAGGGTTTGCAATACAGAGGGAGAAAACATAGATTTCGCTCAACATACAGACAGGTATTCTCAGGCGCGGCACCTGTTTTTGGTAGCTCCTGCCGCTGGGATCATTTTTAGAGTATCACCGCTGGCAATAGAGCTTCTAGTAGAGCTTTTGAGCGCGATCGCCCTAAAATCGTAAAGGCTGAGCCTAAACTAGACCCAGCCTTCAGATGCATTTTAGATGATACCCACAACAGAGTACGCAAACAGGTTCACTCTTAAGCCAGTACCCACAGCCGCAGATATTTGCCAAACCTGCCCCGCAACTACCTCTGTTAGATAAAGCTCTCCATCCAGACAACATCCAGGTAACTACTTACAACTGTTTAGCTGTCTTAGAGGTTAGTTGTCATAAATGCGACACTCATCGGCATCGGGATTGTTGTCACAGTACTCTTCAAAAGAGGTCTTCTTCTTGTTGGAGCGCTGATGGGAAGCTTCTGCCTGAAGCTCCTCAACCGTATCCCACGCAACAGCGCACTCAGAAGAGTCACTACCTGCTTCTTCGCAAGCAGCTCTTGCTCTTTCGCGCTCCTGCTCAATTTGTGACTGAATATCGCTCATAGAATGTCTATCCAAATTTAACGACGGTATAAAACCTTGCAAGTCTTGCCCTCATTGTGGAACGTCACTATCTGCGATCGTCTCCCCCACAAGACCAAAAAACCATGCAACTATAGTCTAGCTTTTGCAAACCAGTCTAGCGGTATATCAAGCATCAGACAGAGTAAAAATACTTATCTAATCTACATAGACCTATAAATTTCCCTGGTGCTCTAGCTCGTAGTTAGCACTTCAGTGCTAAAACCAACTCCCAACGCTAATTTTTAGCTATGGCACTCCAGCTTCAGCGCTAAAGCACTGACTACAGGCTCTAGCTTGAACAAAAAGTTAATTTTGGGCAATGCAGATCATAATTGTAGTGTACTAAAGCAGGTACGGGAGGATATGGAAACCTCAGCTAAACCGATGAAGTGGGCCAGTGCCTTATCAACCCGGCCTTCGCTAGAAGCCGCTGTCGATGAAGTGGCGACGCAGGTAGCGCAGCGGTTAGGGACTGCGTCAGATCTGGCTTTAGTATTTATTTCCGCTGCTTTTGCTAGTGAGTTCTCTCGGCTGATGCCGCTGCTACAGGAGCGCCTCAATGTTCCTGTCTGGCTGGGCTGCAGCGGCGGCGGCGTGATTGGTATGGGGCCAGAAGAAGAGGCTATTGAGGCTGAAGGTCGTCCGGCTTTGAGTCTGAGCTTGGCTAGTTTACCGGGGGTGACGCTGAAGAGCTTTCGGTTTTCTGGGGAAGATTTGCCTGATTTAGACAGTCCACCCGATCGCTGGGCTGAGCTGATTGGGGTCGATCCACAGCTAAATCCGCACTTTATTTTGATGGCCGATCCTTTTTCTGCAGGCGTGAATGACCTGCTGCAGGGGCTAGATTTTGCTTATCCAGAGGCAGTCAAAGTGGGCGGGTTGGCTAGTATTGGCAGTATTAATCGCAGCTGCGGCCTTTTCTGCAATGGGGATCTAGTTGAATCAGGCGTGGTTGGCGTGGCTCTATCGGGCAATGTGGTGCTAGATGCCATTGTGGCTCAGGGCTGTCGTCCGATTGGCAGGCCCTATCGAGTAGCCGAGGGGGAAAGAAATGTTTTGCTCAAGCTAGAGACTGGCTTAGAGCTAGATGCGGTCAGCTTAAGAACCCCGATGGAAGTTTTGCAAGAGCTGTTCCAAAGCTTAGACGAGGCCGACCGAGAATTGGCTCAGCATTCTTTGTTCATCGGCGTAGAGCAGAGCGGCTTTAAGTCAAACCTGACCCAGGGAGACTTTTTGATTCGTAATCTGATTGGAATAGACCCCAAAGCCGGAGCGATCGCTATTGGCGATCGCGTAAGACCGGGGCAGCGGATTCAGTTTCACCTGCGAGATGCCCAAACCTCAGCCGAAGATTTGCGGCTGCTGCTAGATCACTATCAAAGTCAGCACAGCCAGGAACCTAAGGCGGCGGGCGCGCTCATGTTTGCCTGTATGGGACGCGGTGAAGGGCTTTATGAGCAGGCGAATTTTGACTCTGAACTGTTTGGCCGCTACTTTGAGCAGATACCCCTGAGCGGCTTTTTCTGCGGCGGTGAGATTGGCCCCATTGGGGGTACTACATTTCTGCACGGTTACACCTCGGTATTTGGTATTTGCCGACAGCCGGAGCAGATATCTTAGCAGTACGCTCGCAGGACTCAATGATCTGGTTTAAAAGACTCAGTATTGGCATCATCGCCGCCTTGGCGATCGCCTTGAGTAGCTGTCAGGTGCTTTTGGTCAAAACTGAGGCCGCTCAGGGTTCTCAGCTCGTAGCAGATGTGCTGAGCGATCCCAAAACTTTTAACTACGCACTCAACAGCCAGCGGCCCAATATTTTTTCCCTCACTTTTGCAGGGCTAACCAGCGTCAATGGTTTGACGGCTGAAATTGAGCCAGAACTGGCTGAATCCTGGGAGATGTCAGCAGATCGCCTGCACTTCGTTTTTACCCTACGCGACAACCTCAAATGGTCAGACGGGGAACCGCTAACGGCGGATGATGTAGTGTTTACCTACGAGCAGATTGTTTTCAATCCAGAGATCCCAAGCGGGGTTTCAGACATGCTCAAAATCGGCCAGAGCGGCCAGTTTCCTCAGATCAAAAAGCTCAGCGATCGCCAGGTTGAGTTTACGCTGCCGGAGCCTTTTGCTCCCTTTTTATTTGCCACAGCAGGGCCATCTGACGGCGTTGCTATCATGCCAAAGCACGCCTTAGCAGCCACAATTGAGGCCAAAGGCGCTGACGGCAACCCTATTTTTCTGAGTACGTGGGGAACCAACACGCCACCGGAGCAAATTGTTGGCAATGGCCCCTATCGCCTCAGCCGCTACAGGCCGAGTGAGCGCGTGGTTTTTGAGCGCAATCCTTACTACTGGCGTCAAGATACAGACGGTAATCCTCAGCCCTATATCGATCGCTATATTTGGGAAGTTGTTGAATCGACTACCGCCTCACTGATTCAGTTTCGATCCGGCGGCACCGACGCGATTGGCGTGGCTGCCAATGAGTTTGCTTTGCTAAAGCGAGAAGAAGAACGGGGCAGCTTCAAAATCTACAACGGCGGCCCCGCCTTCGGCACAACCTTCATTAGCTTCAACCTCAACCAGGGCAGCCGCAATGGTAAGCCGCTAGTAGACCCAATTAAATCAGGCTGGTTTACTCAGGTTGAGTTCAGACAGGCGATCGCCTACGCCCTCGATCGCCAAACCATGCTCAACAATCTCTTTCAAGGACTAGGTCAGCTACAGCACTCCCCCATTGATATTCAAAGCCCTTTTTACCTCTCCCCTGAGCAGGGACTCAAGGTTTACGACTACAACCCTGATAAAGCCAGAGAGCTGCTCCAGAGCAGCGGCTTCCAGTACAACGCCGCCGGGCAGCTTTTAGATGCAGCAGGCAACCGGGTACGGTTTACGCTAATGACCAACGCGGGTAACAAGCTGCGCGAAGGTATGGGAGCGCAGGTCAAGCAAGACCTAAGCCAAATTGGCATTCAGGTAGACTTTCAGCCGATTGACTTTAGCACCCTGGTTGAAAAGCTTTCTGTCTCCCTAGACTGGGACTGCTATTTGCTGGGCTTTACCGGCGGGATTGAGCCAAACGAGGGGGCCAATGTCTGGCTACCCGAGGGGAACCTACACTCGTTTAATCAGTCGGCCCAGGCAGGACAAGATGCTCTTGAGGGCCGTACTGTCTACGACTGGGAGCGGCAGATTGGCGATCTCTACATTCAGGCGGCTCAAACTTACGATTTAGCCCAGCGCCAAGAACTTTACGATGAAGCCCAGCGGCTCACGCAGGAATACCTCCCCTGCATCTACCTGATCAATCCCCTCTCGCTCGCAGCCGTCCGCAATTCTGTAGAAGATGTTCAATTTTCAGCGCTAAAAGGCATTTTTTGGAATATTTATGAAGTCCGCATGTCAGAGAATTCATAAGTCAATCTAGTCAAACTCATTAGTTTTTCTAATAGGTTTAATTGAACCAGCTAATCTATCAGCAAGCTTTTTGATCGGTATTTTTTGTTGAAGAATCATTTTTAATCTTTAAATACAATCTGGCGAGTGATCAATCCGCAACTAGGTTAACTTTGTTTACAAATATCGGGATTGTTTATGTCGAATTATGTCACATAGGCGCTCAACCCCTGATTTGACAAGGTTTTTTTGATACAACGTCTTTTAGGTCAGGCAGCGAAGTTCTTAGATTGAAGACCTTTGATCTGGAAACTTTCACCTGGCAATAAATAAACAGTGCATTGATATGTTTCTGATCGCCTTGCTGATTTTTCCTTTTCTTGCTACCGCTCAGAAGCATGATTAAAGATAAAGACTTTGGTTTTTGACGGCTATTGTGAGTTTTTTGTCAAGTCAGGCTGACTATCTTGGTAGCTGTGGCTCAGGGTTTTTCCCAGCTTTCAGCTCAATCTATCGAAAGTAAGCATCAAGGAGTTTTACTGCATGTTCACCCACGTCAAGTCCACTGTCCGACACATTGCGCCCGACGATTTGAGGGGCCGGACTTTGGTGAAAGTGGTCTATGTCGTGCTAGAGCCTCAGTATCAGAGTGCCTTATCGGCAGCCGTGCGATCGATTAACGAAAGTAATCCCCAGATGGCAGTCGAAATCAGCGGCTATCTGATTGAAGAGCTGCGAAATCAGGCTAACTATCAGGCTTTCCAAGCCGATATGGCTGAGGCCAATATTTTTATTGCTTCGCTCATCTTTATCGAAGACCTAGCCGAGAAGGTCGTAGCCGCCGTGCAGCCTCACCGCGATCGCCTCGATGCTGCCGTCGTTTTCCCCTCAATGCCTCAGGTGATGCGACTGAACAAGCTGGGCACTTTTTCGATGGCGCAGCTAGGTCAGTCTAAAAGCGTCATCGGCGAGTTTATGAAAAAGCGCCGTCAAAAGCAGGGCAGTGGCTTTGAAGATGCCATGCTAAAGCTGCTGCGGACGCTGCCCAAAGTTTTGAAGTATCTGCCCGTTGAGAAGGCTCAAGATGCCCGCAGCTTCATGCTGAGCTTCCAGTACTGGCTGGGCGGTTCTAAAGACAACCTGGAAAATTTTCTGGTGATGCTGGCAGACCGCTATGTCTTTAAGAAAGACGCTGACGCCTGGGTAGAAGGGGCTGCTCCCCTACAGTATCAAGATCCGATTACCTACCCTGACATGGGGATCTGGCATCCACTAGCGCCGAGCATGTTTGAGGATCTCAAAGAGTACCTCAACTGGTTTAACTCTCGCCGCGATATTTCAAACGACCTTAAAGATCCCTTGGCTCCCTGCATTGGCTTAGTCCTACAGCGCACCCATTTAGTCACAGGCGATGATGCTCACTACGTCGCTATGGTGCAAGAGCTGGAGTACATGGGAGCGCGGGTAATTCCTGTGTTTGCGGGCGGACTTGACTTTTCTAAGCCAGTTGAGGCTTACTTCTTTGATCCGCTAAATGCTGAGAAAGCCATCGTGGACGCGGCGGTTTCGCTAACGGGGTTTGCTCTGGTGGGGGGGCCAGCCCGTCAGGATCATCCCAAGGCAATTGAGGCGCTGGCAAAGCTGAATCGGCCCTATATGGTGGCGCTGCCGCTGGTCTTTCAGACCACTGAAGAGTGGGAAGCCAGCGACTTAGGACTGCACCCGATCCAGGTGGCACTACAGATGGCAATCCCCGAACTCGACGGCGCGATTGAGCCAATTGTGGTTTCTGGCCGTGACGGCATCACCGGACGGGCGATCTCGCTGCAGGACAGAGTCGAAGCGATCGCCCAGCGATCGATGAAGTGGGCCAACCTGCGCCGCAAGCCCAAGCTAGACAAAAAGCTGGCCATTACGGTTTTCAGCTTCCCCCCCGACAAGGGCAACGTCGGTACCGCCGCCTATCTAGACGTGTTTGGCTCGATCTACAAGGTGATGGAAGCCATGCAGCAAAACGGCTATCACATTGAGAACCTGCCGCCTTCTGCCGAAACCCTGATGCAGGAAGTGATTCACGATGCTCAGGCCCAATATGCCTCTCCTGAACTCAACATTGCCTACCGGATGTCGGTGCTGGAGTATGAGCAGCTAACACCCTACTCCATCAGCCTAGAAGAAAACTGGGGGCCGCCGCCGGGACACCTCAACACCGACGGTCAAAACCTGCTGATTTATGGCAAAGCCTTTGGCAATCTTTTTATTGGCGTACAGCCCACCTTTGGCTACGAAGGCGACCCGATGCGGCTGTTGTTCTCGCGCTCGGCCAGCCCTCATCACGGCTTTGCCGCTTACTACACCTATTTAGAGCAAATCTGGCAGGCAGACGCAGTCCTACACTTCGGCACTCACGGCTCCCTAGAGTTTATGCCCGGCAAGCAAATGGGCATGTCGGCAGCCTGCTATCCTGACAATTTGATTGGCAATATTCCTAACCTTTACTACTACGCCGCCAACAATCCCTCCGAGGCCACCATTGCTAAGCGCCGCAGCTACGCAGAAACGATCAGCTACCTGACTCCTCCGGCTGAAAATGCCGGACTCTATAAGGGACTCAAAGAACTCAGCGAGCTGATTGGCTCTTACCAGACCCTCAAAGATAGCGGTCGGGCCGTGCAAATCGTCAATGCCATTGTTGAGCAGGCCCGTATCTGCAATCTGGATAAAGATATCCCTGAGCTGGCCCCTAATCTGTCCCAAAATGCTGGCGAAACTGCCCTGCTAGACGCCGCCAACTTCTCAACTGAGCAGCGTGACAATCTGGTAGGCAAGGTCTACATCAGGCTAATGGAAATCGAGTCGCGGCTGCTGCCCTGTGGTCTGCACGTCATTGGCAAGCCACCGAGTGCAGAAGAGGCGATCGCCACGCTGGTCAACATTGCCGGACTCGACCGCGACGAGGAGGGCATTAAGAGCCTGCAGCGAATTATTGCTGAAAGCCTCAGCCGCGACATTGATCAAATCTACAGCAACAGCGATCGCGGCATCCTTGAAGACGTGCAGCTTCTCTACGACATCAATAACGGCGCTAGAGAGGCTGTAACCGCCCTGGTTCATGAGCAAATTGACGCCGAAGGCCGGGTCTCAATGGTGTCGCGGCTCAGCTTCCTCAACATTGGCCGCAAAGAACCCTGGGTGAAAGCCTTACACGAAGCTGGCTATACCCAGGTAGACACCGAAGCGCTGAAGCCGCTGATGGAGTACCTGGAGTTTTGTCTGAAGCAGGTGTGTGCCGACAACGAGCTGGGCGCTCTGCTCAAGGCTTTGGCAGGTGAGTACGTCCTACCTGGCCCCGGCGGCGATCCAATTCGCAACCCGGACGTGTTGCCGACAGGTAAAAACATTCACGCCCTAGATCCCCAGTCAATCCCGACGACGGCGGCGATCCAGTCAGCCAAAATTGTCGTTGATCGCCTGCTGGAACGCCAGCGCCAAGACAACGGCGGCGCTTACCCCGAAACCATTGCCAGCGTGCTCTGGGGTACGGACAACATCAAAACCTATGGCGAATCTCTAGCCCAGATTCTCTGGTTTGTCGGGGCCAAGCCCGTGCCGGATGCTTTGGGCCGGGTGAATAAGCTAGAGCTGCTGCCGTTAGAAGAGCTAGGCCGACCGCGAATTGACGTGGTGATCAACTGCTCTGGCGTTTTCCGCGACCTATTTATTAACCAGATGGCGCTGCTGGATAAAGCGATCAAGATGGCGGCTGAAGCCGATGAGCCACTAGAAATGAATTTCGTCCGCAAGCACGCCATCAAGCAGGCCGAAGACATGGGGATTTCTCTGCGGCAGGCCGCTACCCGCGTCTTCTCTAACGCCTCCGGTTCTTATTCGTCAAACATTAACCTGGCAGTCGAAAACAGCACCTGGGAAGATGAAGGCGAACTTCAGGAAATGTATCTAAAGCGCAAGTCTTTTGCCTTTAACTCAGACAACCCCGGCATGATGGATCAGTCGCGCCAGGTGTTTGAGGCCAGCTTAAAAACCGCCGACGTGACTTTTCAAAACCTGGACTCGTCAGAAATTTCCCTGACTGACGTTTCTCACTACTTTGACTCTGATCCTACTAAGGTCGTAGCTAAGCTGCGGGGAGACGGTACCAAGCCTGCTGCTTATATTGCTGATACCACCACTGCCAACGCCCAGGTACGGACTCTCTCTGAGACAGTGCGCCTAGATGCTCGTACCAAGATGCTTAACCCCAAGTGGTATGAGGGTATGCTCAGCCACGGCTATGAAGGCGTGCGCGAGCTGTCAAAGCGACTGGTCAACACAATGGGCTGGTCAGCCACGGCAGATGCGGTAGATAACTGGGTCTATGAAGACACCAACGACACTTTCATCAAAGATGCGGAGATGTGTAAGCGGCTGATGGATCTCAATCCCAACTCCTTCCGCCGCATGGTGTCTACTCTGCTAGAAGTGAACGGGCGCGGCTATTGGGAAACCAGCGACGAAAATATCGAACGGCTGCAGGAGCTTTACCAAGAGGTCGAAGACCGCATCGAGGGTATCGACGACTAATTCTTTGGGTTGATTGTTTTTCCGGGGGGCGCAGGCTATGTGCCCCCCCTATTTAAGTAAAAAGTATTTGAGCAAAAATTAGGCCAGGTGCTTGTCTAAAGCGCTGCTAAATTCTTCGTAAGGCTTAGCCCCGACCAGAGTTTCGGCTAGCTCTCCCTGCTTAAAATACATGACTGCGGGAATGCTGCGGATACCAAAGCGCTTGGCAACAGATTTATTTTCGTCAAGGTCTAGCTTAAGAACTTTGGCGCGATCGCTATAAGCCTCAGCCAGCTGGTCAATTAGAGGCGCAATCAGCTTACACGGGCCGCACCAAGACGCTGTGCAGTCTACTACAAAGACTGGCTCAGACTCTAGCAGTGTGTCAAACTCGGCTTCATCTTGAATGTAAGCAGCCATAGCATCTCCTGTAAAACCGTATTGTCTCACAGTTGCGCCCCGGATATGGCAGCAGCGATCGCCTGAAGCGGACAGAGCAGAGGCAAAATTCTTGAGCAAAAGAGGTTCAAGATCGAAAAAAGTTCAGGCATTTCTACCTGAACTCTTCATGAAGTCTAATCTTTAGAAAAAGATTTTTGGCAGCCTAAGAAGCAAGGCGCTTCAGGCAAGGCTCTGACATATGTCTAGTAGCCGCCACCCCGAGAGAAGTTATTGTTGCGGCGTCCACCCCCAAAGGAGCCTCCGCGATCTTCACGAGGCTTAGCCTTGTTGACTTTCAGGTCGCGGCCCATCCACTCAGCACCATCAAGTGCTTCAATGGCAGCCGCTTCTTCAGCTTCTGATCCCATTTCAACGAAACCGAAGCCGCGCATGCGACCGGTTTCACGATCGGTAGGAAGTTGAACTCGCTTGACTGAACCGTAATCTGCGAAAGCAGCGCTTAAATCAGCCTCTGTAACCTCATAGGACAGGTTACCTACGTAAATTGACATGGATGTTCTCCAAAATTAGAAAAGTGTAGGGAGGTGAAATTTCGGAGAGAAATCTGCTAGTGGAAAAACGCTTAAACTCGTTGGTACTAGAAACAAATGCTGCAACCGATATTTTCTCTACGCTAATCCTAGCACCTGAAAGCCGGTTTTTGTCAACTGGCTGATTCAGAATTTAAACCCACCATTGCTAAAAACTCTTGACTAGGGTGTCGGTTCGGGCGTAGAGCATCTGATTCCCAAGTTTGTACTAGCTTTCTCTCGACCACATCAGGGCTGACGGTAAAGCAGACGAGTGGAGCGGCGCGCTGCCCACCGGAGGCACCGGAGAGATCGCAAGCATTTTCACCAAGGCGCTGCATAATGGGCTAGATATAAAGAAGGGAGGCGATCGGGCGATCGCCTCCCTTCTTTATATCTGTAACAAAAACTGCCTTAGCTGCCCGTCTGCTTGCTCGAAGTCTGAATATACAGAATTAGCAGAAAAACGGTAGGTACAAGCACAAACAGGATGCTAGCAACAAAACCTAGGTTGTTAACTTCCATTAATCTTTAGCCTCTACTTAAAAAAACTGCAACCAAAACCCGTCGCCACTCAGAATATAACTCAGATCGCGATCATCGCTGCAGCTGAGTCATTAAGACCAGCCAGAAAGACTAGCCAGACTCAGTTAGTTGACTTAGCCTGATTGTTCCTCTGCTTAGCGCTTTTTTTTTCAGGCTTGGTGATGACGCTGACCGGGCCGTTTACCATCGTTTGACAAGCCAAACGGCAGTTAGGAGGGCGCTTTTTGAGCTTACGCTCCTCAACTGCTGCGCGGGGTGAAAGGTTTTGCAGGCCCTCAGCGATTTCTACTACACAGGTACCACACTGACCATAGCCACCACAGTTCGTCATCTTGCCCATGAAGGTGTAGATATCGACGTCATTTTCCAGCGCTTTGTACCTGAGGTTAGCGCCATCGGCGACAACGATTTCCTTATCTTCTTTAATAAACTTAATATTCGCCATTGAGAGAATTTCTCTTTGCTGAGGTTTTTTCCAACTGCGTGAGGGACTTGCCAAACTAAGGACTGCTAGATATTTCAAGGAAACCTGATAGACCGATAACTCCAAAAGACTTCACAATGAACCTCCAGGTATCTTGCCACGAGCATTAACATTGTGGAACAATTCTATATACCCTTTCATTTTTACATTTTTATTGTCAAGCCTCTGCTGTCGGCATTCTCATTTATCTCTAAATTCAGAAAAATTTAGAGATAGATAGACAGATAGAAAACAGCAGCGTTGACAAGCTTGATAGTAAATCAACTAAGGTTTGGTGCGGTTGCGAGTCTGGTAGGCTTATCAGTATCTAGCATCCTAACCTACAGCTAAAAGCAATTGTTGAAACCTAAATCCAAGGAGGAGCGTAGCTAATGGGACTACCCTGGTACCGAGTCCATACAGTCGTTCTGAACGATCCAGGGCGGCTGATCTCTGTGCATTTGATGCACACCGCCCTAGTGGCAGGTTGGGCTGGCTCAATGGCTCTATTTGAGCTAGCAACTTTTGATCCTAGCGATCCTGCACTAAACCCAATGTGGCGTCAGGGCATGTTTGTACTGCCCTTTATGGCCCGTTTGGGTGTGACTGAATCTTGGGGCGGCTGGAGCGTCACAGGTGGCTCTGCTATCGACCCCGGCTTCTGGTCTTTTGAGGGCGTTGCGGCAGCTCACATCGTACTTTCAGGTCTGCTATTCTTAGCCGCCTGCTGGCACTGGGTTTACTGGGATTTAGAACTGTTCACCGATCCGCGTACCGGAGAGGCAGCTCTAGACTTACCCAAAATGTTTGGCATTCATCTATTTTTGTCGGGTCTTCTCTGCTTTGGCTTTGGGGCTTTTCACCTGACAGGTCTTTGGGGACCTGGTATGTGGGTATCTGATCCCTACGGTCTGACGGGCCACGTCCAGGCAGTCGCGCCAGAGTGGGGGCCAGCGGGGTTCAACCCCTTCAACCCTGGAGGTGTGGCGGCTCACCACATTGCAGCGGGAATTGTCGGCATTATTGCCGGTCTGTTTCACCTAACGGTGCGGCCCCCTCAGCGGCTTTACAAGGCTCTGAGGATGGGTAATATCGAAACCGTGCTTTCAAGCAGTATTGCCGCCGTTTTCTTTGCGGCTTTTATCGTGGCTGGTACTATGTGGTACGGCAGCGCGACTACGCCAATTGAGCTGTTTGGCCCTACCCGCTACCAGTGGGATGGTAACTACTTCAAGCAGGAGATTGAGCGTCGTGCCCAGGCGGATATGGCAGCGGGTCTGAGCGCAGCTCAGGCTTATGCCAACATTCCTGAAAAGCTTGCTTTTTACGACTATGTCGGCAACAGCCCCTCTAAAGGTGGCTTATTCCGGGTCGGCCCGATGAACTCAGGTGACGGTATTGCTCAAACCTGGCTGGGGCATCCGGTCTTTACAGACGGTGAGGGCCGAGAATTGACGGTGCGTCGTCTGCCTAACTTCTTTGAGACTTTCCCGGTTCTCTTAGTTGACAGCGACGGCATTGTTCGAGCAGATATTCCTTTTCGTCGAGCTGAGTCTAAGTACAGTTTTGAGCAGACTGGGGTAACGGTTAAGATTTATGGTGGCGAACTAGCAGGTCAAGAGTTTTCTGATCCGGCTATTGTCAAGCGCTTTGCCCGCAAGTCGCAGCTAGGTGAACCTTTCGAGTTTGATCGTGAAACCCTGGATTCTGACGGCGTTTTCCGCACGAGTCCTCGCGGTTGGTTTACCTACGGCCATGCGGTCTTTGCTTTACTGTTTTTCTTTGGTCATATCTGGCATGGTTCTCGGACGCTGTTCCGAGATGTCTTTGCTGGAGTAGACCCCGATCTTTCTCCTGAGCAGGTAGAGTGGGGCTTCTTTGCTAAGGTAGGTGACAAATCTACCCGCAAGTCGGAGCTAACTTAGCCTTTTTTTAATAGGTAGGCCGGGGACTGAGCGGCTCAAACTTGTCTGTTCAATCTCTGCCTACTCCTCTAAAGAGCCTGTAAGCTGTAAATAGTTAGTAAGAGCAGGATTTTCTAGTTATGGAAAGCGTCGCTTACATTCTGATTTTGCATTGATTATTGGAACGCTCTTTTTGCAATAGCGTTCCGGGAACCTCCTCGCATTCCTAAAGATTAGTGAGGAACTTACGATCTAACTTTTAGATTGAGGTCCGTTTTTGATTAAAGTAGAGGCAAGGCGTCTTGGTTTTTCCAAGCAGCCTGCCTCTACTTTCTGTTTTTTTGCAGGTAGATCGGAGGATATAGAAGATTACGCAGCGCTTTTGCAGAGTTTGTCTGACTGAGCGCTTTCGAGTTGATTGCACCCTCCGGGGGGAGTTGCTTATGCAATGCCCGTTTTGTCAACATACTGATAACCGTGTTTTGGAGTCTCGTGCTGCTGAGTCAGGTCGCAGCATTCGACGGCGGCGTGAATGCCTGCGCTGTAGCCGCAGATTTACAACTTACGAACGGATTGAGCAGGTGCCCATTACGGTGATTAAGCGCAGTGGCGATCGCGAAGTTTTTGACCATTCCAAACTGCTGCTCGGTATCATTCGCGCCTGTGAAAAGACTGACGTGCCCCAGCCCGCCATTGAGTCTATGGTAGACGACATTGAAGCTGAACTACAGCAGCGGCCTTCTCGTGAAATTAGCAGCCGCGAGATTGGCGAACGGGTACTGGCACACTTGCAGTCTCTCAATGAAGTTGCCTATGTACGATTTGCCTCCGTGTATCGACAGTTTCAGGGTATTACAGACTTTGTAGAAACCCTGAATCAGCTCAAGGCAGAAGGTAGACAAGCGGATGATCAGGTACCGGAAACAGGCGATCGCACGCCCGCCTTTCTCTCTTAATCAAAATCAAAAAATCAAAAGCGTAACGGGGCCGATCGCACCAGCTTTTGCCAGCGTTTGTCAGGCGTGAAATAGCCCAGTTCGACTAGATAACTGCGATCGCTGGCTGCAATAGGCAAATACCAGTCTCGCGCCATCCGGTAGCATTCCTGCTGCTGAAAATCGCGGGGTAAGGGCTGTTGTGGCTGCCAGTCTGTCACATCGTAAAGGCGTAGCGCCAGCAGGCTATTGGAGTCAGCTAGCTGCTGTATTTGCTGAGGCGAAAGATCCCAATGCGCATAGGCCCATTGAGAATCGCAGCGACTTAGACTAAGATTGGCGGCTGGCGGCTGATCTGACAGCTGATCTAGTGAGCGCTCTGGCGACTGGGTAGCGTCTATCGTCGCGGTTTGCGCCCTGACGGCTGCCGGACTCTGAGCGATATAGTCAGGCATCACCTGCATGGCCTGTAAAATATCCTCTGGCAGATCCTGGTCGGGTTTGGTAGCAGCTTCTAGGGGGGCAATAGGCTCAGGGGCCGGAGCAACTGCCTCAACCCGAGTATTCATTAGAGAGAGTTTTGCTGCGGCAGGTTTGGCCCAGGGCAGAATTGCAGCTTCTTCAGGCAGTTCGGCAATAGCGGCCTGTAAATCGGCGGGGACATCAGCCGCCTCAGACTCTGATCTCTGCGCTACCGTACTGGCCAGCCACGGCACGTTTTCAGCTTCGGCAGGCAGTTCTTCAATAGCTTGCAGCAGAGTTTCGGGAACGTCTTCTGAGGATTGCGGCCTTCCAGTCATAGTTACCGGATCAAAGTCAGCAATTTTGTCTGTCTCTAGCGTGGGTTTGATATCTTCTAGCTGCGGCAGGTCGGGCCAGTTAATTGGCAGTCGAGTACCGGATAGCGCTGTCTCGTCCGTTTTTGACCCATTTGCAGGAATTATCAGGTCAGGAAAATCAGGCAGCGAGCCGGTAAGAGCGATGGTATCGGCCTCTGTTAGCCCTTGATGGTCTGAATTATCGGCGGGCAGCGATCCCGCCAAACCTTCTGGCTGCCGCTGCTGCAATAGAGCATGTTTGCCTCTGAGTGCTGTTATAGAGGCGGGTTGTAGCGCTAGCGCTGCATCAAAGCTCTCCCTCGCTTCATCAGCCCGTCCCACCTTAGCTAAAACCATGCCTCGGCGAATCAGGCTGCCTGCCAAAAGTGCTGCCAGACTGGGTGAGGCAGTCCCCCCGGCAGTAGCTTTGAGCCGCTCTAGATCAGCCGCCTCGATCGCCTGATGTAGGCAATTCAGTGCCGTCTCGTAGTGCCCCAGATCTGCCTGACGAATTCCCTCCGCTAGGGCTAACCTGGCCTGAGTCAGCTTGTCTTCTGGGTTTGCTATTGGCGGCTGCTCCGGGAGACTCTCCGGGGCAACAGGCAGCAGATCTGGAATCTCAATCCGCACCTCAGGCTCGTCGTCCTCATAAACGTCGGCATCAGTCGCAGGCGGCAGTATTTTGGTCGTTCGGGTTGAGCTTTTTGGCTCACTTTGCCCTTTGAGGGCCGCACCGAGTAAAACCACCAGCAAGACTAGGGGCATCACCACCCAGCGCGCCATTCGGGGATTGAGTCTAGCCAGGTCTGCCACTCTGGTGCCAAAGGATTATCTCCCGTTGCGTCATCAGGCGGCGCTATCTCGCCGGGATCAGTTTCAGGCTCGCCGACATCAGTTTGAGCTGAGACAGTCTCGGTGGAGATTGATTCAGCCGTTGCCCGGTCTGCCGCCTGCAGTGTCTCCTGAGCTAAGGGCGTAGATAAAAAAGTTAGCAGAGCCTGAGCCTGGGGGGTGAGCGGCTCTTGGTAAACCAGCGTGCGCGTGAGCGAAAACGGATAGCCTGCCTGGGCTGGGCCGACCCCGTCAATTGTGAGCGTGCGCAGGTCTGGGCGATCGCCTAGTTCACTCACCAGTCCATAGGTAATACCGTCGCTGCCTAACGCCTGCACCAGCGTTTCGATATTGTCACTATTAATCACCTGGGTGTTAGCTCCGGTCAGAAACTGCGGCCCAAACACCGCATAGCGGCTCAGCGCCGCCCGCACTTGGCTATCTGCCGGACGATCCAGCAGCCGAATAGAGCTGACCGGGCCACCAACCACAGACCAGTCGGTGATGTCGCCGCGCACGATATCAGCAAGCTGAATCAGGCTGAGATTGCCCTTAAAAGGGTTATCCTGGCTGACCACAACGGCGATCGCCTCTCGATCTAGCGGTACCTGCACTAGTCCCTGCGCTTCTTCCTCTGGGGTCAGCGATCGCGCGATCGCCGCAAAGTCAGCCTCGCCATTGCGGACAGCTTGCAGAGCCGTTTCTGGAGTTACTCTCACCAGGTCAACATCAGCCTCAGCAGACTGGCCTAAAAATGCCTGCACCAAGGGTTTGCTCAAAAATTCGACGTCGGGGGCACTAAGAACCCTGAGCGGGGTAGCAGGCGCTGCTGGGGCTGAGCTAGGAGCACTATCAGCGGCTGGCGGCTGCTGAGCGATTGACGGCAGCAGACCTGAAGCGAGGCTAGCCATCAGCGCTAGCGTGAGCAAAAAATAGAGCCGGGAGAAGCTAGGCATAGCAGTAAGGTAAAAAAACTGCGGCTGATTGTTTAGGATAGCCAAAAAACAGGGGCAGGACTTCAATAACTTTTGCCTGATGTGAGTCTAAAGTGTTTAGCCAAAGTATTTAATCATTTTGATATGCTCAATGCCAACGTCAAGATAGCGATCGCCTTGCTCGATAAAGCCCAGCTTTTGATAAAAAGGTAACGCCTGCCACTGGGCTGAAATTACCACTGAGTTACGCCCCTGCTGCTGCGCTATCTGAATCAGACGCAGCATAATCTCTCGACCCACACCGCGACGGCGCAGGGCTGGGTAAACCGCAACGCGACCAATGCGTCCCTGGGGCGTCAGCCGACCTGTACCTGCTGCGGTTCCGTTCCAGAGGGCCAGCGCGTGAACCGATAGCGGATCGAGGGCATCAACCTCAAGCGCTAGCGGAATATTTTGTTCTTTTACAAAGACAGTTTGACGGATGTGGTGGAGAACCTTTCTATGGGTCTTGTACTGAACGATATCAACCCTGATCATGCCTGGTATGTCCGTGACGACTTGCACAGCAGGCAAATATCATACAGGGCAGACTCGCCTCTTGTGAGGAGAGAGAGCGACCTTCACAAAGAACTGAATGCTTTGAGCACCAGGATCACTCTCAAAATCAGCGATCGCCATTCAGGTATGTAGCAGCAGTGCATCCCAGTGGCGGCTCGTATTAATCGCCACTTCCCACAGGAAAGTAAACGACTGAAAAGATTCTGGTGAAATCCAATCGATATCCAGGTCATAGTCAGCAATGCGCTTGGTACCTGAGATTTTGAAATTGTTGCTTACATCAGAGTGGGCAAGCCCAGCCTGTTTGATACCCAGCGAAAGCAGTAGATGTGGACGTTGTGGACAAAGATCTGTTTTGGACGGTGTCTTCTCTGATTTTGCTTCAGGAACGAATCCTGCCTAAAGCTGCTGCTGCCATTGGCTAATTCAGGCGACTCAGTGCTACAATTCTTAATGCGCGATGATGGCGAGCGTAGCCAAGGGGTTAAGGCAGTGGATTGTGATTCCACCACTCGCGGGTTCAAATCCCGTCGTTCGCCCTTTATTCTAAAGCTGAAGGTCTGGAAAAAGACCCAAAATTAGCCAGCAGGGATGCATTCTAAGGATGTCCCTGCTGGCTAGCTGCTGAGGCTGTGGGGTCATGGTGCTAAGCCATTGCGATCGCCTCAGCCGCAGGTGTCGGGTCAGGCGTCTCAGCCTCTACATCAAGCTGAACTTCTTCCGGTTCTGCCCAGAGAATCAGCCTAGGAGCATAGGAGCTGTTCAAGTTTTTGTGGGTAGGTAAAATACGCAACGACAAGCCCTGTAGACCGCTGCTGGTATAGGTAACCTCAATCTCGTAGTGACTGCGACCTTGGGGGTCTAAACCCTGATAGGTCATGATGCTGGGAACACCTCGGTTAATTTCGCCATCTGTATTCACCTGCCCCTGATACAGCTCTACCTGCACATCAGTCGGCTGCAGCGCCCCTAGCTGAACAAAAGCGGCTACCTTAAGCGGCTGGTTAACTTTTAGAGTAGAGGGTTCTGAGATCGAAACCTCCTCAATTTTCATCTCGTACCAGTGTTGTGTGAGGTGATTTTCCCAGTGGGCCAGATCTTTAACCGGGGCAAAGCTGTCCTGGCTCAGCCGGTAGTTGCGATCGCTGCAGGGAAAATAAGCGCGTGTAGCGTAGTCTTTCAGCATCCGGGCCGTATTAAACATGGGCGTATTCAGTCGAATCGCGGCCTTCATCTTGGCGACCCAGCCTCGGGGAATGTCTTCTCGGTCGCGGGTGTAAAACAGCGGCACGATTTCTTTTTCCAGCAGGTCATAGAGGGCATTGGCCTCGACTTCGTCCTGATATTCTGGATCGTCATAGTCTTCACCCGAACCAATCGGCCAGCCAGTGGCCACATAGTCGGCCTCGGCCCACCAGCCATCCAGAATGCTGAGGTTGGGGAGTCCATTCATGGAGGCTTTCATGCCGCTGGTGCCAGAGGCTTCACGGGGACGCCGGGGCGTGTTTAGCCAGATATCGCAGCCAGCCACCAGCGATCGCGCCACATGAATGTCATAGTTGGGCACAAACACAATTGAGCGCTCCAGCCCTTCATCGCGGGTAAAGTGAATGATTTTGCGAATCACCTCTTTCCCCGGCGAATCTTTGGGGTGGGCTTTGCCCGCGATCACAAACTGTACTCGCCGCTGCCGATCGGCTCCAGCAATGATCTGGCGAATGCGCTCAAGGTCGTGCAAAAACAAAGCCGCTCTCTTGTAGGTAGCAAAGCGGCGGGCAAAGCCAATTGTCAACACTTTGGGATCGAGGACTTCTTTAGCTTTAGCCAGTTCAACCGGAGAAGCCGAGCGCTCTATCAGGCTTTTCTCCAGGCGATCGCGCACAGAGACAACCATCTGCGATCGGCAAAGCTCATGGTTGCGCCAGAGTTCTTCATCAGGGATAGCGTCAACTCGCTGCCAGAGGGCGTTAGAGGGACTCGCCTGTGACCAGCTAGGGCCTAAATAGCGATCGTAGAGTTCTTGAGTGGACTTCGCTACGCAGCTCCGAGCGTGGACTCCGTTGGTAATTGACGTAATCGGGACTTCTATCAGCGGCAGTTGGGGCCATAGGCAGTAAAACATCTGGCGCGACACTTCCCCATGCAGGGCGCTGACGCCGTTGACAAAAGCCGCTGTCTTGATGGCCAAAACCGCCATGCTAAAAGGGGCTGAAAGATCCCCTGTGTTTTCGCGCCCCAGAGCCAGAAATTCTTCGCCCGAGAGGCCAAAGCGCTGGGCGTAGCTGCCCAGGTAGTAGAGGATCTTGTCGGGTGGAAACAGATCAATCCCGGCAGGTACTGGCGTGTGGGTAGTAAAAGCCTGCCCTGCCTGAGCCAGATAAAAAGCCTCGGTAAAAGACAGGTCGGTCTCGTTCATCAACATGCAAATTCGCTCTAGGGCCAGAAAAGCCGAGTGGCCTTCATTCATGTGATAAACCGTAGGCAGCAGTCCCAACGCCTTCAACATGCGAACGCCGCCGATTCCCAGCATGATTTCCTGATGAATCCGCATGTCAATGTCGCCGCCATAGAGGCGATCGCAGATATCCTGGTCGTAGGGGCTGTTAGGCTCAATATTGGTATCCAGCAGATAGAGCGGCACTGTACCCACTTGTACCCGCCAAACTCGAGCATAGACAGTGCGATCGGGATAATCTACACCAATGCGCAGTTCAGAGCCGTCGGCATGGCGCTCTAGATGCAGCGGCATATTGTAAAAGTCATTGATCGGGTAGCGCTCTTGCTGCCAGCCATCGGCATTGAGGTACTGGGCAAAGTAGCCCTCCTGATAGAGCAGCCCCACTCCCACCAGCGGCAGCCCCAAATCGCTGGCTGACTTTAAGTGGTCACCTGCCAAAACCCCCAAACCGCCAGAATAAACTGGCATACAGGAAGTCAGGCCAAACTCCATTGAAAAATAGGCATAGCGCTCATCGGGAACTGGCTGCTTACGATTTTTCTTGTACCAGATTCGCTCTTGCAAATAGTCTTCCAGGCGCTGGGCGGCTCGATCCATCTGGGCCAAAAAACCCTCATCCTCAGCCGCTTCCTGCAGGCGATTTTGACTGATACTGCCCAACACCAAGACGGGATTGTAGCGACTCGACTCCAGCAGATCGAGATCAAGTCTGCGAAACAGATCAATAGTGCCAAAATCCCAGTCCCAATGCAGGTTATAGGCCAGATTACGCAGCGGCTCCAAACGAGCAGGCAGCGAAGGCGTAACGTTAAACGTACGGATAGGACGCATATTTTTAATTAGTTAAATGACTGAGTCTGAGCTAAGGTCATTCTGCCTTTCAACAGGGACAACTTAGCTTCTCTTAACACTGTCTTTGGGGATAGATCATGAATCGAACGGCATAAATCCTGATGACTTGCAGTTCTGGCTGAGCCAATTCTTATTCAAACAAAGGCGACTTCAAGCACAAATCATTACACTTACATCAGGCAGGAAATCACGGATTTGGCAGATGGATTTAACCTCAGCTCTAGCTCCTTTCGTTATTACGCTGCGCGAGGGAGTTGAAGCAGCTCTCGTCGTGGGGGTTGTGTTGGCCTGTTTGAGCAAGGCCCAACAGAGTCGGCTCAACGTTTGGGTTTACAGCGGCATTGCGGCTGGCCTATTGGGCAGCATCCTGATCGGGATTTTGCTCAGCATTGGCTTAACCCAAATTCGGGTGTCGCTGCCGACGCTAAATGCCCTGATTGAGCCTCTGCTCAAGAGCCTGCTCTGCGCGATTGCAATTATCATGCTGAGCTGGATGCTGATCTGGATGACGAAGCAGGCGCGATCGCTTAAAACAGAGCTGCAGGCTAATGTACAATCAGCCCTGACCCAGTCCTCTGTCGCGGGCGTCAGCATTTTTAGCCTGGTTTGTGTCGCGGTGCTGCGCGAAGGCTTTGAGACGGTCGTGTTTTTGTTTACCAGCCTCCAGCCTGGAATAGGGCCGATTCTGGGTGCGGTGGCGGGGCTACTGGCAGCCGTTGCGGTAGGGCTGTCCCTGTTTCGCTGGGGCATTCAGATAGATATTCGACGATTCTTTCAGGTTATGGGAACTCTGCTGCTGCTAATTGTCGCAGGACTGGTGGTATCATTGTGCAAAAATTTAGACGCGGTCTTTGCGGCTGTTAGCCAGCTAAACGGGCATATTTCAGACCTGTGTTTTTCTAGTCAATCTTGTGTGTTAGGGCCGCTACTGTGGGATGCCAGCGGCTTTTTGCCAGATCAGCAGTTTCCAGGAATTTTGCTCAAAACGCTGTTGGGCTACCGGGATCATATTTATCTGGTGCAGCTAGTTGCCTATGTTGCTTTTCTGGGTGTGGTGAGCAGCCGCTACTTCCGCAGCCTTAGCTATCAGCCTGCGGCTAAAGCTCAAAAAACAGCGGCCAGTCAATAAGTCCAGCCTCAAACCACCTAATTTTGATACAGGAGCGTAAATACTTTAAGGCTCTTCTGATGAGTTCTCATCTATCAAATCCAGTAGAGCGAACTACAGCAATTTCGTCAGTTTTTGTGTCCTCGCCAGCGCAAACTGTTGTCGTTAAGCTGGTTTAGATATTCGTCTGGTTGTTCAATGATGGCTTCGGCCAGGTCAATTGCGGCTTCTAGCTGAGAAGTAGAAAGCTGTTGGTAAGCTGGCGTTTTGCTCTCAAGTGCTTCATACCAGCAGGTTTGAAACAAGTTGTCTAAAATGATGCGCTGAAAACAGTGGTTGAACCGTACCGAAAAGGCACGGGTTTTGGCGAGATCTGGCAGCGTTTGGTTAGTCAGTTGTAGATAGCGCGATCGCAGGGTTTGAAGCTGGCTAGATTGAAGCATAAACAGGCTCTTTTGCTGAAACAGCGAGGTTTTCTGTTGCAAACAGGGGCATAGGTTCACTGTTAGATTGCTGATTCGCTAAAGACATAATAATAGGCGTTTACCCCAGCCAAACTCGCTTCAGCAAGACTCGCATCACCTCACCTATTTTTCTGGTCAGCACCGCCAAGCTCCAGTCGTTGGGTTCGGCAAAACGGCGATTATGCAGGTCATGAATAATCGCCTTCACCACTGCTGGAGAGCCTGACACGGTGACCCTGCCAATCTCGGGCCTGGGAATCTCAGTGACTTGTTGCGGGGCGATCGCCTCTTGATTAGGCAGTGCTGTGGTTTCTAGAAAGTTTTGATTCATCATGGACACTTTTTGGCTGACGTCATCCATCATACAGAAAATGTTAGCCAATGAGTGTCCATTTACGATATTTTTATCGTCTGACATGATTCAAGGCATGGGAAGAGCCGGACATGCCCTGAGACAGGTTTTAGAGACCTATAATATTAGCCAAAACAAATTGGCAACTACTTTAGGTATCAGGCGATCTGTTGTGTTTCGGTGGTTCCACGAACAGCGTGATCCCACCGCCGAAACTGTTGCTGATATTGTCAAGGCGCTCAAAACCCTTAGCCCAGAGGCGGCGGCAGCGTTTGTGCAGCTTTATCTAGGCGACGTGCTGAAGTAAGCCAAAATTTCAAGGATGCCTTGCTTTGGAGGCACATACCCAATTCAAGCCTGACCAAGTTTGTAAAACCTGCCCGGTCAGGGTTTTGCCTAGCCAGGGGGTATTGCTTGAGCGTGACTTTAGGGTATTTGCCTCCACTGGCCAGAGCCTCTGCGGGTCGAACAAAACGGCTTCTAGAGGCCGCTCGATCACCAAAGTAGGAGGTTCCTGAGCCAGACACAGGGCTGGCTGTTGGCTAAGACACTGCCAGAGCTGTAAAGCTGACCATTGCTCAGAGGCTACAAACTGCTGCCAGAGCGCTGGTAGCGCCAGCTCTAAGCCGATCGCACCGGGCGGGGCCAGACTAAAGGGCACCGTTTTTTCTTCGTAGGTGTAGGGCGCGTGGTCGATAGCGATCGCATCGATGGTGCCAGCCTCAACTCCTGCTATCAAAGCCTGTTGATCGGTGCCTGTGCCTAGGGGCGGGTCGAGTTTGAGGTTGGGGTCGTAGGTATCCAAATCTGCGGTGCTAAAGAGCAAATGCATCCAGGTGGTGCTGGCTGTCACGGGTAGCCCTGCCGCCTTGGCTTGGGCAATCAGCACCACGCTGCGAGCTGTCGAAACCCGCATGATGTGAACAGGGGTGCCGATGGCGGCAACACACTCAACCAGAGCGGCTAGGGCAGTTGTTTCAGCGATCGCGGGGGTTCCCGGCAGGCCCAAACGCAAAGAGTCTTCGCCTTCACGCGCCGCTCCTGTCGCCAGCATTTGACTACAGGGCCAGATGGCAATGGGCTTGCCTAAAGGCTGAGCATATTCCAGCAGTCGCCGCAGCAGTAGCCAGTGATTAATTGGAGACATATCTGTAAAGCCCACCACTCCAGCAGCCGCTAGCTCTACGAGATCGCTCATCTGCTGCCCTTGAGCGCCCAGCGTCAGTGCGCCCCAGGGAAAAAGCCCTAGTCGCTGCCGCTGAGCCACCGCCGCCGGGTGATCGCTTACGGGATGGCCTGTAGGCGATAGCCCTACGCGAGTAAAGCCGCCAGCTATAGCAGCCTGCTGCAAGGAGTTCAGCGTTTCCCGCGACTCAAACCCCGGTTCACCGCTGTGGCTATAAAGATCTACTAGACCGGGGGCAAAAACCTTATCGTGGCCGTTAACTCTCTCGGCTGACGCAGGGGGTGCAATCTGCCTTGCGATCGCCCGCAGTCTGCCTGCCTCAATCAGCACGTCTGCCACCCGATCAGTTTGACTCACCGGATCAAGTACCCGTACCTGCTGAATCAGCGTTGTGGTCATAGCAGCCTAGAGCGCTCCGGCTGCGGTTTGGTCGAAGATGCTCTCAGAGAGGTGAGTGGTGATGTTAGCAGCGCTGAGAACAGGGGGACTGTTGACGCCGTCTGGGTAGTCAATCACGCTGAGCGCGCCGTTGCCCTGCTTGAAGCACCAAAAATGCTCTGGGCCAAGCCCCACCACATGACACAGAATCGCTTTATTCACCGCGTCATGGGCTGAAACCATCACGGTTACTGGCGCTGGCGTGTCGCTGTAGTCAGCCACAATTTTTTGCCAGCCTGCGATCGCCCTTTGCCAGACCTGGGCCAGGTTTTCGCCCCCATCTCCCGGCATCTGCACCGTTGCGGGCGCGTCTTGCCACTGATTTAGCAGGCCGGGATAGCCCGCTTCAATTTCAGCTTCAAGCTTGCCTTCCCAGTCGCCGTGGCCAATTTCTTTCAGCCTGTCTTCAAACTTCAGCGTGATTTGGGGATGGTGCTTGAGAATGGCGGCGGCGGTTTCTTGGGGGCGCAGCAGCGGGCTGCTAACGGCGGCGTCAATTTTGACGGGTTTGAGCAGCTCAGCGACCTTTTGAGCCTGACCGTGACCGTTCTCGTTGAGCGGAACGTCAATCTGGCCCTGGAAGCGCTTTTGGCGGTTCCACTCGGTTTCGCCGTGCCGCACCAGCAGCAGCCGGGGGCCTCTGTGCCGCGATCGCATAACAGGCAGCATTTCACCCATGTGGCTGGTGATATTCATTGCCTCTAGCTGCACCGGGTCGCCCCAAGTACCGGAAAAATTGAGAATACTGATGCCGCAGTTGGCCTGATGAAGACTGTTTTGTTGCTCTGGCCCCAGGTCTAGAGCGGTGCCAATCAGGGCGCGGTTGATGGCGCTGTGGGCCACCAGCAAAATCGTCTGACCGCGATGCTGATCGAGCAGGAACTGCCAAAAGCGTCGGGCCTGATCAAACAGCGATCGCACTGGGTAAAAGTCTGACTCCAGCCCAGCGTCGTTGGTAATGCGCATCTTAAAGTCCGCTGGCTGGGATCTCCAGGCAGCAAACTCAGCCGGATACTGGGCTTCAGCTTCGGCAAAAGAGACGCCCTCCCACAGGGGCAGGCTAATTTCTCGCAGGTCGGCGTCTAAGACCGGGTCGGGAATCTCAGCAATTTGCGATCGCAGCACCTCCACAATCAGCGCTGCCGTTCTGCTGGCTCGCTGCAGCGGACTGGCATAGACTGTCTCAAAGGGAATTCCTAGCAGAGCCGCTCCTACTTTACGGGCCTGCTGTTCGCCCAGTTCGGTCAGGGGAGACTGGTCGCAGTGGCCCTGAATCAGTCTCTGGGCGTTGTAGGTACTCTGACCATGACGGACAAGAACGACGCGGGTTTTCAGGGGTCTATCCTCTTGCTTACTCAGCCGTCAAAATTCTACCGTGATGTGGGGGCTTGCCCTGCTGCTTGGCTATTAATTCGGCGGAGGCTTGGGGCAGGAGAGTCAGATCTCTAGTTAATCTCTGGCTGATCTCTGGCTAATCTCTGGCCCAGCGAAAAACAGTGTCATAATGCCTAGTAAAACAGACTGTTAGCGCAGTGTTATCAAGGGTTTAAAGGGGTTTAGAAGGGCCATGACTTTGATTAAGCGGATCGGGCTGATCCTGATGACGGCGGTAGTGGCGATCGCCATTGCCTCTTCTCTGCTCAATAGCCTCAGTGAACCCCAAGTGACCACGCGACTGCAGCTCTATCAGACCGATCTGCTGCTACAGGCGACTGAATGGCAAGGAGAAGACATGGGCGTTGCCCCTGCCGACGTGCAGCGGCTGCAGCAGGCGCTTTTGGGCAAAGAGCCAGTCCAGGCAACTATTAAGCAGTACAGCGCTGTTAAAGCAGAAGCTCAAAACAATCTTTCCCAGTCCGAATCAAAAATCTCTGAGCTTTTGCCCAGCGACTTTGCCAACGCTAGCGAAAGCCGTCCCACCCGGCTGCAGGCTGCTGCTGACCAGCAGGCCCGCCTGATTCAGCAGCTCGATTTGCGCTTGGGTTTACTCCATGCTGAATCGGGCGATACTAAAGCCGCGATCGCACCTGGCAAGACCTTACCACCACCAGCGGATCCCTGGGGAAAACCGCCGACGTGCTGGCGGCGCTGTGGCAGCAGCCACCTGCAATCAAACCGACTGCTGAACCACTGCTGCAGGAAAATCTAGACGGCTGGTTTCGCTATCGGGCGCTCAGCCGCCTCTACACGTTAGAGGAGCGCCCCGCAGATTTAAACCAGCTACAGAGTATTGAACAGGTCGTGGCTCAAAAAACGATCGTTAAGCTAGCCCTGATTGGCACTGTGCCCATTATTGGCTGTCTTCTGGGCACGGCGCTGCTGCTGTTTGTGGTGATTCAGCGCTTTATCAGCGGCAAGTCAGCAATTTTGGCCCACAGCTCAGGGCTGACTTGGGAAACACCCTGGACAGCAGAAACCATCTGGCAGGTGCTGATTGTGGGCTTCTTCTTTACGGGGCAAATTCTGTTGCCGCTGCTGCTGGGTGGACTGGGCATCAATGCTCTAGCGCTGGGCAGTCGTGGCCGCGCCCTCTACGCCATGTCTTACTACCTGCTGATGGCGGCAGTGGGCATTGGGGTGCTTTATGCCTCGCTTCGTACCTATCGGCCCCTGCCTGATGGCTGGTTTCGCTTTCGCTGGGATGGCAACTGGTGGAAGTGGGGACTGGGGGGCTATTTGGTGGCGCTGCCGCTGATGATTGGTGTGGCAGTGGTTAACCAACGGCTGTGGCAGGGTCAAGGTGGTTCTAACCCTTTGCTGCAGACAGTTCTAGAAGAGAGCGACAAAGTTTCGCTGCTGCTGTTTTTCCTCACGGCCTCGGTAGCGGCCCCCCTGTTTGAAGAAGTGCTGTTTCGCGGTTTTTTGCTGCCGTCGCTGACTCGCTATATGCCTGTTTGGGGCGCGATCGCTCTCAGCAGCTTTATTTTTGCGGCGGCGCACCTCAGCCTGTCTGAAGTGCTGCCGCTGATGATGCTGGGCGCAATTTTAGGCTTTGTCTACACGCGATCGCGCAGTCTGCTGGCCCCGATGCTGCTGCACAGCCTTTGGAACGGGGCGACCATGATTGGATTATTGCTATTGGGCAGCGCGAGGTAGTTCGCCGGACTCGCAGGCGGCATTGGCGCAATTATTATTGTCCCCATTTTTTATGCCATTGTTGGCTTTATCGGTGGCGTCATTACGGCTGTGGTCTATAACTTAGCAGCCTCCGTTATTGGTGGCATTGAGATGGAATTCGACTACCTCAACGACCAGCTCTAGGAAGTATGTAAATATCCATCAACAGAACATTAACCAACAGAAAGCATTTTCATTTTCTATCCTCTTAGGAGCAGGTAGCTCAGCTCGCTGGAGAGGATTTTTTGGGAATCGTTTTTTATAGCTAGAGATTTAGCAGCACTCTTGGCTTTTATATCTACCGTCTCTTATCTGACGAAAGGTATGGTTAGAGGATATTGATAAGATTTTCCATGACTGGCCCTAAACGCTGCGATCGCTATAAAAATAATATTCAACACAATCAAAAGAACCGCTAGAATCAGCATGGCTTCAATGCTCAATCTTGCGATCGCAAAAGCAACTATAGCTACGGTGTAGATTGACATTGAGATTTGAAAGTTTACGGCCTCTTTACCATGACGATCGATGAAGGGAAATTCTCGTTTTTTTATCAGCCAGATAGTCAAAGGGCCTAGAATGTTGCCAAACATTAGAAAAAGAAGCATTCCCAGCGCGCTTAGATGACAGATGGCTGCCCACCGACGAGCTTTGTGATTTTGCTCTATGAGCATGATTTTAGAAGCTGATTTTATCGCCTTAATCATGGCACCTGCTCTATGGCCCAGAGAATTTGTTCACGTTTTGTATAGAATCAACTCGGAGCTAACAGTCTGCGCTTTACCGATAGAAACCTGAAGTCTTAGAGCAGTCAGGCCAGCTTCCCAGTACTGATCTTGCCTTCGTCTAGCTTTGACTACATTTTTACTATCAAATTTGCTCAAACACTAGGCTTAGCAGAAAATTTCAATCAGAATAGAAAGAGTCTCTACTTCTGCCCTTACTCTGGCGCTATCGTCTGTGACTTCAACCATTAATTCTCAAGCTCCCCGTCAGGCATCTGCTCCACCTGCCGTAACCGAAACGGCAGTTTTCGACGTCAGCGGCATGAAATGTGCTGGCTGCGTGCAGGTGGTTGAGAAAAAGCTGCTGCAGTGCGAAGGGGTGGTTTCAGCCACCGTTAACCTGGTGACTGAGATGGCGGCTGTAGACTTTCAGACGAGTCAAACCAATCCGCAGACGCTGGCTCAGCAGGTTACCGAGGCTGGCTTTCCCACTCAGCCTCGCAGCGGCAGCGCAGACCCCTCGCAAACAAGCCGATCCCAGGCGTGGGCCAGCCGCAAGCAGCAGGAGAGTCGGCAGCAAGTTCAGCAGTTGGCGATCGCAGGTGTTTTACTGGCCCTTTCTACGCTAGGGCACCTCCGACACTTTAATGTGATCATTCCTCTGCTGAGCAACATCTGGTTTCACGCTGCCCTGGCAACGCTGGCGCTGGCGCTGCCAGGGCGATCGCTTTTAGTAGATGGCTGGCAAGGGCTGCGTCGGGGTGCCCCCAACATGAATACGCTGGTGGGACTGGGCACTACCAGCGCCTATGTCACCAGCGTTATTGCTCTGCTCTGGCCTCATCTGGGCTGGGAATGCTTTTTTGAAGAGCCAGTGATGCTGCTGAGCTTCATTTTGCTGGGCCGGACTCTGGAGCAGCAGGCCCGCTATCGCGCCGCCAACTCGCTACAGTCCTTGATTGCTTTGCAGCCCCAGGTAGCTTGTCTAGTAGCCCGCCCCGGCGGCAGCGAGGTTGAGCCAGCTGGGTTGGAAATTCCGGCGGGGCAGGTACAGGCCGGAGACTGGCTGCGGGTGCTACCGGGGGAAAGAATCCCCATGGACGGCATTTTGGAAACGGGGCAGACCACTATTGATGAGTCGATGCTCACGGGGGAATCGCTGCCCGTCATCAAGCAGCCCGGAGACAAGGCGATCGCAGGCACGCTCAATCAGACCGGAGCCATTGTGCTACAGGTCAGCGAAACCGGACGGGATACGGTGCTGGCCCGAATGATCGATCTGGTAGAAACGGCCCAAACTCGCAAAGCGCCGATTCAAGGGCTGGCCGATCTGATTTCTGGCTACTTTACCTATGGCGTTCTGGCTTTGGCAACGCTGACTTTCTTGTTCTGGTATTTCATTGGTTTGTCGCTGTGGCCGCAGGTGATGTCAGCCGTTTTGGGTCACGCGGCGATAGGGCATGGGGCAATGGGGCATGGGGCAATGGGGCCGATGGTCGCAAGCAGTGCCTCTCACCTACTGATCAGCCTGAAGCTGGCGATCGCCGTGCTAGTGGTGGCCTGCCCCTGTGCTTTGGGGCTAGCTACGCCAACGGCGATTTTAGTCGGCTCCGGCATGGGTGCAGACTGCGGGCTGCTGATTCGCGGAGGTGATATTTTAGAGACTGTCCATCGCTTGGACACCCTGATATTTGACAAAACTGGCACCCTGACCCAAGGGCAGCCTGAGCTAACTGACTGTCTGCCCTGTCTGCCGGAGCTGTCTGCGGCTCAGCTTTTGCAAATTGCCGCTGCTGCCGAAAGCGGTACCCGTCATCCGCTAGCAGTTGCCATCGGGCAGGCGGCTCAAAAGCAAGAGCTAGAGCGATCGCGGCGGCTGATTTTCAGACTGCTGCGGGTAGCGGCGTGGCGGCTACCGTTAGCTGGCAGGCCACAGCGCAGCAGGTTTGTTGGGCAGTGCCGACTGGCTAGGTCAGCACCACATTGCCATCCCAGAGGCGGCGGCGCAGCAGGCCAGTGAGCTACGCCAGCAGGGTAAAAGCGTGGTCTATGTGGCTTTAGCCCGTCAGCTAGTCGGACTCCTAGCCGCTGCCGATCAGCTCCGCCCGGAAGCGGCTGAGACTGTTGCCAAGCTGCATCAGATGGGGCTACAGGTGCAGATAATCACAGGCGATCAGCCAATCGCAGCGCAGGCGATCGCGCAGGCGCTAGATATTCCCCCCGACTGCGTTTTGGCGGGGGTGACGCCAGCGGGCAAAGTTGAGGCGATCGCGGCGCTACAGGCCCAAGGACGTACCGTTGCCATTGTCGGGGATGGCATCAATGATGCTCCGGCCTTGGCTCAAGCAGACGTGGGCATAGCCCTAACTTCTGGCACAGACGCCGCCATGGAAGCTGCCGATATTGTGCTGATGCGCGATCGCCTCAGCGACGTGCTAGAAGCGATTCGGCTCAGCCGCGCCACGTTTAACAAAATTCGTCAAAATCTGGGCTGGGCCTTTACCTACAATTTAGTTGGCATTCCGCTGGCCGCCGGGGTTTTGCTGCCTGCTTATGGCATCAGCCTGAGTCCGGCTGTCGCGGGGGGACTGATGGCCTTTAGCTCTGTTAGCGTGGTCTTTAATTCACTTCTGCTGCGCTGGCATCGGCACTAGCCCTTAGAAATTAGGTTGGTCGTCAGTGCTTTAGTGCTGAAGCGCTCACTACGAACTATGAGAATTAGGTTGGTCGTCAGTGCTTTAGCGCTGAAGTGCTCACTAAGAACCGCAAAAATCTGCTTTAGCACTGAAGTGCTCACTACGAGCTAGATTCAACCAAATATATCTAGCTGCTCGGTTGGGGTTTCATTCACTGTGGAGGCTGAGTGACCGCTTTCTGACTGCCGCCGATGGCTTTTGCGCAGGCCCAGGGCAATTTTGCTGTGCTTTTCAATTTGTCCCATTACCTGCTGTGCCCGCTGAATCACCGACGGCGGCAAACCCGCCAGTCGTCCGGCCTCAATGCCGTAGGAGCGACTGGCCCCGCCGGGCTGTACCCGGTGCAAAAAGATAATCTGATCCGGCAGTTCTTTGACCATCACCTGATAGTTAGCCACGTTGGCTAAAACTCCGGCTAGCTCATTTAGCTCATGGTAGTGGGTCGCAAAAATGGTGCGTGCTCGGATTTCGCTGGCGAGGTGTTCGGCCACGGCCCAGGCGATCGATAAGCCGTCAAAGGTCGCCGTTCCCCGACCAATTTCATCTAGCAGCACCAGAGACTGCGCCGTGGCGTGGTTGAGAATATTCGCCGTCTCATTCATCTCCACCATAAACGTAGACTGCCCCGTCGCCAGATCATCCACCGCCCCCACACGGGTAAAAATGCGATCGCAAATTCCCAGTACTGCCGACTGTGCCGGCACGTAGCTGCCCACCTGGGCCATGAGCTGGATCAGCCCCACCTGCCGTAGGTAGCAGCTCTTACCGCTGGCATTAGGCCCCGTTAGAATAATTAGATCAGGAGCCTCTCCCGATTCTTCTTCTCCTAACGCTGTTGAATTGGGCACGAAAAAGCCAGCCGGTAAAATCTGCTCGACCACCGGATGGCGTCCGGCCTCAACCAGCACCGATCGCCCCTTTACCATCTCTGGACAGCAGTAGTCTTTGGCGATCGCCACCTCAGCCAAACCCGCCAGCACATCCACTGCTGCCACCGCCCGAGCCACTTGGCGAATCAGCTCTACCTGCTGGCCTGCTTCCTGACGGAGCTGCACGAAAATCTCGTATTCCAAATTGTGCAGCGCTTCGCGGGTCATGAGAATGCGGTTTTCGCGCTCCTTGAGTTCGGGGGTGATGTAGCGCTCCTCGTTGGTCAGGGTTTGCTTGCGGATGTAGTCGTCAGGGGCCTGCTGTGCTTTAGCCCGAGAAATGCTGATGTAGTAGCCAAAGGCTTTGTTGTAGCCGACTTTGAGCGTGGGAATGCCGCTGCGATCGCGCTCGGTCACTTCTAAATTGGCAATCCACTGCTGATCGGCTTTGACCTGCTGACGCAGCTCGTCCAGATGCTCATTGACACCGGAGCGAATCAGGTTGCCTTCCGTCAGGTACAAAGGCGGCGTTTCCACTAGGTGCGATCGCAGCTTTTGCCCCAGTACTTCTAGCTTAGGCGGCACAAACTGGACGGCTTTGAGGTAGGCAGAGGTAGCATTGGCGGCGATCGCGGCGAGATCCGGCAGCTTGGCAAACGAGTCAGCCAGCGCCACCAGATCACGCCCGTTGGCAGTACCCGATCCGGCGCGTCCGGCCAGCCGCTCTAGGTCATAAATCTGCTTGAGT
The DNA here is from genome assembly GCA_012032345.1 of Leptolyngbyaceae cyanobacterium RM1_1_2. GTDB lineage: Bacteria > Cyanobacteriota > Cyanobacteriia > Phormidesmidales > Phormidesmidaceae > Sphaerothrix. Next base: position 100,339 of record JAAUQI010000002.1, on the reverse strand, counting down.
AGCTGCTGTAAAATCCGCCGCAGGTTGCCGTCATCTACCAGTTCTTGAATAGTAGACTGGCGGGCGCGAATGCCGTCTAGCCGCAGCAGGGGCTGCAAGAGCCAGCGGCGTAGGGTTCTGCCGCCCATTGCGGTGACGGTGCGATCTAAGGCCCACAGCAGCGAACCGCTGAGGGTGCCGTCACGGGCGGTTTGGGTGATTTCCAAATTGCGCCGCGTCTGGTAGTCAATCACTAGATACTCTGAGAGCATATAGGTCGAAAGCAGCTGTAGCGGAGCCTGAGACGCTTTTTGGGTTTCTTCGAGATATTCCACTAGGCCGCCTGCCGCCCGTACCGCTAGCGGCAAATGGTTGCAGCCAAGTCCTTCTAGCGATCGCAGCCGAAACCGCTGCAGCAAAGCCTGCCTAGCCTCGCTGTGAACAAAGGGAGCCTGGGAGCGCAGGGTGTAGCAAAACTGACGGGGCAGACAGTCCAGCAGGGACTCAGACGACTGCCCCGGACGCAGCAGCATCCCTAAATCTGGAGCATTTGTCGGCAGCAAGACCTCGGCGGGCTGCAGGCGCATTAGCTCCTGGCTGAGCTGATCGAGGTCGCTGGCCTGGGCCGCCAAAAACTCCCCAGTAGAAACATCGGCATAGGCCAGTCCCCAGTGCTGCCCTGTAATCACCACCGCCGCCAGAAAGTTATTTTGACGGGCGCTAAGCATCCCCTCTTCAATCACGGTGCCGGGGGTGATCACACGGGTCACTTCTCGCTTCACCAGCGCTCCCTGGGCCTGAGCGGGGGTTTCTACCTGGTCGCAGATAGCGACGGCAAAGCCTTTCTCAACCAGTTGAATGCAGTAGCGATCGAGGGCATGGTGGGGAATTCCCGCCAAGGGCACACGACCAATGGCCTTGCCCGCGTCTTTGCTGGTCAGCACTAGCTCTAGCTCACGGGCGATCGCGATCGCGTCTTGAAAAAAAGTCTCAAAAAAAGTCGCCAACCCGGTAGAGCAGCAGGGCATGGGGATGGCTCTCTTTGATCTCCACGTAGTGACGCATCATCGGGGTGAGATCGTCTATGTTTACCGAGCGGTGGTCAGCGTAGCGCACGGTATGCTTGGCTAAGCGCTCAGGAATACCGTGGGGCAGCTCGTGGGTAGAAGCAGACATAGGCAGATCAGCAGTTCTAGGCTCAGGTCTTTTATTGTAGGCCCGTGACCTGAGCGACTGTAACCACTCATTTTGATTGACGGAAAAATTTACGGATGATTGGCCTTAATATTTTGACGGGCTAAATCCACGGTTTAAGCAATTCGCTTTTGGCGGGTAGCGGTTTGCTTAGCGCTCTTGATCCACCAGAGAATACCTTTTTTAGCCGAGTCGCTAAGGGCTGGAAAGTGAGTTTTGGCGACTGGGTCGGCTTCCAGCACCGTGGCTAAGTCAGCCGGAATGATCAAATCTTCAACCTCGTCATAGACTGTCCAGGAACCGTCGGCCTTGGCCTGATCGATCTTTTGCTGTCCGGCAGGCATGATTAGCCCCTTTTCTAACAAATCAGCTACCCGCTGCTTATTCAAGCGCGACCAGGGGCTACCTTTGCGCCTAGGCGAGATGTAGAGCCGGGTGCGATCGCTATCGAGCTTGCGGGGCAGGCTGTCTATCCAGCCAAAGCACAGTGCCTCTTCGACCACGGCGTCATAAGAAACATACTTATCCGCACAGTGTTTCTTAAACGTGATCAGCCAGATACCGTCAGTTTCAGCCTGATGTTCGCTTAGCCAGGTTCGCCACTGTGCCCGACTTGTAACTTCGACCTGCTGAAATTTTTTTTTCATAAAAGCTTGAGCGCAGCGCCATGATTTTCACCGGATCGTGACGTACCTTAGAGGAGGTTTATTTTTTGTCCGCCCAGAAGGCAGTATCGGAGGATTAGCTTGAACGCGATCGCCAAACGTTTTAACCGACGTCGTTGGGCTTGGGGGCTTTGCTTGATTTCCCTGGGACTCACGGCTCTGGCGTTTATTAGCCAGCGGCCGTTCAACTACTGGTGGCTGGAGCCTTTAGTGAGCGTACAGACCCAGTATGCCGCCGTGGCCGTTTTGCTAACCCTAGCGATCGCACTCTTGCAGCAGCGCTGGCCTTTTCTCATTAGCCTGGTCTGTGCTGGGCTATTGCTGACTCAGTTTGTGCCCTTTTATCGTCCGGCAGCGGCGACTGTCGATGCAGAAACGCTAAAGGTGCTGGTAGCTAACGTCAATATTCGCAACCTCAGCTACGAGCAGGCGATCGCCCTAGTGGAGCAAGAACGGCCCGATCTCGCTGTGTTTATCGAAGTAGACGATCGCTGGATTGAGCAGCTAGATATCCTGACTACAGCCTTGCCCTACAGCGCGGCCAAACCTCGCTCTAGCCGCCTGCCTTACGCCGTTGCTACCGCCCCAGACAATCCGCTGGGACTGGCTGTTTATAGCCGCTTTCCTCTATTTAATCCCCTAGTTAAGCCGCTGGGAGACTCTAGCAAAATCAACATTCTGACAGATCTGCAGGTGGGCGATCGCACCCTTCACCTCGTCGCCACCCATCCGCCCCCGCCCAAAAACCAGACCCTGTTTGAGCAGCGAAATCGGCAGCTTCAGGCGATCGCTGACTACGTCAACACTCAGACCCAAGATTCTCTGATTTTGCTGGGCGATCTCAATACCACCATGTGGTCAGCCTATTTCAAGCAGCTCCTAGCGGCAACGGGCCTGCAAAACGCCCGCTGGGGCCACGGTGTCCTGCTCACCTGGCACACGTTTTTACCACCGTTCCTGCGCATTCCCATCGATCACTGCCTAGTCACACCAGATATGCAAGTGCTAGAAGCCCACACGGGCATGAACATTCACTCAGACCATTTGCCTCTGGTGGTGACGCTGGGTATTCAGTAGTCACAAGTCGTTTCTTAGTGCATGTCGTAGCCAAACAGGTTTGGATCAACTTCTCCCGAGGTCACATCTGTCAGCCCGTACTCTGCCCAGCGGCGATCGACCATCTCAGCGACGTCCGTATCGGACTGTAGGGGTTCGCCCCATTCATGGTCAGTTTCGGGATAGATCTTGGTAGTGGCGTCAATGCCCATGCGACTGCCGAGGCCGAGCTTAGGCGTGGCGAAATCGAGGGTGTCGAAGGGGGTATCTGGCAAGATAAATACATCTCGCTGCGGATCAACTTTAGAGGTCAGCGCCCAGACCACCTGACGCGGATCGCGGATGTTGATGTCTTTGTCTACTACAATGACAAACTTGGTGTAGGTAAACTGGGGCAGCGCTGTCCAAAAGGCCATAGCAGCGCGGCGGGCCTGTCCTGGATAGGCTTTGTCAATTGAGATGATGGCGGCTTTGTAGCTGAGGGCCTCCATTGGCAAAAAGAAATCTACAATCTCAGACACCTGCTGTCGCAAAATCGGCGTGTAGATGCGGTTGAGGGCGATCGCAATCATGGCCTCCTCTTTGGGGGGCCGACCGCTAAAGGTGGTGAGATAGATCGGATCTCTGCGGTGAGTGACGCAGTGAAAGCGCACCAGCGGCGAATCTTCGGCAATGCCGTAATAGCCCATATGATCGCCAAAAGGGCCATCTGAAAGGCTTTCGCCGGGGGTAATGGTGCCCTCCAAGACAAACTCTGAATCGGCTGGCACTTCCAGGTCAAGGGTTTTACACTTAGCCAAATGCACCCCGGAACCGCCATAGAGTCCAGCAAACAGCCATTCTGAAAGATCAACCGGAATCGGCGTCGCCGCCGCCATGATAATTAAAGGATCAACTCCCAGGGCGATCGCAATCTCTAGCTTTTGACCCCGCTCCGCTGCCTTACGCAGATGCCTAGCCCCACCGCGCACTGAGAGCCAGTGCACCGTCATTGTGGTTTTGGACTGGAGCTGCAGCCGATAGACGCCGACGTTGGGCGTCCCGGTTTCGGGGTCTTTAGTAATCACCAGCCCCAGCGTAATAATTTTGCCTGCGTCTTTGGGGTAGGGCCGAATCATTGGAATCTGATTTAGGTCTACAGCATCCTCTCTGACGACCACCTGATGACAGGGCGGCAGCAGATCTCGCATCGGCTTGGCTTTGACCACGTCAAACAAGACCTTGCCAAACTCAATCGCCTGAGAAATTTTCTTCGGCGGCTTGGGCTGCTGCAGCATTCCTAACTTGCGGCCTAGATCCTCAAGCTCTTCGGGCTTTTCCATATTCATTGCCCAGCAAACCCGCTCAACCGTGCCCAGCGAGTTCACCAGCACCGTATAGGGCGATCCCTTCACCTGCTCAAACAGCAGCGCTGGCCCGCCAGAGCGCAGCATCCGGTTGGCAATCTCGGCAATCTCCAGATCTGGGTCAACCAGCGCTGTAATGCGCCGCAGTTGCCCACGCTGTTCAAGTATTTTTAGAAATCCCCGCAGGTCTCTCGCCATTATTTAAGAACTGTAAAGTTAGCCACCCTTTTATTATGCGAGAGATCGCCCGTTGCTCACAGCGGCAAAAGCAAAACCCGACTGGCGAAATCTTTGAGTTAGTCTCTGGTTTGGAGCTTTATGACAGTGGCTTTAGCTGATTCATGTCAAGCATTTCGGTTAAGCCCACTGAGTTTTTGGGGTTTTTGAAGCCCCTTTTCGCCAGTCTCAAACCTGGTTTGCTGCATGAGTCGTAGTCGAGACAAGCTCAAACTATTTCAGATGAGAGCTTTGCTAGCGGTCGCTGAGTGTCGTAGCTTCAGTCGGGCTGTAGACGAGCTGGAGCTGTCTCAATCGTCTATCAGCCACGCGATCGCTGCTCTAGAAGCAGAACTTGGCATTAGTCTTTTCTTTCGAGGGCGACAAGGTGCTCAGTTGACACCTGTAGGAGAGCGCATTTTACCGCAGGCTAGAAACATTCTGGTGGCTTTGGAAGCTATCGAAAAAGAAGCTGACCTAGCGCGTGGGTTAGAGGGTGGCAGCGTACGGATTGCAGCGTTTAGAAGTTTAGCAACCTCGTTCTTGCCTGCGACAATTGCCCACTTTAGCGCTCAGTTTCCGTCTATTACCGTGTCACTGGTAGAGTGTTCTTATCAGGAGGAAGTCGAACAGGCGCTGCAGGAAGAACGTGCCGACCTAGGGTTACTCCATCTGCCGACCCTCGTCAACTATTCTCAGCATGGTACGACAGGGCTTAGGCGCAACCATTATGCATCGGGCTGAAATTGACTCATTTGTCAGCGATTTTCGACTCTTTCCCCTACCTGTACCCCTAGAGCGCATTAACGGGGTGGCCGCCTTAAAGGAGGCGCTCCATCTGCCTGCTACGTTCATGTTCCTCGATCTGCTTAAATCAACAGCAAAGTCCTATAGGCAAATGTATTCGTAGGCTTTTGGGCTAGCAGATGTGAGGTTTAGGTGAAGATTAGCTCCCTGGTGGGTTGGATTCCTTTTGGCAAGTTCCCAAGGTTCTCTTGCCTGTTAGACGCTTATCTACTTCAAGAATTGGCCTTTAAACTTTACTGAATTAGAAGCAGCCAGCATGAAGAGAGAGGCTAGTCTCTTTGGCCGGGGCTGACTCATGGTTGAATTGTATAGATAGAGAAGATTGATTTTTGTCAATAGTTGGTCTTTGCCTGCTCAAGTTAAGATGTAGTTTCGATTACCCGTATAAAGAATATTCATCCAGGCTTTATTTTTAATCCCTCAGATTTAGGCAGTGGAGTACATTCAATGCCCTCTAAACTACTCCATGCCTCAGCAAAAATTTTAATTGTTGAGGATGATGCTGTTAGCGCTCGTATTTTGTACAAGATTCTGCAGCGTTACGAATATACAATTCAGCAGGTTGTTAGTGGCGCTGAGGCGATCGCAGCGGCTAAGGCAGCCCCTCCAGATTCTGTTTTGCTCGACATTCAGCTACCGGGCATAGACGGTTATGAAGTCTGCCGTCAGTTCAAGGCTGAACCAGACCTGTGTGATATTCCCGTTATTTTTATTAGCTCTCGCAATGAAGTTAGCGACCAGATTAAAGGATTTGAGGTTGGTGGGGTTGATTATATTGCCAAACCCTTCCAGCCCGCCGAAGTCCTAGCCAGAGTGCGCAACCAGATCACCTCATTTCAGCGGCGTCGTCAGCTTAGCCAGCAAAATGCCCTACTGCTGCAGGAAGTCCGCGATCGCCAAAAAAGCGAAATTGCCCTGCGAGAAACAGAGGCCAAATATCGCAGCATTTTTGAAAACGTCAGCGAGGGCATTTTTCAGGTCACCATCGCCGGACGCTATCTTAGCGCCAATCCAGCTTTAGCCAAAATTTTAGGCTATGACTCCTCGGAAGAGCTGATTGAGACAGTGCTCAATATTGAGCATCAGCTTTATGCCCGACCCAAACGGCGGCAAGAGCTAATGGCCTACCTGCGCCAGTACGGACAGATTACTGACGCCGAGTCAGAAGTTTACTGCAAAGACGGCAGCAAAATCTGGATTAGCGAAAATATACGAGTGGCCACAAATACAGCCGGAGAAGTGCTGTTTTATGAAGGCACTGTCCAAGATGTCAGCGATCGCCATCGCATGGAAGCGGAACTGCGCCAGCAGCGGCAGCGTTCAGAAAGGCTGCTGGTGAACATTCTGCCCTATCAAATTGCCCACCGACTCAAAACGGGTTCTCGCAACATTGCCGAAAGCTTCGATCAAGTTACGGTTCTCTTCGCAGATTTAGTCGATTTCACAGCGGTTGCCACTCAGATTTCTCCACAAGAGCTAGTCAGCTTGCTCAATCAAATCTTTTCTGACTTTGATGCCCTAGCCGAAAAGTATGGCCTGGAAAAGATTAAAACTATTGGAGATGCTTACATGGCAGCAGCAGGATTACCGATACGACGACCCGATCACGCCGATGCGGTTGCCCGGATGGCTTTATCGATGCAGGAGACGATTGGGCAATATGAAAAGCCCGATGGTACTCCTTTTCAACTGCGAATTGGTATCAATACAGGAGCGGTAGTCGCTGGCGTAATTGGCATTAAGAAGTTTAGCTATGACCTGTGGGGCGATGCTGTCAACATGGCTAGCCGGATGGAAATGTTAGGAGAACCTGGCAAAATACAGGTGACCGAGGCTGCTTATGAACGGCTTAAAAATCGGTACCTGCTTGAGCAGCGGGGCAGCATAGAGGTTAAAGGTCGAGGAAAAATGACCACCTACTGGCTGCTGGGTAAAAAGCGGTAGTCAGGCAAATTCAGTACTTCTACCAGCGTGGGATCTGGAGCCTTTTTGGGTAAGATCACAGTATAGGTTTGATCTAGATCACATTAATCTACCCCTTAAAGCAAGCACATTTCTGAAACTGACAGACTCATTTTGAGTTAGTTTTATTACTTGTACCCGAACTATAGTTTTCCGCATCAGCAACCTTTTGTAGCCAATAGGCAGGGTGCTTCTTACGAGTGACATGACTGAAAAGTCTTTTAGCATTTTGATTGTGGATGATGAGCTTGACAACTTGCGAGCGCTTGCGGCCTTGCTATCGTCCGAAGGCTATGTTGTGCGCAAAGCAGCTAGTGGGGAGATCGCTTTAGAAACCACTGCGATTCAGGCTCCAGATTTAGTCCTGCTAGATATCCGTATGCCTAGAATGAATGGCTATCAAGTCTGCGAACGCCTCAAGCAGCAGACTTCTACGCGAGATATTCCAATCATTTTCATGAGCGCTTACACAGACCTATCGAGCAAAATTCAGGCATTTGAGCTGGGGGGCGCTGACTATATTTCCAAACCTTTTGAAGCTGAGGAAGTGCTGACGCGAGTTCGCTATCAGCTTTCGCTAAGGCAGCAGCAGCAACAGTTGCTGCTGGCTGTGCAAGAGCACCAGCGCATAGAGCATGAACTTCATCAAAGCAATCAGCAGATGCAGGCTATTCTCAAGGCGCTGCCAGATGTTATGCTGCATTTCAATACCGACGGTACTTTGCACTGCCTTAGCGGGGTTGCTCAAGCTGAAAGACCGCTCGGAACTAGCGAAACCAGCGAAACCGAGAAAGACGGGCTACCTAACTATCAGCTTAATCGAATCGATCCAGCTTCATTTTTGCCGTGCGGCCAGCAGCTTTATCAGGCGCTACAGCAAACTCTGGCAACGGGTCAGGTGGCGACAGTCGAGTGTCCGCTCGAAATAGCAGGTCAAATCCACTACTTTGAAACCCGTGTCGTTGGACTAGACACTCAGCAGGCGATCGCCATCGCTCGAGATGTCACCCAGCGCAAGCTCTTTGAAGATAACCTACAGCAGCAGGCCAAGCGCGATCGCCTGCTGAGTCAGATCACCCAGCGCATGCGTCAGACGCTAACCCTAGATGAAATTCTCAAAACAGCAGTTCAGGATATCCGAGACTGGTTGCAGACAGATCGGGTTCTGATTTATCAGCTTAATCAGTGGCATGGAGTGGTCTTTGTAGAATCAGTCAGTGCCGAAGAGTTTTCTTTATTAGGGCAGCAGTTTCAAGATCAGTGTTTTGAAACACTTTTGCAGCGGCGCTACAGCCGAGGCTACGTTAGTGTCATTTATGACGTGGCTGCCATTGACGCACCGCTTTGCTACACCGACCTGATGCAGGCAATGCAGGTTAGAGCGGTCTTAGCTTTTCCGCTCTTCCTCAAAGATCAGCTTTGGGGACTGTTAATCGCTCATCAGTGCTATTATCCCCGTCGTTGGGAAGATTGGGAAGTCGATTTTTTAAAGCAAATAACGGCTCAGCTCAACATTGCTATTCAGCAAAGTCAGCTCTATGAACAGGCATCTCGGCAGGCAAAACGTGAGGCGCTGCTGAACGAGATTGTAGAAACCATTAACCAAAGCCTGGATCTAGATCAGGTACTAGCCCAAACGGCCCATCAGCTTTTAATAGCCTTTGAGAGCGCCTCTAGCTTTATTGGCCTTTGGAATGCAGAAACGCTATCGCTACAGCAGATTAAAGTCGATTTTGCGGTAGGTGATCTAGATCTGTCTCAACTCGTTGACTCAGTTGGGCAAGATCCTCAGATTCAATTAGCCCTCCAGCAAACTGAGATGGTCGTTGTGGGTGCGCCTTCTCCAAATAGCCATGATGAGCAAGCCGCCATTCTGGCTATTAGTATTCGCTTTGAAGGTGAGCTAAAAGGCATCATGGGTGTGCGCTGTCACACTTCTCGTCACTGGAGCGAAGACGAAAAGCTATTGCTTAAAGAACTCGCTGCCCAGCTTGCGATCGCCATTCAGCAGGCTGAGCTTTACCAGCAGCTACAGGCAGCTAACCACAAGCTAGAGAGGCTAGCTAATTTAGACGGTCTAACGCAAATCCCCAATCGACGCTGTCTAGACAGCTATTTGCAGCAAGAGTGGCGGCGACTGCGGCGAGAACGCGCAGGGCTGTCTTTGATTATGTGCGATGTTGATTTCTTCAAGCGCTACAACGATTTTTATGGTCACCTAGCTGGAGACGACTGCCTGCGACAAATTGCTCAAATTCTCGATCGCTGCGTTAACCGTCCGGCTGATCTAGTAGCCCGCTACGGCGGTGAAGAGTTTGCGATTGTGCTGCCCAAAACAGATCTCAAAGGAGCGATTCATATCGCTGATTATATTCAGCAAGCGATCGCTCAGGCCTCGATTCCTCACTTAGATTCACCTCTCAATCAGGCTATAACGGTTAGCTTAGGCGCTGCCGAACTATTGCCTAGCTTGGGCAATACCCCAGCCGACTTGCTGACGGCTGCCGATCAGGCGCTCTATAGCGCCAAAAGGCAGGGTCGCAACTGCTGCTGTTACCAAACTTCAGAGCAGACAACCAAGAGCACTCAGGAATGAGATTGGCTAATTATGAGGTTGGGACGGCTAAGGCGATCGCTAAAACTCCAAGAATACTCATGGTTTGCCTGCTAAAATCTGAGCTGCACTCAGGCTGAGGCCAGGAAAGGTAGAGGATTGAATCTACTGAGCATCGTGATATTCCGTGAAATCATAAAACTGATGCTCCAGGATACAGAGCGTGACCTTGCCGCCGGGGGGGGCAACAATCCAATACTCAGGAATTTCTAGCAGCCCATATTCAGCTCGCTTGGAGCGATGATCGTCGCTTTTGGTAGATTGACTCACGACCTCAACGACCAACAACGGCGAATGAAGAACGTCTTTTTCTGGGAAGTAGTTCATCTTGGGAAGCTGCTGTTCTAAATTGGCCATTGACAATAAGTCTTTCGTTTCCAATAGAATAGAGCATATAGGTTGTTTGTTTGAAAGCGTAATTATGCCTGAAATTACACGATTCTATGGCATCGTTATCAAAGTGTTTTTTGGCGATCATCCTCCACCTCGTTTTCATTGAGTCCCTAGAATTTATAGAGGGAGATTTACCAAATCGCGCACAAAAGTTAGTTCTTGAGTGGGCAGCGTTGTATCAACAGGATCTTTTGCAAATTGGAGTACTCAGGAATTTTGTAAGCTGCCTCCTTTAAAGTAGTTCAAGTATTGAGAACAGTATGAGATATCCTCGAATTCATAAGGCCAAAGTGACTGACAATACTACCTTAGTTATTAAGTTTGATAATCAAGAAGTCAAAAAATACGATATTCGTAAGCTTTGGCATATTCCTATGTTTTCCCTACTAAAAGAACCCGCGTTCTTCAAAAGCTTCAAGGTTGAGCAGGGCGGATATGAAATTATCTGGAATAAGGACATTGACTTGAGTGAGTATGAGCTTTGGAAGTATGGAACGGTCGTAGAAGATGAACTGGATTTGCTCTGAAAACTTTCGCCGCTACTGTTTTTTCTTTCTGGGTCTTGCTTCAACTTTATATCTAGCTTACAACCAAAATGCTTCGATGGCATTTCCAGAGGTGACCCAAATCTCAGAACCTAATTTAGAACCTAGCTATGTAGGAGTCGAAGGAGTTGCAGCAGCTATTGACATAAACTCTATTCATTGGGAGCAACCTTATCTAAAGGTTGTTACTGTCTCTACAGAATACGAGGCTTTAGTTGTCTACGATTGTCAAAACTACCGAAGTGCAGAGTTAATGTTGGGTGATGGTATTGGAGAAATGCAGCCCATTCAGGAGCCTGTATGGAACAATCGTGATCCTGGTTTTGCAAGAGCTGTCTGTAATACAGCCTCAGCAAACTAGACTTTGCCAGAAAAGAGCGTTGTTTGATTATCTATAACCCTGTGCTTATTCCGATGTTATCTATACTTGCTTTGAGCGTAGCATTAACTCCTGTGACGATAGCGCAGGTCAATGACGAGCCTGTTCTAATTGGGGATATTCCTAGAGATTTTATTGCTCGGCCTACTGAAGAGAGAGTTCTTTACTTTCAGTCTTGGAGAGATAATGAGGCTTGGTCTTCCAGAATTATGTCCTTAGAATTAGTGGAAGATAGCCTTACGGGAATGTATCAACGTTATAGAGTACAAACTAGGACAATTGCTGATGCTCCTGAAGGTGCATCAGTAGAGGAAAATGCTTACGAAGTGCATTGCACAGACGGAATAGCAGGATCTGTTATCGCTCAGAATGGCTATACGGTCACAGTCCGAGGTGATGTTGATTTTCCAAGCAATGCTGAGCTAGGAGGTTATGCATTACATAGAATAGTTTGTCTAGGATCAGCGCCTGACTGGGCTTTGTAATCAAACAATGTCCATGTAGTGTTTCTCGCTCTAGGGAGTGCAGGCCCAAAAACAGATCCCTTGGCATTGACTGTAATTCTTCCGATACTGATTATAAATAAGACTCGAAGGGCGATCGCGTAATTTTAGAGGTCAATATTCCGCAGGTACTTCGTTGGGCATGACAAATATTTCAGCGGCGAATACTTCTGCTTCAGTTCACATTCTCAATATTTTCAGCAGTTCAAGCTTTAGAATGGTGGAGCCGTCAGGGTCATTCTTCAACTTCGATTATCTATGCCTATTCTTCCTGATGCCCTGAAGCAGCGCTTGGCAACTCCGCTCAAAATTGGCCGGGTGGAAGTGGCCAGTCGAGTTTTGCAGTCGCCGCTTTCGGGGGTTACCGATCTGGTTTTTCGGCGGCTAGTGCGGCGCTATGCACCTGACTCCATGATGTATACCGAGATGGTGAGCGCCTCAGAGCTGCACCACATGCAGCAGCTACCCAAGCTGATGGATATTGACCCCAACGAGCGCCCCGTTAGCATTCAGCTTTTTGACTGTCGGCCTGACTTTTTGGCGGCAGCGGCGCTCAAAGCCGTGGCCGAAGGGGCAGACACAGTGGATATCAATATGGGCTGCCCAGTGAATAAAATTACCCGCAAGGGTGGTGGCTCATCTCTGCTGCGCCATCCGCAGATGGCGGCTGAAATTGTGCGCTCAGTGGCGGCGGTGGTAGACGTGCCCGTGACCGTCAAGACCCGCATCGGCTGGGACGATGACGATATTAACGCAGTGGAATTTGGGCTGAGAATGCAGGAGGCGGGTGCCGAGATGCTGACGCTGCACGGGCGCACCCGATCGCAGGGCTATGCAGGCACGGCCCGGTGGGAGTGGATTGCTCAGGTGAAGCAGGCGCTCAGCATTCCGGTGATTGCCAACGGGGATATCTTTTCAGCTGAGGCGGCGGCGCGCTGCCTGGTGCAGACAGGAGCAGACGGGGTGATGTGTTCTCGCGGTACGCTGGGCTACCCCTTTTTGGTGGGCGAGATCGATCATTTCTTGAAAACTGCAGAACTGCGGCAGCCGCCGACGGTAGCGGAACGCCTGCGGTGTGCCCGAGAGCATTTGATCATGCTGGCAGAGTATAAGGGTGTGCGCGGCATTCGGCAGGCTCGTAAGCACATGGCCTGGTATGCCAAAGGGTTTGAGGGGGCGGCAGATCTGCGCGATCGCCTGTGCCAGATAGAAACTGTTGAAGAAGGCTGTGAGCTGCTTGAGCGCGCGATCGCCCTCCTGAGCCATTCATCTAAATCAGAGCAGCGGCGGCACGGTGAAGCCTTTGAGCGATCGCCCACGTTCATCAGCGCTTAGCCCTTTAGCCTGCAGCAGCACGCCAAAGTTTCCTAAACCCATCGGATCGATCAGGCGGTGCAGCAGATCTCGTCGTCGCAGCACCGTCTGCACTGTGGGGCGATCGATTTCTGGGGTTTCGGCTAGGGCACTGAGGCGATCGCCCAAGCCCAGCGCCATCAAAAACAGAGCCTGCTGCGTCGCTTCTAGCTTTTCCAGGCCGCACTGCTGTCCCCATCGCTCTAGGCCAGTAAAGTCTACGTGAGCGGTGAGATCTTGATGGCCGATGTGGGCGTAAGGGTCGTTGTGATGAGCATGGCGGTAGTAACCCTGCAGCGTTCCCTGAGAGCGAGATGGCCCGTAGTAGCGGCTGGCCGGGTAGCCGTAGTCAATCGTCAGCAGATAGCCTCGCTGCAGTTTGCGGGCGACCGTTTCTATCCAGTCTAGAGCGGCTAAGTTAATCTCGCTCTGGTAGCCAATCGGATAGCGCGGCGGCTGGATTGCAACCCCAACTAGGTCAAAGTAGCCTGACAGCTTGGGGGTAGAAAGCGGCCCCTGCACGTCTTGAAAAGTAGGTTCCGAGAGAGAGGGCGAATCAGCCAGCCCTACGTAAATTTCCTGCAGTCCAGTTTCGGTTAGAACCACGCGATGCACCGGAAAGGCATCCACCAGCTCATTGGAGAAAAAGCAGCCCGTGATTGAATTGGGGGGAATTTCAGGCAGCGATCGCCATTGCAAAGTCACCTGATTCTGCCAGGGCTGTAGTCGCTGCTGCTGCTCTTGAATTAGCGCGGCTGACTTTTCCACAATCATGTACTCTACCGCAGCAAAACAGTCCGAGTAGTTTTGCTGCAGAGCCGATAGCACATCAGCCGCCACCAAGCCCTGTCCGGCCCCCATCTCTACTAAAGAAAACGGCTTAGGTCTGTCCAGGCAGTGCCAAAACTCAGCTAGCTGCACCGCTATCAGTTCACCAAAGTCATGGCCCAGATGAGGTGAGGTCACGAAGTCTCCAGCAGGGCCAAGGGCTGGATCTTGGCTGGCGTAGTAGCCCCACTCTGGCTGATAGAGAGCCAGCTCCATATACTCAGCAAAGGTGATGCGCGGCGGTAAGCTGGCCTGAATCTGCTGGGCAATCAGGTGGCGCAAGGCTGAGCTTTGGCGGGTAGCTGGAGTCACGACTGGCGATCGCCCTCAGAATTGCCGAAGTGCTGGTCAATCAGGGCGGCGGCGGCTTTTGGCTCAACGCCGCTGTAGCGCTTTTTATCGGGCATAAAGACTAAGTGGGGGCCGCTTTTGCAGTGTCCCATACAGCCCGTTTTTTTGAGGGTAACGCGATCGCTAAGACCCGCTTGCTCTAAGCTATCGGTGAGCTGCTGACAAACTTTGGCACTGCCGCGTTTGCGACAGCTTGACTTTTCGCAGACTAAGATTTTGCCTGATTTTTGATCTGAAGTTTTAGCGTGTTTGGGAGTCTCTTGAGGGGGAGCGGTTTGAGAGAAGCTCTCTTCTCTATCGACTTCAACAGGTTGATTCTGAAGCCGGTCAGGGGCGAGTCGAACTATTTTGAGCGCTTTCATCCGTGACGACTGGCCGGAGTCATCCGCTTTTTGCTCACCCAAAACACGAATCAGATCTCCTGGCAGCAGATAATCAGCTAGAATAGGCCGCAGAGATTTGCGCAGCCTGATGCGATGTCCCCCTTGGGCGGTGAGCAAATCAATATACTTGTTATCGGTGGTTCCCTGGGGTGAAAATCCTAGAAAGCGGCCCTCTAGAGAAAATTCACTGCGATCGCGCTTTGACATGTTGATGAGTCGGCTGTTGACTTAAGCGTAAAGCTGCTAGCTTTAGGGTTGATGACAAAGCTAACATAGCAGCCAGCGTGTGCGCTTGCCCTCGGTCAATGGTTCAGCAGTTCTGAAAACTATTCTTACCATAGCCCTAGCTGTTTGACAATCTGCTCGTAACAGATTCATAACAAAAGAGTCTCAACGAAACAATCGCTAAGACCCTGAGCAAGTCAGGCTCGTTTGGCCTGACTGATTAGCCATGACATGACAGCGCCTCAGACTGTTCTGACGAATGGTTTCGCATTCCCTCGGACACTGTAAAGCAGGGGAAACGGTAAAAACCCTGCACCATAAAAATCTACCGATCTTGTTGGCAGAAGGCTCTAAAGTTACGTCCTATAGAGAAGATCATCCACTTTTCTGACACCGTTCTCCTTCAAAAAGCGGCTAGCAGGATAAACAGCAAAACGCCTGCGATGACCTTGTCGCTGAGCCTTTAATCAGCTAGCTGATGCTTAAACTGTAGCGAAGATCAGCCATAAACGGTATGCTACTTTACTATTGCTTAAACATTGCAACATACTGCGTTACGAGTCAAAATCAGCGAATTCCTCAAATATTCATTGATCGAAATAGATTAAAAGTATTGTAACCGTCCCAGGAAGCCCAGGGCTAATTCACTGTGATGAGATAAAAATTATGCTGTCAGGCACCCTCTATCGCCAGTGTTGCCATGAACCTGATCGAAACTCTACAGACGGTCTTGGATTACCGTCAGGCGCGTGGGAAACGCCATCCGTTATGGATCATTTTGGTCTGCATGGTGATGGGCAATTTAGCGGGGTATCAGGGAAATCGCCCCCTAGAGGAGTTTGCAAAACGCTATGGTTCAGAGGTGGCTTGCTTATTGCAGATTGAACTCGACGCCTTACCTTCCTTTTCGACGTTCCGGCGAGCGCATATCGGGCTTGACTTTGCCGCGCTCAGCGGTGCCATCGTTCAATGGATGCGCCAACATCTCACCGTTGACGACGATGTCTATGCCATTGACGGGAAACGGATTCGACAACCCATCACCGAGGATGACGGCAAAACGCGCTTTGTCGGACTCGTCAGTGTCTTTGCTCAAGCCCAAGGGATCACCGTTGATTTAGCGGCGCTAACCACCACCGAAACGAGCGAATTGAAGGTGGTGCAGTACTTGCTGGAGAAGCTCCACCTGAGTGGTGTGGTCTTCAGTCTGGATGCACTTCACGCCCAAAAAAACACTGTCGCTCATTGTGGCGGGGGGCAATGACTATGTGGTGTCGGTCAAAAAGAATCAGGGAAAACTCTATCGCCAGCTTGAGACGATCGTTCGCTATCGCCAACCGCGTCAAACTGCGCTAACCCCCTTCGAATGCCACCATGGTCGCCAAGAACAGCGGCTGGTCAGCGTGTATTCGGCTCAAGGGATTGATCCTCAACACTGGCAGGGGGCGAAAACTATTCTCTGTGTTGAACGGCGGCGGATTACTATCAATTTGCTCCGACTGTATGGCTTCAAATCGGTCACTTCCGCTCTACGGGAGCTTGCCAACCAGGTTGAGAAGATTTTTCGTCTCTTACAATGAATTAACCCTGGCCAAAGAGGCGCGTTGCTAAAGATTGATCAGAGGAAACAGGTTTCATAAAAAATTTCCCAGCCTGTAGCGGGTCATTGCCGATATTGCTATGCTGATGCACCCAAGAAGAATTGACAGCCCCCCTAGAGTAGCTTTTAGCGCTCTAGACTACAGCAACGCCGGGAATATTAATCTGCGATCGCTAAACTACAGGAGGCGACAAATTACTTAAAATTTTTCTCATACTCACAGGCAATAAATTTAAAACGCTGGTTGTAAGCAGGATCTCACAACCAGCGTTTTTAAAGGTGCCGGAACTTTATGAAAGTAAGCGCTTACTCAACGCCAACTTCTAACCCGATTGGGCAAGCAACGTTAGTACCCCCTAGACCACAATAGCCGCCTGGGTTTTTAGCTAGATACTGCTGGTGATACTCCTCTGCATAGTAAAACTCAGGTGCCTCTAGGATTTCAGTAGTGATTTTGCCGTAGTTTGCCTGCTGCAGCGCCTGCTGGTAAGCCTTGCGAGCCGCTTCAGCTAGCTGGCGCTGTTCGTCAGAGTAAACATAAATACCTGAGCGGTACTGGGTTCCGGTATCATTTCCCTGGCGCATTCCCTGAGTAGGATTGTGGCTTTCCCAAAAGACTTTAAGCAGTTGCTCGTAGCTAATGACATCAGGATTGTAAACAACCTGGACGACCTCATTGTGCCCCGTCATGCCGCTGCAGACTTCCTGATACGTCGGGTTTGGCGTATGCCCACCCGCATAGCCCACAGCCGTTGAGTAGACCCCCTCTAACTGCCAAAATTTGCGCTCAGCTCCCCAAAAGCAGCCCATGCCAAACAGTGCAGTTTTCATGCCCTCTGGATAGGGAGGGGTTAGGCGATTGCCGTTGACATAGTGCTTTTCAGGAACAGCCGTTGCCTGATCGCGCCCCGTCAGCGCTTCATCAGCGGAAGGCATAGTTGCTTTTTTACCCAGTCCAAATAAAGCCATGAGATCTCGCTTAGTTGCTAGGAAACTTGACAACTTCATCATAAAACAGTTGCCTGGACTGTTTCAGGTGGGTCAATCCGTACCTATTTTTAGGGTAACGAGCAGCAGTGTTATAAATCCAGAAATACCCCATCCGCAATTCAGCCACAAATATTGTGGCTGAATTGCGTAGATCAAAATGACCTACCGAGTGCCAAATAAGCGATCGCCTGCATCCCCCAGTCCTGGCAAAATGTAGCCATTTTCGTCCAGCTTGTCGTCTATAGCAGCTGTGTACAGGGGCACATCCGGGTGTATGGCGTGCAGCTGTTCGATTCCTTCTGGGGCCGCTAGCAGGCAGACAAACCGAATTGAGCGTGTCTGAATCTGTTTCAGACGATTGATGGCGGCAACTGCCGTATTGCCTGTAGCAATCATGGGATCTACTAGCAGCACATCTCGATCGGCAATATCCTGAGGGACTTTGAAGTAGTACTCAACAACTACGTGAGATCGCGGATCGCGGTACAGCCCAATGTGGCCCACCCGAGCTGACGGAATCAGCTCTAGAATACCGTCTAAGATGCCCTGCCCGGCTCGCATGATAGAGATAATTACCATCTTTTTATCAGATGCCAGCACTGGGGCTTCCATATGAGTCAAAGGCGTTTGAATCAGCTCTGTTTTTAGCGGCAGGTCGCGGGTAACTTCGTAAGCTAGCAGCATGCTGATTTCTCTGAGCAGCTCACGAAACTTGACGGTGCTGGTTTCAGCTCGCCGCATCAGGGTGAGCTTGTGCTGAACCAGCGGATGGCAAATTGTGTAAACTTGTCCGGCCATAGATGAGCAGGCGCTGTTGGCTAGATCTGGCGTTCTCAACTTAAAGCTTTTTATTGTTCAGCACAATGCCCTCGCCCCCCGAGTGTTCAGGCTGGGTTAATTTATTTGAACTTAATGAGCCAACAGTTTGCCTCAGGGCGCTGATGCTAAACCAACCCGCAGGAATCTTTTTCCATTTTTTGCCGTAAGCGATTTAGGGTGAACGAGTCAGGCACTCTCTGCTCCTGGTAGCTTCGTTCCCACACCGGTACACCGGGCTGATTACGCAGCAGATTAATTCGCTTAGCGGCAGCCGCCTTGAATCCTGCCACAAAGGAAGAAAGCGATCGCGGCTTGGTCAAAGCTGTGTGGCGATCTCGGCTTGCTTCTCTTAAAGCAGCTTCTGAGTTAACAATTACAATTCCTTCGATGCGGTCGGGCCTCAGCGCCCATCGGTCTAGCTGAATTTCCCGATGTCTAGCCGATGAGCGCACCCATTCATCGGCAGCGATTCTACCAATCTCGTTGAGATCAGGAGTTTCATGGCTCAAATCGCCGAACAGAGACTCTTTTTGGTAGGTGCAAAGCGTAACCAGGTAGGGACATCCTGTCAGTTCGGGCGGGGTAGATACAGCCGAAACTACAGGTAGTTGCTCAACAGCGTCCTCGTTCAAAGCAATTTACCCAAAATGAAAGATTGCATCTGTCTATAGGGTTCCCACTTTCGGATCTCGTCTCTTAGTTCCCCAAGAGCTAAATTGTGATAATGTCGGCAACCCTGTTGCGTTTATTTTGACTGAAAAATTTGATTGAGAAAACCGAAGAAACGCACAAAAAAAGAGAGGCTAGCCTCTCTTTTTTCAGAATTTTATCGGAGTCCTCCGATTTTTTAAGCCGCTGTCGCCAGAGCTGACGCTGCTTTAGCTTTTGGCGCTGACGGGCTGAGCCACCTTTTCCTTTATGGTTGCGTCCTCTCTGGCGAGGAGACTCCCATCGCTTAAGCTGCTGTGCCATGGCTGATTATCCTCAAATTGAGAATGGGCGGAGAGAGACTCGAACTCTCACGACCGAAGCCGCCACATTTTGAGTGTGGTGCGTCTACCAATTCCGCCATCCGCCCTTAGGAGTAGCCTCACTATTATACTGAATTAAGCCCCGATGTAAAAGCTGTTGGTAATCACGGCTGCTGGCCCACTGGTCAATTTCTCTGGCTCTCAATACCGGAACCGGATGGGTCATTTCGCTGGTGCGGGCTTGCTTGAGCATTTCGCCTAGCTGGGAGTCGCTAATGGCATCGTAAGAGCGAGCCTGCTCTAAGAAGGCTTCTAAGTTAAGCTGAGGGGCTAGCGAGGGAGATCCCCCAGAAAGCTTCATGAGCAGCGAAGCGACTACTTTGGGATCTTGAGCTACCAACAGCGCTGCGCGATCGCAGGTAAATTCGGCACAGCGCACCCATTCTAAAATTTGGGACTGAAAGCTTTGCACCAGCACCGCCCCCATTGGCAGCTGGCTAGCGGCTAAAGCAATCAGGTTAGCCAGTGTTAAGTAGACGCTGTGGTCACACTTGAGGTGCCCCAGTTCATGAGCGATTACCGCCTGAATCTCCGGCGGCGTCAGCAGCTCAATTAGAGACGTATGGACGACGATAAAGGGCTGCTTGCCCCGCATTGCAAACGTGTAAGCGTTAGGAACCGGGTGCTGGCGAATATAGAGCTGGGGAGCTTCAAGGTCTAAAATCCGGCAGGCTTCCTGCAAAAGCTCGTACAGGTGAGGTAGCTGGCGATCGCTGACTAAAACGCTAGAGGCAATATTTTCTAAATAGAAAAACTGCTCGGCCACCGGGCCTACGAGATTGCGCACAAAGATATCAAGCCCGGGCAGCTGCTTAAGCGCCTGGGTCGCCTCTAGGTCTAAGGGATGGCGAAAATGATCGGCCCTCAGACCTACCAGCAACATTTTGGAAATATTCATCATATCAGCGTAACCGTTTGTAGATTGATAGCCCCAATCTTTGGCCTGAACACCGGCAGCAAAGACACCTCCTGCTAGTATAGCTAGACTATGAGGTAGCACCGAGGCAAAATAGCAAACCTTACTCAGCTACTACTGAAACAGCTGCTGCTTCGACGGGTTGGGTAACCTCTTCAGCCGTTTCTATCGAAATCCGCTGCAGGTTGGCCCCTAGCTGCTGCAGCTTATATTCTAGATTGTCATAACCACGATCTAGATGATGCAGTCCTTGAATCTGGGTTTTGCCCTCTGCGGCTAAACCCGCCAAACCAGCGCTGCGGAAGCCCGCAGATCAGTAGCAGTAACGGGTGCTCCTGCTAAAAAGGGTACACCGCGAACGATAGCGCAGTTTCCTTTCATTCGAATGTCCGCTCCCATGCGTACCAGTTCTCCCACATGGCGCAAACGGTTCTCAAAAACCGTTTCTGTAATCATGCTGTTGCCGTTGCTCAGCGTCATCAAGGCCATAAACTGGGCCTGCATGTCGGTAGGAAAACCCGGGAATGGACGGGTTTGGGTATCCGTCGCCAAAATTTGCGGTCCCGCCTTAATCCGCAAACGGTTATGGGCTTCAGGAATAATTTCAGCCCCCGCTTCACGTAGCTTCGCAACTACCGCAGTAAGGTGAGCGGGCAGCACTGGAGATAGCGTGATTTCAGAGCTGGTAATCGCGGCTGCAATTAAAAAAGTGCCAGCTTCAATGCGATCGGGAATAATGCTGTAGTCAGTTGAATGCAGGCTAGGAACGCCAGAAATGGTAATAGTGTTGGTACCAGCTCCACGAATCCGAGCACCCATCGCGCGGCAGAAATTGGCCAAATCAACCACCTCTGGCTCTTGAGCGGCATTCTCAATGATAGTTTCACCATCGGCCAGAGTAGCGGCCATCATCAGCGTTTCAGTCGCTCCAACGCTGGGATAGTCTAGGTAAATCCGCGCACCCTGCAGGCGACCGCGACTGCCTCGCACGCAGGCATGAACCGTGCCGTGGTCAATATGCACTTCAGCCCCCATTGCCCGCAGCCCTCGCACATGCAGATCAACCGGACGAGCACCGATGGCGCAGCCCCCTGGCAGGGCACCCGAGCCACGCCTAAACGCGCCAGCAAAGGGCCAATCACAAAGAAACTGGCCCTGAGCTGACTCACCAGCTCATAGGGAGCACGAGAGTGGCTGAGATGGGCCGAGTCAATGGTTAGCGTATCAGCACTGTGCTCCACTTTGACGCCTAGCGCCAGCAGGACTTCACCCATACGAGCCACATCCACCAGAGAGGGAATGTTGCGAATACGGCAGTCTTGCGAACAGAGCAAAGCACCTGCCATCACCACCAAAGCTGAATTTTTGGCTCCGCTGATCTGGACTTGACCCTTGAGCGAATGCTTGCCCCAAATTTCGAGGACGCTATTGGCGCTATCGGGGACAGATGAGTTGGGGGTAACGGTGGGGGAAGTAATGGCAGTGTCCTCCAAAAGTGTGGCGCTAGTAATTCGGTTAGATTCTACCTGAAACTCACCCGAAGGACATCTCTGAATCTTACGAGATTGAGAATTGGCTGAGGTTTGAACACAAAAAAACAGGTTACTTTGAGCAGCAATGGGTTGACGAATACCCCCAGTTTGTCTGATGATTATGAACCGCAGCAATAACTGCGCCCAGTGCGGAACTGGCGGAATTGGTAGACGCGCTAGATTCAGGTTCTAGTGTTCTTTAGAACTTCCGGGTTCAAGTCCCGGGTTCCGCATAGGTAAAGGCTCTAGCCGCTTAAGCCATAGCCAGAAACAGCGAAAACCAGGACTTTGCAGAGCCGTTGAGGACGATTCTGATCTGTCTGACTGATCTTTACACAAATCCGTAGGCTGGAGGTTGTCCGCCTGCGACAGGCCCATGTCAGGCAGAATGCAGGGCACGATTCAGTCAGATTGTCTTATGGTTGCTTACATTTTTCAACAAAATATTTAATGTCCGTATTGGGGGGGCTAATGGGCCAGTTTTCGCCACTACAAACCTATAGCTGTAACCGTCTCCCCCATGCTCACTAGCCTGCAAAATCCGCTGGTCAAACAAATTCGCAAGCTCAGGCAGGCTAAAGAACGGCGATCGCAGCGGCAGTTTCTAATTGAGGGAACGCATTTGCTAGAAGCTGCCTGCGCTGCTAGCTATCCGATTGAGGTTGTTTGCTATACGCTGCAGTGGCAGGGCCGTTATCCTCAGCTTTGGCAGCAGGCGATCGCTCAGGCTCGTTGCTCTGAGCTGGTTTCGCCGGAAGTGCTCAAAGCAGTAGCCACTACGGTAAATCCAGACGGTGTTGTGGCCACGGCCAGCCGCAGGGCGATTAATTCTTGTCCAGCTAAGCCTAGTTTGGGTCTGGTTTTAGAAACGATTCAAGACCCTGGCAATTTAGGAGCGATTATTCGTACCGCTGCTGCTGCTGACGTTGACGGTCTTTGGCTCAGCCAGGATAGCGTTGATTTAGATCATCCCAAAGTTTTACGCTCTACAGCAGGGCAGTGGTTTAAGCTACCCATGCAGATTAGTCCTGATCTATCTGAGCAAATCGAGCAGTGGCGTCAGAGAGGTGTACAGGTGCTGGCCACAGCCGCTGAGGCCACACGTGACTACTGGAGCTGTGATTTGCGTCCACCAACGGTTTTGCTGTTGGGTAACGAAGGGAGTGGGCTGACACCAGAGCTGTCAATTCTAGCAACCGACGTAGTTAAAATTCCTATCAGTCCGGCAGTGGAGTCTCTCAACGTGGCGATCGCGGCAGCTATTATTCTGTTTGAAGCTCAGCGCCAGCGACAAAGTTAACCCCCTTGCCTAGGGGGTTCGGCAGAGCGACTTTCCATGTAGCGCTCAATATCGGCGACGGCTTCTTCCAAGGCGGCTAAGTCTATCTGATTGTCAGGACTGCTAGATGCTTCACCAGCTTCCTTCGGTTCGGCAGAATCTGCTGCTCTAAAAAGCGCCTGTTCTTCCTCTGACAAATTCAGAAAAGCCTCCAGCGCCTCTAAAGACCGCCTGAACTCTTTTGCGGCATGATGACGGTGCTCTTGAGGGGGGTCTTGCATACAATCCGCTCCAGAATTCAAATGCAGGAAATCTTCAAACCAGGCACCTGTTTAGAATGCCTTACCTGATATTCAACTTATCAACGGGGCAAATATCAACCGAGTAAAAACAGAAATTGCCTCAGATAAAACGCTCATAGCGCAGTGAGTCTTTGAGCATCACGGTGAAGTGTGTAATTTTGTGTAACGATGTCTATGGTATTGCTAGCGTCGTTAATTATCTAGCAGCTGCTAATGAGTTAGTTAAATTCACTAAATGCCCATTAAATTCAGGAGAGGGATGTGAGTCAGGCGTTCGATTACGACTTAGTGATTATCGGGGCTGGCGTAGGCGGACACGGTGCGGCACTCCACGCTGTCAAGTGCGGTCTTAAAACAGCCATTATTGAAGTCGCAGACATGGGAGGAACCTGTGTTAATCGCGGCTGTATTCCTTCTAAGGCGCTGCTGGCAGCCTCCGGCAGAGTACGAGAGCTGCGCAATGCTCACCATCTCAAGTCTCTGGGCATTCAAGTGGGAAACGTGTCGTTTGAACGGCAGGCGATCGCCGATCATGCTAAAGATTTAGTGGGTAAAATTCGAGGCGATATGAGCAACAGCTTGACCCGACTTGGGGTCAAGGTGATTCGAGGCTGGGGCAAGGTTGCAGGCGAACAAAAGGTAGTGGTGGAAAGTGAATCGGGCAGTCAGGTTCTTACTGCCAGAGATATTCTTTTATCAACCGGCTCTATTCCTTTTGTGCCTCCGGGAATTGAGCTAGACGGTAAAACCGTTTTCACCAGCGATGAGGCTTTAACCTTAGACTGGCTACCCCAGTGGGTGGCGAT
Organism: Leptolyngbyaceae cyanobacterium RM1_1_2; assembly: GCA_012032345.1. Lineage (GTDB taxonomy): Bacteria > Cyanobacteriota > Cyanobacteriia > Phormidesmidales > Phormidesmidaceae > Sphaerothrix. The sequence goes on along the minus strand of JAAUQI010000002.1, from coordinate 76,265 downwards.
TATTGGCAGTGGCTATATTGGGCTGGAGTTTTCTGATATTTACACAGCCTTGGGGTCAGAGGTGACTATGATCGAAGCCCTCGATCGGCTGATGCCTACCTTTGATCCTGATATTGCCAAAATGGCGCAGCGGGTGTTGATTAATCCGCGCGATATTGAAACAAAAGTTGGCCTGATGGCCAAAACGGTCAAACCGGGTTCACCTGTTGTGATTGAGCTGGCTAATCCAAACACCAAGGAAGTCAGTGAGGTGCTGGAGGTAGACGCCTGCCTGGTGGCCACAGGTCGAATTCCGGCGACCAAAAATCTTGGCCTTGAGAGCGTTGGCGTCGAGCTAGACAGGCGCGGCTTTATTGCCACCGATGAGCATTTAAGCGTCTTGAGAAATGCAGAGCCGGTGCCCCATCTCTGGGCTATTGGCGACGCGATGGGTAAGATGATGCTGGCCCACGCTGCTTCAGCCCAAGGTGTTATAGCAGTTGAAAACATCTGCGATCGCCCCCGCCAGGTTAACTATCTCAGCATTCCGGCAGCGGCTTTTACGCACCCTGAAGTGAGCTTTGTGGGGCTAACCGAGCCTGCGGCCAAAGAACTGGCAGAGCAGGAAGGATTTAAGGTAGACGTGGTACGAACTTACTTCAAGGGCAACTCCAAGGCGCTAGCTGAAGGCGAGGGGGAAGGACTTGCCAAAATCGTTTACCGCAAAGACACCGGAGAGGTTTTAGGGGCGCATATTATTGGCCTTCATGCTTCTGACCTGATTCAGGAAGCTGCTAACGCGATCGCCCAAAAGATATCGGTTGAAGATTTGTCCTTTATGGTTCACACTCATCCAACGCTTTCAGAGGTTTTGGATGAAGCCTTTAAGCGCGCCGAGGTTGTCCGGTAGTTATTTCACCCCTGAATCAGTACTTATGAAGATTCGACGACGCCCCCCCAATCCAGCAATTCAAGTACAAAATCTGAGCTATCAGGTGCGCGTCCCAGAAGCAGAACCGCGTAATATTCTGGAAAAAATTATCTGGCATAAAGAAATCGAAGTCAGCCAGATGCGGGAGCAGCTATCCTTAGCGGAACTGCAGCGGCAAGTGCTAACAACTGAGTCACCGCGAAATTTTTTAGCAGCCCTGCGTCACGGCAAGACTCAGCCAGCGCTGATCGCGGAAGTCAAAAAAGCGTCTCCCAGCCAAGGCGTCATCCGGCCAGACTTTGACCCGGTCGAAATTGCCCGAGCTTACGTAGCAGGCGCTGCTACCTGTCTGTCTGTGCTGACGGATAAAGAATTTTTTCAAGGTGATTTTGCCTATCTTGCCGCGATCCGGGCGACGGTTGATGTTCCTCTCCTGTGCAAGGATTTTCTAATTTATCCCTATCAGATTTACCTAGCGCGGGTGAGCGGCGCAGACGCTGTTTTGCTCATTGCTGCCGTGCTCTCAGACAAAGATCTCAGCTATTTTGTTCGGATTGCCCAGGCACTAGGAATGAATGCTCTGGTGGAAGTTCACACGTTAGAAGAGCTAGATCGAGTGCTGGCGATCAAGGAAGTTCAGCTAATCGGCATCAACAATCGGAATCTAGAGGATTTTACCACAGACTTAGCCACGACCCAAACGCTGATAGCGCAGCGTCAGGCTGACCTACAGCTGCGCAATGCCTTGATTGTCAGCGAATCGGGCCTGTTGACTGCGGCAGATGTTCGCTTAGTTCGGCAGGCGGGGGCGCAGGCGGTGTTAGTGGGAGAATCTTTAATCAGGCAGCCAGATCCCGGTGCCGCTGCTGCTGCCCTGTTTGATTAAGACAATCTTGCCCCCTGTTGGACTTAGCTTGCGATGGAGCCTATGGATCAGCCAGTGCCGCTGCCTTCTCACATTCACTACGAACTGCTAATGCAGCTATTAGAGCGGCAAACTTTGTTTGCTCTACAGCGGCGATCGCCCCAGCAGCAGCAAATTCAAGAGCTAATTATCACGCTGCGTAAAGCCCTGTCTCAGCAGAAGCAGCTTGAGGAAAGCTGCCGCAGTTCAGGCATTGCGATTGAGTATTACTGGTCGCTAAACAATGCCGCTGCGTCGAGTCCTCTGCATCCCGGCGAACATTGAGAGAGTAAGCTCGACTTTATCTTCTAGTCAGATATAGCGGCAGTCAGGAGATTAGCTCAGAAGCTGCTAGCCCTGCTCCAGCGGAGCTGATGGCCCTAAGGTCGCTGTCCTCAACTCTCTAAGAGCGGATGGCATGTTTTCCTTTCGCAGCTAACCCGGTTTTTGAAGCGATTACTCTTCGTCGTCGTCTTCAGCTTCATCTTCTTCGTAGATGAAGCTGCTAGAGCGACCAGTCAATACTGATTTGCCGAGGGATAGAGCTTTTTTGGCCTCTAGCGCTGCCTGCCGTTTCCAGTTTGAACGGCGTATACTGCGCTTAGATTTTGAGGTTTTCTTCTTTGGAACCGCCATGACTGGAAAACTTGAGAATTCTTGACAACCTTCCAATCATAAAGCATTTGTCTGAAAAAACAAAAAAATTACAGAGCGCTCTCAGAAAACAGCAGTACTCTAGCGTTGGGATAGTAGGTAGCCCAGTACCGAGGATCGGGGCGATCGCTCCACTGGCGGCGGCTAACCTGTAGCATCATGATAGGCAGCGCGATGCCCTGACTTTCAGCGGTGACGGTTACGATCACCTCAGTCGCCAGCAGGTCAGCGTCAAAGCTTCGCTGGGCGGCAGCTCTAGCTGTTATGTCCCCTCGACGAATCAAAGTTTCGTAGCCTTCATTTTCCCCTCGTACCAGGAAGAGGCTCGTGCGAGAGGTGTAAGCTTGAGCAGCCTGAGGCGCGATCGCGGTTTGTCCTAGCCAGATGCCGCCGGAGACGGTCAGCAGTAGAGCAAGTCCGATTGGAGAACAGGCTTGCTGCCAGTAAATCAGCAGGTTCGCTATTTTTCGAGGCGTTAAGGTTAGTAGGCTCATTGCGTTTGTTCTTTTGGTTCAGATAATTCAGATCTGTGGAGTAAGCCCGTTTGCTTGAAGACGAGATGATTTTTGGTTAAAGCTTAGCTTAGATCTGCGCCCTGCCATCAAGAATAATCAGGGCCAGTATTTAAGAGTGGGATTTAGGCTGAAAAAGGATTTTGATTGATGATGGTTTCAAGCTAGCGGACAGGCGCGCTAAGGAGCAGGACGGATCTGACAAATTGTTTGTTTCAACCCGGAAAGTCTATGCTATCTTCGGGGCACAGAAGAGTTGCGATCGCCTAGCTGCAAGGCTTTTGTGAAATTAATGGATAGCTCCCCGCAATCGTTATGACTCAGCATTGGGCAGTCGTCGTTGGCATCAATCAGTATCAGTCTTTACAGCCGCTGCTGTATGCGCGGCAAGATGCGATCGCGCTCTGGCATTTTTTGACCCAAACAGCCAGGTACGATCCCGCTGCGTGTTTATTGCTCAGCGATCCGTCTAATGCACAATCATCAGCCACCGCTTACCCTAACAAACAGTCTCTCCTACATCAAATCCAACAGTGCCAGGAGCAGCTACAGCCCAACGATGTGCTGTGGTTTTTCTTCAGCGGCTACGGCATTTGCTACCAAGATTGCGACTACCTGCTGCCCATTGATGTTGATCCGGCCCACATACCTGAAACAGCCTGTTCGGTGCAGTCGCTCTTTGAGCTGTTCAAGCAGTCGCCGACCGACAACATTGTGATCATGCTAGACATCAACCGCTCCCAGGCGGCGCTAGCCGATCGCTCAGTCGGCCAGCAGTCTCTGGCCCTAGCCCGCGATTTTGGTCTGTCTCTAATTCTGTCGAGTCAGCCGCAAGAGTTTTCTCACGAGACGCTGGCCGTTAAGCACGGTCTGTTTACGGCAGCTTTACTAGAGGGCTTAGATCATCGCGGCTGCGTTACTCTCGATCACATTGCCGCCCATTTACAAAAGCAACTGCCAGAACTTTGCGAACACCACTGGCGACCCACCCAAAACCCGGCAGTTCAGATTCCGAGTGAGAAAAGGTTTCTGCTGGTGGTGCCAGCAGTCGCTCAGGCAGCAGTTCCCATACCTGCTACTGCGACAGCTAGCAGTAGTCCGGTGCGATCGCCGCAGCTTCCGGTGATGAATCTAATGCCGACAGCGCCTGAGCCAGTTCCTGCTAACGTGCCGTCAGTATCCCCCCGTCCTAACTCCAGACGACCTCAGCCCTCAAGCGCGATCGCACCTCTAGCCGCAATCCAGCGCGTAGGCGTGTGGGGGCCACTGGCTTTGCTGTTTGCTCTACTGCTGCTGCTGCTAGGGCGGTCAAGTTTGCTGCCTCCAGCCCCCAGTCAGCCAGAGTCAGCCCCCCGCGCTGACTCTGGCTCTAGCACAAGCTCCAGTACGGCAGCGGCAACGCCGCCTGCACCGCCCCCAGCGGCTCCAAAAGATGCTTCAGAGAATGCTAGAGAGCCTGGCAGAGCTTTATTTGCAGAACCGCTGTCTGGATCAGCGACAGCGCTCTCAGCCTTAACCCAAGCTCAGCAGGCGATCGCTCAGCAGCGCTATGCTGAAGCTATTCGCTGGCTAGATCAGATTCCAGCCGCCGCCAGAGACGATACCTACAATCGTCTAGAAGCACAGGCAGAAGCTGGTTTAGCCCAGCAGGTAGCCGGTAATCAGGCCAAACTTGTTGCCGTGCAGCAGACGGTACAGCCCAATCAGGCCACGAGCTTATCCAGCGCGATCGCTCAGCTCAGCCAAATTCCGCCTGGTGAGCCGTTTTACCAAGAGTCGCAGCAGCTCATTGAGCAATGGAGTCAGGCACTGTTAGGTCTGGCCAATACCGCAGCCACACAGGGAGACTTAGCCAGTGCGATCGCAACTGCCCGTTTAGTTCCCCAGCAAACCCCGGTGATTCACCGTCAGTCCCAAGAGCAGCTTAGCTTCTGGCAGCAGCGCCAGCTTAGCCAGGAGCGGCTACAGCAGTCTCAGGCTATGTTACAGCCGGGGCAGGCCGCCTCCTTTCAAAAAGCTATTGTGCTGCTGCGTCAGATTCCAGCCGAACACCCCGAGTACCAAAAGGCCCAGGTTCGCGTAGAGCAGCTTAGCCAGGAAATTCTCAGTATTGCCCGCGCCCGCGCTGCTCAGGGAAAATTTGAGGCGGCTGTACAGGCGGCTATTCTGGTGCCCCAGGATACGGTAGCCTACAGCAGCGCTCAAGCTCAGCTAAAACGCTGGCAGGAGCGATAAGATAGACACTAACCTATAGCTCAATTAAATTTTCATGATGCAGGGGCGCATTGAGCCGCAGCCGGGACAAGAATCAGTTTGGGATTATCCCCGACCGCCCAGACTGGAGGCTTCTGATAAGCATATTCAGGTTATTTTTAATGGCATTACCGTAGCCGAGACTGATCAAGCCCAGCGCGTTCTAGAAACTAGCCATCCACCGGTTTATTACATTCCTTTGGCAGACGTGCGCTTAGACTACCTGCAGCCAACGCCCTCATCTTCGTTTTGTGAGTGGAAGGGTCGAGCTGCCTACTATAGCCTGAGCGTAGGCGATCGCCAGGTTGAAAACGCCGTCTGGTATTACCCAGAGCCGACCCTTGCCTTTCAAGCGATTCAAAACTATGTTGCTTTTTATCCGTCTAAAGTAGACGCCTGCTACCTGGACGGAGAACAGGTGCAAGCCCAGCCGGGAGACTTTTACGGTGGCTGGATTACCTCAGACATTGTTGGCCCCTTCAAAGGGGGCATAAGCACCTGGGGCTGGTAGGTGCGCTCAAGTCGCCTCAGTCGATAAACCCAGTTCGCTACGAGCCGCTGCTAACACCTCTACAGCCCGCTTGAGACGGGCTTCAAGATACTGTTTCTGGCTTAAGAGCTGGCGGATCTTTTGGTGTCGGGCAATAGCTACGCTAACAGCAGAAAGCTGCTCCGCTGGGCAAAAATGACAGTTCAAACGGCCTTCTGCATCCAGGTTGCAAAGGCGATATTGCGGCGGCTGTTGAGAGCTGACGTTAACGTCAACGGCCATAGCTGTCTGCCCAATTTGAGTTTCAATGTAGGCTTGGATCTGCTCTACATCGCCATGTCGCAGTACAGAAGCTTGTGAATGAGATATACCTGAGCTTTGAGCAGACTGTACTGCCTCCGACTCTAGCCAGCCGTCTACAATAGGGCCTTCCATATAAACGGCCTGAATCTGCAGCACAATTTTGTGGAGTTCGCTCTGCCACTGTTCAATATTGCTGCCGATCTCTTGCCAAAGCGTCATGGCAAAAGCGGGATTAGCCTCGTGCCGATGGCTGCTAAACGTAGTTTGCTTGAGTTTAGGCAGAGCTGGCAGATCCCCTCCAGGGAAGACAACTGGTAAAGCCGACAGGCTAGGCGCAGAGCGATCGCGCTTTTGGTCTACCGCGTCAGGCAGCTCTACCGGACGGGAGCGATTGGAATCTTCGAGGACAGATGATTTGGCCGCAATTGTAAAGGAAACCCCCAAGCGGGATTTTACAGGAGCTGTTGTGAGCTGAGCCTGGCTGAGAGCATGTCTATCGGGTTGATAAACCATAGGCTTTTAGGCACAAAATTAGCAAGCAAATCAGGAGATATCGTCAGCGAACCGGGCGGCTGACCTGTAGAGGTTACACTATCATGTCTAAGAGCATAAAAATAGGCCCACCAAAGCCCCAACTTTACATAGCCTGTTGTCTTCAAGAGGATAGAATAGCCTATGGGCCATTCTGCAAATTTTAGTGAGTCTTGGATTTCTGTCGCTCTTTCATCTTTTAGCTAAGATAAGTCCAAACTTACTGTGCTAAGAAGCAAGTGACTGGCTCAGACTCTCAAGTTTTCGCAGGGTCAGCAGCGTTCAGCTCACGATAAAACTTGACACTGAGCTGCCTGACGTTTTCTCTGAGCTAGAATCTAGATCAATAGGAGCCGTCAGTTACGTTTCAAAAAACACCCAGTTGCGGGTCTTAGCTATGGCAGTGCCACCATCAGTTCGATATTTGTTTGCTCGCCTTCAGCCAGTGACTCAGCCCATCGTTTGGGGGCCAGTTTTGGTCACGGTTTTACTGGGCGTTTTTTTGTGGGAATACCGTGTTCATCCTGAGTGGTCAGATTCATTTGAAATTGACCTTCAATCGCGCAGTGCTCAAATCCCCGAAACTGATTTGACTTTAGAAGAGCAGGCAGAGCTAGCCCAGGTTGACAACCTTAATACCCTGTTCAACGATCTAGCCGCTTCTACTCCCAGTACTCAGTTCGCAGAAACTCCCGGAGATAATCTGCTGGGTCAGCTCTCTGAAGCTGCCAGCAGCAATCCGTCTCGGCTGAACAGTTCTTATTCTCCCGGTACCTTAGCCTCCCTCCAAGCTAGTTCGCCCTTTAGTACAACCTCGGCAACCTCTCTATTTTCACTAATTCCAGAGATATTGCCTCAGGGCGCTCAGGGCGCTCAGGCAACAGAAGCCAGCCAGCCCAGTGCTTTACAATCAGCCCTGGGTCGTTTGCCTGGGCAGAGCAGTTCTTCGGCACCGCAATCGCCTGCAAACGACGCCAGGCAAGCCAATGGAGAAACCGCCCAGCCTTTTGGCACAGTCCCAGCAGGCAATCTTGAAGATACGCGCTCGGGTACTGCTTTGCCAAGATTTATTCCCACCACGCCGGGCATGTCTCCGCTGCCGGGAACAACTGGCTATACGCTTCCACCCACGCTGAATCTAGCTCCTAGCTCCTACCCTCAAGGAAACGCTTACACTAACTTGGCTACACCGTCTGGTCTGCCGCAAAATCGGCCTGACTTCAGCGGTTTACCTAACCGCTCAGCCGCGCCCGTTTTGCCCCCTAGCTCAGGTAGCCAGTATAGTCAGCCTCAGGTACCGCAAACATCGGTTCCTTTTGCAGTGCCCCGTCCACCAGGCTCCTATATTGGCGGTGGACAGATCCAGACTTTCTCAAATCCGCTTGGTTCTTCGACGTGGGAACCTGAAGACTACCCCAATAACTACAATTATTAACTCAGAAACCGGGTTTTCTAATTAGATATCTACTAGAAAACCCGATTGCTTAATAACTGCTCAGGTCGCCAATACAGCTATTCAAAGTGGCGAATGATGGCTTCAGCAAACTCTGAGCATCTCAGCGGTTCTGCTGCGGGATCCATCATGCGAGCTAGGTCATAGGTGACTTCTTGATGAGCGATCGCGGCCCCTAAGCCTTGACGAACTAAGTCCGCAGCTTCCTGCCAGCCGAGGTACTCTAGCATCATTGCGCCTGACAAAATGAGCGAACCCGGATTAATTCGGTCTAGCCCCGCATGTTTAGGCGCTGTACCATGCGTCGCTTCAAAAATAGCGCACTGGTCCCCAATGTTGGCCCCAGGCCCCATGCCCAACCCACCGACAATAGCGGCAGCGGCGTCTGAAAGGTAGTCGCCATTGAGGTTCATCGTTGCCAGAATTGAGTATTCGTCTGGCCGAGTCTGGATTTGCTGAAAAATGCTGTCAGCAATGCGATCGTTTACCATGATCTTGTCTTTCCACTGGCCGTTGCCGTGGCTCTCCCAGATATTCTCTAAAATTTGCCCCACTTCTGAGCGAATAGCCGCCTGCTTTTCCGGCGTGAGGGAGTCGTAGCCAGGATCAATCTTGCAGGCATTTTCATCTATTGAGATATCTGGAGTGCTTTCCTGGTTGCTGAGGATCCAGGATTCTCGCTCAGTCACACAGTCCTGCCGAAACTCGGTGGTTGCTAGCTCATACCCCCAGTCTCTAAACGCACCTTCGGTATACTTCATGATGTTGCCCTTGTGTACCAAAGTGACCATCTGCTTAGCTTTGGGCAACTGCAGGGCATGTTTTATCGCCCGTCGCACTAGTCGCTGAGATCCGGTTTTGCTGATGGGCTTGATGCCAATACCCGAGTCTAGAGGAATTTGCTTGCTTCCGTGTTCAGGCGTCGCGGGGATCAGTTCGTTGTTGAGCAGCTTGATCAGGCGATCGCCAACCTCGCTACCCTGCTTCCATTCGATCCCCAGATAAATATCTTCAGTGTTTTCTCGATAGACAATAATATCTAGCTTTTCAGGCTGCTTGTGGGGCGATGGCGTGCCCGGATAGTAGCGGCAGGGCCGAACACAGGCATAGAGGTCGTTGATCTGTCGCAGGGCGACGTTAAGCGAACGAATGCCACCCCCAACAGGCGTTGTCAATGGCCCCTTAATAGCGACGCCATACTCTCGAATAGCCTGTAGCGTATCCTCAGGCAAATACTCATAGGTGCCATAGCGTTCGCAAGCTTCGTCACCCGCATAAATCTTGAACCAGATAATCTGGCGCTGATTGCCATAGGCAGCTTTGACGGCGGCATCTAAAACCCTTTGAGTAGCCGGCCAGATATCAACACCTGTACCGTCTCCTCGAATAAAGGGCACAATAGGCTCATCAGGCACAACAGGCTCACCCTGTTGGAAAGTAATTTTGTGACCTGTTTCAGGTGGCGAAATCTTTTGGTACATAAGGTTGGTATGGCTGGTCTAGTTTACGATTTTTCCCAGTATCCGTCGCTGCTACATTAACTTATTGAGCCAATAAAGCGGCTGGTGACATGCCTTATTATTCTTTAGGTATGCTGTAACGTAGTTTGGAGCTGTAGATTTGACTACAGCCGGCAGAAAAAGTTAATAAGTGTTGTGGAGAATAATGTACAAGATTTGAGTCTTCTTTCATAGGCTGATGGTAAACGTCGGTATGCAGCACTGTTATTTGCCAGTGCTTTTGATACAAGACGCCGCTAAGAGTAGCACTCACAACCGTTTCTGATATACGTTCTGATATACGACGGATGAAAAGAATTTTACTAGTTGACGACGATATTACTCTACGAACTGCCCTCACTCGCCATTTAGAGGATCGAGGCTATTTTGTAAAAGGGGCCGCCTCTGGTATTGAAGCACTTACTCTATTTGAGGAAGAACCGCCTGATCTTGTCGTATCTGACGTGATGATGCCAGAAATGGATGGCTTCGAGTTTTGCACTCGTCTGCGCTCAAGTCGGATTGGTCAGCTAGTGCCTTTTATCTTTCTCTCTAGCCGAGGAGAAGTTGACGATCGGGTTCAGGGGCACAACATTGGGGGCGACGACTACCTGGTCAAGCCTTTTCATCCGCGTGAGCTAGTGGCCAAAATCGAGGCCCAGCTAGAGCGATCGCGGCGAATTCATACAGAAATTGTACTGCTCATTCAGCAGGCCAATATCCAGTCTGGCGAGTTAGGGGGTGCCCCGCTTGAACCTTTACCGCTCACACCGGCTGAAGAAAAAGTTTTCTGGGAGGTGATTCAAGGCCATACCAACAAGCAAATAGGCGATCACCTCTTTATCAGTCCGCGAACCGTACAAACCCACTTGAGCAACATTTTAAGCAAGCTTTCCTTAGAAAACCGATCGCAGCTAATCCGGTTTGCCTTCGAACAGGGATACTGTCCGCCTCAGAATAAAGCCTGAAGTAACGGCTACGAGACAGCTACCTCTGGCCTATAGCGTCAATCCCTTCTATGATCGATAAGGAACCGCCTCCGTCTGGCTGTGAAAGCTTTGCTTGGGCAGACACCTGAGGGCGATCGCCTTAGAGCCTCGCCTGTCCTGCTCTAGGTTGCCCTCATTCCACGGATAGTCGGTTATCTAGACGCTATAAGTAGTACAGCCCCTAAAAGACACGACTCTAGTTTTGATATGAGCAGCTTTGCCGTTAACTCCGCGCCTATAGACTCAAGTCCGCTGCCAGGGCTGCTTGCTCAGCTCAATACTGACAATCCCAAGCACCAGCTTATAGCTCTGCATCAGCTAGCAGCGCTAGGTGATGCGGGAGTGCAGCCCCTGATGGATTTCCTGCAGGCCAGGCAGCAGCAGGTCACTTATTTAGACGGTACAGCCTATCGACTACTGTGGCAGAGTCATGCTTCTGAGGCTAAAACCTTTCTACAAGAACACTGGCCCAACGGTCTGATCACCCCTGTCTCTACTCAGGGAATCGACTATACAGAACTACAGCGGTATTTGATCAACCAAGAGTTTGAAGCTGCCGATCGCCTGACTTTAAGAAAACTTTGTGAGCTGGCTGGAACAGGGGCGATTCAAAGAGGCTGGCTATATTTTACAGAAGTTGAAAATTTTCCTGCTCAAGATTTAAGTACTTTAGACCAGCTTTGGCAAATTTATTCGGAAGGCAAATTCGGATTTTCAAAACAGCGAGAAGTTTGGCTAATTAATAATCAAAACTGGGAAAAACTTTGGGAGAAAATTGCCTGGCGTAAAGGTAATGTCTGGACTCGATACCCTAATGATTTTATTTGGGAGTTATCAGCGCCTGAAGGACATCTACCACTTTCCAATCAGCTGCGGGGAGTGCGGGTTATGGCCTCGCTTTTGACCCATTCAGCTTGGACTTAACAGGGGCGCTACCAGGTTTAAAGCTCAGGTAATAAACCAGGGGATCTTTTCACAGGTTCTTCATACCGTTTTGGGCAAAAAATGCATTGGCATTACTCGCTACAAAGGATCTAATTAGAGCAGGGCTGACGCCAGCATTTCTACTTAACCTTGAGAGCAAACGTTTGCAACTTTAAGCACTTTCCTGGAGAATGTGCTGAGCAGGTTTGGGTTTAGGATATCTGAGGGCGGGGGAATTCTTGAGATGTAATGCTTTCGATGATAACTGGAGTCAATGAAGCAAAGTGCTAGATACATCATGGACAGTAGTATGTCGCTCATGCCTTCGAGTGAACAGATGACATGCCACATGGAACATCCTCCCCTAGGTTTAGATCAAGATTTAGAAAAACAGCGTCTCCGCGCTGTTCAGGAGTTGGAATTACTCAGTGATGAAAGCATTCCTGTTTTTGACGAAGCGACTCAAACCGCTGCTCGAATTTTAGCCGCACCTATTTGTGTTTTTAGCATTAGCGATCGCAGTTTCCAGTTTTTCAAGTCAGCAGCTGGGCTTTCGCAGCTGGGCTTAATGAACGAGCTAGCCGCATCGCGTCGCCTGCCACGACAGGAAGCTTTGTGTTCGCAAGTAGTCGATAGCGCCAAGATCTTGATTGTAGAAGACACCGCTCATCATCCTGAATTTGCTCAAAGCCGATTGATCAAGCACTACGGCATTCGTGCCTATCTGGGGGTGCCACTGGTGGTATCTAGCGGTGAATGCATCGGTAGCCTAGCAGTAATGGATTTGGTGCCCCGGCAGTTTACAGCCCAAGATATTGCTTTTCTAGAACTCAATGCTCGCTGGAGTATTAGCGAATTTGAGCGCGATCGCCTCTTCCAGTCAGTTTCTCAAGCATCGTCCTTAAATTCTCGCCCCAAGGCTGAGACGTCTTTGCAGTCCACAATTAATGCAGTACGTATTGAGCTAATTGGTCAGCTGACCCAGGAACTGCGTAATCCTTTGACCTCAATTATGGGCATGGCTAGTATGCTCAGCCGTAAAATTTACGGGCCTCTGACGGAGAAGCAAAAAGAATATGCAGACATTATTCGTGATAGCAGCCAAACTGTTCTCAACCTGATGGACGAAATTATTGGGCTAGGTACCTTTCAAGAGGACTATCGTCAGCTTAACTTGGCACCAGCAGATGTTGAAATGCTGGCTCAGCAAGCCGTTAGCAGCCTAGACCCGCTGGCTCAGCAGCAAGCTCAAAGTATTAGTTTGACAACCGAACCGGGATCTCGAATTTGGATTTTGGATAAAAGCAAAATCAAGCAGCTAATCTACCATCTGATTTACAGCGTTATTCAACTGTCTAGTGAAGGAGGCACTGTTAGAATTCATATCTCCCGCAAAGGCGATCGTCTGAATTTAGCCGTTTGGTTTTCTCATCCCTGGCTAGGTGAAGGACTGTCACAGTCAGTATTATCTCTTGATCAGCTGTTAGCAATCTCAAGCGACTCCAGTCTGGAGTCTGGCCGCAGCCTATTGGTTCACTCTAGCTATGATCTGAGTCTGGAAGCGAATGCTCAAATGCTGACAGCAGACACTGAGACGGCCAAGTCAGATATTTCCCGCGAAGGTTTAGGACTTTTGCTCAGCCGACAGCTTACTGAAATGCATGGAGGTACTTTGGCTCTGCAAGGTTCCATCGAAAGTGGCTACCGCTATGTCGTTAGCCTGCCGCAGCTAGCAGAAGAGGTGTCTACGGTTTCAGTTGTCCCAAAACTGTAGGCAAAGAAAAACTGCTTGACCTAAATCAGCAAAAGTTGAGAATGACTCTGTAACTGTTCTGTTTGAATTGTGAAAGGAATTTTATAGAAGCAGCCCTTCTTCACAACGCCTTCTCTCCTCAAAAGATTGAGGACTGCTGTTACCAAAAGCAGTTTTATCTAAAGATAGATTTTTACGCTGTCTCCAGGAAACTGGTAGACTCTGCGCTATGTTTGGCTAGTGAAATAGCACAGAGTCTGAGTGGAGAAGATTATTATGCTGGAACTGTATCAGTTTGAAGGATCTCACTACAGCGAAAAAGTTCGCCTTATTTTGGACTACAAGCAGCTAGCCTATCGTAAAGTTGAAGTGACACCGGGCATTGGGCAAATTGATCTCTATCGCCTATCGGGTCAGCGGCAAGTCCCTGTGCTCAAAGATGACAATGAGGTGATTCCAGACTCAACGGCGATCGCAAAGTATTTGGAAGAAAAATATCCTCAGCGGTCTATTGTTCCAACTGCGGCTAGGGCGCAGGGGCTGTGCCTGATGATGGAAGCCTGGGCGGATGAATCAATTGGGCTTAACGCTCGTACAGCCATGATTGGGGCTTTTAACCAGCATCCTAACTTTCGGGCTTCGCTGCTGCCCGCTTCAACTCCTGAACTGCTCAAAAATCTGGTGAGTTCTGTACCCGGAGACGTGCTGAACCTGTTGGGAACTGGCATGGGCTTTGGCGCAGATGCGGTTAAAACAGCTCATGTTGTTTTACAGCAAAATTTAGAAGCGCTGTGTCTGCTGCTGCAGGAAAGCCCCTATTTGCTCGGCGACCAGCCCACCCTGGCCGACTTTGCTGTAGCTGGCTTGTCGATGTATCTCAAGTTTCCTGACCAGCAGTATGTTGATCTACCAGTGGGTATCTGCGGTAGGGGCGTACCGGGTCTGGCAGATGATCCGGCCTATCGTCCTTTCTTTAGCTGGCGCGATCGCCTCTACGCAGACTACCGAGAAGTTCGGATTCCGGCTGCGGTAGAAACCGTCGGCCCCGGCCCCCAGTCTATTAGCATTGACTAGATTTGCTGAAACCCATGATTTTTGCGGCGTGGGTAGAATGAGAGCGTACACTGGAGTGGGTTCGTCTAGATCAAAACTTTTGATGGCCGCGATCGCTCGGCAGCTCGAATCTTTATTAACGCCTCAGCAGGTGATGGGGTGGGAACAGCTTGAATCCGCCTTGCAAAGCCAAATTCAAGGGGCGATCGCGGCCAGTTCTTCTCTTCCCTGCGCTGTCTATCCTCAATCTGAAGACGAGCTAGCAGGCGTGATCAGCTGCGCCCATAAAAACTGCTGGCGAGTTTTACTTATGGGGCAGGCTAGCAAGCTTAGCTGGGGCGGGTTAGCCCCTGGTATCGACGTTGTCATCAGTATGGCTCGGCTCAATCGCTTACTTAGCCATGCGGTCGGAGATCTGGTTGTAACGGCTGAGGCGGGGCTTGCCTTTGCCAGGTTACAGGCTACCCTGCGGGCTACCCAACAGTTTCTGCCCCTTGATCCCATCTGCTGCCATCAGGCAACCTTGGGTGGGATTGTGGCAACAGCGGACACAGGTGCCCTGCGGCAGCGCTATGGCGGTGTCCGCGATCTACTGATTGGCCTGCGCTTTGTGCGTCATGATGGGCAAATAGCCAGGGCCGGCGGCAATGTGGTCAAAAATGTGGCGGGTTATGACTTGATGAAGCTGCTAACGGGTTCTTATGGCAGCCTAGCTGCAATTTCGCAGGTTACGTTTCGCACCTACCCGCTGCCAGAAACCTCTCAGACCGTCTTAGTGACTGGAGAACTAGCGGCGATCGCCCAGATCTGCCAGACTATCAAAGCCTCAGTGCTGACCCCTGTGAGCTTAGACTTGCTCTCAGCCGAGCTAGTGGCGGCGCTGGAATATACAGCCGCTGCCGGACTGGCGGTGCGGCTGCAAACAATTCAGGCAGGCGTTGCGGCCCAGGTAGAGCAGTTGACTGCACTGGGTCAAAAACTAGGGCTACAGACTCATTCACTGACTGCTGACGCTGACAGCCACTTTTGGCAGCAGATTCAGACAGTTTTGTGGCCGGGTGCAGACGATAGATTGACAGCGTTGGGCTGTAAGCTAGGCGTTCCTCCTGCTAGCGCCGCTGTGGTGCTAGCGGTCATTGAGCAGCTGAATCAGGCTAGCGGAGTACAGGCAATGGGACGACTGCACGCCGGTAGTGGTCTAGGTACGCTGAGGCTGACGGGTGCGATCGCCGCTGAAACAGTTTTGCAACTGCGATCGCGCTGTGAAGCTCTCGGCGGATTTCTCACCCTGCTGCAGGCTCCGGCTGAACTTAAAGAACAGATAGACACCTGGGGATACACGGGTAGCGCCCTGGAAATTATGTGTCAGCTCAAGCAGCAGTTTGACCCCCGTCAGATTTTGAGTGCTGGCCGATTTGTCGGGGGTCTCTAGCCCACAGTAGTTTTTAGGCAGCCTGAGGTAGTTCATCGACTACGTCATGAATACGGCGCTCTAGCCGGTCTAGATCTAAGCCGCCCTGATCTCGGCAGATGCGGCGGACAGTCGCATTAACGCCGCCTAGATCGCTGAGTAGGTCTGCCAAAATTTCCTGCTGCTGCCGGCCCTGAGTGACTTCGTAGGGATCTTGTACCAGATCTCGAATCAGCGAACCGTCAGCCCGAGAAGCGACAATGGGCTGGCTATGGCCCTCTAGATAAACCAGGGTGCGCTGCCCAGGCCCTCGTTCTGATCCTTCAAGGGGGACAACAGCCGTAACCTGATCGGAACGAACGTACTTGCCAAAGCCTAAATGAATCAGCGTGGAAGGTTGAATACGCATTGAATTGTATTAAAAGTTTTAGAGTCTTCTAATCTCTATTATGACGCCAAGCTTAGCAGTGCTATCTCAAGCCACGAGAGGATTTCACGGCTTTTGACGTAGAGATTACCGATGCTGATTAGTGGCTAGCGACACCTGCCAGTAGTTTTAGGTAACACCTGCCTAAAGGCTGAGGTACAAAGTCTTTAGCTTCTCCCCTGAGATTGATTAACTCCTGAGTGTCTTCTCGTTAGCGTAAAGCAAAGCTATTCGGCCAATCGTAAGCTTGCCATTGCTGCTGCGATTAGATCCACCACACCTAGCAAAGCAAAGATATTCAGGAGACTCCGAAAGTATGGCTATTTCCGCCGACCAGATTCCCGCCCAGAGTCAAGACAAACAGCCCGCCCATGAATCGGAGATGACGCCCAAGCCCCAGTACGACCGCGACAGCTATCGCGGCAGCGGCAAGCTCAAAGGCAAAGTAGCGCTGATTACCGGGGGGGATAGCGGTATTGGTCGCTCTGTAGCTGTTCTCTACGCCAAGGAAGAGGCTGATATTGCTATTGTCTATCTCAATGAGCACGAAGATGCGCAAGAAACACAGCGCTTAGTCCAGGCTCAGGGGCGTCGCTGCTTAATTATCCCAGGCGACATTAGCCGCGAACAGTTTTGCCAGGAAGCGGTTGAAAAGACAATTCAAGAATTTGGTCAGCTAGACATCCTGATTAACAACGCTGCCGAGCAGTACATGGAAAGCATTGAAGATATTGACGCGGCTCGCTTGGGCAGTATTTTTAGCACCAATGTCTTTTCGTTTTTTTACTTCACAAAATTCGCGCTGCCTCATATGAAAGAGGGCAGTACGATCATCAATACCACTTCTATCAATGCTTATAAGGGCAACGCTTCTCTTTTAAGCTACTCCACGACTAAGGGCGCTATTTTGGCGCTGACTCGTTCTCTAGCCCAGCCCATGCTGGAAAAAGGCATCCGTGTCAATGGCGTAGCACCTGGGCCGATCTGGACACCGTTTATTCCTGATGCTATGCCAGCCGAGGAGGTGGAAGGATTTGGCAAGCAAGTACCCATGAAGCGCCCCGGACAGCCCGTCGAAGTTGCCACCTGCTTTGTCTTTCTGGCTTCTGAAGACTCCTCTTATATGACGGGACAGGTGCTACACCCAAACGGTGGCGTTGTCGTCGGGGCTTGAACTCCAAAGATCCTCAAAAATTTTCAGAGATTTTGCTTAAGCTAACCTATCACTAGAGGGAGTTTTTGCAGCCGCACAGGTGGTTTACTACGGTCAGACTCCCCGTGCGGCCTCTGTCAGTTTATGCCGTTACAATATAGCCAAGAGCAATTTAAGATTGCTCAATGCCAAAGCTATGTCCTCGCTGTACCCTCACAAACTTTATATTTTTTCTAGAAAATCTAGAAAATAATGTATTAAGCTGACGCTTGCTTAATACGATTAAGTCTTTAACAGTCGTAAAAGCTATAAAAAACTGGGGATTCTTTTATGTCTCTAATTGGCGCTCTTAGGAACTTTTTTTCCAAACTAGCCGGTGAGTCAGACACGGTGACTCAGCCTTGGTGGCTGCAAATTATTACCGATCAGCCTACCTGCATTTACTACTTTGGGCCATTTGCGTCTCCTCAGGAGGCGCAGCGTCATCAAGCGGGCTACATAGACGATCTCAGTGCTGAGGGGGCCAGGGTATTTCCGCCAACCCTGGTTCAGGGCAATCCACCAGAGCTGACCATTGAGGGCGAAACTGCTAAGCAGCGACTAACGCAAATAGACAGCGTTTCTGCACTACAGCTTCGGTGAGAACCACGCTGCTAGCCAGATAGGTGAGCACAGATCGCCCCTTAGGCAGTTCTTGTATCTGCTCTATGCCTTACTAGGAAGCGGGGCGGGAGCAGATCGCAGTCTTAATTACCTGTGGGGGGAGTTGACGCTTTAGAATCACCCCTGTTACCTTAAGGCCAGGTAGATTTTTTTTCACAATGCAAAAAGCCGCAGGCCGATTTTATTTTTGGTTTTTTATCAAGGTTCACGAGGGGTGACGCCAAGCTGTCGTATACCTTCTTGTGAACCGCAGAGGCTGCTCTGCGGTTTTTGTTTTACTAAAGCCTGACGCAAATCATGACAGTCCACAGCGCTCAAAATTGGTTTTTTGGCTTTTTTTACACCGGGACAGGCTCCGGGTGAGAAGGCCATTGTGCGCTTTTCTGACCCGGAGCCTGCCCAAAGCTTCGGGTTTTTTAATGCCTTAATTTCAGTTCACAACTTACCGCAAGGATTCTTATGAAAGACGCAAAACTGATCGCTAAGTCTCATCCCGCCCACCAGACCTCAATTGATTTGGGTCACGAAATCACGGTAGGCGGAGACGAGTTACTAATTATCGGTGGCCCCTGTACGGTTGAGAGCCTGACCCAGATGGAGCAGGTTGCTACCCAGCTAGCCGGGTCAGTACAGGCCCTGCGAGGTGGCGTTTTCAAGCCCCGCACTTCTCCTTATTCGTTTCAGGGCATGGGAAATGCGGGGCTTGCTATTTTGGATGATATTCGTCAGCGCTTCCGCCTTCCAGTGGTGACTGAGGTGATGGCGATCGCTCAGATTAAGGCCATTGCCGCCCAAGCTGATATGCTCCAGGTTGGCAGCCGCAACATGCAAAACTTTGATTTGCTCAAAGCGCTAGGGAAAACCCGCCAGCCAGTTTTGCTCAAGCGCGGTCTTGCCGCCACGATTGAAGAATTTGTGATGGCGGCTGAATATATTGTCAGCCACGGTAATGCCAACGTCGTGCTGTGTGAGCGCGGCATTCGCAGCTTTGATAACTACACGCGCAATGTGTTAGATCTCGGTGCGGTCGTCGCCCTCAAGCAGATTACCCATTTACCTGTGATTGTAGATCCCAGCCATGCGGCAGGTAAGCGAGAGCTAGTGCCCAATTTGGCTAAAGCAGCGATCGCAGCGGGCGCAGACGGTCTAATCATTGAGTGTCATCCCGAACCCGAAAAATCGGTCTCTGATGCCCGCCAAGCGCTGTCTCTCGAAGAGATGGTAGCGCTAGTGCATAGCCTCCGACCCATTGCTGAAGCTGTGGGACGGCAGATACCCGGTCTGCGCCAGCCTGTACTGGCGATCGCCTAGTCCAGTCAAATTAAAAAAAATTTTGCGCAGCGGCGAATTTGAGCAAAGGCTGGCGCTAATTTCGGTGAGAGTTTGCCAAATTCGTTCGCTCAGCTTAAGGTACGCTGAGAACGCACCAGCGTCCAGATCTCGCTTCCCGGCTGACGCTGCAGGTAGACTTCAAACAGATTGTCTGGCTCTGCTAGGGTGCGGTTAGGAAACTCTACTTTGAGGCTGTAAAGCCCCTTGACCTCATAGACAGGCCCCTGAGGCAGCTTGACCAGTCGGGTGCGCTCTACTTTGACATCGCTAACGCTAATTTTAGGCAGCTCGGTTTACCCGGTGATAGCTGCTGCAGGAGGTCTTGCTGAATTTGCTCGGCCTGAAGCGCGATCGCCTGCTGAACAACGGCTTTGGTTGGCTTTTCTGGGACACTACAGGCACTCAGGCACAGAACAAAAAAAGTCAAAATGACAAAACGCCAGATGCGCGGCATAGATTGCGTCTCAATAGCAATAGGGGAAGAGGTCCTAGGCAGGCAGGAGAAAATCAAGGCGTTGTGAGTCAGCTGGAGCAATCCTCACGAATTGTCTTATGACTCATTGTTTTAAGCTGCGTGGATCGAGAGCATCTCGCAGGCCATCGCCTAGGAGATTGAAAGACAGCACCGTCAGCACAATTAGCGTCGCCGGAGGCCAGACCATCCAGGGCTGCAGCAAGAGAATTGAGGCATTAGTCGCTGAAGAGAGCATATTGCCCCAGGAAGGGTCAGGCTCCTGAATGCCTAGGCCAATTAGGCTCAAAACCGCTTCTGCGATGATAAAGCCCGGTACAGCCAGGGTAGCTGAAATAACGACATATGTAGCGGTCTGCGGCAGAATGTGACGGGTAATGATGTGCAGCGATCGCCCCCCCATTGCCTGGGATGCCTGCACAAACTCCTGCTCTTTGATCGACAGCACCTGACCACGAATGACTCGCGCCAGTCCAGACCAGCTGACAAATGAAGTAATCAAAACAATCAGCAAAAACCGCTGGGCGCTCGTAAGCGAGGGCGGCAGCACGGCAGCTAGGGCCACCAGCAGATAAATACTGGGGATAGTCATCAGCACTTCGACCAAGCGCATCAAGACGGCGTCTAGTCCACCGCCTATGTAGCCTGAAATGCCCCCGACCAAAAGTCCCAAAGGGAAAGAAATAGCAATGCCAATCAGGCCAATCGTCAGGCTGATACGACCGCCGTGAAGTAGGCGGCTGAGCTGATCGCGGGCCTGCTCGTCGGTGCCAAGCAGATTGACTCGGGCTGGCCCAATCGCGCCAAATAAATGGCGATCGCTGCGAATTCCGGGCAGCAGCGTCACGTCTTTAAACTGGGGCTGACTGAGAGAAAAGCGTGTAGGCAGTGGCAACCGTACCCGCAGCAGAAAGTACTCAGCCCCTCTGACAAAAAACCGCAGCGGACAGGGCTGGCTGAAGTCTGCGGTGATTTTGCGATCGCCTGTTTCTAACTCGACTGGCCCCTGCTCGGTGGGATAGACGTGGGGACCAATCCATTCGCCAGCAGACTGAGTGCGCCAGTAAATCTCAGTGGGCGGCAGCAGCGACCCGCTGGGCTGAGTGGAATAGGGGCCATAGGGAGCGAAGAAATCAGCCCCAATCACCACGACGTAAAACAACAGTAAGACCGCTGCGCCAAAGCGAGCCAGCTTGTTTTGTTTGAGTTTCTGCCACCAGGCCATAGAGGTTGACTCGCTTGAGGGGTGTATTTAGTGTACTAAAGAGAACTGTCTTAAACAGAAGTAGGCTCTTCTTTAATGAGTGCCTGAGCGATCGCAGGCTGTAGTGCAGCAGCTTCAGTGTTGGCTCGGCTGGGCTGATTGGCCAGCGGATTGCAAAAGAAGTGTCCGGTTTGAGGCGGCAAACTAGGGTCTAGCAAAATCTCCGCTAGACTGCGCACAAACCCGGTCAGCGGAATCGCCAAAATCACCCCCAGCAGCCCCCCAACGCGAGCGCCTAGCAGCAGCGCCGAGAAAATAATTACCGGGCTGAGTCCGGTGAGATTGCCCATAATTCGGGGAGCCACAAAATTGTCTTTGACCTGCTGCAGCGCGATCGCTACCGCGACCACCTGTAGCCCTTTCCACAGATTGAGAGAAACCACAATCAGCGCCACAATTGTGATGCCAATCGTAGCGCCCACAAACGGCAAAATTTCTAAAGTGCCAATAAACACCGCAAACAGCAAGAAAAACGGCACTCGCAGCAGCCAAAAGCCAAAGGCTAGCCCAATTGCCATAAACAACCCCAGCAAAAGCTGCCCTGAGACGAACCGCTGCAGGTTACTGCGTAAGGACTGGGTCAAGCGACGGCGGACTTCGGGAGCCAAGAACGTTGTCAGCCCTCGCCAAACCCGCTCGCCGTCTAGCAGCATATAAAAAGACAGCACCAGAATCAAAATCAGATCCAAGAACCCGTTAAAGGTGCCTAAGACGATGTTGAGACCGCCTGAGGCGATCGCCTGAGCCGGTTGTTTGAGCTGCGATAAAATTTGCTGCTCTACCAGCGGCACATCAAAGGGCAATCCTCTTAGCTGACTCCACACCTGAAATTCTTGCAGCTGCTGACGGGCTGAATCAAGCAGGTTGGGGAAATTGGTGCTGAGCAGTCGGCCCTGCTCTAAAACCAGCGGCACCACGGTCAGCCCTGCCAGCACCACTGTAATTCCCGCTAGCCCATAGACTAAGGCGGCGGCAATCCCTCTAGAGATAAGCTTCTCTAGCTTCTCAACCGGATAGTTGAGCAAAAAGGCAATCAGCCCGGCTGCAACTAGAATGCTAAGGATTTCGCTGACAAAGCTCAGCGCATCCAGGGTCAAAGAGCCAGTTACAATCAGCAGCAGCCAGGTTAGCAGCAATCGCTGTAGCGGAGAAAAAAATCGCTCCATCAGGTCAAAGAGACTACAGAGAAGTCACCATCGCCTCGTTTTCAACTACGAAGACGTTTGAATATAGATTAGCAATAATTTGTTTGCCTTCCTGGGTCAGTGAGAGATAGCGCAGGCCGTCTTGAATGTAGGGGTGGACAACGTTCCAGTAAAACTTGGGGTAGTTGCGGCGTAGATCCCCTGGGTCACGGTACTTGAGAAATTTGTTTTGCCCGGTTTCTTCAAACTCGTAAAACAGAGCGCTGATTTTTCTCAGATATCGGGGATCGCTGAGCTGTCCAATCAGGTCAGCCGATCGCAGCAGCCCCGGATAGTTGAGCGTATCTTGATGGTCTTCTTCTTTAGGAACGGGAAAGCGGGTGAGTTCAATATTGTGCTTAATCAGTGCCGAGTCGATAATACTGTTATTGCCAAAGCGCTCTTCCACAAACAGCTTGCCGCGATCGACATGGTAAGGCGTTAGCGAGGCATCAGAAGAGCCAGGTTCTAGCTGCACCACTTCGCCGTCTGTACCGGTCGCATAAATGCCTTCGCGATCGCGGTCATCTCGACAAACCCCTTTGACGTAGCCAATGTCGTGACAGACTAGGGAAATTGTAAAGTGCAGCCAGTCTTCGCAGGTGACACCGCCCTCGCGGATATGCTTGCCGCGCAGGATCTCTTGCCCGACCAGCGTAACCAAAATTGTATGCTCAACATTGTGATAGAGAGCATCGCTGTTGGCTATGTTTTCTAAGGCCATGCTGCCAGCCCAGGCAATAATATCTTCGTAGTTGGGCTTGAGGCCGCCGTAGGTGCGATGATAGCCCGTTCTGAGCTTGTCAACGAAGTCGGCAATCAAGATTTCAGTAGCGTTAAACATACTCGGTCACTCGTTTCGTGGTGTGATGAGACGGTTGGAAAAGCCCAATTTACCGCTGCAGCCGTTCTCAACTGACTGGTTTTGCCAAAGAGAACAAAAATTTTACAGGAGTTCGGCGAGTGGGCAGGCTGGTCACGCTATCACAATGTGTGGTAGGGACACCGACTGAGAAGGTGGACTTGAAGGTCTGCTTTCTATTTGAGCAGGAAGAAACCTTTTTGGGTGTGATTACGGTCAACACATCTATAGGAATTGGCAGCGAACAACATTTTTTCAGCCAGTCTTTTTTAAGTAGGCTAGGCACAGTCTTGAATCCAGGCTCAAGCCTCGATCAGCGGCTCGCTTCATACGTCATAATAGAAATCAACATTCGTTAACATTTCTCTGCTCTTTATTTTTCAGGACTGATGTGATCTACCCAGGTTTTGAAACTGATGAAACCTCTACTAAGCGGCCCCAGACTGCTGTTCAAGCAGATGTTCCTTCTGATAGTCAAAAAAGCTGGCTCAGGGGTGGACGCGGGGTGCTAATAGGGCTGGGATTGGGCTTGGCGATCGCCTTTTTGGGTAGCCGTTTACTGCCTGGCGATCGCAACCGTGCCCAGGAAAGCGCTCCTGCCGATGTTGCTGCCCAGAGCGTCGCGGCTGAAACCGCGCAGTCAGCTACCATTAGCCGCACGCTCAAAACTACGGGCACTGTCGAAGCTTATGACTTATTACAGGTGGCCCCCCAAGTGAGCAGCTTACAAATTCAGCAGGTGCTGGTGCGCGAGGGCGATCGCGTCACAGCAGGTCAAACACTGGCTGTTTTAGATGACGCTACCCTACAGGCTCAGCTTCGACAGGCCCAAGCTGAGATTGCCGCTGCTCAGGCTCAGGTGACGCAGCAGCGAGCCGCCCTAGCGCAGGCTCAAGCAGAGCAGGCTGAAGCCAGACAAAATCTGCAGCGCTACCAGAACCTGGCCGATCGCGGTGCTATCAGTCAGGAAGAACTGAGCAGCCGCACCACTCAGTCACTCACCGCTAACGAATCTGTCCGCGTTGCTGTTGCCAATATTGAAAGCGCTGAAGCCAATGTGCGCAGCCAGCAGGCTAGCTTAGAAGGGCTGCAAACCCAGCTGGCTCAAACCACTGTCAGCGCCCCCGCAGCGGGCACTATTGCCGAACGCTCAGCCACTGTCGGGGATACGACCTCAACGGGAACACCCTTGTTCACCCTGATTCAGGACGACCAGCTAGAGCTTGCCGCCGAGATTCCCCAAACTCAGCTAGCTCAAATTGCTGTCGGTGCCCCCGTCGCCATCACCTCCGATAGCGACGAGCGCATTCAGCTTACAGGCAGCATTCGAGAAATAGAACCGCTCGTGGATGCAGAAAGTCGAACAGCGATTGTCAAAATCAGCCTGCCGTCTAGCTCCCTGCTGCGGCCCGGTATGTTTCTAAGCGCCGCCATTGTCACCGCCACGGCTCAGGGCCTTACTGTTCCTGCCGCTGCTGTAGTGCCCCAAAGCGATGGTCAGTATCAGGTTTTTGTCGTTCAGGCCGATGGCACCGCTCAGGCTCAAACGGTCAAAATTGGCGATCGCCTCCCTGACACGGCGGCTCAACCCGCCCGAGTTGAAATTCTTGAGGGGTTACAAATCGGCGATCGCGTAGTTACTCAGGGCGCTGGGTATGTGCAGTCGGGCGATCGGGTTGAAGTTGTGCCTGAGCTGGAGTGAAGGTGAAGGGATAAGTTTTTAATTTTGAGTTCTAAGTTTTGAGTTTCCGGCTGACTTACTGCTATCCCTCCTCCTCCGAAACAATCTTTCTCTTCTCAATTCAGTCCCAAAACTTCCCCTCCCCCCTCAAAATTAAAAACTTAAAACTCCCTGTCCGTCTTCAAAATTAAAAACTAAAAACTAAAAACTCCCCCTCCATGTCTCTCCACTCTTCTAGCTGGTCTATCCGCAACCCCATCCCCACTATCGTCCTCTTTCTGGTGCTGACGATCGCGGGTTTGGTTGCGTTCAGTCAATTGGGCATTGATGCCAACCCCAATATTGATATTCCGGCGGTGAGGGTGAGTGTTACCCAGACGGGGGCTGGGCCGCAGGAACTGGAAACTCAGGTGACCAAAAAAGTTGAAGATGCAGTTGCCGGACTCGGCAATATCGATGATGTCACCTCTACTGTCAATGACGGTATTTCGACTACTGTCGTGAGTTTTGTGCTGGGCACCGATACCGACCGGGCCACCAACGATGTCCGCGATGCGATCGCCCAAATTCGTCAAGACCTGCCCCAAGATGCCCAAGAGCCAAACGTGCGGCGGCTGGAGTTTGGGGGCGGGCCAATTCTTAGCTACGCTGTGAGTTCTAGTCAGCGATCGGTGGAAGAACTGAGCGAACTGGTGGATCGTCAGATTAGCCGTGCCCTGCTAGCGGTGCCGGGGGTGGCTCAGGTAGACCGGGGCGGCGGCGTTGATCGGGAGATTCGAGTTGACCTCAACCCCGATCGCTTGAATGCTTTGGGCATTACTGCCACTCAGGTCAATGATCAAATTCGCAACTTTAATATTGATCTACCGGGTGGCCGTACTGAAGTTTCAGGACAAGAGCAAGGTGTCCGAACGTTGGGCAGCGCCGCCACGGTTGATACGATTGCCCAGTTTCCGGTTGTGCTTTCCAACGGTAATACGGTACCCCTAGAAAGCTTGGGTATGGTTGCAGATGACTTTGGCGAGGTGCGTCAGTCAGCCTATCTCAACAATCAGCCCACCGTGACATTTTCGATATTTCGCAGCAACGGCAGCGTTTTGGTATCAGTTGAAGCAGCGGTGCAAAAGGCGATCGCAGACCTGAAGACCAGCCTGCCTCAGGATTTGCAGTTTCAGCTTATTTTTACCGAAGCAACCGAGATTCGTGACTCTTACCAGGCTTCTATTGATGCGCTGGTGCTGGGGTGTATTTTAGCCGTAATCGTGGTGGGTATTTTTCTACGAGACTGGCGGGCTACGCTGATTACGGCCTGCGCCTTGCCGCTCTCGATTATTCCTACGTTCTTGGTGATTCAGGCTCTGGGTTATACGCTCAACAGCATGTCGCTGCTGGCCCTAACGCTGGCCGTAGGTAACCTAGTCGATGATGCCATTGTGGAGATTGAAAATATCGAGCGCCACATGAACATGGGCAAGCGACCCTATCAGGCGGCTATTGACTCGACGACTGAGGTCGGACTGGCAGTGATCACAACGACGGCTACGATTGTGGCGGTGTTTATCCCAGTGGCTTTTATGGGCGGCATTCCGGGACAGTTCTTTCGGCCTTTTGGGGTGACAGTAGCCACGGCCACGATGTTTTCTACCCTGGTAGCGAGGCTGATGACGCCGATGATGGCAGCCTACTTGCTAAAAGCTAAGCCCCGCCAAGGCCAGAATTCTCAGCTCAATCAAAGCAACGGGCATTTTAACGGCGATCGCCACGCTAATGGCCACGCTAATGCCTACACTAACGGCCATATGCCCTCACCCGTCACCGCAGCGCCAAAGCCCGGACTTTATCCTTATCGTCGTCTATTGGGGACAGCCCTTCGCCATCGGCTGGCCACCCTGGCGCTGGCTTTGCTCTTTTTTATCGGCAGTCTGATGCTGGTGCCGCTGCTGCCGACTGACCTGTTTACCGCCGAAGATACAGACTTAGTCACGATTTCGGTAGAGCTACCCCCTGGGGCAACTCTGTCAGATACCCGAGCGGTGACCCAGCGTCTCTCGGAGCAGCTCATAGCTCACAGCGCCGTGGATCAGGTGCTTTCTCAGGAAGGAGGGCGCTATGAGGTCAATGGCGGGCAGCTTTTTGTGCAGCTTAATCCAGATCGCAAAATCTCCCAGCGACAGTTTCAGGAACAATCGCGGCAGCTCTTTAACCAGATACCCGGCGCTCGAATTAGCTTCCTCAGCCAGGGTGCTTCTGGAGATGGCAAAGATTTAACAATTGTGCTGAAAAGCGAGAACCCAACGGCACTGGAGCAAGCAGCGCGATCGCTAACTCAGGAGATGCGTCGGGTGCCGGGCCTAGTAGAAGTTAGCTCTAGTGCCAGCCTGGTGCAACCAGAAATTTTAGTCAGGCCCAATCCGCAGCAGGCTGCTGATCTAGGGGTTTCAGTCCAGTCAATTGCCCGTACAGCTTCGCTGGCCACCCTGGGAGATACAGAATCAAACCTGGCCGACTTTGATCTAGGCGATCGCCAAATTCCGATTCGAGTGCGTCTGGCCCCGGAGTTTCGCTCAGATCTCAACACCTTGAAAAACCTCAAGGTACCGAGCCAGTCAGGTAATCTGGTGCCCCTAGCTGCTGTTGCTGACGTCGAATTTGGCAGCGGCCCCGCCGAAATCAACCGTTTTGATCGCGCCCGTCAGGTCACCGTTGGCGCTAACCTGCAAGGCATCGTGCTAGGGGATGCGATCGCCGAGGTCAATCAGCTGCCAACTTTAGAGAATCTGCCGCCGGACGTAGCGCAGGAGCCTTCTGGGGACGCCGAGATCATGCGGGACATCTTTAGCCGCTTTCTCTTGGCGCTGGGCACAGCGGTCGTGATGATTTTTGCCGTGCTGATTTTGCTCTACAACAGCTTCCTCTATCCCTTTGCCGTGATGATGGCGCTACCGCTCTCGATTGGGGGAGCATTTTTAGGGCTGCTGATCACCCAAAAGCCGCTGGGCCTGTTTGCCCTAATTGGTATTGTGCTGCTGATGGGCCTGGTAACTAAAAACTCGATTTTGCTGGTGGACTATGCGCTGATAGCGCGACAGGAGGGCAAGTCACGCCGTCAGGCAGTAGTGGAAGCAGGGGTGACGCGACTGCGGCCAATTTTGATGACTTCTATCTCAACTATTGCCGGTATGGTGCCGATCGCGCTGGAAATTGGTGCGGGTGGGGAGACTCGCAGCCCTATGGCGATCGCGGTGATTGGCGGTTTTACCCTATCGACATTGCTGACGCTGATAGTGGTGCCTGTGTTCTTTACCTATATCGATAGCCTGCAGAGTCAAACGAGTAAGTTTCTCGGTCGCGTCTTGGCGGTTGAGCAGACAGAGCGATCGCCTCAGGCGTCAGAAAAATCTCCAGAAACCCGCAATCCTGTTGGCAAGTAGCCTTTATAATGGGTGAAACTTGCTAAAAGTCCTATGCCTGCCTTGGATTTTTGGCCTATTGCTGCGGATGTAGTTCAGTGGTAGAACGTCAGCTTCCCAAGCTGAATGTCGTGGGTTCGAGTCCCATCATCCGCTTTCAAATGTTTCAGCCTCAAACCTGCGTCACCCCGCCCTCAAACTGGTCGTAGGTCATCAGCCCGCCGTGAGCATCGAAGTGGACTATGTGGTAATGTCCTACTTTGCCCTCAACCACCTGGGTCAAAGCACAGTGTCAGAAAAGCCGCAATCTTTGGCAAAGCCCCGAATGCTCTTATCACAGACAGCCTGCTTCAGACGGATTGAAAACTGATCAACTTCCTTGGTATCTGCCTACGCCTCGTCAGGTAATGGATTGGTCATTGGGTTACATTAATCGCAAACGCAAATCATAACGCTTGGCATGCAATTTTTTTATTGCTAACTTCATCGATATATTGACGGAGCTAAGACAATTCTATGCATGTAGAAGACATTAAAGCAGCTCTACGCAAGCAGGGCTGGACTCTGACCAGCATCGCAAAAGAACTGAATATTGGCACCTCGGCAGTCTCCCATGCCTTAACTCGGCAGCGGTAGTTTACGGAAGGCGGGGGTGGAAGTGATTCGTGCTCATTTTTTGGAGCTGGAGGCGATGGGGTATGGGGAAACCCAGGGAATGGGGAATCGGCTGCGGTGGCGGGCAACGGTAGACGCGGTAGACAGATTTGAGGAAATGGTAGATAGAGTGTCTACCGCTGAAAGCATTGATGGGCAAAGGTTATGGCGAAACGGTAGACAAGTAGACAGGGTTTGCTAATGGGGAATTTATAGGAAAGTGTCTACCGTCTACCAAAATGGCTGGAGGGCTTACGGACAAAGGCTTTTGCTTGGTAGATAGAGTGTCTATCGGGTATCTACCGTGTCTACCGATAGAAGTAGGTGAGGTAGAGGCAAGGCGTCAAGATTCGGATGTAGCGTGACGCAGCCGCAGCTTTTCTCGAATTTGAGTCATTGCGCTGGGGCCTTCTAGAACTTCTTCCCGTTGGACAGCCTCCCGTCCGATTTGAGCATCTTGCTGAAGTTCTGGTAAGTGCCCTTTGTAGATATCGTCTTGTTGTTTGAGCAGGTATAAGCCTGCTGTGATGACCTCTAAGGCAGATTGATACTTCCCAGTGGCAATTTGACGTTGAATGAGTTGTTCAAGCTCCGGCGGGAGAAAGATTTGCATGACGGCTTGAGAACGGCTATTTTTCTTGCCTCCGATTCTAAGGCGTAAGCTCGATCCAAGGATCATTGCCTCTGCAACCACTGTCCTCATTGAGCCGCGATAATTATGAGCCAAAAAGGGATGGATTAGAATAACAGCAGATTAATGTCTCTTTGTATGCCCAGGTGGTCAGATCAGTTGATGGGCTGACACCACTACGGACTGATCGAAAGTACCATGATGATTCCGGCTGTTACGCGAGACCTGACTTTTGAAGCGTTCATTGACATTGAGGATGGCAATGAACTCAATGAATTTGAGCTAGTTGGTGGGAGGCTGGTGCTCATGCCGGAGCCGGATGATTGGCATGAAGAGATTTTAGAGTTCCTCTCGTTTATGTTTGAACTGCAGTATCGGCGCAGGGCGCTGAGGTACTCGGTGCGAAAGCGGAATGCGTTGATGATTGACACCGTGAGAGGACGCCGCCCTGATATTGCGGTGATTGATCGCCCTGCAACACGCCGTGAGGATCGGCAACCTGGGATTTGCAGCGTTCCTCGAATGATTGTGGAGATTGCCTCTGGGAACTGGAGTACGGATTTGGTGGAGAAGCAGGAGGAATATGAAGCGCTACAGGTGCCGGAATACTGGATTGTGGACTACCGGGGGCAGATTCCAGCAAAGTATTGTCAGCAGGGGAAGGGAAAGAAGGTGATTTTGCTGACACTGGAGGACGGGGTTTATCGGAAGGCGGAATATGTAGAGGGGGAGACGGTGCCGTGTCTGACGTTTCCGGAGTTGAAGTTGACGGTGGAGCAGATTTTGTCGGCTGAAGAGTAGGAAACAAATTCGTTGAGATGTTGGAGTAATGCCAACGCGAATTTGCCGGACTGGCTCGGGGCACTTCAATCAGGCACCTCCCAATCTTCGATCTGTAACCCCTCAACTCGTTCAAACTCCCGTGTGTTGTGGGTACTAACGTCAGGTCATTTGCCAAGCGATTGTCCTTCGGACACCCTGCGGGAACGCGGCAATCTGTAAATCATAGGAACCAATGGGCGTCCCTGCTTTTGCTAACTGGGCTCGAATGCGTCCAATCAACAAAGCGTCTTCATCCTGAAATGGCAGTGAGATAAACTGTGAGAGAAATGCTTGCTGCCGCTCTAGGGTGCGCTGGGGATGATTGCTCCGAAAGGCTCCACAAAACAACTCGGCTTTGACGACGGAACAAACGGCCATGTCTTCAGCAGAGGTTGCCAGTAGACGATCTCGTACAGAGGAGGAACGACCATCTAGGTACACGACACAAACGTTCGTATCCAGCAGGTATCGCATAGCTATTCAAATGCCCCTGCCAGATCTTCATCGAGAGCGTCGTCAATCCCGTCCTCGTTAAGGTTGATGGGGTCATCGGCGCAGATGCCATAGAGATCGGCTAGAGACATCGCAGGAGAGCGGTCTGATGGTACGGGTTGATAAATTACCATCACTTCGACTTCGCGATCTCTGACTCCCACTGGAATATCGAGATGTAGAACGCCATCTTGGCCAACCTGTTGGCGAATCTTATAGCTTTCCATGATGGTTGTCCCTCCTGAATTGGTTTTGGGATAGCGCGAGCACTTTCTAGGGTGACATTCTCTCTCCAAGAATACTGAAAGCTTTGGTTAAAAAGTTAACTCGGCAGTGGGATTATCTTGTTTGCCTTGCTTGATTGCCCAAATATAGTGCCATTTGTAGATCTCAACACTTTGGACGATTGCGAAACCTGGTTGAAGCAGCCCCTTGGCAGCTATAGAGGATAACTCAGCAGGCCAACTATACAGCGTTTCCTTGCCTAGTGAGGTACAGTCCATGTCCGTGCAGCAACGGTTTTGGGGTTGTTTTCGCACCTCACGAGCTTCAAAAACGCTGTATATTCAACGTCAGCTCTGCTGGATAACACCTAGTTTTTTAGGGACTATGCAGAAAATTTACTGCACAACTCCTGAGTTTCAAGGTATTGTCTGGCACGTCTGATGGTCGATTCTGGAGATGAGTGTCGAGAGATACGAACGCTGCTCACTATACCAATCTGACCTGATTATGGGAGATTAACTTTGCTCAAATTTTTAAGCTGCAAGGCTTTCAAGCTAGATATTCTCTAAAGTGAGTTGAGATTAGTATATTAACCGCAAACTCAAGCGGCACATCCATGCTCCCTCCATCATGACTGCTTAGGTTCTACTCATTAATTTTTTAGTTCCTTATTAAGATAGGTTTTTTAAGTCTCTCAAGACTACCAAAATCATTGTTTTCAACTGAGAGACATCTTCCTGAGCTGCTTTCCAAATAATTTCTACATCCGTGTTGAAATAACCGTGGATTAGTTTATCCCGCATTCCGGCAATATCTCGCTAGGGAATATCAGGATATTGGCTTCTTACTGAGTCTGGGACGCGCTTCACGGCTTCGCCAATGATTTCGATCGCCCTTGAAACCGCAAACACCTTTTCTAAATTCTGCGAGAACCCCTCAAACTCAATACCTGCGGTAAACTGCTCGATCGCAGCTACAGCATCCAAAATATCCTGTAAGTAGTCCTCAATTTGCCGTCTGCTCACAGGTAGATGACCTCTGCCAAAATCCGTTCTCCAATGCGTGGCTTTAATCCAGCCTTGTGTACTAGGTCAACCTTGACTCCCAGATTGTCGCTGAGGTAATTCTCTAAATTGACAAATTTCAATAAGCTCGGTGTCTCAAAAAACTCTATTAGCACATCCACATCGCTAGTTTTGCTCTGTTCTTGTCTAACATAAGAGCCAAAAACCCCTAATTCCCGAACTTTACAATGTTCTTGTAACAAGGGCTTATGTTGCCCCAGCCATTGCTTGATTTCCTCTAGTGTTTTCATCGGCTCTATCTCCTTGAGGTAAACGCAGTAGCTGATCTAGGCCGCCTACTTATAGCTACGCTGGGTCAGGTGTACGTTTTCAAAGGTTAGCGGTTCTGGATGCAGCATTGGCACCTGATCGTCTCCCTGATACTGCCAAGCGGCGACAAATGAAAAATTTTCGTCATCTCTGAGGGCTTCGCCTTCTGAGGTTTGGTACTCTTCGCGGAAATGTCCACCACAAGATTCTTCTCGCTGTAAGGCATCGCGGGCCATTAGTTCGCCTAGCTCCATAAAGTCCGCTACCCGTCCGGCAAACTCTAGGTTTTTGTTTAAGGTGTTGGCGTTACCCGGCACCCGCAGATTTTGCCAAAATTCCTGGCGCAGGGCAGCGATCGCCGCGATCGCCCCTTCTAGTCCAGCCCGATTGCGTGACATCCCCACACTGTCCCAAACCAGCCTGCCTAACTCACGGTGAAATGTGATCGCGGTTTTATCGCCGCCAATGCTCAGCAGCTTTTGAATGCGGCTGTGAGCAGTCGCTTCAGCTTCATCAAAGGCTGCATGTGTAGTTTCAACAGCAGGTAAGTTAGCCTGAGCAATATAGTCGCCTAGGGTGTAGGGAATGACAAAATAGCCGTCTGCTAGGCCCTGCATCAGCGCACTCGCCCCCAGTCGATTGGCCCCGTGATCAGAGAAATTGGCCTCCCCCAGCACAAACAGCCCCGGTACCGTGCTCATCAGGTGATAGTCTACCCACAGCCCGCCCATCGTGTAGTGAACGGCTGGGTAAATTCGCATAGGCACCTTATAGGGATTTTCCCCCGTAATGCGCTGATACATCTCAAACAGGTTGCCGTAGCGCTCAGCAATCGTGTGTCTGCCTGAGCGGGCGATCGCAGCTTGAAAGTCCAGATAGACCGATAGCCCCGTCTCGCCGACGCCGCGCCCCTCATCGGTAATTTGCTTAGCATTGCGCGAGGCCACATCGCGGGGCACCAGATTGCCAAAGCTAGGATATTTGCGCTCTAGATAATAGTCGCGCTCGCCCTCAGGAATTTGCTCAGGCGATCGCTGATCTTGAGGATCTTTAGGCACCCAAACCCGACCGTCATTGCGCAGTCCCTCGCTCATCAGCGTCAGCTTCGACTGATAGCTACCTGACACCGGAATGCAGGTGGGGTGAATCTGGGTGTAGCAGGGGTTGGCAAACAGCGCCCCCCGCTTGTAGCAGCGCCATGCCGCCGTTGCGTTGGAGT
This sequence comes from Leptolyngbyaceae cyanobacterium RM1_1_2, assembly GCA_012032345.1. GTDB lineage: Bacteria > Cyanobacteriota > Cyanobacteriia > Phormidesmidales > Phormidesmidaceae > Sphaerothrix. Next base: position 42,801 of record JAAUQI010000002.1, on the reverse strand, counting down.
TTTTAGCATTAGTGGAGAGATAAAACACATTGCCATAGCCGCCCGTACCCAGCAGCACCGCGTCTCCGGCGTGGCGCTCCAGTTCTCCAGTAATTAGGTTGCGCGCTACGATTCCTCGCGCCTGTCCGTTGATGACAACCAAATCTAGCATTTCTCGGCGGGCCAAAATTTCCACCCGTCCTGCCGCCACCATCCGCATCAGGGCGCTGTAGGCTCCCAGTAAAAGCTGCTGCCCAGTTTGCCCCTGCGCATAAAACGTGCGAGAAACCTGCGCCCCGCCAAAGGAGCGGTTTGCCAGCAGACCGCCATACTCCCGCGCAAAGGGGACGCCTTGGGCTACACACTGGTCAATAATCTGGCTGCTGATCTGGGCCAGCCGATAAACATTAGCTTCGCGGGAGCGATAGTCACCGCCTTTAATAGTGTCGTAAAACAGCCGCCATACCGAGTCGCCGTCATTGGGATAGTTTTTGGTAGCGTTGATGCCGCCCTGGGCGGCGATGCTGTGAGCGCGGCGGGGTGAGTCTTGAATGCAAAAGCTTTTGACCCGGTAGCCCAGTTCAGCTAGCGTAGCGGCAGCTGAGGCTCCGGCCAGACCAGTGCCAACGACTAAAACGGTATGCTGGCGCTTGTTATTAGGGCTGACCAGCGAACAATGCTCTTTGAAGCTGTCCCATTTTTCTGTGAGTGGGCCGTCAGGAAGGCACGGATCGAGATTCATGAAATTTGTAACCGAAACAAAATTGTTACAGCAGGTTGCATACAGATAAGAAAGGCAGAATTCTACGCCCGAGCAGCGGCAGCTCTAACCTACCAGACCAAAATAAACAGCCAGGGGCAGGCCGATAAAGCCAGCCGCAATTGCGATCGCCAGCCCCGTCCCTAAGCTGTAGATCAGCGGCTTAGCCCCAGCACTCATCGCCCCCAAAGACTGCAAGGCGCTCCAGAGGCCGTGACGCAGGTGCAAGCCTAGCAAAATCATGACGGCGCTGTAGCCAAAAGCATACTGCGGCGTTTGAAATTTCTCCAGCACCAGCCGGGCCAAATCGCGGCCTGCGCTGCCGTTGGCCAGCACCGTGCTGTAGTAGGGGCCAAACTTAAAGGCCATCAGGTGAAAGACCAGAAAAACCCCCAGCCCCAGCCCGCTTAAAATCATTGTGCGAGAGCTGAGAGACTGGAGGCTGGGCGCTCCGGTGGAAGTATAGGTTTGATAGCCAACGGGACGGGCCTTGAGCTTGCCCAGGTAAATTTGAATACCCAGCAGCGCGTGAAAAATCACAAACGTCAGTAAAATCAGCTCAATCGCGTAGAGCAACAGTCCCCACTGCTCTAGGTGATAGGCATACTCGTTGTAAGCTTCTGGGCTAGCCAGCAAAGTTAAGTTGCCCAGCATGTGAACCAGCCCAAAAATTGCCAATCCCAACCCGGTCACGCCCGTGATCAGCTTTTTACCAATTGATGACTGATACAACCTGACCAAGCGATTAGCTGACTGGGGCTGTTCTGAAGTTTTTCTAGGGGCGATCGCGCTGCCCATGACAATGCCTTTAGCAACTATTTCTATCCTAGACACTGCGGAAACATTAGAGCAGTTTGTGAACTGCTCCAATCACAAAACGCAACTCAGCCTTACAAATTCGGTGCCAGATAGGCCACCACTTCAACACCAAATTCCTGTTCAAAGCTGTCTTTCTTATAGTCCAGGTTCCACAGTTCAATCTCACAGCTGTCGCTGGGATTGGCGGGAGTTAGATTGATCTGTAGCTGCTTAGCCGCCTCGTCGTAGTGACAGATCACCTCAGCGATCGCGCCCATTCTGCGGCGATCGAGGGCAACAGCTAAGCGCAAAATTGGGCTAAGCTCTTCGACGACCTGCCGAGCGTGTTTGGTGGGCAAATTGCGGTAATTATCGTGCTTCTTTTTAGGAAAGCTCTTGCGATGATAGCGGGCTAGGTTGGCGATGATTTCAATTTCTGCTTCTGTGTAGCCCAGCAGTTCGCCATTGCGAACAAGGTAATAGGAGTGCTTGTGGTGGGCTGAATGGCTGACAAAATGGCCGCTATTGTGCAAAACAGCCGCCGCCCACAAGAGCTGTCGTTCTGGAAAATCCCAGTTGTGTAGCTGACCTTTAAGCTGATCAAACAGGGTCAAAGCAAACTGAGCCACCCGCTCACTGTGAGGCATATCGACCCGATACTTGTGGGCAATTTTAATCACGCTGCGCTGCCGCACTGATCCCTGATACTGTAGTCGATCTTCGATCAGGCTATGGCTTAACATCCAATCAACCACTACCCCTTCTCGCAGCGCTCGTTCACAGACGGTGATTGACTCAGCCCCGAGTAGAGCCATACTCTCTTGCAAAATAATTGCCCCAGCTAAAATAATCTCTGCCCGCCGATCTGAGATCTCTGGCAGCGAGAGCCGTTGCTCATAGCTCATCTGGCGCAGGCGATCGACAATTTTTTTCAACGCCGCTAAGGACATCTGGTAGCCGTTGAGCGGATCGGGGATAAACCCCAAGGCTTCATCGGCGGCGATCGCCGCCAAGCACTCAATGGTTCCAGATGTGCCAATTGCCCTTAGCGTCTCCTCTGAACTGAGGTGATTTTTGAGTTCACCGGCTGGTCGCTCCAACATGCCGCGCACATATGCACAGAGGTAGGTATAGTCCTGATCGCTAATCGGATCGCTATGGACAAACTGGGCCGATAGGCGCACAGCCCCTACCTTCGTACTGCTCAAAAAACGGTGGGCCTGACCGTCACCCAAAATCAGTTCAGTCGAGCCGCCGCCAATATCGATGATGGCGTGAGGCTGTCCCTGCAGTTCCATCCCGGACAAAACGCCTAAATAGATTCGTCGGGCTTCCTCTGTGCCAGAAATTAAATTGATTGCCAGACCTACTTCTCGCTCAGCCCGCTGAATAAACTCCCAACCGTTTCCGGCCTCTCGGACAGCGCTAGTGGCAACCGCTACAATGTCTTCGGCCTGTAGGCTAGAGGCGATCGCCTTGCAGCGTTTCAAGGCGGAGATACCTCGCCTGATTGCATCGTCCGTCAAATTACCGGTTTTTTCAAAATCACCCAGGCGAACGGTGTCTTTCTCTTTGTCAACAATTGTAAACGCTGGAATAGACGGCTGAATTCTGACCACCACCATGTGAATTGAGTTAGTGCCCACATCAATAGCAGCCAAAATGCGATCGTGATCCAAGGGAGGAGAGAAGTCCTTAAGGTCAAACGCTTTGGGGGTAAAGCGAGGAGCGGTATCTACCATAGGTCAGATGAAATCTTTGCTGTTACTAATCCTACATTGGGCAGAGTGGCTATACGGGGTTTAGCCACTTCTTCATTGAGCCTATGTAAAACTTTCACAGACTTAACTTAGAAATCAGGCAAATCACCAGGATCTACGGAGAGAGATTGGCTAAAATCACGCAAAATTTCCTCACCTGCGGCTTCATAATCCTGCCAGCCTAGCTCTGCTCTAGGATCTTTAACTGCGTAAACAGGCACTCCGGCCAAGGCTGCTTTTTGAAACGCGGCTACCCGGCGAATGCCCGCCTCTAAAATGGGTAAATTAACTTCTTTGAGCATTGCTCTAACGTCTTCACCTGCTCTACTCGGCTTTGGCGGAATCGCCGTCAGCAAAATCCGATAGCCGCACATTTGAATCTGCTTCAGATACTCTACCGTCAGCACCAAGGCATCAAGGGCTAGAATGTCGGGCGTTGTGGGCAAGATCAGCAGGTCGCAGCTACTTGCTAAAGCGGCCAAATCAGCTGGAACCGGGCGCGCTGGAGTATCAATTACCACATGGCCATAGGCACGGCTATTCTGTCCGGCCTGCCATTCGTCCATCACCTCAAAGGGCAGATCTCCCCGACTGGCCCAGTTCAGCGCCGACCGATTGGGATCGGCGTCAATCAGCAGTGTCTCTGCCTGCCCCTGAAAGAAAGCAGCCAGATGAATAGCCGTCGTGGTTTTACCGACGCCGCCTTTAAAGCTGGCAACCGTGATAATCATGTCAATAGGGTATGTCGAAAGGGGAAAATGAGGGAGTGGGGTTAGTTTTGAGTTTTGAGTTTTAAGTTCGTAGTTGGCGCTTTAGCGCTAAACAATATGGAATGACGCTCTAGGAAAGTTTTGAGTTTTAAGTTCGTAGTTGGCGCTTTAGCGCTAAACAATATGGAATGAGGTTTTGGGGAGTGGGAGATTGGACAAGGTGGAACTAGTGCTGCCGGATGCGGTGGCGACGGGGAGGCTGGGGCAGTGGCTAGGGCGATCGCTGTCTGTGGGTACGGTGCTGCTGCTGCGGGGGGATTTGGGTAGCGGTAAGACGACACTGGTGCAGGGAATCGGGGCTGGGCTGGGAATTACAGAGATGATTGATAGCCCCACGTTTACCCTGGTGAATGAGTATTTGACAGGGCGCTTGTCCCTCTACCATGTAGACCTCTATCGCTTAGAAGCATCAGGGGTAGAGTCACTGCATTTAGAAATTTACTGGGAAGGGATAGAGGTAAAGCCTGGAATTGTTGCAATCGAGTGGGCTGACAAGCTCAGCTATTGGCCACCGCAGCCGCTGCTGCTTGACTTGACCTATGCTGGGGAAAAACGCCAAGCTGCGCTACAGCCTTCTACGCTGGCGCAGGCTCAGCTCTTAACACTGCTAAGCCCTGATGAACTACTGGCTGATGAAGTCTGAACCCAACGTCTATAGCATTAGCGATCTGGAGCGAGATCGAGCTGAGGTTTGGGACGGGGTGCGTAACTATCAGGCTCGCAACTTTTTGCGGCAGATGCAGGTAGGCGATCGCGCTTTTTTTTACCATTCCAACACCAAGCTACCAGGGATTGCCGGACTGATGGCAGTCATTGAGGCTAGCCTCAATGATCCCAGCCAGTTTGAGCCAAAAAGTCCCTACTATGATGCCAAATCAACGCCTGAAAATCCGCGCTGGCAGACGGTAAAGGTAGGCTATCTTAAAACTTTTGCCGACTATATTTTGCTCGATAGACTGAAGCAAACCTTTAGCCCCGAAGAGCTGCTGGTGGTAAAGCGGGGGAATCGCCTTTCAGTGATGCCTGTTGCCAAAAATGTGGCTGAAAAAATTTTGGCGATGGCTGAGACTAAGCAAAACTAATGTTCTATAGGCGCAGGCTGCTTTTCTAAATAGAGCAAAAACTCTAGCAGTTCCTCATCGCTAAGGTCATGGCGCGATCGCTTACTGTAGGTTTGCTCCAGAAATTCTCGTCCCTGCTGCACTGACCAGCCCAGACGCCGCAGTTCTACATCTGTTTGCGCCAGAATATCTGAAAGATCAACTGGCCCGGTATTGAGCGTAGGCGATTCAATTGGGGCTTTTGACGGGGCAGATGGATCTGGCAGGAAAGGTTCTGGCGGCTCAGCCGGGAGCGATAGTAAAGGAAACGGATCGCTCACCTCATCCCCTGAGGGCGCTTCAGGAGGACGCAAAATATTGGTATTTGACGGCTGCTGCTCTTCTAGCTGAGGCGATCGCTCGGCTGAGAACCCGGTCAGCGGCAGCTCTGTTTCTAGCCTGTCTGTCTGGAGCTGGGGGTTAGCAGCTTTTAAGTCTTCGGCCTGAACCGGCAGGTCAGCCGATAAGAGAGGCATCGCTTCCGGTTTTGCCTCAAGCCCTAAAGACTGAAGGGCACGGCTTTTAGCCAAATCTTCTGCCTGGGCTAAATCTGAACTAGCCGCCATGCCGGTCGCCACAACGCTGCGATCAAGCTGCACGACAGCGCGGACAATGTATTGGTTGTCATGCAGCATAAGCAGATCTGCTGTTAGGCTACCCATAGGATAGCGATCGCGCAATTGCTGAATTAAAGAATGAATCACCAGATCACTTAGAAGTCATTAAACTTTAAACTGTATAGCAGACGACCCCTTCAGGTTACTGCTTAAAGCTTTGAGCATAGCCATCGTCAGGCGTCTTAACAGACTGCTGGTTCATGCTCTGTTTTTGATTTTGCTTGAGTACACCCAACCCATCCGTTTTGAATGCCCCTAGATCGTCTACTAGATTTTTCTCCCAACCTCGGCATGGACACGCTGCTCCTGCTCTTGGTGCTGATTGCGCTGGAAGCGGTGCTGTCAGCCGATAATGCTATTGCGCTAGCGGCGATCGCTCAGGGCCTTGCTTCCAAAGAAATGGAGCGCCGCGCCCTCAATGTCGGGCTGGTAGTCGCTTTCGTTTTGCGCGTTTGCCTTATTCTAACGGCAGGATGGGTGCTGCAATTTTGGCAGTTTGAGGTTTTAGGCGCTCTATATCTGCTGTGGCTAGCCTATCAGTATTTTTCGTCAAATGAAGAAGACAGCGCCGAACATCACGGGCCTCGCTTTAGCTCCGTATGGCAGGCTGTGCCGATGATTGCGCTAACGGACTTAGCTTTCTCCCTCGATAGCGTCACGACGGCGATCGCGCTCTCTCAGGAGATCTGGCTGGTGCTATTGGGTGGTGCGATTGGGGTAATTACTCTGCGGTTTATGGCGGAGCTGTTTATTGGCTGGCTGCAGGTCTACGTGCATTTGGAGGATGCAGGCTACATTACGGTTGCGTTTGTAGGCACTCGCTTGCTGATTCGCGTCATCAACGAAAACTGGGTGCCGCCCGAATGGCTGATGGTGAGTCTGATTGCTGCCCTGTTTATCTGGGGATTTTCTGAGAAACGATCTGTTGCTGACGCCGAAGTAATACAGACAACCGCTGCTAGCGATCGCAAACCCTTATCTGAGTCAGCGTCAGCGCTGGAGTCATTGAAACCAGACAGCAAGTTAACCAACGGTTCAGCGCCAGACTCTCCCACAGCCTCGTCTTTGGCGGGCGAGCAGATAGCCTCTGATGCAAAATTAGAGATTTTTAAGCAAGACGCTGAAACCGAAAGAGTGGCTTTACCCTTAGCTCAAGACGACCCCGCCTCGTAAAAAGAATGCCAAGCTAGCAGCCTGGCATAAAACTCTAACAACCTGGTTTGGTGTTGAGGTGGCTAAAAGCCCTTTTCCTATTCGTACAGCCAGTCTTTCAGACTGGGTTTCCAGCCTGTTAGATTATCTTCACCAAACCAAAGCGCAATCTCAGAGCGGGCTGTTTCAATCGCATCTGACCCGTGAATAAGGTTGCGGCCAATGGTCACACCGTAATCACCTCGAATCGTACCCGGCTCAGCCGACAGCGGGTTCGTAGCGCCAATCAGCTTGCGGGCTGAGGCGACAACGCCCTCGCCTTCCCAAACCATTGCTACCACTGGGCCAGACGTGATGAAATCTACTAAGCCACCAAAAAAAGGCTTCTCTCGATGAACGTCATAGTGCTTTTCAGCCAGCTCACGAGAAACCTGCATCAGCTTTAACCCTACCAGGGTGAACCCTTTTACCTCATAGCGACGAATGATCTCACCAACGAGTCCCCGTTGAACCCCGTCGGGCTTAATCATCAGGAATGTGCGTTCCACAGATACCTGCTCCTAACGTAATTTCTAAACCTTTTCTATGCTCAGAAAATCAGAGCCTTTTGTAAAGGTTTTAGTTCTTTAGGCTTTCGATCTTTAAACTTTGAGGTTTGCTGCATTCAAGCAGCAAACCCACTGTTCATAAATACTGAAACCAGCGCCTGCCGCAGTGCACTATTAATTTTTAACCCAGCAGCACAATTAAAAAGATAAAGCCAAGCGTCGCCAGAGCAGACTCACCAAAGAGGCAGGGCTGATTCACTATGATGAGATAAAAATTATGCTGTCAGGCACCCTCTATCGCCAGTGTTGCCATGAACCTGATCGAAACTCTACAGACGGTCTTGGATTACCGTCAGGCGCGTGGGAAACGCCATCCGTTATGGATCATTTTGGTCTGCATGGTGATGGGCAATTTAGCGGGGTATCAGGGAAATCGCCCCCTAGAGGAGTTTGCAAAACGCTATGGTTCAGAGGTGGCTTGCTTATTGCAGATTGAACTCGACGCCTTACCTTCCTTTTCGACGTTCCGGCGAGCGCATATCGGGCTTGACTTTGCCGCGCTCAGCGGTGCCATCGTTCAATGGATGCGCCAACATCTCACCGTTGACGACGATGTCTATGCCATTGACGGGAAACGGATTCGACAACCCATCACCGAGGATGACGGCAAAACGCGCTTTGTCGGACTCGTCAGTGTCTTTGCTCAAGCCCAAGGGATCACCGTTGATTTAGCGGCGCTAACCACCACCGAAACGAGCGAATTGAAGGTGGTGCAGTACTTGCTGGAGAAGCTCCACCTGAGTGGTGTGGTCTTCAGTCTGGATGCACTTCACGCCCAAAAAAACACTGTCGCTCATTGTGGCGGCATGAAGAGGAGCTGGTGATGTTAGGTGCATCCTACCTTTGCGATGAGTATAAGTACTTAGGATGTAGGTGAGGATATCAGCGCTAAGCTATCAGTACCCCTGATTGTATTGGAGTCAGTCCGATGGATGCCGACAAGCGTGCTCAAATCCAAGCTCATGCTGAGAAGATAGCCGAACTGTTATACGAAGAGACTGACCCTGAGCAAGTCAAGACCCTTGAAGGGATAAAAGTCGCTGTTTGGAACCATTTGCTGGAGACAGTGGGGCCTGACATCGGACTTTTTTTATCCGCACAAGCAGCGGGCTAACCCGTGGGCGAAAGCGGCAGGTTCAAAGCACCGTCAGGGGGTTGAGCCTAAGTGAGCAACAGAGTCAACGGCTAGAGGTCAAGAATTGCTGCCTGCTGTTGAGCGCCAACAAGGCTTATGCACGAGCCGAAGAAGATGTTGCTGTGCTGAGTGGAGTGAGGGTTTCAGGCAGTACTCAGCAGCGGCTGGTACATCGTCAAGACCTATAGGGTAATAGAGGAAGAGATTATGAAGCAGGTGCTAGAGACGGCCAAAGTAGATCGCTGCCAGCACAACTATTCCCAGCAGCGCTAGCGGCATCCAAAGTTCAGAGAGCTGCATCATATTTTTTGACGAGAGCTGATGAAGTGAACGAAGATCAGCATATCCTGATCGAAGGCTTGATCTTATGGCCGCTGCTGAGCGTATTACCTGGCTGCAAGAGCGTACCGCCCTCAACATCCTCAACCAAGAAATACTGGCCGCGATCGCGCCCCTGCTGCAAACTCGCACGATCGCCCCTGAACAACGCTTTGTCACCCTTGATGACACCCCCAACGGCCTGTGGATTTTGCGACAGGGCAAAGTCGAAAGCGACCGCGATCGCCCCAGCGCCGTCAGCCTTTTACCCGGTGCAGTCATCAACTTACAGGCGCTTTTGCTCAATCAGCCTGCCCAAAAAACTTTCACCACCCTGAGCGAGTGCGAGTTTTTCTTTGTTCCCGTTGCTGAATTTTGGCAGGTAGCCCAAGACTACCCGGCCATGACCCAGCTATTTACCCAGCAGCTTGCCGCCGAAGTTGAGCAGCTGGCCTCACAGCTTAGCTTTGAGCAAGAGCGACAGACTATTCTGCGGCCCTATCTGGTGACCAAAGCGCGACGGGGTATTATTGGCCGCAGCCGCTATGCCAAACGGCTGCGATCGCAGATTAAAGCTGCTTCTGAGCGTCGAGACTCTGCAATTATTTTTGGCGAACCAGGGCTAGAAAAAGACAACATTGCGGCTCTGATTCACTATGGCTCTGGCGATCGCCGTGAAGCCGTAATTCAGGTGGAATGCTCTAAGGTACAGGCCAGCGGCGCGGATTTGTTGGGTCGGGCCGGAGGCAAGCCCGGTCTGATTGAGGCTCTAGGAAGCGGAACGCTAATTCTCAATAACCTGCAAGAGCTGCCCCCAGAACTGCTGAGCGCGATCGCCCACCTGCTCCAAACCAATACCTATACCCCCGTCAGCCGAGCTGAGGCTGACGCCGCTGAGGCCAAAAGCTCCCAGGTCCGCATCATCATTATTTCAGAGCAGCCCCTGCCCCAGATCAACCTGCTCGTGGGCCAGGTGATTAAAGTACCGCCGCTGCGACTGCGCAAAGCTGACATTCAAGACTACGTTGGCTACTACATCAGCCTGATCTGTCGGGCACGGGGCCTTGACAAACCCAGGCTGACAACCGCAGCCCTGCGGCGGCTACAGGCTTACGACTTTCCTAACAATCTGCGGGAGCTATCCAGCCTAGTAGAGCGTTCTCTGTCACAGATGGCTGGGGCTAACAACAGTATCACCGAAGAGATTATTTGGCCTTCCCAGGGGCGCAAAAAACAGTTCCGGCTAAATCTGCTCAACACCTACCCCCGCCTGCGTAATTTCTTGCGTAGCCCTTGGTGGCCCGATCGCGTGAACTACGGTTTTACCCTACCTTTCTTTGCTTTTATTGTGGCGGTTCTCTTTATTGGGCCGCAAAACCGCCAAGAGAACTTTGCGCTGAATATGTTTTGGGCCTGGTGGTGGCCGCTGGTGCTGCTGGGTTTCCCCTTTGTAGGCCGACTGTGGTGCGCGGTGTGTCCGTTTATGATCTACGGCGAAGTGACGCAGAAGCTCTCACTATGGCTGGTGCCGCGACAGCTGAAGCAGTGGCCGCGACAGGAAGCTGAGCGCTGGGGTGGCTGGTTTTTGTTTGGTCTGTTTGCCCTGATTTTGCTGTGGGAGGAGCTGTGGAACTTAGAGGATACGGCTTACCTGTCGGCCTGCCTGCTGCTGCTGATTACCGCTGGGGCCATGATTTTTTCTGCCATCTTTGAGCGGCGGTTTTGGTGTCGCTATCTCTGCCCGATTGGGGGCATGAACGGGTTGTTTGCCAAACTGTCTGTGACGGAGCTGCGGGCACAGCAGGGCACCTGCTCAGCCGAATGCACCACTTATCAGTGCTACAAAGGTGGCCCCCGCAAAGGCGAAGGTCAGGAAACCAACGGCTGTCCGCTGTACTCTCACCCGGCTCAGCTAGAAGACAACCGCGACTGTGTGTTGTGCATGACCTGTCTCAAAGCCTGCCCTCACCGCTCGGTTGAGGTCAACCTGCGCCCCCCAGGAATCGAGCTATGGACGACCCATGTCCCCCGCAGCTATGAGGTGGCGCTGCTGTTTTTGCTGTTGGGCGCGGTGTTTCTGCACCGACTGCCGCTGATCAATCAGCGACTGGGCCTAAATTTAGAGAACTTTGGCATTCACGCGATCGCCTCGATAGCCACTCTCAGTCTGCCTGTGTTGCTGCCCTTCGCTGCCTACGGCCTCACCCGGCTCGTCTTCAAGCTGACGACTAGCTACTCGCCCAAAAGCTTTGTCAGCCTTGCCTATGGCTATTTGCCGCTGGTGCTGGCAGCCAACCTGGCCTACTATCTCAGTCTAGGACTGGGGGAGGGCGGTCAGATTCTCTCGGTGGGTCTGGCGACGTTTGGCCTAAGTGGTGAAGGAGTGCCTGTCTATGTGGCTCATCCGGCAGTGATTGCCTTTTTGCAAAGCGCAGTCCTCGTTTTTGGAGCCTTGTCCAGCATCGTTTTGACCCAGAAAATCGTCCGCCAGTCGCTCAGGCTGATGTGGCCGCAGCATCTAAGCGCGATCGCCCTAGTGGCCTTGCTCTGGCCCTTACTGATTACCCATTAGCTCAGACTGCTACAGCAGTCCTAAACCATTTGTGGGGGAAGGAAGTTGTGAAAGGCTTTCTCGGCCAAGAAAGTCTTCTCACAGTCGGAATAAGATAGCCATAGCGCTCCGCTTTAGGGAATTTGCCGGGACTCAATCGCCTGGGTTAGCCGTTCTAAGGTGACGTTGAGCTTCTCTTCAACCGTAAGTTCAGCAGGGGCGGCTTCAACTTCCTCTTGACGCTTCAGTCGCTCAAAAAACTGAATTACCAGAAACAGCACAAAGGCAATGATGATGAAGTCAACCACGGTGCCCAAGAAGCTGCCAATTCTAATGCCGGGGCCGATAGTGGCCTCGCGCCAGTCGGTTCCGGCCTGAGACAGAAACGGGTTGATCACCGCAGGCATGAGAATATCTGCTACAAACGAAGAAATAATTGCGCCAAAGGCTCCGCCGATGATGACGGCAACCGCCAGGTCAACCACGTTGCCGCGCAGCGCAAACTCTCTAAAGTCATGAAGAAAGCCACCTACGCGAGTTCTCGAATTTCTGCCAGGTAGTGCCATGTTACGAACCTCTTTGGTAGGAGCTATATCTAAAACGGATTTATGGATGCTTCAGTGGCTGATGTAGCCTCAAAAGTGCCTTCAATCGATAAAATACCAGACTACACTGCCGTAATCTTCCAGATTCTAAAAAAATATTTTTCCAAAGAGTTTTTCTCATGAGATGTCAGGCACTAGCGATCGCCCCTCAAAAGTACAGCGCAGTTCCAGAAACGCTTCTACTTGCTAGCGTCGGTACCGATGGTACTTAGCAGACGTTTTTGTATCCCGCTGTGCTTTCCTCCACTCGTTGTTTTTGGCACGGCAACCCCATCAATAGTAAATTGTGACGGTACAGCCCTGTCTCAATACTGACGATAGTGACGCCTGAAGACTAAAGGGCGATCGCGGCTGTAAACTTGACTGCTACAGCTTAGGGCTGAATTGCCTTAAGCTAGCAGCTATGCGGCCTTCATCACAAGCTGTCATAATTTCTGATGCTGCCCTGCCTCTAAGCTAATGGACTCTGCTGCTAATCCTCTGCTCGATCTCTGCTATGAACCTGCCTTAGAAGCGCTAGGAGATGACTACTATGATATTGTCCCGGCTGCAGAGTTTCCTCAGCATACGCTGCGGTTTCGCAACGATGAGATTCTACAACAGCTTGGGCTAGCACCCGACACGGTTACGGATGAACACTTCACTGCAGCTTTTGGGCAATTTCAGGGACGCGAACCCTTTTTGGCCCTGCGCTATCATGGCTATCAGTTTGGTGAATATAACGCTTTCCTGGGTGACGGGCGTGGTTTTCTCTACGGGCAGGTACGCGGTACCGATGGCGAACTCTACGACTTTGGCACCAAAGGATCGGGAGCAACGCCCTACTCTCGCGGCGGGGATGGTCGCCTAACGCTCAAAGGCGGCATCCGGGAGGTGCTGGCGTCTGAGGCGCTCCACGCCCTTGGGGTACGCACCTCTCGCTGTCTGAGCCTGATTGAAACTGGGGAAAATCTCTGGCGGGGAGATGAGCCTTCGCCGACGCGATCGTCTGTAATGGTGCGCTTTAGCCGTTCTCATATCCGCTTTGGCACGTTCGAGCGGCTGGAATATTATCGTCGGCCTGATCTGATTGATCGTCTGCTAGAGCACGTAATTGAGGTTTACTACCCTGATTTGTTGGCGGTGAACGATGAGCGCGATCGCTACGGGCAGTTTTATGCTGAGCTGGTGCAGCGAACAGCGCGGCTAGTAGCCCAGTGGATGTCAGTAGGTTTTTGTCATGGGGTTCTTAACACCGACAATATGTCGATTACGGGAGAGAGCTTCGACTATGGCCCCTATGCCTTTATGGATCAGTACAATCCCAAGTTTACGGCAGCGTATTTTGACTATTTTGGCCGCTACAGCTACGCCAATCAGCCCTTAATCTGCCAGTGGAACCTGAAGATGCTGCAAAAGCCGCTGGCTTTAATCATGCCTGCTGAAGATTTGCAAGCAGGGCTGGCTCAGTTTGAAGCGCACTATCACCAGGCTTATCAACGACGAATGCTGGCCAAGTTAGGGTTTGAGGCTTTGCCATTGGAGCTGGCAGAAAAGCTGCTGAACCAAACGCTAATGCTTTTGAGCCACGCACAAGTAGGCTATCATGACTTTTTTACCGGACTGGCTCAGCAGTTTGCTCCCCGCTGGCGGCAAGGATCAGACAGTATTTTTGGCACCACAATGCAGGCTTCTGATGACGACGCCAGAACTTTGCTAGATGACTGGCGACGAACCTACTATCTCTGCCTACAGCACTTTTCCGAGGCCGAAATGGTGGCGGTGGCTCAGCGGCTACAGCAAGCGAATCCGCAAACCGTGCTGCTGCGCCCCAGGATAGAGATGGTTTGGGAAGCGATCGCGCTAGAGGATGACTGGCAACCTTTTTATGCTCTGCTGAAGCAGGTGCAGTCGCCGTTTGTAGGGTAATTTGAACTGAGCGTCTAACTGTCTGCCTCAGGCGCAGAAAGGGCAGCTTGAGCTAGGTGAGTTGCATAGAGCGCGGCTGCGATCGCAGCCACGAGTCCCCCGGCCTGCAAGGCCAGCACACCAGGTTGGGTATTACGGCCCAACAGGCTGATACCAAAGTAGCCAATATAGACATAGAAGCTCAAGACAGGCAGCATTCCTAACCACGTACACACCAGGTACTGCCAAAACTTAACCTGAGTCAGGCTAAACCCATAGTTCAAGATGTTAGACGGAATCACCGGGGCCAGACGGCTGAGCAGCAGAATTTTCCAGCCCTTTTGGGCAACGGCCTGATCCAGTCGCACAAAGTGGGAATTTCCCGCTATCCGCGATTTTAGCTGAGTCCGAATCAGGGTGCGGCCTAAAATAAAGCAGGCGATCGCCCCGATAGTGTCAGCCACTGAGGCAGACAACACGCCGTTGAGCAGGCCAAAGACAGTCCCCGCCATCAGTACAAAGATGATGTTGGGCAAGCCGCACACCGTAGCTACCACATAAACCAGGACAAAAGCGGGAAAAGCCCACGGCCCCAGAGATTTCAGCCACTGATCAATGGCCTCTGCCCACTCCTGAGCGGGGAGCAAAAAGCCTAGCAGCACCACAGCTACAATTCCAGCGCCTATCAAACCCAGAAATCTCTTATTCTGCAACCAGGCTGCCTGCATAAATCCTCAAAAATAAGACGCGGAAGCCGCTCTAAGCGTATCCTAGAGCCAGTTTTATCACCCACCGTCTATCAGCAGAAAGATTTACCGGCACCAGCGGCTTCCAGAAAAAGACTGTGCAGCTCTGGCTTTGCTAAAGCGCTCCAGCGCGATCGCCTTTGGCTCTGTCTTTGGCCCGAGCGGCACTCTTTTTCAGCGCATCCAAACGCTTGACATAGCGATCGCGCTGTCGCTTGCGAGGGGTTTGCTCAATTAGGGTTTTGAGGGCACTGCCCAAGCTTTTATATGCGTTAGGCAGGCTATAGCCAAAGCGAGTCGCAATAGCTATAGCTTTTTCATCGGCCTGGATATCTTCCTGCAGCGTCTTTTGCCCGTTGTTGCGTCGATAGAGCCGAAAGCCAGAAATTCCACACAGCGCCAGCGCTAAGATCAGCAGCAGGCCATCTTGTACCCAAAGTTCACCCACGGCCCCGCCTAGACCAATTGCTAGGGCCGCCATTTCCCAGCCGTCACGGGGAATTGTATCGTTTTGAATCCGCGCCACTTCATGCCAGAACATCAGGTTGCGCTGATCTAAGGCCAACTGCTCCCACTTTGCCAGATCAATTTGCACCTCGACCTGGTCTTTACCCAATTCTTCACAGGTAATCAGCGGCGGAGCCACGTCGGTTGCAGGCTCTATGGTGACCCAGCTTTGCAGTTCGGGCGGCAGCAGACCTCTAAGACGGCGAAGTTCGCCCATATCAACCCGTGCGGTAGAAGTAGCGTAAGATGTCATAAGCTTTAACCCGGCAACAAAACCAACAGTACAGGCTCAACAATACAGAAAAGCAAACGCTGGTCGGAGTATACCAGCCTTGCCTAGAAAAAACAGGCAGCTGTGCGCAGCATAGCTTTAGTGTAGCTAAAATCTCAGACTGTCTTGAGTTCAGGTCGCCTCAATTTGCCGCACGGTCGTCAGCGCTGAGTAGCTGACCCCAGCCGTGCCTTCCCCAGGGTGTGTACCATCACCGACTAGCCAAAGCTGGGGTATGGGGGTGCGGTTGGCAAAACCAAAGGGGCCAAAGGTCGAAACTCGCTGCCCAATACCGCCGACGATGCCCTGATCTCGACCTGTAAATTTTTGAAACGTTCGGGGCGTAGCGGCCTCTACATGAACCAGATTAGCCACACTCAGATCAAAGTATTGGCTGAGTTTGGCGATCGCAGTTTTGCTGTACTGCTGCTTTAAGTCTTCGTAATCAGACCGCTGCCAAAGCTTAATGTCTGTGAAGGAAGAGGCAATCACTGTAGCCTTGCCTTCAGGAGAGCGCCCGTCACCAAGACGACTGACCGAAACAAAAAGAGAGTTATTTTCGGCGATAGGGCCTTCATAGTCATAGAGAAACTGCAGGTGGGGCGGGCAGCCATCTGGAACTGCACACCGGTCAACGCCCAAATAAATCACAAACGAGCCAGAAGCCGGCGGCAGTTTCTCAACCCGGTGGCGATAGCCTAAGGGAGCGGCGGTACCCAACAGCTTCACTAGGTTTTGCGGGGTGACATTGGCAATAATATGGTCAGCCGCTTCCGTCCGGGTCTGTCCCTGGTGATTGCGAACGGTGAGCGCGACCGCTTGCCCGCCGCTGACGTGAATCTGCTCAACCCGGTGGCGCATCTGCAACTGCCCTCCGGCCAGCTCTAGAGCAGCTACCAGGCGATCGCTGAGGATCTGCATACTGCCTTCAAGATGATAAAGCCCTTGAGGAGCCTGAGAAACACCCAAGGCTGTGGCCGCGTACAGCAGCGCCGTGGCATCAGCGTCTACCTGAGAATAGAGCTTAAGCTGCATGTCTAAAAAGGTCTTGAGGCGGCGATCGCCCTCTAGCCCATAACCGCGCAGGAGCTGTCCCACGGTTGAGAAAATGTAGGGCAGCGTCAGCAGGGTATCAGGACGCACAGCCTGAATTAGCTGGCTAAAATCCCAGAGGCTGCGAGGCGGCAAAACCGGATGGCGAGACTGAAACCGCCAGCTATAGTCAAACAGAGCCGAAAGCAACTGCCAAAAAGGTTCGCTTCCCGGAAACTGGCGCTGCCGTTCCTGCCGCCACTGCTGTGGATCGCGCCAGACGCTTATGGGTGCCGTTTCCCCCGGTAAATAGACAGCACAAGCCGGGTCGCAGGGCGCTGCCGTAGGCAGTTCAACCCCCAGCTCTGCAAAAATCTGGTGATGAATACCGCCCGGTTCGAGTCCTGCTACCTGGGTTGCTCCCACGTCAAAGGTAAAACCTCGGCGCTTAAAGGTAGAGGCACAGCCTCCCGGCGCGATCGCCTGATCAAAAACCTGGACGCTATAGCCCCGCTTAGCTAATAACGCTGCCGCCGTCAGTCCGCCAATTCCGGCCCCGACCACCACTACCTTCTGCCCTGCTTGACCCGGCATCAAATACCTTTACATTTCTTAATCTTATTTCTAGTGTAGCTCTACACCAAAGGTTCATCTCAGGGCTGATTTTCCAAAAAGGGACTGTACTGCTTCTAGGCATTGGCTAGGCAAGTTTGTTTCGTACAGAGAAATACAGCTGGAAAAGGTTGAGGAGGCAGGAGCGGTGTCATTCATTCTCGAAACGATAAAGTGCGTTTGCATTCTTTCCGTTGGAAAGCTTCTATGGTTCGTATCATCTATAGCTGTACAGAAGCGGAAAGATATTAGCCGAATTCTTGTCAGGCTTCGACTTGCGCTTAGCGGTTGGGATGGCGTGAATCGTCATAAACCTCTTGTTTCAAGTTGGCGCTACCGGGGCGATCGCTGTCAGCGTCATAAACGCCCCACTCTTCTAGCCCGTGACTGTTAAACAGCACCGTTTGCGCTCGCATAACTTCGTCGGCTGTGCCTTCAATTACGATCAGATAGTCCCCCTGAGCTAAGCGATCGCTATAAACTTTGGCCCGATCGTCTGGAATTCCCAAACCTGCCAGTGCACCCACCAGTCCACCCGAGACAGCGCCGATGCCGCCACCAGCTAGAGTCGTTGCCAGGGTCGTTGCCACTGTACCAGCACCGATAAACAGGCCAATGCCAGGAATAGCGAAAGTTGCCATGCCCGCCAGCAATCCACCCAGCAGTCCCAATGTAGTTCCAGTTACAGCCCCAACAGCCGCACCTTTACCCGGCTCATGACCCGGCTTTTGAGTCAGATCTGTACCTGCTGTGTCGCCATCAGACTGTTTGGCAATCACAGAAACTCGCTCTATTGGAAACCCAGACTGCTTAAGCTCTTCATAAGCATACTGAGCGTCACGTTCGCGTGAGAAAACGCCGATGGCACGACGGTGTTTACTTAATGTCATAAAATAACCTCTCTTGGACAATACAATTCTTCAAGCTTAGGCGGAGGGTTTCTCGCAGCTACTGCTAGCCGCAGCGCAGAGTTGCACTCGTATTTCACCTTTAGCCGCTCGGCCAATAACACCGAATTAGCCAAACTCTGGAGGAGGCGTCGGTGCTAAGCTCAGTAGCTCAAAAAGCTACCAGATACTCTTTAAGATTGCCGCTCTGCTGACGCAGCTTCTTAACAGCCTGCTGCTGCAGCTGGCGCACCCGTTCACGGCTGATGTTAAGCTGCTTGCCAACCTTAGCTAGCGACAGCTCTCGACCATCTTCAAGGCCAAATCGCAGAGCCAAGACTTCTCGCTGCTGAGGCGTTAGTCCTGACATCATCTGCTGTAGATCCTGCCGCAGATTAGTTTGAATGGTGAAGTCTTCTGGAGAGGAATCTGGGTCTTCTAAAAGATCCCCAAGCTCTGTATCTTGGTTGTCACCCATCCGTGTCTCTAAGGACAGGGGCTGACGGGCGTAGCCAAGATACTGACGCACCTTTTTGGTAGAAAGCTCAAGGTCTTCAGCTAGTTCAGCGACAGTCGCAGAGCGTCCAAGCTGTTGGGCTAGCGTCCGCTGGGCCTTCTTAATTTTGTTTAGAGTCTCGTTAATGTGGATAGGTAAGCGAATGGTGCGGCTCTTCTCGGCCAGCGCTCGCGTCATCGCCTGCCGAATCCACCAATAGGCATAGGTTGAGAAACGGTAGCCTTTGGCTGGATCAAATTTTTCTACACCGCGCTGGAGGCCAATAGTACCCTCTTGCACCAAATCCATCAAATCTAGATTACGCTTGGTGTACTTTTTGGCAATAGAAACCACCAGGCGCAGATTGGCCGCTACCATCTTTTTCTTGGCAGACTCGCCTCTTTCAATGGCGGCCTCCAGCTTTTCTGGAGTCAGCTCGGTAGCTTCGGCCCACTCGCCGAGCGTAGGCTGTCGCCTGTGTTCCTCTACAAGAGAGTCGCGGGTTTCTTCTAGAGCCATCAGATGTTTAACCCGATTGCCGTAGGAAATCTCTTGCTCGTGAGTCAGCAGAGGAACTCGACCAATCTCTTTGAGATAGTTGCGTACCGAATCTGTAGAATATCGAACAGTTGCCATAGCTATTGAAAATGCGTGCCTTGTTATGGTTGATGCTTTTGTGGGTTCTCTAATCAGCCTTTAGTAGCCTCTGGGAAATGTCTAGTTGAAAACCCTAAAGCCAGTAGCTGATTAGAGGTGCCAGAAGCATAGTTCACATAGCTTATTATTCTTTTTTGCCAGTATCAGGCATCTCCCAAGAGACGTACTCTCACAGGCGGCACTTGTATTCTAAGGAAACCTTGCTGCTTGGGCCTGAGTTGGGCCTGAGTTTGAACCTGTGGATGTGGGTTGCAGCTGGTTGACGGACAAAACTCTTGAACCTGTGATTCTGCTGTAGGGTTGGGTGAAGCTTGGGCATAACCCAACAGTTCCTTGCCTAGGGTGGGTTTCACTGCGTTCTACCCACCCTAGGCAAGGAACTGTTATCAGTCAATCAAGGGTTGCAGACAGGGCTAAGAAAAAAGACGTAGCCGCAGACACGTCTCAGTTGTTCTTAATGAGAAAATCAGTCTGAACTTACCGAATAGTTACTTATCAATTTTGGGAACGATATCGGGACGCTCTTTGTTCTCCCAGCCCGCAGGTCGTTTTGAGTTGTACCAGGCCACTGAACCCAAGACTACTGCTGCCAGAAAGCCCACAAAGAAGACTATTCCTAATGATACTGAAGCAGCCGAAGACTCAGCCGCTGCCTGCGCTTGCATAAATAAATTCATAGGTGAAATCCTTGTATAGCTAACCCTATGGTTTAAGTTATGAAACTGTCGTTAGTGATACATCCCTCTGGAGACTAGTATTCGCTTTGAAGCGCGCTAGCTAACTAGGCCCGTGCGCAGTGCTCGTACAGCAGCCTGAGTGCGATCGCTGGCGCTGAGCTTATTGAGAATGTTGCATACGTGTGTTTTGACAGTCCCGACGGTGATGTAAAGTGCCTCGGCGATCGCGGCGTTGCTGTAGCCTGCCACGATCAGCTCTAGGACTTCCAGTTCCCGATCGGTTAGGGGGTAAGCCGCCAGCACCTGCTCGTAGTCAGCCTTCTGGCTATCGCTGTTGGCTTCGTCAGCCGAGCTGGCAATTTCAACCTGCTGCTGTTGGGCCTGGTTGAGTACGATTCGGGCAATGGTTGGATCAATCCAGGCGTTACCGGCATGGGTAACGCGAATGGCCTCGATGAGCTGTTCAATATCGACGTCCTTAACGCTGTAAGAATCAGCGCCTGCGGCAAAAGCGGCCATCACGGCCTCTTCATTGTCATGCATGGTCAAAATGAGAATTCTAGTAGCAGTAGCTTCCTTGCCCTGACTTTCTTTGTACTGGCGCGTTAGCTCAACGCCGTCAATATCGGGCAGGCCGATATCAATGACGGCTACGTCAGGCTGAATTTCCCGTAAAATGCTGAGTCCTGTTTTGCCGTTGCCAGTTTCTGCCACTACGGTCATGTCGGGCTGCTGCTGCATTGCAGCTTTCAAGCCGACCCTTGTCAAGTCATGATCTTCTATCAAAACGATTCTTATGGTGTCCATGTCAAAAAATCAAGGGTTCTAAACTGTAGAGGCGATCGCTCGAAGCTCACCGTTTTGGGTGAAGTTCGCTGCAACGCCAGACGGCTGACAGGCTTAAAAGCTGGCTCCAGTCAAATTTACTGCATTTTTAGACCAGCAGCTTAGCTAATGCTCTCTAATTTTACTATTTTTGCTTAGTTTCCCACAATTGAGTGAGAGACGTCTACAAAACCAGTGTAGAAAAAACCGCTGCGGCTATTCACTGCTGCGTGGTAGCAATCTAGCTGACTGCCAAAACTCTTGAAACCCTCATTCTGCCCTGGGTTGGGTGCAGCCCAACGAAACCGTTGTGGGTGTTGGGTTTTACTTTATTTCACCTCGTTCGTCATGGCAGTAGTACAGCTACCGCTGACTCATTTAACCTGCTGAGCGCTGTTGAGGACTAGGTGACTGCCTTCTTTCTGTTGACTTTAGGAATGGCGTCG
The DNA here is from genome assembly GCA_012032345.1 of Leptolyngbyaceae cyanobacterium RM1_1_2. Taxonomy (GTDB): domain Bacteria; phylum Cyanobacteriota; class Cyanobacteriia; order Phormidesmidales; family Phormidesmidaceae; genus Sphaerothrix. The sequence goes on along the minus strand of JAAUQI010000002.1, from coordinate 21,605 downwards.
GGGTTACGAACCTCTGGAATTTTGTCTAACACGGCGATCATTCCTGTACGCCCGGTCTCAAGCTTGGCATCTGTTAAAAGATCTACAACCTCGACCTCAAAGATCTCTTCGATCAGGCTCTTGATTTCAGGCTGCAGCAGTCGCTCAATTTGATCGTGAACTTCGTCGGCTAGTTTTGAACAGCCATCTTCAATAATGAGCTGCTCGGGCAAAGTCAGCGAGTCTTCTAAGACAATAGCGAGTTTTTGCTCAAACATCTGGCAGGTGACTTTACCAATGCGGTGCCCTAGCCGATGGCGATAAAGCGCCTGCAGCCTCTGCGACAGATCTCGTTCGAGCTGTCCGATCGTTTGTTCTGACTGGCTCATGCAGCGTTTTCTCCTCACTGTGTCAAAGATTAACAAGAACTGCCATAGCTAACTTCATCTCCAGTTTTAGCCATAGCAAACCCACCCCGTACTGGCTTAACTGAGAGGCTGATCAGGCTACTATTGGGCTACGATTTTGCGCCAAAGCTGACAGCACCAGACAAGAAGTTAGTAGCTGATGAAGCCAGATTACTGGAGCCTCCACGGTTTGGTGACTGACAGAAGAGCGATTTGACGCCCGAGCAGATAGACCTTCAGACAGATTTCTACCTCCGGGTTCGATTGGTTTAAGATATTTATTGGGAGTGCAGCTATCGGATACGGACTCGAAAAAATTAACCGTATTGAAAATTTCAAAGGTTCGCTCACATCCGTGATGATATTGGAGAATGCGTCTCCAGGATAGATTCAGCAGCCCAAACCGATAGTCGAGTCAAATGTTCTGACCATTTTGGCAGGTATCTATCTCTATCTGTAGCCATACACTGATTTACATCAACAGTGATTGAATCTATATGAGACCTCATCGGGATCAAAAGAAATGTTGAGCTTATTTTCAGCAGATCGTTTGACCTGTTTCATTTAGCTGATGCTGTCTGGCATTTTGCAAAGGCTTGCTTTTTAGTCAGCATTTGCTGAAATCTCAGTTTCTATGGCTCAGCCCTAAAGCGTTTTATATCGAATCTTTCGTTAATGTTTTATGGCTCAGTTTTCCGAAGATGAGTTGCGATCGCAGCCTGCCGCGAACCAACAGCTTCAACTTCTTCAAGCGCAGCTGGCGGACAGCCAGCGCAAATATCGTCAGCTACAGATCAATCATGAGCAGACAGTCGAAGTTTTACGCTGCCAAGAGCTTTTTCTGCGCAGCATTTACAGCAACGTCCGAGAGGCTATTTTTGTTGTAGACGTTTTGCCCGACGGAGACTTTCGCTACGTCGGGTTTAATCCGGCTTCTGAGCGTTTGACTGGGCTATCGGCTCAAAGCGTCGTTGGTAAAACCCCTGAAGACATATTGCCAGCGGCAACCGCAGGTGCAGTCCGGGAGCGCTATAGAAGCTGTGTTGAGACAGAACAAACGGTTGAGTATGAAGAAAAGCTGCCTTTTGCAGGCAAAGACTCGTGGTGGCTAACAGTTTTGACCCCGCTGCGCAATTCTGGCGAAGACATCTACCGCATTGTTGGCGTCAGCTTAAACATCACGGCCCGTAAGCAAATAGAATCCCGCCTAGCGATGCTAAACAGTGAACTGGAGTCTCGGGTGGCTGCTCGTACTGCTGAGTTGGAGACAGCCAACCAGGCGAAGGATGCTCTGCTGAAGCGAGAGCGGCACTCTAAAGCTGAAATAGAAGCCGCGAGACAGGCTCTAATCATGAGCGAACGGCGCTACCGTTCTGTTGTAGAAAATATCCGCGAGGTCATCTTTCAGACCGATGCTGGAGGTCGCTGGACGTTTTTGAATGCGTCCTGGCAAAAAATTTCCGGGTTTTCAGCATCGGAGAGTCTAGGCCAGCTTTTCTGGCAGTGCTTTCATGTAGAAGATCAGCTCTGGTGCCGCGATCGCCTGCAGCAGACAGCCCAAGATTTACAAGAGCAGCGTCGTGAAACCAGGTTGCAAACTCGTTCAGGGGAGTACCGCTGGGTAGAAATAGACATTCAGCCCCATTACAACGAAGCGGGCACTTTTGTAGGGGCAGTCGGGATTATTGATGACATCAGCGATCGCAGGCAGGCTCAAGAAATGCTCAAAGCTCGCGCTGATGAGCTGACCAAAATCAATACGATACTCCTGCACACCACTAGGCTGCTGGAGCGACGCAATCAGGAACTCGACCAGTTTGCCTATGTCGCCTCTCACGATCTTAAAGCGCCGCTGAGGGCGATCGCCAACCTTTCCACCTGGCTAGAAGAAGACTTGGGCGATCGGCTGCCAGAGGAAAGCAAAGAGCACATGCAGCTAATGCGGGGACGAGTTCATCGTATGGAAGCTCTGATTGAAGGGCTGCTAGCCTACTCTCGCATTGGCCGTAAAGAAGTTCCCACCGAAACATTCTTCCTGTCAGAGCTGTTAGAAGACGTGATTGATTCACTAGCCCCCCCAGAAAATTTCGAGATTAACCTGCCGCCAGCGCTGCCCACGCTCACCACTAAGCGCCTGATGCTGGGTCAGATTTTCTCAAACCTAATTAGCAATGCGATCAAATATAACGACAAGGCTCAGGGCAAAGTCGATATCAGGTTTCAAGATCAAGGTGCCTGCTATGAATTTTCTGTTAGCGACAACGGGCTGGGGATCTCGCCCCAGTACCACGACAAGATTTTTCAAGTTTTTCAGACACTCGAGGCTCGTGACAAGACTGAAAATACCGGTATCGGCCTCTCAATTGTTAAAAAGATTATTGATACAGAGGGAGGGACAATCGCCGTAGACTCTCAGCTAGGACAAGGAACAACATTTCGCTTCACCTGGCCCCGGTAAAGCCAATGCGCTAATCCTGGGGACGGTTTTTAACCACTGCGCTATGACTAAATATTTTGTTAGAAAAGAAAAAGCTGTAGGTTCTATCCCCTAGCAGATAGGTATTCTACTAAAGAGTTGATATAAAGGACTCAGCCATTTTTTATGAATCATCTATCGATCGCGCCCTATGGACTCTAGAGCAATTAACATTCTGCTGGTTGAAGATGACGAAGTTGACGTTATGAATGTCAAGCGGGCTTTTAGAAAAAATAATATTGTCAATCCGCTTTATATTGCCGGTAACGGTCTAGAAGCGCTAGAGATGCTGCAGGGTATTCAGGGTGACTCACCGCTGATTCCTACTGATAGGCGACTGATTTTATTAGATTTAAACATGCCCAAAATGGGCGGCATCGAGTTTTTACAGAACCTGCGATCAGCTCCCAAGCTTTCTTTAACGCCAGTAATTGTTTTAACCACGTCTAATCAGGATCAAGATCGGGTTGAAGCCTACAAATTGAATGTTGCAGGATACTTGCTGAAACCCGTTACTTTTGTTAATTTTGCTGAGGTAATGGCAACCTTAAATAAATATTGGACTCTATGCGAAATGCCGTAAGTTTATTGCTGTCTTAATAATTGATGGAAAAACTGACTGCTGCCTACACGACTACCGAAGCCGGCAAACCCTTAAACATTTTGATTGTGGATGACGACGAAATTGACCGTCTGGCAGTTCGTCGTGCCTTTAAAAAAGCCCAAATGCCGCTACAGTTTGGTGAGGTAGAAGACTGCGAATCCGCGATCGCGGCACTAAAGCAGGCTGTTTTTGACTGCGTTTTTCTAGATTATCGTCTGCCTGATATGGATGGCTTAGAGCTGGTGAAGGCTCTACGGCAGGCAGGTTTCAAAATACCGCTGATTGTGCTAACAGGTCAGGGGGACGAAGAGACAGCAGTGGAACTGATGAAGGCAGGTGCTTCTGACTATTTATCTAAGTCTAAAATTACGCCAGGGACTTTGGTACGCTGCCTGCGTAATGCTATTCGAGTCTATGAAGCGGAGCTAGAGGCGGAGCTAGCTCAGCAGGAACTGCGAGAAAAAAATGAAATTTTAACCCGCCAAAATGCTGAGCTAGAGAGACAGCGGCAGCAAATTCAGCTCCAAAATATTGAACTCATTCGGGCTTCTCGCTTGAAATCCGAGTTTTTAGCGACGATGTCCCACGAGCTAAGAACGCCAATGAACGCAATTATTGGCTTTTCTCAAATCCTTCTGCGGCGTGGAGAAGGTGTGCTGCCCAAACAGCATATAGACATGGTGCAGCGCATTCTTAGCAATGGCAAAAATCTGCTGGCGCTGCTCAATGATATTCTTGATTTTTCTAAGATAGAGGCAGGTCGTCTACAGCTAAGGCCAGAGAGATTTGACCTGGTAGCCCTGGTAGAATCAACCGCTGAAGAGCTGCGATCGCTAGCTCAGGAGCAAAACCTATTGTTGCAGGTGCACACTCAGCTAAAGGATGCCTGGGTGGTGAACGATCCCACTCGATTTCGTCAGGTTTTAGTCAATCTTTTATCTAACGCCATTAAGTTCACAGATGAAGGCCAGGTTTCTGTTAAATTGATAGGACTAGTGCCTGATACAATCCGCTTAGAAGTTAGCGATACCGGAATTGGCATTGAGCCTAACTATCTCAAAGGTATTTTTGAAGCGTTTAGACAGGTTGATCAAACCAGTACTCGTCGCCACCCCGGTACCGGATTAGGGCTTGCCATTGTTGATTCTTTAGTCAAAATGATGAAAGGAACAATTGAAGTTAATAGTCAACCTGGGCAAGGCTCTGTTTTTACGGTTGATATCCCTCGCCACGTCAAAACGTCAGACAAAGATAAACTGACTCACGGAGAAACCGATGTTATAGCTTCTTGAGTTCGGTTAAGCTGCTGGGTCTAAGGAGCTAATAAAAAGTGCTTACCCGCCGCGATCGCGGCCTGACTAGAAAATCCTGCCCCATCGTTAGTACTTTTGAGAATTACGAATGCTTCAACCTCTTAGGACAGATAGGTCGCTTTCCGCTCAGGCCACGAGCGACTGCATTTTAGTGGTTGATGATTCTCCCGACAACTTATTTTTAGTTCAAACCATTCTTGAAGAAGAAGGCTATCAGCTTGCATTTGCCGTAGACGGCCTCACAGCGCTCGAAAAAATCCGTCAGTCGCCGCCTAGCTTAGTTTTACTCGATGTGATGATGCCTGGGATGAATGGCTACGAAGTGACTCAAAAAATTCGCAGTAATCCCAATCTGCCCTTTATTCCAATTCTTCTAGTCACGGCCCATGAAGAATCTAGCGTAGTCAAAGGACTCGACACCGGTGCGGATGATTTCATTCGCAAACCCTTTGATATGGATGAGCTGCTAGCGCGGGTGCGGGCGCTGCTGCGGCTGAAGCACAGTATCGATGCTGAGCAAGAAATTATGCGGCAGCGGGAAGATTTTGTCTCGCGGCTGACCCACGACCTGCGAACGCCATTAGTAGCCGCCGATCGGATGCTAACTTTGCTTAAAAAAGAAACTTTTGGTGCGGTAGCTCCGACAGCTCAAGAAGCGATCGCCGGAATTATTCGCAGCAACCAAAACCTGCTACAAATGGTCAACACTTTGCTGGAGGTCTATCGCTACGAAGCTGGCAAAAAAACAATGACGTTTGCCCGCTTTGATTTTGAGGAGCTGATTCGAGACGTTGGCGAAGAACTACGTCCTTTGGCTGAAGAAAAAGGCCTGAGCTTCGAGCTGATCGAGGTGACTAAAGCGACTGACTGGGATGGCAAAATTATGGGTGACTGTTTAGAGATTCGCCGGGTGATCACCAATCTCATCGGCAACGCCATTAAGTTTACCGATGACGGGTTTATTCAGATCAAGATCAAGTTGGAAAACCCCGACAGTAATCGCCAAGATAGCCCCTATGTCTGTGCCATCATTCAAGACACTGGCACCGGCATTGCGGCTGAAGATCAGCAGGAAATTTTTGAATGGTTTCGCCAAGGCAATCACATGCGGGCGGGCAGTGGCTTGGGGCTGCATCTTTCTCACCGTATTGTTACTGCGCATCAGGGCCGGATTGAGGTTGAGTCCGAACTCAGCAAAGGCAGCACGTTTCGGCTTTATCTACCCGTTAACGCTAATGTCACGGGTGCTTAAAGCCACAGAGCTAAGCTAAAGAATGAATTAGCAAATTAATATCTGAAGTGAGCACATGAGCTGTCGCGGGCATTTGCCCCCTTCACCTCAAATCAGGAACTTTACAGCGCTCTGAAAACCCTTAAGCAGTTTGGGCAAGTCATTCAAGTTCATTAAAAACTTTCTAAGTGTTGCCAATGCGATCCTCGGTTTTGGCATCAAACCAGTGAAGGCGATCGCCCGGTAGCGCCAAGGTCAGATCCTCATTGTTCCAGTGGGCATCTGAAGGCAACAGTGCCCGCAGCGTCGTTTCTTCACCATCTAGGCGAATACTGAGCAAGTAGCTCATGCCCAAGTTTTCAACCAAAAAAACCTGACCGTGAACGGTGGTCTCATTTTCTTCTGGCTGAGCCAAACGCACATGCTCTGGACGAATACCCAACCCAATGGCTTGGGGAGAGCGGGTTGCCTTAGGCAAAGGAATCTTGAAGTTTCCCAGCAGCCCATGATTGCCGCTGCAGGGAAGCGTCATCAGATTCATTTGGGGGCTACCGATAAAGCTAGCTACAAATCGATTTGCAGGCTTTGTGTAAATGACTTCAGGCGTGTCTAGCTGCTGCAGCAAACCTTTGTTTAAGACAGCCACCTTGGACGAAAGCGTCATAGCCTCAGTCTGGTCATGGGTAACGTAGACCACGGGAGACTTTTGTTTTTGAAAAATCTGCTTGAGGTCAGCCCTGACCTGCTCTCGCAGCAGCGCGTCTAAGTTGCTGAGCGGCTCGTCAAGCAAAAATACGTCGGGGTCACGCACTAGCGCCCGCCCTAAAGCAACGCGCTGCCGCTGGCCACCTGAGAGCTTAGCAGGTTTGCGATCGAGCAGTTCGTCGAGTCCCAAAACGCGTGAGGCTTCTTGAATGCGGGTTTGCACTTCTCCAGCGGCCAACTTTCGCAGCTTTAGCCCTGAGGCCATGTTGTCATAGACGCTCATGTGCGGGTAAAGGGCGTAGCTTTGAAAGACCATGGCAATGTTGCGATCGCCCGGAGATAAGGCTGTCACATCTCTATCCCCGATTTCTACTTTGCCACTGCTGGGCTGCTCTAGCCCTGCAATCAGTCGCAAAATTGTGGACTTCCCACAGCCAGAAGGGCCAACCAGAGTTAAAAATTCGCCGTTTTTGACCTGCAAGTCCAGATCCTTAACAGGCACGATCTGGCGGCTGTAGGCTTTTCTGAGGTTTTTAATTTTGAGTTCTGACATAGTTTTTCTAGCTTTTAGTTTTAAGTTCGTAGTGAGCGCTTTAGCGCTACCGCCCGTGAGATGACGTTTTAAAAGAATTTTGAGTTCGTAGTTAGCGCTTTAGCGCTGCAGCCCGACTCCGCTTAGCCCTTGACTGACCCCGCTGTTAGCCCTTGCACAATTTTTCGCTGGAAAAATAGCACCAGCACAATCAGCGGCAGAGTGCCCACAATTGTGGCAGCAGCTAGGGGGCCGTAGGGCACCTCAAACAGGCTAGTGCCACCTAGCTGAGCCGCCGCCACCGGAATAGTTTTCATGCTCTCGCGGGTAATAAACGTCAGGGCAAAGATATACTCATTCCAGGAAAAAATAAAGGCGAGAATGCCCGTTGTCACCAGCGCTGGCAGCGTCATCGGCAGCACAATTTGCCAGAGCATTTGCACCGTGTTGTAGCCATCGACTTTGGCTGAGTCTTCTAAATCTTTGGGCAACTGCTGAAAGAAGCTGCGCATGACCAAAATTGTTAGGGGCAAATTAATGGCAGTGTAAGGGATGATCAGCGCCAGATAGTTGTTGGCTAAGCCTGCCAGACGAATCACCTCTAACAGCCCCAAAAACAGCAGAATATAGGGAAACAGCGTGATAATCAGCACCGCACCCAAAAAAAAGCGCTCTCCTGGAATTTTCAGCCGCGCCAGGGCATAAGCTGCCGGAGAACCAATCGCTAAGCACAGCACGGTTGAGACAATCGAGACCAAAGCGCTGTTAAAGATATAAACGTAGAAACGATTACGCCTGAACAAGTCAATGTAGTGATCTAAGGTGAGCTGATCAAAACTGGGAAGATAAACGACGGAATCAGCCGTAATCGCCGCCGTAGTTTTAATTGAGGTCAGCAGCTCCCACAGCACCGGGGCCAGACTGAACAAAACCACAAAGACAATGGTCACCCACTGCAAGATTTTTATCCAGGCGATGCCCTGAGTTGAGGCTTTAGCCGCCTGGGGCGTTGGTGATTTTTGCGCAGTTGCCATTAGCTCTCAGCTCCCGTGATACTGCGGACTCTGCTAATACCCAACCCGGCCAACCCCACAATGGCCACTAGAATTAAAAACGTCACCACCACCAGCGCCGCGCCATAGCCAAAGTCAAGATAGCGCATCACCGTAGCATAGACATACAGCGACACCATCTCAGTGGCACCGCCGGGGCCACCCTCAGTCATCACCTGAATCAGGTCAAAAATGCCGAAGGATTGGGCAAAGCGAAACAGCATGGCAATTAAGATCTGGGGCATCAGCAGGGGCAGCGTAATCTGGCGAAAGCTCTGCCAGGGAGAAGCCCCGTCGATGGCATGGGCTTCATACAAATCGGCTGAAATTGACTGCAACCCGGCCAGCAGCAAAATTGCGATAAACGAGGTCGTCTTCCAGACATCAGCCGCAATCACAGCCACCATTGCCCATTGGGGATCGCCGAGCCAGTTGACGGGCTGCTCGATAATATGAAACCAGTTCAGCAGCATGTCGTTCCAGACGCCATACTGGTCGTTAAAAATCCAGCGCCAAGCTAAGGCAATCAGCGCGGTCGGCAAAGCCCAGGGCAAAATAGCGATCGTGCGAACTGCGCCACGACCGCGAAAAGCCTGGTTCAAAGACAGCGCCACGACCATGCCCAAAATCAGCTCAATGATGAGGGAGACGCTGGTAAAGACGGCGGTATGACCAATGCTGCTCCAAAAGCGACTATCGAGGGCCATCCGCACATAGTTATCAAAGCCAACAAAAACTGTGTTTAGCTCAGTACTGAGGTTTTGGGCAAACAAGCTGAGAATAAAAGCCCGCATAATCGGGTAGGCATAGACCAGCAGCAGCAGCAAAGTGGCGGGTAGGATCAGCAACCAGCCTGTACGCACTTCTCTGGCGCGAAGTTTTCCTAGCATGGGGTTCTCCTACGATGGCTCGGCAACGCTGCGGCCTAGCACCCGGCGCGTCTCACCAGCGGCGGCGTTCATAGCGTCTTCGGGGCTGATCTGATTGGTGAGGGCAGCACTGAGGTAGCGCTGCAAAATATCTGAAACCTGGGCGTACTGGCCCACTGGGGGACGCGGTACGGTACTGTCAGCGACCTGCAGCAGTGCCTGATAGTGGCTGTATTTGGCCAGCACCTCAGCATCGGTGAAGAGATCACGACGGCTAGGCACGTAGGAAAATTCCAGCGTAAATTTTTTCTGCGATTCGCGGCTGGTGAGAAATTCTACCACTCGCCAAGCTTCTTCAGGGTGGGGGGTGGTGGCCGAGATGGCAAAGCCCCAGCCGCCTAGGCAGGCGGCTGAATTTTCGTTGGGGGCATGTACCATTGGCTTTAGCCCGACTTTGCCCTGTACGGTTGCTTCAGCCCGGTTGACCTGCGCCCAGGCATAGGGCCAGTTGCGCATGAACACGGCGTTGCCGTTTTCAAATAGGCGCAGAGCGTCTTCTTCGATGTAGTTGGTGACGCCGGGGGGGGTAATGTTTTGAGCAATCAGATCGCGGAGAAACTCAACTGCCTGATAGCCTGCTGGCGAATCAAGCCCCACCTCTAGGGTTTCTGGGTTTACCCAAAAGCCGCCGTAGCCCGCGATCGCTTCTACAAAAACCGTTGCCAGTCCCTCATACTGCTTGCCCTGCCAAGAAAATCCCCAGGGTACCTGCCCCTGCTCTTGCAGGGTTTTGGCTGTCTCTTGTAGTTCTTCAAAAGTATTGGGCGGCTCTAGCCCAGCCTGCTCTAGTAAATCAGTGCGGTAGTAGAGCATACCCATATCAGAGCGAAAAGGCATCCGGTAAAAGCCGCCCTGATAGCGACCGGCCTCAACGTCAGCCTTCAAAAAAACGTCTAAGTCGGCCTCGCTGACGCGATCGCTAAGATCTCTGAGCCAGCCAGCCGCCGCAAATTTAGGAATCCAGACGACGTCTGAGTAAACAATGTCATAGGGAGAATCCCCTAGCAAAAACGAAGTGGTATAAAGATTTTCAACGGCATCGGCGGCATTTGGCCCCCGAATCAGCTCTAAGTCAATATCGGGGTTTTGGCTTTCAAATTCTTGCTCTAAAGCTTCTAGCTGATCGACTTCTAGCGATCGCACTAAAAACGACACGCTCACTTTTTCCTGGGTAAAGGCGCTGAGGCCAGAGAAGAGAATGCTGCCACAAACAACCAGGGCGATCGCTAACCAACCCAAGCGCGATCGCCGCCAGCTTGGCGAAAACCTCCCTGTTTTGAAGACGCTCAGCAGTGTTTGCCAAAGTTTCATGATTTCTGTCTAGAAAGGACGCCGACTAGCGGCTACGGCTCAGCCCCAGCTCAGCCCCAGATGCAGATTGGGGGCGGAATTTACTCTACTGTAAAGGGGGATACCATTACAGAATGGGCGAGGCCCAATAGGTTTGCATCTGTTAAAAGAATGACATCTAACTCAAAACCTAAAATTCAAAACTCTCCCTGAAACTGAGCTACGAAGTCTAGCAAAATCTGCTGATGGGGCCGACCCAAGGGCCGATCTTCAGCTAACCTAGCTGAGTAGCGATAGCCGCGCTCCACGTCGGCAACTGAGCAAAGTCCTAGATCCTGGCCTTCGTTGAGGCTCAGGTCATCCACGGCAGCACTCAGCGGGCCGTAGTAAATATTACGAATGACGTGGCTATTGACCCGACGATCAAAAAGTTTTAGCTGCACAGCCGTGTAGGCAATCTCCTCTTGCAGCTCTCTGACAACCGCAGCATCTGCCGACTCGCCCGGCTCAAGGTGTCCACCAAAGAAGCTCCAGTGACCAGGATAAACAATCGTAGGAATGTCATCTCGAAGCTGCATTAAAAACTGACCGTCTTGGTACAAAATGGCGATCGCCACTTCGATGGGGGGGGTAGGCATGGTTTCAAGCTCAGTCAATGGGCAGTCACGAGGCAGATTAGATATTAACCTGAGCCAGTTAATATTTTGAGATTTGGCCTTTCACGCCGGATAACTCTGCTGTGCGATCGCGCTCCCCTCAACTCCCGCGTCACCCCCTAATCGTTTGTGCCTCGCTGGTACAAAGCCCTACGAACCTAGGCGCACTGTGCCGCACGGCTGAAATTTTTCGGCTACAGTCTTTGGTACTGCCGACGCTGTCGGTTGCCCAAAACTGGGAGTTTCGCAAGCTGGCAGCCTCAGCCCACCACTGGCAGCCCTTAGAAAGCTGTCCGGGCGATCGCCTGCTGTCTCAAATCCCCCAGTGGCAGCAGCAAGCCTATGGGGTCTATGCCCTGACGCTACTGCCTACGGCCAAACCACTACTGCAGTTTAGCTTTCCTGAAAAAACCGTATTGGTGCTGGGTCGGGAACTGACCGGGGTGCCACCAGAAATTGTGCAGGCTTGTAACGGCGCGATCGCAATTCCTCAGTTTGGCCTGGTAGAGTCGCTAAACGTGAGCACGGCGGCTGCGATCGCGGCCTACGAATATATCCGGCAGCACGCTAAATCAGGGTATTAAAAGCTGTAGCCCCATCTTCGTTGCCCAGCAGAGCGCTAAGAGGGTGCTTGAAAAGTCGGCTAGCTAGCAATCCACTTGATGGGGTACCCTTCATGATGTGGGTAATGGATGGTGCCGTAATAGAGCTGCTTCTCGGGTGGTTCGATAGCCTATAGGGCCAAATCTATATTGATTGAATGGCCTTGATTCGCCCGGCTGCGATCGCTCTCTTCACTGATAGCAAAGCGTTTCTTGTCGTTAGTGTTTTTTGCAGACGCAGTCTTTGAGTCTTTGCAAACTTAATGTTTTGCTGATCAATTTGGATAACATTTGTGCTTTTGGCAGCGATCGCTGTAGAGTATAGTCGTTTTGTTCCTGCAATTTTGGGATAAATTTTAGCTGAGAATTGCTTAGGGTAGGGCTTCTATCATGACTTGTGGTGACTTGACTTATGGTTCTTAGGACTCTGCCTGCGATCGCCTTGGTTGCTCTTTTCAGCTCAGCTCAGCCAGCAGTGGTCGTAGCTCAGCAGCTACCGCCCGGTCTGAGCGATCCTAATCTGCCGCCGCAGCCAGAAGCACCGATTCTAGAACCGCAGCCGCTACCGTCGCCAGAAGAATTGTTGCCACTGCCCCCCCGTTCTGATTTGTTAGGGCCAGAGTCGGGGCCAGAGTCGGGGCCAGACATATCGGACACTGTGGTCGTTGAGCAGTTTCGGGTTTTGGGCAGTACTGTGTTCAGCGAAGCAGAGCTGGCACAGGCAACCGCCCCCTATCTCAACCGAGCAATTACCTTTGCTGAGCTATTCGAGGCCCGCTCTGCCATTACGCAGCTATACGTGAACGCAGGCTACATTACCTCTGGGGCCTTTATTCCCACTGACCAAACTATCTCAGACGGTGTGGTAGACATCCGCGTGGTGGAAGGTACTCTAGAGGCGATCGCTATAGAAGGTCTAGAAAATCTCAATCCCAACTATGTCCGCAGCCGTGTGGCGGTAGCGGCAGGTCGTCCCCTAGATGTCAACCGCCTGATTGCAGGACTACAGCTCTTGCAGCTAGACCCGCTGATCGAATCGCTCTCAGCCGATCTGGCTGCCGGAACGCAGACAGGCAGCAGCCTGTTAACCCTCAGCGTGGTAGAAGCAGATAGCACCCGAGGTACTATAACTATAGACAACGGGCGATCGCCAACGGTAGGCACTTTTCGCCGTCGAGCGCAGCTCAGCGAAGGGAATCTGTTTGGCTTGGGCGATCGCTTCGAGCTGGGCTATAGCCAAACAGACGGCAGCGCTGCCTGGGACTTGAGCTACACAGTGCCTTTCAATGCCTACAACGGCACGATAGGGCTGATCTACAGCATCAGCGACAGCCGCGTGATTGATGATGATTTTGAAATTCTCGACATTGAGTCTGATGCTGAAGCCGTTGAGCTAACCCTGCGCCAGCCTGTGTTTCAAACCCCTCAGCAGGAGGTGGCGCTGGCGGTGACGCTGTCTCACGACGTCAGTCGTAGCACGTTTCAACTACCGGGTGACGAGCGGCGAGGGTTTCCGACGCCAGGGGCTGATGCGGGGGGAGAAATTCAGGTGACGGCTATCCGCTTTAGCCAAGAGTGGACAACACGACAGGCTAACCAGGTGATAGCGCTGCGATCGCAGTTCAACCTTGGCACTGACTGGTTTGAGGCCACAATCAACGACAACGACCAGCCCGATAGCCATTTCTTTAGCTGGCAGGGTCAGGCCCAGTGGGTGCAGCTTCTAGCCCGCGATACGCTGCTGCTGGCGCGGGTGAATACACAGCTTGCCGATCGCCCCTTGCTTTCCCTAGAGCAGTTTCGACTAGGGGGCAGCGGCAGCGTCCGGGGCTACCGTCAAGATCGCACAACGGCAGATAGCGGCCTGTTTGCCTCGTTAGAAGTACGACTGCCGATTCTACGCATTCCCGAGTGGGAAAGCCTGGTACAGCTAACGCCCTTTGTTGACTACGGGCTGGCCTGGAACCGGGGCGATCGCCCCTCACCCGATGCTGATGAATTGATGTCGGTGGGTCTGGGCCTGCTGTGGCAAGCCAGCGATCGCCTCACCGCTCGACTCGACTGGGGCATTCCTCTAATCAACGACGATACTGACGGCAGCTCACTGCAGGAAAGCGGCATTTTATTCACGCTCTCTGCCGATCTGTTCTAGCCTGCACCTGAAAGTGACTGATTGAAGCTAGGTAATTTGCCTTGACTTCTAGCTGATGTCTTTGGGCTTGGCTGTCCCAAAGCCTAGCTTTGGCTTTACCTAAACTTTGCCTTGAAGGGCCTCATGGCTAAGCTTCGTTGAGTACTGTATATCTTTATCGAAGCTTAATTAAAATATCCTATAAGTGAATATATCATCCGTGTAACCCCGGACATTTCGTCTCAACAAGAGCGCAGGATTGACACGAGCTGACCGGGCTATAGACAACCGACGTTGGATTCTGCTTTGCGTATGTCTATCATCAAGATACATTTGCGATCGCTATCAGTACTCTGTCTGTCTGCGGCTCTAGCTGCGATTGCCGGAAAGACAGCGATCGCCCAAATTATTCCAGACACTACGCTGGGCAGTGAAGCCTCGGTGACGTCTGATGTAACTGTGCAGGGGGCAGCGGCTGAGCTGATAGAAGGCGGGGCTACTCGCGGCGTCAGCCTGTTTCACAGCTTTGCCGAGTTCAACGTGGCAGAGCTACAGCGGGTCTACTTTGCCAATCCGGCTGGCATTGAAAACATTCTCAGCCGTATCACAGGCAGCAACCCTTCCAATATCCTGGGCACCCTCGGAGTTGATGGCAGCGCCAACCTGTTTTTGCTCAATCCCAACGGCATCGTCTTTGGCCCCAACGCTCAGCTAGACATTGCCGGATCTTTCCTCGCCAGCACCGCCGAGGCTTTTAACTTCAACGGGCAGCTTTTCAGCGCCGCAGATCCCACCGTCCCAGTCCTGCTCACCGTCAGCCTGACGCCGGGGCTGCAGTACAGCGCCGTGCAACGTAGTGAGATTCGCTCTGAGGCTAACCTGGCCGTCGGGCACGACCTAGGGCTAGCAGCAACAAACCTAGACCTCAGCGGACAGCTTAGCGCAGGCGGTGATCTGACGCTGCAGGCGCAAGATACAGTACAGATTCGAGACAGCGCCGCAAGTCCGTTTGTAGCTGCCGCAGGAAGAGAGTTGCGAGTTCAGGGCAATGCAGGGGTAGACATTTTCGCGCTGGCTCACGCGGATAGCGGCCTATTTGCGGGGAGTGAGCTGATCCTGAGATCGGCGGCTCCGGTCATTGGCGATGCCTATTTCTGGAGCGGCGGCAGTTTTCGGGTAGAGCAGCTAGACGGCAGTTTTAACAGCCTGCTGAGTCCAAATGATCCGGTGATTACAGCAGGCGGCAATGTTGCCTTTACCAGCTACACAGGCGGCTCTTTGAGAGTGCTGGCAGGGGGATCTGTAGATATTGGCAGCGTTACCCTTGCCGGGAGCGATCCGGGTTTTCCCGATCAGGCAGTACCCCTGTCTCGCCCTCTACCCGACGGGACGAGTACGGTATTGGTTAACGGTAGTGTGCGCCCGGTGGTAGACATTCGCGCTGGCACCCTGGCGACGAGCGGCCCGTTGAGCTGTGCTGGCTGTCCGCCTTTTCCAGCAAACTTGACGGCTCCTGGCACTGCTTTGAGCGCAGATATTGCGATCGACAGCATCACCATCTCTGAACCGAACGGCTTGGTTTTGCTGAGCAATCAGTTTCAGCCCAACACAACGCTTACAGGCGATATTCAGGTTCAATCCGTTCGAGTTGATGAGAGAGCCAGTAGCTTATTCGGATTCTTCGGACGCTTTACGGGCAATGGCGGCGATGTCTTTATCGACTCTCGGGGCGATATTACGCTACCAGGCGGTGGCTTTTTTCGGCCTGCGGGCCTAATTCAAACCAGTTCCACTTCGGGGCGGGCTGGGGATGTGGGGCTGATTGCGGCTGGACAGGTTGCTTTGGGCAATGGCGCTCGCATTGAAGCGCGCACTGGAGGCAGCAACAGAGCTGGAAATATCAGTGTTTTAGCAGATTCTCTGGAGCTACTGGCAGGCGCTCAGCTCGATGTCAATACAGAAGCCACTGGCAATGCCGGAGACATCACTATACAAACTCAAAATCAGGTTTTTCTGTCTGGAACAGAGACTCGCATTCAAAGCGTTGTAGATGAAGATGCCACAGCGGATGCTGGCAACATCAATATTCAGGCGGGTTCCTTAACCGTTGAGCGAGGAGCAGAGATACACAGTCTAATTGCAGGCAACGGTAACGGGGGTGATATTGACCTTGACATTCAAGATGCCGTCATCATTGATGGCGGGGGTAGAGGAAACGAAAATAGCGCGATCTCTACTAGCCTCACCAGTACTGGGCAAGGCAACGGCGGTAGTATAAATCTTCGCTCGTCTGCTCTCAGTTTGACGAACGGGGGCATGTTAATTGCTGCTGCTCTTGTAAGCTCTGCCAGGGGTGCCGCTCAGGGTAATACCGGAAATATCAACATAGACGTTTCCGGTGCAGTTGTTATTGAGGGTAGAGCACCCACTGCCAGATTTGGGTTTAGCCAATCTTTTCCAGTGTTTTCGCAAGTCAGCGTTTTGTCCAGTAGTGCAGGTGGTGTAGGCGGAATTGATAGTGCTGGGGATGCTGGCAATATCAATATTCAAGCAGGTTCGCTCCGGGTTAGCGATGGCGCTTCTCTAGAAACAACCAGCTACAGCAGTTTAGGCAGCGCCGGTAATCTTTCTATTGCTGTTGACAGCAATATCGAGGTCTCAAACAACGCTGTGGTTGCGGCTGTGGTTGAGCGCGGCAGGGGTAGTGCAGGCGCTATTGATATTCAGGCACGGAACCTGGCTGTAACCGATAGCAGTCGAGTTCTTACCAGTTCTGCTGGCAGCGGGGATGCTGGCAGATTAGCCATTAGCGTTAGTGAAAATATTAATTTGGCCAACAGTAGCCGCATTGCTGCAGACACCCTGGGCAATGGACAGGGAGGGGAGATGCTGGTTTTGGCTGACAATTTAACTGTTAGCGATCGCTCTGAGCTAGGCAACATAGCAGCGGGTACGGGTAACGGCGGCGATGTCAGTGTCAATGTCAGAGACACCCTCTTAGTTGAGGGGGCTAGTGGTGTTACTAGTCTCACGTTAGGTGAGGGAGCTGCCGGAGACTTGACGCTAGAGGCTCGACGCTTAATTATCCAAGATGACAGTATCGTTAACTCTTCAACCTTGGGCGCTCAGCCTGCGGGTGACATTCTGGCTCGTACGAGTGAGTCGATTGAGGTATTAGACGGCGGCCAGTTCTCTAGCGACACCTTTGGCACGGGTCGCGGCGGCACCTTCAACATCGAGACGCGACAGCTCAGGATAGAAGACAGCGAAATTTCAGCAGCGACGATAGGCAATGGCCCCGGTGGTACCCTAAACGTCACCGCTTTCGACAGCGTAGATTTAGCAGGCGGCAGCATTGCCACTGTCACTTTGGGCGCTCAGCCAGCAGGTAATGTCAACCTGACTACTAGCCGCCTCACTGGGCAGCGAGGCGGCAGCATTGAGGCCGGCACGGCAGGTCAGGGGCGGGGAGGAGACATCACCGTCTTGGCGACTGAGTCAATTGATTTCTCTGGAACTTCAGAACCGATCACATTTGAGACGGTATTGAAAGGTCTAGAAGGCAATCCGCTGTTAAACGTCGTTTTCAACCAAGGGCAGCTTGACCCTAGTGAGCTGCCTGTGCGCCCAGGACTAACCCTGATTGTCAACGATCCTACGGTTGCAGGCGTTCTTCCCAGCGGCATTTCAACCTTTGGGCAGGTGACCAGCAGCGGGGCCAGCGGCAACATTAGCGTCACCACGGGGGCGTTTACCGTTCGAGATGGGGCACAAATTTCTACGGCGGCTCTGGGCAACGGTAACGGTGGCAGCATTGAGGTGCAGGCCAGCTCACTAGAGCTATCCAACACCGGGCGGGTGATCAGCCGCTCTCAGGGACAGGGGTTTGCTGGCAATGTAGGACTCGACATCAGTCGATCGCTGACTGCTAGCGGCGGAGAAATTTCGGCCAGCTCTGACTTAGCCGGAGGTGGCAACGTTGACATTAGCGCAAACGTATTCTTTTTGAATCGGGGTAGCCTAGTTAGCTCCAGCGTTTTTGACAGTACAGGGGGGGGCGGCAACATCGATATTAGCTCTAGAGCCTTTGTTGCCATCGAAGACAGCGATATCCTCGCCAACGCCGAGCTGGGCGCGGGAGGCAATATTTTTCTCAATTCCCCTGCCTTTTTAGCCGACCTGTTTTCTTCTAGTCAGGCGACGCCCGTAGGTCGCAACCCCGGCAGTTTTAGCCAGTTTCGCGGCAATGGCCGAGTAGATATTTCGGTGGATTCTGCGGCGGGAACGACGGGAGGTTTGTCCTTGCCCGAGCTGGTGACTGATGAAGGGCTGACAGAGCTGCCTGTGAACTTGGTTGACCCAACCGGGCTGATCGACCGCCGCTGTCAGTCTTTGGGTCGTAGCCGCAGCAACGAATTTGTTGTCACCGGACAGGGAGGACTGCCCAGCGACCCCAGCCAGCGGCTAGAAGAAGAAGGGTTTTTAGAAGATTTGGGGCCTGAGGTTGGTCAGGTTGGTCAAACAGCGCCGGTTCCAGAGGCTGCACCAGAGGCAATCACCTCACCAGAGAGGGTTGTAGAAAATCCAGAGAGAATTGTTGAACCCCAGAGCTGGATTCGAGACCAAAGTGGAGAAATTCGCCTGGTTGCGGCAGTGCCCGATGCCGCAGACGCTCCCGAACTGATTGAGCCTACCTGCCGAGCCGCTGAGGAGGATGTCAGATAATGTCACTGCGATCGCGTTTTTTTCGCCTTTTAGTTCTTTTTTGCCTAACCCTGTGGCTGTGTGTCACCCTGTCTCCGGCTCAGGCCCAGCTTTCCCCAGTTACTCCCGCCGTCACAGCAGAGCAGCAGATCCAGCAGGGACGCCGCTCCTACAGAGACGGTCAGTACAGTGAGGCCGTTCAGATTCTGCAGCAGTCGGCTCAGAGCGCTGAGACAGCCAGCCGGGCGATCGCTCTCAGCAATCTAGCCCTGGCCCATCTAAAGCTGGGGCAATACCCAGAAGCCGAGGACGCCGTTGCTCAGGCAGCAGCAATCGTCAAAACCTTAGCGGCAAATGACTATACCCGTCGCCTGCAGGCTCAGGTTTTCAGTACCCAAGCTCAGATCCAGATGTCTAAAGCCCAGTTAGAGTCAGCTCTAGCAGCTCTAGCCCAGGCAGAAGTAGCTTATCAGGCGATCGCAGACACACCGGGCCTAATTCGCACTTGGCTTAACCAGGCCCAAATTTTGCGGGTGCAGGGACGCTACCGCCAGTCACTCAGTCAGCTCAGACGCGCTGGCGACGCCCTAGACAATCTGCCAGACTCGGCCCTCAAAGCCGCTGGACTGAGACAGCTTGGCAATCTGCAGCGACTGGTTGAAACCGTAGAAGCCTCTCTGCCAGTGTTGGAAGAGAGTCTACGTGTGGCTGAAGGGATCGGCTCAGCTACCGAAGTCAGCGCTACCCTGCTGAGCTTGGGCAATGCTAAAGCAGCTCAGCAAACCTGGGCGATCGCAATTGATCACTACCAGCAGGCCGCGATCGCCGCCCCCTCTGTCTCTCCGCGACTGCAGGCCCAGATTAACCATCTACAGATTTTGCTGGAGCAGCCCAATTTTGACGGCTATCGTGGCGAAACCGTACTCTCGTTGTCAGCTAAAATTCAGGCGCAGCTACCGGAGTTACCCCTGAGTCGAAGCAGTGTCTTGATGCAGGCGAGTCTGGGTCAGAGCCTAATTGATGCTAAGGCTTCACCCTGGTCAGAGCTTAAAATTGCTCAGCTTTTGGCTAAGACTTCAACCCAGGCCCAAGACTTAGAAGACGGGCGCGGCCAGTCTTATGCTTTGGGCTATTTGGGCAGGCTCTATCAGAAAAAACAGCAGTGGAGCGATGCTGCCGCCACTACTCAGCAGGCTCTCACCCTGGCTCAGGGCATCAGTGCCGACTCGATCGCCTATCAGTGGCAGTGGCAGCTAGGGCAGATTCTGCGGCAGCAGGGTCATACCCAAGCCGCGATCGCCGCCTATCAGCAAGCCATCAGTACCTTACAAAGCCTGCGTAGCAGCTTAGTCGCTGTCAACCCGGAGGTGCGCTATTCCTTTCGAGCCGGGGTAGAGCCAATTTATCGAGAACTGGTGGATCTGCTACTGCAGCCCTTAGCGGGAGAAGCTTCTGAGCAAAAGAACCTACTGGATGCCCGCGATGCGATCGAATCGCTACAGGTGGCAGAGCTGGTCAATTTCTTTCGGGCCGACTGCCTCGTGACTAACCCGGTGCAGATCGATCAAGTAGACGCCCAAGCAGCGGTGATTTATCCCATTATTCTGCCCGATCGCCTAGAGGTGGTGGTGCGTCTGCCGGGGCAGGAGGCGCTGCAGCATCAGTCTGTAGCCGTCAGCCAGACTAAAATCGAAGAGACTTTGGACGCTCTACGAACGGCGATCGCAGATTATTCAGGCGTCCCGTTCCTACCAGAGACAGTCTCGTCACCTGAAGTTTCTGAAGCCTCTGGAGAATCTGAGACAGCAGCAGATCCGCGTAGCATTACTGTTGTCCCTAACTCAAGTGATGAATCAACCCCAGATACAGCCAAAATCGACTATCTCAGCCAGTCCCAGCAGGTCTATCAGTGGCTAATTGCACCGATTGCCGAGGCGCTTGAGGCCAGCAACACCCAGGTTCTGGTTTTTGTTCTAGACGGAGCGTTACGCAACGTGCCGATGGCGGTTTTACACGATGGCCAGCAGTATCTGGTTGAAAAATACGCGATCGCCCTGACGCCCGGTCTGCAACTCCTAGATCCGCAGCCCTTAGCTCAGCGACAGGTCACAGCGCTGGTGGCCGGACTCAGCGAAGCCAACCAGCCCGGCTATAGCGCTCTACCCGCAGTGGCCCAAGAAGTAGAAGCAATCAAAGCCCAAGTGCCCAGTGCCGTCTTGCTAAATCAGCAGTTCAACAACGCCGAGTTTGAGCAGGCACTAAGCGACTCAAATTTCCCTGTGGTGCATCTGGCAACCCACGGTGAGTTTAGCTCAGACCCCGAAGAAACCTACATTCTCACCTGGGACGGTCGGATTCTGGCTAATGAGTTAAGCAGCCTGCTACAGTTCAGCGAACTCAGCCGCAATAGCACTATTGAACTGCTGATTTTGAGCGCTTGCGAAACAGCAGCAGGTGACGAACGGGCGGCGCTGGGTCTAGCTGGCATCGCCGTGCGCTCGGGGGCACGCAGCACCTTGGCAACACTCTGGCAGGTTAACGACCAAGGGACTGCTCTGCTCATGAGCCACTTTTATCAACAGCTATCGGCTAGCACGGCAACTAAAGCAGAAATTTTGCGACAGGCGCAGCTAGAGCTAATTCACAGCGATCGCTATCAGCATCCTTACTTTTGGGCACCGTTTGTGCTGGTTGGCAATTGGCTCTAGTACCGCATGGCGTAAATTGCGTTACCTTTTAGAGGCTTCTCTGAGACTTTAGGTGATGCCCCGTCTTTCTGCCCCGGCCTCGATGAGATGACTGGCATTCAAGCGTTAGAGCGTAGGATGCCGGACGCCGCACTCGCGTGGAATTCGAATATATCCGCCACCCCGCCCCTTGGAGAACCTCCCCAAACTGCTCGAACAACGCCTCGACCAAGCCATGCTGCTGCAACTGATCTCGGAAAAGCCAGAGCGTCATCGCGTCTGGCACCAAATCTTCTAGCCCCAAGCC
>JAAUQI010000096.1 GCA_012032345.1 Leptolyngbyaceae cyanobacterium RM1_1_2 | reverse complement strand
TGCGGCACATCCTGCTTGGAGCAGCCGACGCCCTGCACCTCGACATCCTCAACATGCACGTCCTCGGCTACGCCGAAGCCACCGCCTGGAGCAAACCCCAGCCCACAGGCAAACCCAACGAAGTCGTGCGCGTGCTGATAAAAACCCAGCTAGTCGAATAGCCCCCAGCCCCTAGCTTCTGAGTTCGTAGTGGCGGTTTCAACCGCCACCACCCCAGAGCCAACTAAAACCCCGACCCCAGCCGTGGCTCAAAATTGCCACAGGCTGTTACAGGCGAGTCAGATTTGCCACACAGGGGGCAATTGCAATTATCACAGCGGGCACAGCTTACGGCTGCATTGGCGGCGGCGACATTTGGCATTAACTGCTCTGAGCTAAAAACGCTAATGCCCTGATGAATATAGCCCTGAAGTTCCAGGTCAGGGATATTTTCACCAATAATAATTGCCTGGGATGCCTTGAGCGCTGCTTTGGCATGGTTAAGAATTTTCAGCGTTTCCCAAAAGCTAGTCTGGGCCACCTTGATCAACAGCGGCACGCGCCGTCGCTGACTTTTGAAGCAGGGAGGGCAGCTTTGGGGATAGTAGTCTCGGTACTGCAGCGTATAGGTACCATCGGCAAAGCTCCGAGTGCGCAGGTGCCGCTGAAAAGGAATGGTAAAATCACCCATTTCATCAAGCCGATACCACCAAGACTTGTGCCAGCCAGCCTGGGGCAGGTTCAGCACGGCGCTGACTTGATCAACCCCAAAGCCAGCCTGAGACAGCAGCGCGATCGCCTGAGGCAGCGACAGGTTTTCCCCCAGAGTTTGCAGCTCTGAGTGGTAGCGGGTGATGGCTTCGTGGGGGCGGTAGCGGCTGTAAGGCGACTGGGCGGCTGTCTGCGAGGCCGATGATTTTTCAGCCATGCTTTTGGCCACTGCCCAGGTGTCCGTGAGGATGCACTGGATCGCTTCGTAGTCTAGAACCGCGTCAGTTCGAACCGACTCTTGTTCTACTGGGACACCAATGTGAACGGTGACTGCGCCTAGCTGATGGGCCGATAGCAAGGCGGGTTGACTATTGAGCAACAGCGATCGCAAGCGAGACTGGTTGGCGATCGCCAAGGCTATCTGAATCTGCTCCAGACACGAAACCTCGTGGAGGGAAGCCGACTGTAAACGAGTCTTAGTATTGAAGTCCATTGCTCACGCATAGAACAGCACGTCAGGGCATGATCCTAGCTGCTGAGGAGCCTGTACTGAAACGGCCACCATTCAACCCCTTACCTTCTTTTATCGAACTAATTCGCTTTTTTGCTGACACTGCTTACGAAAGTTTGTATGACTTCGGAAAACGCAACGCCAGCGTTACTCATCTCAGTCAGCGGTTGGTGCTAGCGACGCTGTAGCGAAGTCCACAGGCAGAAGCCATAAAACAAAAATAGACAGCGGCACTTAGATTAACTTTGGGCATACTCAAATGAACGTTCTGCATCAACCGGGTCATGCTGTTTAGAAGTTATCTACTGTAGGCAAGCAGCTCATTGATGGGGTTGTCTCATCTATAGTCAGTACAGTAAAGCTACAAAACGGGTGCTTAGTGTAGAAAAAGTATAAAAACAGGCGCTTTCTGCGATCAGGAGACTGTAGGTGACAGAAACTTCAGCTGTAGGGTTGCAGCTACAACAGTTGGCCCAGGGACAAAGCGACTTACATGCCCTATTTGCAGAAGCGCCGGACTTGTTTTGCCGACTTGATGCAGACGCAAACTGTCTTGAGCTGTGCCCGCACTGGACACAGCTCACAGGCTGGCCTACCCAAACGCTACAGGGTAAAGGCTGGCTGTCGTGCTTAAAGCCTGAAGAAACTGAAAATATTTTTCAAATGCTCCACCGGGCCGCAGCCCAGGCCGAACCCACTGAGCCAGTAGAGTATCAGTTTCGCAAACAAGATGGCTCCTGGCAAACTTTTTCTATTCGCAGTCGGTTTCATCAGGGCAGCTGTTGGCTACACTGTCGCGTCGTCTCTGACTGTTTAACCCAGGGATCGCAGCAAAATTTACAGCAGTATGCGCAGACGTTAGATGGCATCTTGTCGTCTTCTTCAGACTATATTTACTGCTTTGACCCTCACTACCGCCTGCGCTATGTCAGTCTCTCAGGTGCCAGTATTTTGGGCTATACCTGCTATGAAATGGTCAACAAAACCGGGCAAGAGCTAGGGCTGCCTGGGGCGATCGCAGCGCGACTTAATCAGCAAATTGCAGCGGTGCTAACCAGCAGATGTAGCGCTACCTATCAAGAACGCTGGCTGACTATAAAGGGAGTCCGCAATTTTGAATATGCTGTCAGCCCTATCCACAATGACTCCAACCAAGTTGAAGCAGTTGTCATCAATGCCCGCGATATTACCGACTCAAAGCGCAGCGAACGTATCCTCAAAAACCTGGCTGCGGGCACGGCAACACGATTAGGAAAAGACTTTTTTCCGGCATTTGTGTATCATCTGACCCAGACACTGGATATTCGCTATGCCATTGTGGCTCAGTTGCAAAGCGATCGCCAGCTCAAGCTAGTTGCCGCTTATCCAGCCTCAGAGCAGGCGCTCAGTCCCTACTGGGACATCACAGGGACTCCTTGCGAGCGGGTGCTAAAGCAAGGCCAGTACCACTGCCTTGAACAGGTGCAGCAGCAGTTTCCCCAGGCTTCTAGTTTAGGTGTTCTGAAAGCAGAAAGTTACTACGGCATTACTTTAGTAGATAGCCAGGGGCAGCCCGTCGGCCTGCTTTGCGTCTTAGACGACAAGCCGTTTCCTTATTCAGAGCGCATCGAGCAAGTGATTAGCATTTTGCAGCTCGGGCCGGAGCTGAGCTAGAGCGGCAGGAAACTTCTGCAGCACTTTATAGCAGCGAAGAGCGCTTTCGCCGCATTTTTGAAGCTAGTCCTCTGGGTATGGCGCTGACTAATCTTCAAGGACAATTCCTGATAGTCAATCCCAAGCTCTGCCAGTGGCTGGGGTACTCGGCTACAGAACTGCTGCAGCTAAACACTCAAGACATTACTCTTGCCGCAGACTACAAGCTGCAAATGACGCAAACCCAACAGCTTTTGGCTGGAGCGCGCGATCGCGTAGCAATTGAAAAAAGGTATACCTGCAAAGACGGGACACCCCTATGGGTGAATCTGATAGTCTCGCTGATCAACGATGCTGACAGTTCACCCGCTTATCTGATAGCTCTAAGTCAGGATATTGGCGATCGCAAGCAAAAAGAAGCCGAGCTAAGAGAGAGCGAAGAGCGTTTTCGCTGTTTGTTTGAGCAAGCGGCGGTCGGTATGGATATTGTCGCGCCAGATGGACGATATCTGCAGGTTAATCAGCGCCTGTGTGAAATCTTAGGCTACAGCCGCGACGAGCTGCTGCAAAAGAAATTTCAAGACGTCACGCATCCTGATTACAGAGAGACCGATCAGGCCATATTTGAGAATCTGCTAGCCGGAGACATGCCTTCAGCTTCGGTAGAAAAGCGCTACATCTGTAAAAATGGCGAAATTAAGTGGGTCAACCTCTGCACCACTATAGTCCATCACTCAACAGGCAACACAAAATACAGCGTGGGGGTGATTGCCGATATCAGCGATCGCAAGCAGGCTGAGAAAGACTTAGAGGACAGTCGTCATCTACTGCAGCAGATTACAGAGACTTCACCCAGCCTGGTTTATATTTTTGACCTGATTCAGCAAACGACTGTTTATACCAATCGAGATCTGGCAGTTGTGCTGGGCTACTGCGATCGTCAAATTTCGACAGCCAGTATGGATTTTCTGGCCAGCACCATGCACCCAGAAGATTTTCCTCAATTTGTCGATTACCTACAGCAGCTTGGCGCGGCGGCTGATGGCGAACTGCTCTCACTAGAGTATCGGGTCAAAAAAGCAGATGGCGGCTGGGTCTGGTTTGAGAGTGTTGATACCGTTTTTACCAGAGACGAGCAGGGCAAGGTTGTGCAGGTGATTGGCAATGCTTTAGATATTAGTGGGCGCAAGCAAGCAGAGGCTGAAACTCACAAAGCGCTGTTGCGAGAGCGAGAACTCAGTGAGCTGAAATCGCGCTTTGTCTCCATGACTTCCCACGAATTTCGCACGCCGCTGGCCGTGATTGCATCTTCGGCGGGTATTCTCAAAGACTTTGGAGACAGGCTGAGCGAGAGCCGCAAACGCCGACATTTAGAAACTATTCAGACCTATGTGCAGCACACCACTCAGCTTTTAGATGATATTTTGCTACTCAATCGAGTAGACTCTAACCGCGTAGATTGCTTCCCTGCCCCACTCAACCTGGCTATATTTTGCTATGAACTGATTGAGGATATGCAGCTCAGTGCTCCAGGTTATATCCTTGGACTAACGCTGGCTGAAGCAGCAGACACCTCTCAGGCTGCTGAGGAATGGTTGGTTTCGTTAGACGCCAAACTGCTGCGTCAAATCTTGGTTAATTTAATTTCAAATGGGATTAAATACTCAGCTCCCGGCTGCAGGATTACCCTCGGCCTTGTTCGTGATTCTACAACGGTTAAGCTGAGTGTCTCTGATCAAGGCGTCGGAATTTTGCCAGAAGATTATGAGTACCTCTTTGAATCTTTTCATCGAGGTGCTAACGTGGGCACTATTCAGGGAACCGGGCTGGGTTTATCAATCGTGAAACGTTGTGTAGACCTCCACGGCGGTACTGTTTACTTTGAAAGCGTGCTGCTGCAGGGAACGACTTTCACAGTTTGTTTGCCTATTTCACCTGCTCAAGGCGGTACGCTACCCTAAGATGATTGCCCTGATCAATCTAGATGCCAATGGCTGATTCTCAAGCTTGGTACATTGTTAAAACTCAAGATAATCACTGCCAGATTGTGACTGATAAGCAGCTTAGCGCGATCGCTGGCTCAGGCTCTCAGCACTGGGGGCCTTTTGATTCCCAAAGTGAGGCGATCGCCCGTCGGGTGGGGCTGATTCGCTCGGGCAAATGTCAGCCTGAGTGACAAAAAAACCGACTAGGGGTTAGCTAGTCGGCAGGAGTCTTATAGGTGAAAATAGGTGAAAAAGCTGGGTGAAAAAGTAGCTAGTTTGTAGCTGGCGCACTAGAGGCGCTGGCTGCTTCTTGATTGACGCGAATTTGCTGACTCAGAATCTCCAGCGCTTTCGCATATTGCGGGTCATCAAGAGTAGCAATTTTTCTCTGTCCTGAGAAAAACTCTCGCGATCGCTTTCGCTTAGCTCAACAATCACATCTGGCTCAATGCCCATCTTGTTGATGTCTCGACCGCTCGGTGTTAGATACTTGGCGACCGTGACTGCGACGCCAGAACCATCTGGTAAACTTCTGACAGACTGAACCAGCCCTTTGCCAAAGGTTTGAGTTCCAACTAAAACCGCTCGTTGATTGTCCTGCAGTGCCCCAGAGAGAATTTCACTGGCGCTGGCTGAGCCGCCATCTACTAAGACAACAAGCGGCAGCTCTGTGATAGCGCGACCATTAGCCGTCTCTTCATCTACAATACCCTGGCGATCAACGGTCGATACAATGGCACCGTCATTTAGCCACATCCGAGCAATATCAATGCTGGAGTAAAGTAGCCCCCCCGGATTGCCGCGTAGATCTAGAACATAGCCAATGACATCACGCTCTTCTAGCGCCTGTAGGGCCTCTCGCATCTCGATAGCAGCGTTGGCGCTAAACTGTGTCAGGCGAACGTAGCCCACACCCCCTTCAGGGCTATCGCGGTAGCTATAGCGCACCGGATGAATTTCGATCGTGGCCCGCTCAATGTCAAGGTCAAAGGTGCGATCGCCTCGCTTTAGCGTCAGCTTTACCTCAGAGCCGACTGGCCCCCGAATTAAATTGACGGCAGTATTAAGATCCATACCGTCGGTGCTCTGACCGTCAATTGAAAGAATAACGTCCTTGGGCTGCACCCCAGCTTCGAAAGCAGGCGTATCTTCAATGGGGGCAACGACCAAAATTTCCTCAGTTTCTTCATCTTGCGAAATTTGAATTCCGACCCCTGTAAGTTCCCCAGAGGTATCTACCTGCATGTTGCGATACTCTTCGGGATCCATAAAGCGAGTGTAGGGATCATCTAGCTGCTTCAGCATCTCACGGATGGCACCGTAAGCCTCTTCCTGGCTGACGTAATCTCGCTCTAAATACTGCATCCGAACAGCTTCCCAATCAACCTGATTGAAAGTGCCATCGACATAGTTGCGATCGATTAGCTGCCAGACTTCATCGACCAGCTCTTTAGGGCTTTCGCGAAAGAATGCCTGCCCTTGAGAAAGATGAATGCCCGCACCGGTCACTGTAACTGCAGCGACAGCAAGAGCAGTCGCACCAAGTACAAGGCCACGTTTTGAAATTGCCATAAATCAGCTGAGGTTGTCTGAAGGCGGTATGCTCAATCTAGCACACCAAAAGTGTAAGCATGGAGATAGCGAACTCCGATCTTTTGAATCAGCGCCAGCAATCGTCTATCGCTTAAATCGTTAGCGCTGACCCCCCATTCTAGCAAACATTGACCAAAATGGCGATCGCTCTAAGGGTTCCTTAACAGAAGTTTAGGGCGCTACCCAGCGACCATCGGCTTTAATCAGCCTGATTAGCTCTTCGACTCCCTGTGCTTCAGGAACCCGCTTAATCTCTTCTCGACCCCGATAAAGCGAAATATACCCCGGCTGCTTGCCGACATAACCATAGTCAGCATCTGCCATTTCTCCAGGGCCGTTGACGATACAGCCCATCACGGCAATGTCTAGGCCAGTCAGGTGATTAGTAGCCTCGCGCACCCGGTGCAGCACCTCTTCTAGATTAAAAAGCGTTCGTCCACATGAGGGGCAGGCCACATATTCCACCATAGTCTTGCGCAGACCCAGGGCTTGCAAAATGCTGTAGCAAACCGGAATTTCTTTTTCAGGAGCTTCAGTCAGCGAAACGCGAATGGTGTCTCCAATCCCCTCGGCTAAAAGGGTACCGATTCCCGCTGTAGACTTAATGCGGCCATACTCACCGTCTCCGGCCTCGGTAACGCCTAGATGTAGGGGATAGTCCATGCCGATCTCATCCATCCGCTGGGCCATGAGGCGATAGGCTGCTAGCATCACGGGAACCCGCGAAGCCTTGAGAGAGATGACTACATTACGATAGTCAAGGGATTCGCAGATACGAATGAATTCTAAGGCCGATTCGACCATGCCCTCAGGCGTGTCGCCGTAGGTAAACAGCATCCGCTCAGCCAGGGAACCATGATTTACCCCAATCCGCATGGCTTTACCCTGATCGCGCAGGGTGATAACTAGAGGCTCCAGGGTGGCACGAATCCTAGAGCCAATCTCCTCAAACTCTGACTGCGTATACTCGGTTCGCTCTGTACTAGGCTTTTCAAAAACGTACAGTCCTGGGTTAATTCGTACCTTGTCCACATGCTTAGCGACTTCTAGGGCAATTTTTAGGCCGTTGTGGTGTACGTCTGCAACTAAGGGGACGGGCTGATAGGTAGCTAGTAGCTTTTGCTTGATATCTGCGATCGCCTTGGCATGGGCCATACTCGGCACGGTCACGCGGACAATTTCACAGCCAATTTCATGCAGGCGGCGAATTGCGGCGGCTGCACCCTCAATATCCAGGGTGTCTTCGTTGATCATCGACTGAACTACAACCGGATGGCCGCCACCGATTGTAATGTCGCCTACTTTGACGGGGCGTGTCTTGCGGCGATGAATCTTGGTGTCAAAAGCGGGATTAGCTTCAGCAGCAGACTTGGTGGCAGGATTCGATAGGGTTTGCATGGCGCGAGGATGAGCGAACAGTTTTAAGGATTGGGCTTCTGTACTCAGGGTGCCACAGAACAACGCGGTTTAGCTGCTGGGTAGGCGACATCGGTAGATTTTCGCGCTATCTGCCGTTGTTATCCACCAGAAGTCTCCGTCTTTTCAAACGCTACTTGAGTCTGCTCCAGTAAGCTCAAACTATCTTTTTCACCAGATTGTTTTCTAATTTCCTGGCTATGACGTTGTAGCAAAAACCGATCGAGTTAGAGTGAGCTTCTTTGACTACGGTAGTTCTAAAGATGATGCCATTCAAGTTCAGCTGAACGGCGAGATTATTGGTAGACGGCGATCGCTATCCCCAAAGCGCCCAGCACATCATAGACACTTTAAAAGAACCAACTATCACTACTGTCAAGCGTGCTGGTAACCAGTCTCGGCGCGATACGGTTACAGGCAGATGGAAAACTGTCAACGGCAACGTGCCCCTAGGATACCAGGTAGACGAAACGCTGACAGCGTCTCTACGCACAGACAACACTGGTGTCTCAACCCGAGCGATTCCAGCCAGAGACAACACAGGATCTGGCAGGTTTTTGCGAGTCAGTATAACAACTACGGCCCTGAAAAGGTAAGGCTACCGGATAACTCCAAGGTTGACTTCTTTGCCACCAGTCCCCCTAGAAGTGCTGAAAACATCATTGGGACTGAGGAGCGTGATAATCTTGATGGCACCTTGGGTAACGACATCATTCGTGGTTTAGGCGGCAGTGACCTACTAGTTGGCGAGCCGTTTGGCACTAGCGGCAATGTTGGGGGGCGAGACCAGATTTTTGGTGGAGCAGGAGACGACCTCATTGCTGGCAGAGGGGGTAATGACATCCTGATGGGTCAAAAGGGTAATGACATTATCTATGGAGATGGCGGCGACGACATTTTGAACGGAGGTGAGGGCAACAACACACTCATCGGTGATGCTCTTGATGCCAGTATTGGAGCTGATGTGTTTGTACTGCAAAGGGGCGGATTTGCTACGATTAAGGACTTTCAGCTTGGCATCGACCGGATAGGTTTATACAACAGGTTAAACTCATCCTCTAACCTGGTTTTTTCTGACCTCTTGATTACGCAGTCTGCTGCTGACCCCAGCGATACCCTAATAATAGGGAGAGGAGAGCTTGTGGATGAGCTAGAGAATGTGTTGGCGTCTCGATTGAGTGCAAGTTCATTTATCCAAGTAACGGATGACTATGTTCAAGCTAGAATTCCTGCATAGCTTGATGTTTAGGGCTTTCTCTACGCACTCTAAAAGCTTAGAGGATGTTTGAAAAGTCGGTTAGGGCGTAAAAAAGCTCACTCAGTGTAAGCTGCGAATAGAAAGTACACAGCACCGAGAGAGCCAGATGAGTAAAGCATACCCCAGTAACCTGAGCCGCGAC
>JAAUQI010000034.1 GCA_012032345.1 Leptolyngbyaceae cyanobacterium RM1_1_2 | reverse complement strand
GCTAGAAATCAAAGAAGCCCAGCTCGGGGCCGAGCATCTTGACACTGCCTTAGGTTTGAATAATTTAGCCGCTCTCTATCGAGCGATGGGCCGCTACCCAGAGGCAGAGCCGCTCTATGCTCAGGCGGTTAGTATTTTGCTGCAGGCACTGGGGCTAGATCATCCTAATACGCAAACGGTCATTAATAATTTTGTCGGTTGCTTGCAGCAGGCAGTTGCCGCTGGAGAAGCCGAGCAGCTTTCAGACCATCCGCTGACGCAGGCTTTGCTAAAAGCGTTGGGGGAAAGTCAATAGCCACTGTCTAGGGGCGGGTTCTATCTACGCCCAAACCGCAACCCATCTTCAACTCAAAACTCAAAACTCAGAACTGACATTGATTACATTTTCGTAAATTTGCTCAATGGGGCAGTCAACCCCAAGGCTGGAGCAAGTAACCGTGTCTCCGGGCTGATAGGGATAGTAGAGCCACAGGCGACCTTCGCCCCGACGATACAGCTCCACCTGCATGTCACTGACATCAATCAGCCCGTACTCTTGCAGACTGGGCAGGGTGCGATATTCCTCTATCCGCAATCAGGACGGCGCTGGCTGAGGGGAAATGCAATGTCTGCTGCAACGAAACCGATGACCCTTGCGGACTATCTCGCCTATGACGACGGCACCGACACCCGCTATGAGCTGGTGAATGGAGCGCTGATCGACCCGATCGCGGCTAAAGTGAGCGTTTTGGCGTGGGTAGAGGGTCTGTATGAAGAACAGGTTTATCAGGGCAATCAGGCGATCGCGTCTCCCCAGTTGGCGGCGCTCAAGCTGACGGCTGCTACCGTTTTGAGCGCCGGACGGTGATGCTATGGC
This sequence comes from Leptolyngbyaceae cyanobacterium RM1_1_2, assembly GCA_012032345.1. Taxonomy (GTDB): domain Bacteria; phylum Cyanobacteriota; class Cyanobacteriia; order Phormidesmidales; family Phormidesmidaceae; genus Sphaerothrix. Next base: position 52,965 of record JAAUQI010000034.1, on the reverse strand, counting down.
TCGTAGTGAGCGCTTTGGCGCTAAAGCATTGACTATCAGCACTAAAGCACTAACTACGAACAAGTGTTAACTACGAACGGTGGTAGCGCAGCAGGTAGCTGAAGACCTCACCCTGGGCTGGGGTCAGCCAAATGCCCGAGGCTGGAATGTCAACAAACTCACTCCACAGCCCTTGGTCGGCATAGTTCAGCATGTACAGCGTGTTGATGGTGGAGCGGACGCCGTCGGGTGACCCCATAATCAGGTGGCGCAGGCGCTCTCGCCCAGCGGGTGGCTTGGGATTTGCCAGACGCAGTGGACTGTCCGCCGAGCCGGGGTCGGCGGCGGCAAAATAAGGGAGATAAAGCATTTAAGGGTTTCCTCAGAGATAGGTAAGAAAACCCAAAAATTCAGCCGCCCCAGACATAGCAGTTCGGGACGGCTGAGTATAATTACTCTAGCCTCCGAGACAGCCGGTACTGTCGAAGGGGTCAGGTGTCGGTCTGTTGTTTGCGCAACTTCCGGCACCGCACGACCAAATTTTCGGGCGAAGTCAAGCTGCACACACACAGCTATAGCAACAGAATCTAACCCATCTTGCCCCATAACGCAAGTAATTTTTTTGAGCAGAAGCGGTGGGCAGTGCCCACCTGGTCGCTTCCCTAACCAATATGGCGATCGCTACATTTGGAAGCGGTGGGCAGCCAGACAAATTTCACATAACGTAGGGTGGGCACCGCCCACCTGCCCACCACCCCAAGCTAACTATGGGCAAAAGCATTGCCTACCAGGTGGGAATCCTAAACAGGTCTATTTCTGTTTGGGATATGCCGAACTATCGCCGCATTTACACTCCAGGTGGTGCTGTCTTTCTGACCCTGGTAACGTTTAACCGTAGACCGCTATTCTCTGATGTCGATAATGTTCGGCGGCTACGTTGGGCAACGGCCACAATGCGAGCCAAGCTGCCAGTTGAAATTACAGCAGCGGTGATCTTGCCTGATCATATTCATTTTTTATGGAAGTTGCCCCAAGGCGATAGCAATTACTCAAAGCGAGTAGGTCGGTTGAAGGTTTTATTTACACAGTTGCTGCGGGGTAGCCATTCGCTGCCGCAGGATGTCTGTATTTCTCGTCTAAAGCATCGAGAGAGTGACGTATGGCAACGGCGGTTTTGGGAACACACGATTCGAGATGAGGCGGATTGGGTACAGCATTTGAATTATCTGCATTTCAACCCGGTAAAGCATGGGTTGGCGGGATGTCCTCATCAGTGGGAATATTCAAGTTTTCGGTGGTTTGTGAGGGAAGGATTTTATGGGGTGGATTGGGGATGTCGATGTAAGGGGTAAGGAGATTTCGGCTGATGGTAGGAAGTGCCTAACTGCCAAAGACTGCATTTTGTCAGCGGTGGCTGGTGCGAACGATCCAGTAGCTGATAGAAAGCGCCAGCAGCGCTACGCCTAAGCCAATCAGGCTCACACCTGAAATTTTCTCCAGATCTAAAATAATTAGCTTTCGCCCAATTGCCGTCAGCGAGGTCGCCAGCACCAGCTCTACCTCGACTACGTGCTTCTTTAGATAAGCCGTTATATTTTCAAGAATTTCAAACGCAATTAAAACGCTTAAAAATAGGCCAAAAATCTCTGTCAGCGTACTCTGAAAAAAGCCATAGGAATCAAAGGTCAGCAGCGATCGCACCAAAAAGACCCCTAGGTCAACGACGGTGACAATAATTACCAGCACCATTGCCAGCGAAAGAATTCTAGAGACTATCGCAATAACAGACTCAATACAGTGGATGAATTTCTCATCTTTAAAGTTTGTCTGAGTCTGTCTTACCAGCTTTTGCAACTGGTTCATAGTTTATATTCATCTCAGCGGACTGTAGTTGCTCCTGAGAGAATAGAGGATTTTAGTGGCTTTCGTAAAGTATTTAATTCAGTCTCAGACAAGATCTCATTGGCCTCGGGCTGTTCGCCCCTGAGCGGCAAAATTTGAACCGCACAGGCTTTTAGCTCTGGCTGCAAAGAGATAGGGCAGCTTTCTGGATGGGTCAGGGCGTTGCATTCAGCGTCTTCGGCCCACAAAAAGCCCCAGTGCATTGGCATAAACACCGTACCCCGGCGAATACTCTGCGTCACTAAAACTTTGAGCTTAGCTTGGCCGCGCTGCGATCGCACTTCGACCCAGTCCCCTGACTGAATCTCTAGCTTTTGGGCATCCCGTGGGTTTACTTCTAGAAAAGGGGCAGGATGCATTTTGACAATTTTTTCAATCCGCCCGGTACGACTTTGCGTATGCCAGTGACCATAAAGCCGCCCATTAGTGAGGACAAAAGGATAATCAGCGCTAGGCGGCTCCGCTAGCCCCTGAGCGTGAACAGCGGCAAAGCGGGCGCGGCCATCAGGGGTGGCAAAAATCAGATCTGTATAGAGCCGTTTGTCATATTTATCAGCCGCCGTAGCTGCGGTTTCTATAGCTGGGCAAGGCCACTGAATTGGCCCTTCTAGCCTCAGGCGCTGGTGGCTGATGCCACTCATGTCACAGACTCGACCCTGGGTCAGCTGGGCAAACTCGTCATAGACCTCAGCCGCTGAGCCAAAGGCAAACTGTTGCTCAAAGCCTAGCCGTCGCCCCACCTCAGCAAAAATTTCCCAGTCGGCCTTAGCCTCTCCCGGCGCTGGCCGAAAGGCAGCGCAGTAAGTCACTACCCGCTCAGAGTTGGTCATCGTACCGGGCTTTTCGCTCCACTGGGCCGCAGGCAGCAGCACATGGGCAAACTCTGCCGTCTCAGTGGGGAAATAAGCATCCTGGTAAACCGTGAAAGGTGACTGCCGCAGGGCTGCTTTAGTGCGCTCAATATCTGGCATACTGACTGCCGGGTTGGTGGCCGCTACCCACAGAAAGCCAACCTGCCCGTACTCTAGACCCAGCATCATATCCCAGGCGGCCAGTCCCGGTTCTGGTTTGATACTGCCAGACGGCAGCTGCCATGCTTGCTCAACTTCCTGGCGGTGCTGAGGATTTTTCACCAGCCGATATCCGGGCAAAATATGGGAGAGGCCCCCCACTTCTCGACCTCCCATAGCGTTAGGCTGCCCCGTCAGCGAGAAAGGCCCCGAACCCGGTCTGCCAATCGTGCCCGTCATCAAATGCAGGTTGATAATAGTGCGAACTTTGGCGGTGCCTTCAGCCGACTGGTTGATACCCATTGACCACAAAGACAGCACCCGCTCAGACTCTCCCCAATACTGGGCCGCTGTCTTGAGATCTTTGACAGAGATGCCGCAGACTTTTGCCACCTGCTCTGGCGGATAGTGAGAGACAACTTCAGCATAGTCGGCAAAGCCCGTCGTACATTCGTCAATAAACAGCGGCTCAATCTGCCCTCGATCGAGCAAAATATGGGCCATGCCGTTGAGTAAGGTGATGTCTGTACCGGGACGAATGGCTAAGTGCAGGTCGGCATCTTTAGCGGTCTCGGTGCGGCGGGGGTCAACCACAATTAGCTTGACTTTGCGCTTATTTTTTTTGTGATATTTGCGAAAGCGGTTAAAGACAATGGGATGGCACTCGGCAGTGTTAGTGCCAATTAAAAAGGCGCAGTCTGTCAGCTCCAAATCGGCATAGCAGCAGGGGGGGCCGTCTGACCCCAGACTGTGCATATAGCCTGCAACTGCCGAAGACATACACAAGCGAGAGTTGGCGTCAAAATTATTAGTGCCCAGACAGCCTTTAAGCAGCTTTTGCGCTGTGTAGTAGTCTTCTGACTGAAACTGCCCCGACCCGTACATGCAGATAGCCTCGGGGCCTTGGGTTTGGCGCACGGTTTGGAGGACTTGCACAATGCGATCGTAGGCGGCTTCCCAGGTGACTTGGCGAAATGGCTGGTCTAGTGAATCGCGCATCATCGGGTACTTTAGCCGATCCTTATCCAAAGACTCAGTAACCGTGGCCCCTTTGACGCAAACCATTCCCTGGCTGGAAGGATGGGCGCGATCGCCTCTGGCTTGCCAAACTGGGTGACCTTGACTATCTCTATTGACAGCTTTGCCGGGTAAGGCGGGAGGTAAGACTTCTAAGCCACAGCCAACGCCGCAGTAAGGGCATAGAGTTTTTGCCGCTTCCGTCATCGCAGATCCTCTGAGTACGCTCTAAAACAAACCCCCCACCCGCCAAATGGCAATCCTGGTCAATCAGGATGAGGGTGGGGGGCAATCGTGATCAATTACAGGGCGATCGCCTTCAACGTGTCACCCTATCCTGTATCATCTGCGCCCCCTGCTACAGAATTCGGGCTGAGTGATCCTCTGGCATAGCACCGGGATGACTGTGTACGGCCACCGCTTCTTTCTCGCCTTCATGAAACTCAGCAAATGAACCCTGAGGCTCTTTAAGAATAAAGAAGCAGAGGAAAGCGACAATCAAAGCCGCCACGCCCAGGGTTTGGAAGAAAATACGATTACCAATATCGCCTGCAGGCAAGAGGCTGTATAGCGTCAGGTAGGCCACCGCACCCACGTTGCCATAAGCTCCGACGTTACCCGCAATTTGACCTGTAATCCGGCGCTTGATCAGCGGCACAATGGCAAAGGTTGAGCCTTCACCCGCCTGCACAAAGAACGAGCAGGACATGGTCAAAACCAGAGCCAGTACCACCATGAAGGAGCCACCGCCGCCTAGCAAATCGCGGATAGACGGAATGCTGCTCATGATCAGGTAGCCAATCCCCATACAGAGAGTCAAAACTCCCATCGTTAGTTTGCGGCTGCCTAATTTGTCAGAAATTAGGCCACCACCCGGACGAGCAACTAAGTTCATAAAGGCATAGCTAGCAGCTAGCATCCCAGCTAATGCTTTGCTGAGTCCGAAGGTACCTTCAAAAAAGGCAGGCAGCATCGAAACCACCGCTAGCTCAGAACCAAAGTTGACAATGTAGGTTAGCTCTAGAATCGCTACCTGCTTGAAGGCATAGCGATCGGCAGCTGAATACTGCTTGCGACCTGCCAGCAAGTCTTTGTTGACCGTCCAGCAGTTGTAAGCCTGAAACAGATACAGACCGATCAGAGCCAAAATAGCAACGCTAAAGGCTGCTGGAGAGAAAAATCCTACTTTCATTAAGCGCCAGGATAGCAGCATCAGAATGCCAGAAAGCGGCACATTCATCAGCATTAGAAACCAGAAGTCGCGGACAGTGGTGACCTCTATACCCCTAGCGCTGGCAGGGCGCTGGTACACCTTGCCGGGAGGCGTATCCTGGACGTTGAAGTAGTACAAAATACCGTAGAGAGCCGCAATAATGCCTGTGCCTGCGATCGCAAACCGCCAGTTTAACAGGGGGCCATCCGCCACCTGAAAGGCACTGGGAAAAAAGCTTAGAACGCTGGCGACACCGACTAGGGTGAAAGCTGAGAAGGCAGACCCAAAGTTACCCCAGCCGCCATAAATACCTTCGGCCAGGCCAATCTCCTTGGGAGGGAACCACTCTGCGGTCATGCGAATGCCGATGACAAACCCCGCCCCAACAATACTTAAGGCGAGGCGAGCGGCCACCAGTTGCCCAAAATTTTGAGCCGCCGCAAACGCAATACAGGGAATTGCCGCGTACATCAGCAGCAGCGAATAGGTAATGCGAGGACCATACTTGTCTAGCAGCATTCCAATGATGACGCGGGCCGGGACAGTGAGGGCAACGTTGCAAATGGCGAGAGTGCGAATTTGGCCTTCATCCAGGCCAAAATCTGCCTTGATCGCGGTAGCTAGGGGGGCTAAGTTAAACCACACTACAAATGACAGGAAGAATGCAAACCATGTCATGTGAAGGATTTTGTAGCGGCCCCTAAAGGACAGCAGTTCCGTAAGCATTTATGCTAATCTCCTAATAAATCGACTTTATGTTTTGGCTCCTGGCAAGTTACTTGCCAGGAGTTTTTGTTTGGACAAACCGTTTTCTCAGCGATCGCTGAGCTTCATGTCCAAAGGCATCCAGGCCCGAATGCCTCTGGCGAAGACTGTTAGCCGGGCGTGCTGCCGTTGGCAACCAGACCATTTTGCGGCTCGGCATTGAAGTGCTCGATCAGCAGCGCCTTCAGGACGTCTTTGAGTTCGTCACAGGGAACTGCCTGCCGTACCCGCTCACCCAAATGGGCGTCTTTGCCAACTTTGCCGCCCATATAGATGTCAACCGCTTCAACAGTTTTGCCATTTTTGCGGGTTTTTGTACCCATGAAGCCGATGTCAGCTACCTGCGGCTGTCCGCAGGAGTTGGGGCAGCCTGTCCAGTGAACCCGCACGGGCTGGTTGAGGGTGAGTTCGGTATCTAAAAGCTGAGCCAGACCCAGGGCCTGCTGCTTGGTTTCTACCAGGGCAAAGTCGCAGAAGCGAGAGCCGGTGCAGGAAACCAGCGATCGCGTTAGCGGGGCTGGGGCAATGGAAAACTTTTTCAGCAGTGGCTCTTGCAAAAAGGTTTCTAAGCGTGAGTCTGGGATATTGGGCACAATTATGTTTTGCTCAACTGTCAGCCGCAGTTCGCCGCTGCCGTAGACCTCGGCTAGACGAGCCAGGTCAAACATCTCCTCAGCCTGCAAGCGCCCGACGGGGACATGCAAGCCGACATAGTTTAAGCCAGACTGCTTTTGAGCATGAATGCCAATGTGGTCGCGCTTGTCCCAATCCATCTCGTCTTTGGGGGCTGCTGAGAGCAAAGGCTGACCAAACACCTGCTCTACCTCAGCTCGAAACTTGTCGAGGCCCCACTCATCAATCAGCCACATCAGCCGCGACTTTTGCCGATTAGCCCGCAGGCCGTGATCGCGGTAGACCAGTAAGATTGCCCGACAAAGCTCTATCACATCATCATTGGGGGGCACCCAGGCATGTAGCGGAATTGCCGCCTCACAGCGCTTAGCTGAGAAGAAGCCGCCGACAACTACGTTAAACCCTAGAGTTCCCTCTCGATAAGCTGGCACAAAGGCAATGTCGTTGATTTCAGCGTGGATTGAGTTGTCGCGTCCACCCTCGATCGCAATATTAAATTTACGAGGCAGGTTGGTAAAGGCATAGTTACCTTCGCCGTTGCCCGTAATCATATCTTGAACCTTGATCACCAGACCTTGCGTATCAATTAGCTCATCGGCATCAATGCCTGATACCGGAGACCCGGTAATGTTGCGCACATTGTCCATGCCCGACTGTACAGAAGTCATACCAGCGTCTTGTAGCTGCTGAAAAATAGCAGGCACATCTTCTAAGCGAATGCCGCGTAGCTGAATATTCTGCCGAGTAGTAATATCGCCACTGCCTTCATCGCCGTAGCGCTGCACAATCTCAGCCAGTACCCGCAGCTTGTAGCTAGAAAGAACACCGTGGGGCATCCGCATCCGCAGCATAAATTTGCCGGGAGTCACCGGACGAAAGAAAATTCCCAGCCACTTTAACCGCTGCTTCAGGTCTGTATCGTCAACCGCCTCCCAACCGATTTTGGCAAAATACTCTAGCTCGTCTTTTACATCAAGGCCATCTTTGACGGCTTTGAACTTTTCAAATTTGTTTAACTTGACGTTTGTAACTGCGTTAGCGGCTGTATTAACCACGGTTTCACCCAACAATAGCTGTAGAGAAAAGGTAACTGAAATAGATAGTAACGTTCCTTTAAATCTGCAATCAAAACATAGTTTTGTAAAATACTGTGGCTCGCTAAAGCCTTGGAGGATGTTTCAAATATCTTCTGTAAGATATCTACGCCCTTCTCTTCCTTTTTGAAGGGAGTAAGGGAGATTTTCAGCATGAAACATGACTTCATGTTTCTTCTCAAACAACCTCTTAAACCCCATTAAACCCCAGAGAAAAACACTCTTAACACTTATCGAAATCTCTGGTACAAAACAGTAACATTAATTACTAAACAGGTATTCAACCGCAAATTAAAAAACTTTGCAAACCAATCAATATAATAACTGAATCTTTTACTAATCGAGTTACGCTCACGTTTACTGAGCAAAACTGAAGGAAACACATCTTGATCAATTCAGGCTTGGCTTTTGTTCCGAATTAAGACTTAACTTAGCCAAGTCAAAACGGAGTTTTTGTATTTTCAAGCACAGTTTTGCGAAGTTTTTGCAATGTCTGCATCTAAATTATGCGTATATTGCATAGAGACTCAAAAACTCCAAAAAACGCTTCATAAAGCTGGCCTTGAAGCTGTCTAAATGCTGATTTTGCATGAGATTTTCCGTTTCTTTGCATAACTTAGCGAATTCACTCCTTGTTAAAATCAGGTTTTTTTTCAAAAATAGGAAAGCAGGACAGGATTGTTTTGTCTGGTGATAATTGTTGGTAACTGTAACCGTAAGTGCAGGCCAAAACAGATTTAGCGCATCGCTCGAAGAGGTTTAACACTTTTGCATCAGTCAACAACCCAGCCTGAACAACAGACTGCTGTAGACACAGCGATCGCTGCTTTAGTAGCAGGAGATTTTCAGAGTCGCTGGGAAGTGGCTAAGCAAGTGCGTGAGTTGGGATTAGAAGCTGTTCCGGCTCTGCTTGAGCTGATTCACGATCAGGCTCTAGAGTGGGAAGTTCGCTGGTTTGCAGCTCGGATCCTGGGTGAATTTGATCAGCCTCAGGTGGTACTGGCTTTGGCGCAGTTGCTGATCAGTAGCGACGATGAGGTGCTCTGCGAAACTGCATCAGAAGCCCTAGCTAATATTGGCCCAGGCGCAGTGGCCGTCTTAGCTGAACTGCTAGCTAACGAAGCTCATCGTCCCTTTGCGGTTTGTGCGCTGGCGCGGATTCGCACTGTGGCGACGATTGAGCCTTTGCTGAGGGTTACTGAGGATAGCGATGCTGTCGTTCGCGCTCAGGCCATTGAAGCTTTAGGCAGCTTCCGCGATCGCCGGATTGCGCCTTTACTGGTCAAAGCACTGAGGGATCCGGCAGCGGCAGTGCGCCTAGAAGCGATCGCAACCCTAGGACGCAGAAGCGATCTGAGTGAGTCGATGAATCTAGTTGAGCATTTACAAACTCGACTGTGGGATCTCAATCCTCAGGTGTGTACCCAAGCTGCGATCGCCTTGGGCCGTTTGGGCACTCCGGCTGCGGGTGAGGCGCTCTGCTGGGTCTTGCGGCGATCCCATACCCCAGAGCAGCTGCAGATAGACATTGTGCGCTCCCTGGGCTGGATGCTCTCAGCCGCAGTGGTGGAGAACTTAATTACAGCTTTTACCGCCCTGCCAGAAGCGGTGCAGCAGGAAATCCTGCGATCGCTAGCTAAGGTCAAAGATGCCTCACTGCGATCGGCTGTGGTCGATACTCTGAGCGACTGGCTGACTCAGGCGACTTTAACAGAGACTACTCAGCAGGTATTGATCATGGCCCTAGCGCGTCTGGGCGACCCGCGATTGCTAGATGTCTTGATCTCCCAGCTAGCCCATCCACAAACGCGGATTTATCTACACGCGATCGCCGCCCTGAAGCAGCTGGAGGCCAACCAGGCCCAGCAGAAAATGATGCAGATGATGCAGCAGCCTGATCTGCCCGCTGCGCTCAGACAGGGCATTGAAAGAGCGTTCCAAGACTGGTAGGTAAAGCAGGTCAAAAAGTCAACCCGAAACCAAAGATTGAGCCTGACTGATCTCTGCAACTGCATCTGCTGATGTAGCTAGAGGCGATTGGCAACCTGTATCAAATCTTACGAACCGACGCTCTGAAATCCGATAAGGTTGGCCTCAATATCTGCGAAGCGTGGCTTCATGTCTCCGTGGGTTTGTTTGTGGATTTACTTGGGAATTTAATAGCAGATTCACAGCTACCGTATTCAGTCATGCGAATGCAGTAGCTGATGAAGCTAATTTTAGGCCCAGACTCAGGTCGATGAATTTTCTAACAATGGCGATCGCCTCCGCTTCTTTACCCCTATGCGCTTAGAGCAACTGCAGGCTTATCTTGCCATTGCGGAAACGGGTAGCTTTCAGGCCGCTGCTCGTCGCTGTGGTGTAACCCAGTCAACGGTTAGCCGCCAAATTCAGGCTTTGGAAGCAGAGCTAGGTGTGCTGCTGCTCCACCGCACCGCTCAGGTCAAACCAACTGTGGCCGGAGACACCCTGCTGCCCCGTGCCCGTCGCATTTGTCAGGAATGGAATCAGGCAACGCAAGAGCTGTCAGACTTAATGCTGGGCAAGCAGCCTGAGCTGTGTGTGGCCGCGATTCACTCTGTGTGTTCTCATTTTTTACCCGGTATTTTGGGCCAGTTTGCCAAGCGCTATCCCGAGGTGCAGCTACGCATTACCGCCTTGGGCAGCGATCGCTCTTTGAAGGTGCTGCGCGACGGCCTAGTAGACGTTGCCATTGTGATGAACAATCCCCTGCTGACAACCAGCGCCGAGATGGCGGTAAAAGCTCTCTATGAGGAACCTATAGAAGTGCTGATGGCGGCCCAGCATCCCCTCAGTCGATATACTCAAGTGCCCTGGTCGGAAGTTGTGCATTACCATCAGGTCACTTTTAAGGACGGATATGGCATGCAGCGCCTGGTGCAAAATCAGTTTCAGCAGTATGGAGCCGAGCTAAAGTCAGCCCTAGAACTCAACACCCTAGACGCGTTTCGCGGGGTGGTGCGGCAGGGAGATCTCATTGCCCTGCTGCCTCAGTCTGCTCTAGCCGAGAGTTATCAAGATGCCACTTTGGCTGTCCGCCCGACTGAGGCCCCCTGCCTAATGCGCCAGGTTATTTTGGTCACCACTCAGGATCGTCTCAAAATTCCGCCGATTCAGCACTTTTGTGAGCTGGTAGAGCAGGGCAAAATCCTGAACCTGGCAGTAGCCTAACCGATTTTCTCTTCCTATACGTTTTAAGCGATGAGCCATGCCTTTCGATCGCTGCTGCAAAAAGTAGGCAGCGGTAGTCACACTTCAAAAGACCTGACCCGCGCTGAAGCAGCGACGGCAACCTTCATGATGCTGCAGCAAGAAGCCACTCCTGCTCAGCTAGGAGCCTTCATGATTGCTCACCGAATTAAGCGCCCGACGCCCGACGAACTAGCAGGGATGCTAGATGCCTATGAGCAGCTAGGCCCAAAGCTGGCGGCGATCGAGTCCCCCCACCCGGTGACGGTTTTTAGCGCTCCCTACGACGGGCGATCGCGGACGCTGCCGATCAGCCCTCTAGCTGCCTTGATCTTGGCCGCTGCTGATGCTCCTGTGATTATGCACGGCGGCGATCGCATGCCGACTAAATACGGACTGCCCTTAATCGAAATCTGGCAGAACCTTGGCCTTAACTGGCAGCGGCTGACGTTGAGCCAAATACAGCAGGTGTTGGCCACCACCGGACTCGGCTTTGTCTACCTGCCGCATCATTTTGTACAGGCGCAGGCAATGGTGCCCTACCGCGACCAGATTGGCAAGCGCCCTCCTTTTGCCACGGTTGAAATTATGTGGTCTCCCTACGGAGGACAAGCTCACCTGGTTAGCGGCTTTGTCCATCCGCCCACCGAGGAGCGCACCCGGACAACTCTGGCCCTGCGAAACGCCCCCTTTTTTACTACGGTGAAGGGGTTGGAAGGCAGCTGCGATCTGGCCCGCAGCCGTACCGCTATTTTGGGCTTGGGACAGTCAGACGGCAGCTTCGATCGCCTGCTGATTAACGCTCGTGACTATGGCTTTAGCAGCGAAGATCCGCCGCTGCTAGACGAGGCCGAGGCGATCGCTGCGATTCAGGGCGTGATTGAGGGCAAGCCTGGTGAAGTATCCCAGGAAGTATCTCAGTCTGCAATTTGGAATGGTGGCTTTTACCTCTGGCGCTGCGGCGTTTGCTCCAGCCTAGAAGCTGGGTTTACCCTGGCTGAAAAGCTAATCACCCAGGGCCAGCTCCAGCAAAAGCTCAGTCAGATCCAGCAGGCGATCGCCGCTCTGACCCTAGTCGCCCCCTCCTAGCGCGACAGCAGCGATCGACAGGTAGCGCTCCCATTGGGATTGTGAGATTTTCTCGTAGGGGAAAGTCTCACAGTTCTCTCTCTACAAATGATTTAGGAATGATTTAAGACTGCCATGGAGTGTGAGTAGCTGCGCTTTTGAAAAATTCCTGGCAGGAGACACAATATGAATAGCCGTTACTCTTAATCTCTATGACCTTATCGCGGACGCCGCTGTATGCCTTGGCCCTAGAGCGTAAAGCGCGCTTTACTGATTTCTCCGGCTGGGAGATGCCCGTGCAGTATAGCGGCATTAAACCAGAACATGCCGCTGTCCGGCAGGCAGCTGGCATGTTTGATATTTCCCACATGGGCAAATTCAGGCTGCAGGGGCCGAATGTGCTAGAGCAGCTCCAGCGGCTGGTGCCCTCTGATTTAAGTCAGCTAGAAGCCGGAAAAGCACAGTACACAGTTTTGCTCAACCCCAGCGGCGGCATCATTGACGACCTGATTATTTACTACCAGGGACTGGACTCTGAAGGCGATCAGCGCGCTGTCACGATTGTCAATGCTGCCACCACCGTGAAAGATAAAGTCTGGCTGCTAGAGCAGCTTGACTCCACTCAGGCAAAGCTGCTAGATGATTCTTTAGACCAGGCACTGATTGCACTGCAGGGGCCAGCCGCGATCGCCGAGTTGCAAAAGCTGGTGGCAGAAGACCTCTCTGCGATTGGCCGCTACTGCCATCTAGAGGGCACCGTTTTAGGCCAGCCTGCTTTTCTAGCGCGCACAGGCTATACGGGAGAAGATGGCTTTGAAGTCATGGTCGCTCCAGAAACGGGGGTAGCCCTATGGCGATCGCTGCTGGAATTTGGCGTTGTTCCTTGTGGTTTGGGGGCTAGAGATACGCTGCGGCTAGAGGCGGCTATGGCCCTCTACGGCCAAGATATTGATGACGCCACAACGCCGCTTGAAGCTGGCTTGAAATGGCTGGTGCATCTCGATCGCAAGGGGGATTTTATCGGTCGAGCCGCTTTAGAGCAGCAGGCTCTGAGCCTATCACGCCGCTTAGTCGGTCTGCAGCTAGAGGGCCGCAATATTGCTCGACACGGCTACCCGGTGCTGCACGAAGGCACACCCGTTGGTCAGGTCACCAGCGGTACGCTGTCGCCCACCCTAGGTTATCCAATTGCGCTGGCTTACGTGCCCACAGCCCTCAGCAAAGTAGGCCAGCCCCTCTCTGTGGAAATTCGCGGCAAAGCCTATGGAGCTAAAGTCGTTAAGCGGCCTTTTTACCGTCGAGCTAAATAAAGATCTGGCTGGTAATCTGATTAGGCGCTTTAGGTTAGCTGCCGCAGTAAGTAAAATACTGCCTGCGGTAGCGGCAGCCAGAGCGGCATTAGCACAAACAGGTTGAGATAAAGGGCTGATTTAAAGGTCTCTCGGGTAGGACACTGAGCCAGCCCCATAAGCAGTAAAATCGCGGCAAAGCTAAAGACCGGAATGACTGAGTAGGTCGTGATCACAAAAAGCAGCAGGCAGACATCTCTATGTCTGAATAATCCTGACGGCCAGGGTGATAAGAAGGCGATCGCTGTTATCCCTTCGATCAGAATTGTCCAGTACGACAGCACCACGCTCATTGCTGACAGTAGCGGACTGCTGTTGAGCGGAGTTGGCCCTAGCGCAGCTGTGGTCTGCATCTCTAACAGCCGACTGTAATTGTCCTGCAGGGCTGTCTCAGCAATGCCTCCCAACCAGGTAGCCCCCATTGCTAAGCGTGGATCAGCCAAAAAGGTGAGCTGCAAAAACGAGCCGTCTAAATACTCGCCGCCAATAAATTTCCAGACTGTGGCAAATAAAAAACATAGCCCAATCAGCAGTCGGGCATTCCAGGCCAGGATTTTTAGAGAAAACTGATTAAAGGCCGCGATCGCACAAACCAGCACCCAATAGGTGATGAGATACTCGTGGTTGACCAGCCGCCACCAAAAGAAAATATCACTCCCCACCATTAGCCCCGCTAGTCCACACCAGGCTATGGGACTCGTGAGCATCTGGGGTACAGACAGCATCAGTGCTGCCAGTAGCTTCTCGGGTAGCTGATCTAGATATAGCTCGTCAAGGCCCTGAAGCGTGACAAGCACCGCCGTCAGCCACAAAATTAGTAAATGACGAGGCTGATTGAGCCAGTGAGCCACTGCTTGCAACCACCTGCTTCCCAAAGCTCGAATCACAGCTGTACCTCTATCGCCGACGAAACTGGGGCATACCAGATTTGGTTTAGGCGGCGGCGGTAATGAGGTCGCCAAACCTGTACGGTAACCGTTTGCAAACAGACCGGGGCTGAAGCGATCGCAGCCGATTCACTCGTCTCAGCCAGATAGACCGAGGGGCGATCGCTAGGCGTCAACGGTGCCGTCAGCACTTTTTGGCCAACTGAGTGCAGCAAATCTTCCCTAGGAACAGTCATCACGCGGGTGCGCTCCGCCTGACTCAGCAAGCTACTAGATGACTGCACATCAACCTGAATTTGCCGCCCGTCACAGGTCATAGCCTCCACTTTGATCAAGCGGCGCTCATCACGATCGACAGAGGCAAACATACCAAAGCCGCCGCCGTGCCAGGCGCTCAGCCCCACAGTCTGAGCCAGTACAATCTGCCGCACAGCAATAGCCATCATTAGCCCAGGCACGGCCCAGCGCTGAAGTAGCCAGATTAAGGAGGCGCTCTGAAACATGACTAAACAAAAGCACAGGCCGTTATCGTCTTTGCCAGCTTAGAATGCCTATGATAACGGCTATAGCTGCTGCTGCATAGAAGACGCCGCTGCCAGCGCTCTTCCACACCGGCCCGAAAACCAGCGGTGAGACAAACTGCCCTAGAGACGCAAACCCAGTGCCCAAAGCCAGAACCCCCGATCGCTGGCCGTCTGGAGACAGGTGGGCCAGACCGCTGTAAAAGTTAGGCATCACCAGACCAAAGCCCAGACCAAAGAGCAAAGCCGTGAGCAAAATGAGCGGCGGACTGACTAGGTTAGGAATCGCCGCTAGAGACAGGGCCATGCCCAAAAAGCCTACAGCAATGGTTGAAGATAGGCCAATAGCTTTAGCCAGACGATTGGCCCCGACTGCCGACAGCACAGCCGCCCCAATCGCTCGGGCAGCCAAAACAATCCCGTTGAGCAAAGAACTTGCGCCGATCGCGGCTTTGAGATACAGCGGCGCATAGACCACGACCACATAAAAAATAGCTGAGACAGCAGCCAGTGAGGCGAACATCAGCCAGATCCGGCGGTCTTTCAGAACCTGCCGAATGCCTTGGGCCTGGCTCAGGTCAACGGCTTTGCTAGACGACTGAGCCTGACGGGGCAACAGCAGCACTGCCGCGATCGCCACAGGTAAGCCCAGTCCATACAGGCCGAAGGCCCAGCGCCAGTGATACAGCCCTAGCCAGCCGCCTAAAATTGGGAAAATTACAGTGGCACTGGCCAAGGCACTAGTTGCATAGCCCATCACCCGCGATCGCGCTTCGCCTGTATACATATTGCTCAGCAGGCCAATGCTGCCCGCTGCAATCCCCCCGCTAGCGGCCCCTACTAGGCCCCGACACAGCAGCATCGTCCAAAAATTAGCCGCGATCGCTCCCGCCGCACCAAACACGGCATAGGCTACCAGCGACGACATCAAAATGGGTAAAATACCCAGGCGATTGGCCAGTATTCCCAGTGCCGGACTCGCCAGCGCCGTTGTCAGCGTGTGGGCACTAACCAGCAAACCTGCCCACCCCGGATCAATTTGCAACTGCTCAATGATTTCTGGAAAGACCGGGGCCACAATCGAGCCGGTGGCACTAGACAAGCAGCCTGCCAGCAGCAACACCAGCATGATCCAGAGCTGCTGCCGCGAAGTAATGAGGCGATGACTCTGCTTCCGAGGAAGGTTGCAAACAGGCAGCATGTATGTAAAAAGCAAATCTAATGGACGGCAAGGCATTAAAACACTATAGCCTTAAAGATTAACATTTGTTAAGTTAATCAATGCGGCGGTGGCCCGAGGTCGATAAAGCTTTAGTCGTTGTCGTCAGATCAGTAGTTCCACAGAACAAAAAAATTTCGGGGATGACTAGCTGAAAAAAGACACCAGTAGAAAAGATGACGGAATTTAAGTCTCAGGAGAAATTTCTGAGGCGATCGCGTCTATTCAAAAAGTAGCGAATGCCCTTTTTCAATTTGCCGCAGCTATTCTCTGTTTAGCCAAATATGGCCCCTTAGTGGGCAAGCTGTTTACGGGCAGACAGCCTGTGGAATTCACGGTATGCTAAGGGCTACTCAGAAAGAATTAAGCTTTATTTCGTAAGATTTATCTTTGCGTTATACTCTCCGTCCTTAATCTATGCAATCAGCCGTCCTTAAAGGTCAGTCCATCTACAGACGTGTCCGGGAAACGGGCATTAATTCCAACTACTGGTATCCCTTAGCCTGGGCTGACCAGCTTCAGCCCAACCAAGTGATACCTGTTACGGTTTGGCAGCAGACCCTTGCTCTTTATCGAGATCACTCTGGTCAAATCTATGCTCTAGAAGATGCCTGCCCTCACAAAGGCGTTGAACTGCACAAAGGCGAAGTTCATGGCTCTAATCTCACCTGCCCTTACCATGGCTGGGAATTTAATGGGGCAGGCGAATGCGTTAGCATTCCCTACTTCCCGGCTGATCAAAAACTACCTTGTGCTCAGGCCCGCAGCTATCCCACTCAGGAAAAGTACGGCATTATTTGGGGGTTTCCGGGCGAACCTGGCTTGGCTTCCCAGCAGCTGCCTGCGATACCGGAATACAATAGCGACGAATGGTTTATGGTACGCATTCCGGGAGAGTTTCAGGCTCATTTCTCAATCTGTAATGAAAACACGATGGATGTCTTCCACGGTTTTTTACACAAAGAGCTGCAGGGCTGGTTTGACCCCGTTTTGCTGAGCCTGAAGCAAACAGAGTCTGATGTATATGCTGACTATCAGGTATCTTATCGGGGTATCTTGACTAAGCTTATGGGCCTTGGTAAAGCTGGCAATGGCGTCACCACTCGAACAGTTTCTATTCACTATCAGTATCCGCACTATCACAGTTCCCTTGAGGGAGTTTCCTCCCTGTATCTGATGCGGCTACCGATGGGGTCAACCCTGACGCGCTCTTTTTCAATGTTATTTTTGAAACTACCGCTGCCTGGCTG
Source organism: Leptolyngbyaceae cyanobacterium RM1_1_2 (assembly GCA_012032345.1). Lineage (GTDB taxonomy): Bacteria > Cyanobacteriota > Cyanobacteriia > Phormidesmidales > Phormidesmidaceae > Sphaerothrix. Next base: position 35,848 of record JAAUQI010000034.1, on the reverse strand, counting down.
GCTACTTCGCGGCAGGCTAAGCAAACTGCTGGAGAAAGCAGTGCTGCACCAAATATTTCTCAAATTTCTCCACCAGGATGTTGAGATGATGGAAAGTGAGCAGCGCAGCTATCTGGCCAATCCCCAACGTAACTATGTAGAAGTCAACCCCGCTATCATTGCGCTGCAGCGAGTGATTATCGGCCAGTACGAAAGGTTCATGCAACAATCAGATCGGTCATTGAACCCACCGACTGAAATTGCAAGCGATTGTAATTTTGAACTAGTTCAGGACTCTAAGTGTAGGTGAGAGGAGTAGATTGTGGACGTCGTTAATGACTACATGCAGCATCTTTATGCCAGCGGTCTCTATCCCGACAAATTTATCTGCCATCAAAAGCAGGGTAACTTAATCGAGATCGAGGAGCAGGCAACAGGTAAGCACCATAAGGTATTAACTTTTTGTACAAACGATGTGCTGGGGCTAGCTCAGGCTGAACCTGTGAAACAGGCAGCGATCGAGTCTATCCTCCAATATGGCACCTCAAACAGTTCTTGCTCAGTTTTGAGCGGTCGGATTGATTTACACCGGCAGCTAGAATCAGAAATTTCTGCTTTCAAGCATTTGCCCTATACCCATCTGTTTCTCAATGCCTGGATGGCACTGCAGGCCCTGATGGATGGTTTTTGCCATTTGGCGGTGCCTGTAGCGGGTTTTGAGCATACACGAGAGACTATCATTTTTACCGATGTGCTAAATCATGGCTGTATTATTTCAGCCGTGGTCAATGCCAGCAATCGCTCTGGCAAAATGTTTAGCCACAGCCCCAACGTGCGGGTCAAAGCCTATCGTCACTGCGATATGGATGATCTAGCGCGTAAGGTACGGCGCTATGCGCGTCCGGGCGATCGCATTATGGTAATTTCTGATGCCGTGTTCTCAATGGATGGGGATGTAGTACCGCTGCCTAAGATGCTCGATATTTTAGAGCACTATCCCGGCAGCGTTGTGGTCATGGACGAAGCCCACGCCAGCGGAGCCATCGGCGCGCGAGGTGAGGGCATTTATGACCACTTTGGCATTACGCCCCAGTCGGTGATTGAGCGCGGCGTAGTGCCGCTAATTATGACCACATTTTCTAAGTTTGCTGGCTCAGCCGGTGCTGCTATCAGCGCCCCCAACCAGGAGCTAATTGACCTGCTCGATGTCTCCCCGACCTCCATTGGCACTATCTCTCTGCCGCCTCCGATTACGGCAGCGGCCCTAGAGAGCATTCGCCAGGTACGTCAGCACCCGGAGCTGGTACATACCTTGCAGTCAAACACACGCTATCTGCGATCGCGCCTGAGTGAGGCAGGCTTTGATCCCATTGGCGAAACCAACGTCATCCCGGTGATTTTGCCACCTGAGCTAAAGCCCAAGCCGTTTGCTCGCTGCCTGATGGAAGAGTTTGGCCTGTGGGTGTCTCCTATCTGGTTTATTGCCAAGCCCCGGCTGCGAATTACAGCCAACGCGCTCCACACTCACGAAGAAATGGATCAGCTGGTCGAGGCGATGATGGCCGTGCGCGAAAAGCTGTGCGGTTCTGTCGTTCAGTACACGGCATAATTCCCGCTGCCTTGTTCCCAGGTTCCACCTGGGAACAGCAGGCTCGAGGGCAGAATTCACAGACTCCTACCGAGAGGGTTGGCTTGAAGCTTGTTTTCCGCGAGAATAGCAGCAACCCTGAGCGGATATCTTAAAAGTCCCCTGCGAGGTACCGCTATTCCGACCCCCCTTTCCAAGAGGGGACTAGGGGAGATTTATGAGTGCTAGATGTGGCAGCATGTTCCTTCTCAAACAACCTCCTCAAACAACCTCTGACGGCTGATATTCAATGAGCGCAGCTAAAAGTCAGTTTGAAGCAGTCAAAAGCCAGTTTGAAGTTAAGCCTGTCACCACAGCCGCTGATCAAGCTGCTTTTTTTGCGGTACCCGATCGCGTGTATCAGGACGACCCCAATTGGGTAAAGCCGCTGCAGTCCAGTATTGAAAAGCAGTTTCAGGCTGACAGTCCTTTTTTTAGCTACGGGGAACTACAGCAGTTTGTGGCTTTATCTGGAGGCCAGCCTCTAGGCCGCATTGTTGCCGCTATCAATCAGCGCCTAATTGAGCGAGAGGGTCGGCGCGTGGGACTGTTTGGCTTCTTTGAATGCGTGCAGGATTTTGACGTTGCTGAGGCGCTGTTAAATCAGGCTTGTCAGTGGCTGCGCGATCGCAATATCTCTCTGGCCCGTGGCCCGATTGACCTTTCAACCCACAATAGCTGCTTTTTCTTAGTAGACGGATTCGACACGCCGCCGATGGTGATGATGCCCTACAATCTGCCCTACTACAGCGACTTTATGATGCAGGCAGGCTGGTACCCGGCCAAGGACGCCTATGCCTATAACCTGCCCCTAGACAAACCGCTGCCGAGCCAGTTTGAGCGAGCCTGCCACATTGCCCAAAAAGCGGGCATTACCTTCCGCCCCATTCACACCAAAGGCGAAACTTTTGAACAAGACTGCCGCAGCCTTTACCAGCTATTTACCACTGCTTTTGCTCACAACTGGAGTTCTTCGGCCCGTACCGAGGCAGAATTCATGGCAGAGGCCCAAGAGCTACAGCAGCTTGTAGATGCCGATGTCTTTGTCATTGCTGAAGACCAGGGTAAGATGATTGGCTTTTTTATGGGCTTACCCGACTACAACATACCGCTGAAGCAGGTCAACGGTCGGCTCAACTGGCTAGGCATTCTCAAGTTTCTCTGGTACCGCCGACAGATTGACCGAGGCCGCGTCATTGCCATTTGTGCACTGCCTGAATATCGCCGCAAGATGGTGCCTTTGGCGCTGGTTTATCTAGGTATGAAGGGCGGTACACAAAAGCAAAAACCCTACAAACAAGCAGAACTGTCCTGGGTGTTTGCAGACAATATGGCCTCGCGCAAAATTATTGAAGCCTCTGGAGCCTACATCACCAAAACCTACCGTATTTACGAAAAAGCCCTATGAAAGCCTTGGTTACAGGCGCAAACGGATTTACCGGATCTCACCTGATCAAAGCTCTCATGCAGCAGGGCCACCAAGTCGCAGGTTTTGTGCGCCAGACCAGTGATTTATCACGCTTGGCCAAGACAAAAGTCAGGCTATTTTACGGTGATATCTGCGATCGCGCGGCCCTGCAAGCGGCTCTAAACGATGTTGATGTGGTGTTCCATCTGGCTGCCTATGTAGACCTAGGACTGGTTGACGCAGCCCGGATGGAGCAGGTCAACGTCGAGGGAACGCGAACAGTCTTAGCCGCAGTTGCTGCCGCCGATCCTCAGCCCAAAATCATTTACTGCAGCACGATCGGTATTTTAGGTGATACCCAAGGTCAGGTGGTTGACGAAACCTTCAGGCGCACCCAGGCTGGCTTTTCTTCTGCCTACGATCGCACTAAATATCAGGCCCAGCAGCTAGTTAATCAGGCAGTTGCTCAGGGCATCCACGCGGTTAGCCTGATGCCTGCAGGCATTCTTGGCCCCGACGATCCGCATTTTGGCCCGGTGATTCAGCTTTTTCTGCGGCGGCGGCTGAAGCTGTGGCCGGGGGGCGATCGCATTACCGGAGTTGTCCATGTCGATGACCTGGTCGAGGCGCTGATACTCGCCGCCGAGCAAGCGCCTGCGGGCGAACACTACATCATCTCGGCTGGAGAACTCTCAACCCGCGCCATGTTTCAGCTTTTGAGCCAGGAAACAGGCATCCCGGCTCCGGCTGAGCCGCCTAGAGAGCTGGTGAGGCTGCTGGGTAATCTGCTAGATCCTATTGGTCGGCTGCTGCGGTGGAATCCCCCCCTGAGCCGTGAGCGAGTTCACTACATTTATGATCGCTGCGTGCGGATTGACGCCAGCAAAGCCAGACGCGAGTTAGGCTGGCAGCCACGCTCGCTAGAAGAGACAATTAGAGAACTCACCCGCGATCGCGTCCTCTGACCCCCTGTTGAGCAACCCCACTGACAGGGGCACAAGGTAGATTAAACTAGCTCAGCGATCGATTAATCTCCACTTCCCGCTGCTGCATCGTCTGCTCAAAGAGCGCTGTTGTAACCGCCTGCTCAACCGGCCAAACTCCCGGCTGGTGAAGCTGCCCTGTCAAAATTAGCTGGGCTACACTGCCGGTACCGTAACCTGCCGCGATCGCAGTATCAGGGTGAACCAGCGTCGAGACATACTGGGCTGCCCGCCCTGCTTTTTGACCCAAAATATCTGCTCGTATCGCTACGCCAGTGCCGCTAAAGCGATCGCTAATCTGGGTCATCTGGTGGCTGGCCTGGGCTAGAAATTCTACGGTCTGTGGTTGCCGCAGCCAGGTTTTGGGGGCTACGTGGGCCATGAGCCAGGTTAGATGGTTGTAGAAGTTGGGCAGGGAGCCAAATTTAGTGGTTACGCTCTGCAGCGCAAATGACTCTGGCAGCGTCATTGCTTCAACGGTGCTAAACCAGTAGACGCCGCAGTCACCGTAGGGCGGCGGCAGCTCCACGCTCTCGCGCTGGCTGTAGGGCATAATGTCCTGCCACTGCCCATCCACCCAAGCGGGGAATGAATGCTGCAGTTCTAAAAAAGTTGTCCGCATCACCGTCACTCCCGCTCCACCCGAGCCAGCAACGGCGTAGCTCAGCTTTACCTCATCGGCTTGGTCAAGCTGCTCAATCCCCTGGCGCACCATACTGTTGGAAATACCCGGAAATAGCCCCGTACTGACCACGGCAGTTACACCTGCGGCCTCAGCCTGCGATCGCAGCGATAGGGCTTCCCGCACATAAGGCGGATTATCAGCTACATCTAGATAGGGTTTACCCAGGTCAATGCAGGCTTGTAGAACTCGGCTATCTCGGTAGCGAAACGGGCCAGCACAGTGAACTATCAGGTCATAGGCTACGATCGCCTCTCTTAGGGCCACCTGATTGTCTAGATTGACGACAAGCGTTTGCACTCGATCGGGATGCTGTCGGGCTAGGGCTAGCTGAGGCTGAGGCGCTCTGCCGCTGAGGGTGATTGCCGCCTGAGTGAACGTAAGCAGATCTTGCCCCACACTGCTGCCAATGCGACCTGTACCTCCCAAAATCAGTACCGTTTGTGTCATATTGCGACCTCGCGTAAGAAAAGGTTTGGGCCTGTTCTTGAGCCATTAAACTGAGGTAAGTTTACGGTCAAAGAGCAGACTTTGGCGTTAAAACGAAAGAGATGGCTATTGTGGCTCAATCTCATGGTTTATGTGCTTCGCTGCGGAGCTGCTCTAATTAAGCTTGCAAAGCTAGGTGTTTTAGGGTTCACTGTCTTGGCGGTTGTTGGCTGCGATCGCACTTTAACGCGTTCAAAAGCTGAGGTCGTCCTACCTGTGGTGCAATCGTTTCAAGTTAGTTTAGAGAAATCCAGCCAGATGAATCAGCCGCTGCTATTTGATGCTGCTAGTGACTTTGAAAATGGTCTGGCGGTCGTGCGCTTGGGCGATCGCCTCGGCTACATTGACCCGACGGGGAGCCTGGTAATCAACGTAGCAGATGCCAACATCAGCCTGGTTTCGTCGTTTTCAGAAGACCGGGCGATCGCGCAGGCAGGGGACTACTTTGGCTACATTGACCGCAGCGGCAACTGGGCGATTGATGTGCAGTTTCGTCAGGCTAAGCCGTTTTCAGAAGGGCTGGCTGCCGTGCAGGGGGGAAATAAGTATGGCTATATTAACTCTCACGGCGAATGGCTGATTGAGCCACAGTTTGATCTAGCCGAAAATTTCTCAGAAGGGCTGGCCGTTGTGAAGCTGCAAGATCAGTATGGCTATGTAGATGCTACGGGCAGTCTAGTGATTATGCCCCAGCTACGAGACGCCTGGAGTTTTTCAGAAGCCTTGGCAGTGGCCAAATCTGGAGGTCAGTATGGCTACCTCAATCCGGCAGGCGAGATGGTAATTGAGCCGCAGTTTGACGGGGCCTTTAGCTTTTCAGAAGGGCTGGGACGGGTACGCCAGGGCAACAGGTGGGGCTATGTCAATGGGGCAGGTGCAATAGCGATCGCCCCTGAGTTTGACTTTGCGGCTGACTTTTCAGGAGGCTATGCGGTGGTGCTGGTGGAGGGTAAGTGGGGCTACATTGATGCTACGGGTAAGCTGGTGATTGAGCCGCAGTTTGATTATGCAGCAGACTTCTCTGGCGATCGCGCCGCCGTTCAGCAAGGGGGACGCTACGGCTACATCAACAAAGCTGGAGAGCTGGTAATTGCGGCCAGCTTTACCAGCGCCGGGAATTTTTCAGACGGGCTAGCGCGGGTGCAAACGGGCGATCGCTGGGGCTATGTCAACCTGGCAGGCAGTTTGCTGACAGGAGCGACGGCGAGGTGAGTTGAGGGCTGGCGCGCAGAGTGATGACGGTGATCTCGGGGGGACAAAACAATCTGCCGGGTAGGTAAGTGCCCAAGCCGCGATTGACATAGAGCTGGTTGCTGCCCACCTGAATCAGCCCTGCAGCCCATTCCCAATGCTTAACCACTTTGGCACAGCGATCGCTCATATAGGGAAGATATTCTCGCAGCCACCGGGGCACATAGTGACGAAACTGACGCAGCGCCGCCGGCACAGGGCCGATACCTGGCAGCACAATTTGACCACCGTGGGTGTGCCCGGAAAGCTGCAAGTCTACCCGCCAGGTTTTTAAAACTTCGGCACTGTCTGGATTGTGCGACAAAACGATCCGGGGAGTGTTTGGATCGAGCCAGTCTAACAGTGGCCGAGGCTTGAACTCTTGAGTCCAAAAATCGGCTAGCCCCACCACAGGCAAATCTGGGCCAACCGGATAGACAATTTGATTCCACAGAACTGAAATGTCAGCCTGGGTCAGAGCCGTAGTGACCACGCGGCGAGAATTGCCCTGGTAGAGGTCGTGGTTGCCTAAAATTGCATAGGTGCCATAGGTGCTTTTCAGGTGTCTGAGCTGCTGGGCCAGAGCATAGGCAGGCTGGGGATCGTAGGTGACAAAATCGCCAGTGAGAAAAATCAGGTCAGGGTGCAGCGCATTGGTTTGCGCGATCGCGGCCTGTAGCAGCGCCTCCGACAGACGATAGCCGTCATAGTGAAAGTCTGAAAGCTGCACCAAGGTCAGCCCGTCTAGGGCCGCCGCCAGATTTTGAATCGGAATTGAGACTGTCTCAGTGGTCAAAGGCCCTGTCAGCAGCCGATGCATAGGGTTTCCAAAAGTTTTAAGCCTCCAGCGTAGCAAAACCTCACGGGCAGTAGCGGCGATCGCACTCGCAACTTTGCCAAAGCTTAATCAAGGGGCTGTAGAACTGTCGCTGGCTTTAGTAGAAACCGATTTTTGATCGATGGCGATCGCCTGCTCCAGCGCTATCTTTTCTTTAGCTCGGTGCGCATAGGGTTGAAGCTCGGCAAGATGGCAACCAGCTAGAATGCTCAAGTTTTCTAAGGTAATTCCCTTCATCAGCATCTCGACGCACCAGGTTTGCTGTGCCTGCTCTAGCTGAGGCGGTTTGCCGGTCAGCGTCAGCAAGTCCACCGTGCAAACCTGCCAGCGCTGTCTGATTGCTGCGGCAGACAGCGGGTTGCCAGCCTCATCTAAAAATAAGGCGCTCTGGTCGCTCTTGCGACTTTTGAGCCACTGTGTCAGCGGATTGCGCATGTAGGAACCATAGCGATGGCCCATAATCCAGCGGTTGATCGATACCTGCCGCAGCGCCCCGACCGTCACCTGCAGCAAATGTTGATGGCTGTTGCTGATGTGGTGCGATCGCTGTAGTCCGGCAATTTCATCGGCGCTCAAGCCTGCGCCAAACAGCACATAAAACAGCGCGTAGTCCTGCAGACTGCTCTTTTTAGCCCGTTGCAAGATCGATCTCACCAGCGGTGCTGAGAGGTCAGCAACGGGTATCGACGGTGCAGACTGATTAAATTGTGCCATTTCTAAACTCAGGGAATGGATGTTAGTCGCCACAGATGCAGTCGCAGATGCAGCCGCAGATGAAAAAGCCCCCTGCAAAAAGAGCCGCACTAAGTTTTCGATAAACTCTTCGCGATCGCGCCAAAACTCATGAAATTCACTGGTAAATTCTAAAACCGCGTAGCCAAACAGCAGCGCGTTCAGCAGACTAGCTAGCTTTTCTAGCTCAATCCGACTGTATAGCTGCTCTTGCTGTAGAACAGTTGCTAAATACTGCTCGGTATAGCGATTCGCCTGCTTTAGACCGTACCCCAGCGCCTGACGATTTTCGAGCGGGTACTGTCCGGCCTCTCCTACCAGCGATCGGACAAATTCTGGAATTTGAGCTAGAGATTCCAGGCAGTCCCCCGCATAGCTTTTCAGTGCTTGAGAAATGCTGCCTGCCTGATTGACCTGCTGAGTCAAGGTTTGCTGAAGCTGCTCAAACACTTTGGCATCTTCAAGCACTGCTAAAAGTAAGCCATGCTTGCTGCCAAAATGACGAAACAGGGTCACTTCGTTGACGCCCGCCATGTCTGCGATTTGCCGCGTTGTTGTTTCGGTTATGCCCTGAGCCGAAAAAAGCCGTAGGGCTGCTTGAGTAAGTCGTTGTCGAGCTGAAATCCGCTGAGAAGTCATAAATAAAATGCAAGTGACGCTTGCATTTTTAAGAGTAATGCTGTTAAGCTCTAATTGCAAGTGGCACTTGCATCTGGCAAGCAGGAATAGTTAACCTATCCGCCGTTAATTTGCTTTCGCTCAGCCCATCTGCCCGGTTTTGGGGCCATACAAAATCTGTACAGATAGGGCTTGCTTTTAATCATGAGGAATTTTTATGCAATCAAAAGTGCTTCAAGCTGCCCCTACAGCCAGTCCATCCCTGGCGCTCAACTGGCCGACGATTATTTTCTTTGCCATCATTCATGCTCTGGCTCTGCTGGCTCCCTGGTTTTTCTCTTGGTCAGCGCTGGGGATGACGCTTTTTCTACACTGGCTATTTGGCAGCATTGGCATTTGCCTGGGCTACCACCGACTCCTAACTCACCGTAGCTTTCAAGTACCGAAGCTTTTAGAGTATGTAATTGCAACTATTGGCGCTATGGCCCTGCAGGGCGGGCCGATTTTTGGGTGGCCGGACACCGTAAGCACCACTTGCATACTGAAGACATTGAGAACGATCCCTATTCTGCCCGCCGTGGCTTCTGGTGGAGTCACATGCTCTGGCTCTTTTATGTGCAGCCCCAGGTGTTTGACCGCCAGCAGTACCAAAAGTTTGCCCCTGATTTAGGCCGCGATCGCTTTTACCAATGGCTCGATCGCTACCATCTGCTGCTGCAGGTACCGCTAGGCGTTCTGCTCTATGCAATGGGTGGCTGGTCGTTTGTTCTCTATGGTCTGGCGGTGCGCTCAGTTGTGCTATGGCACTCTACCTGGCTGATCAACTCGGCAACTCACATGACGGGCTACCGCAGCTTTGATGAAGTCGAGGATAATTCTCGCAACCTTTGGTGGGCAGCGCTGCTAACCTACGGTGAAGGCTGGCACAACAACCACCACGCCTATCCTAACGTAGCCAAGGCTGGCTGGCAGTGGTGGGAGATTGACTCTACCTGGTGGGTAATCAAAGCGATGAAGTCTGCTGGCCTAGCCAAAAAAGTGGTGATGCCACCTGCTACATAAGATTTTTTGAAAATTCAGAAAATTTAGCCAAAAGGTATCTGTAAAAGGTGCCTTTTTTGTTATTTATCTAAACTTTAGAGTCATTGTAGATGGCGCTTTCTAATATTTTGTCCGCCTACAGCAAAAACCCTCGCCTTTAATCCATCATTTTAATCCATCATGAGTAATCTACCGACTCGATGTCAAAAGGTTAATAAACTCTCTCTACTCATACTCTAGCAATCCTGACTGATGGCAGAGAGAGCATTGTAAGTCTTTAGACTGGGCATACCGAGCAACAGCAGACGGTTCCATGTTAGATAGCAAAATTTGAAACCCTTCCTGTAAAACTTGTTGCTCACTTTTAACTTGGATCATCGCTACTCATCTCCAAAACAAAATCGGCTGGATCCATAACTTTCTTTGATTCGAGATTTATCTATTTCAGGACAAGTTATTTATCTCCAGTTACCGCGCCGTCAGTTTTATTACCGATGGGTTTGCTAATTTTGAAAACTTCCGTGCCCGTCTGTTTTTCTTATTAGCCACACTTATCACCATGAAATCAGAAGAGCCTTAAAATTTACTCTTATTTTCTCTATGAGAGCTTTAGATATAACCACTGAGCTGTGCCGACAAGGTAGTGAACTCACTGACTGAGGCAGCGATCGCCTCATCTAAGTCCTACCTAAATCTTATCTAAGTATTAAGCTGGACATCTTCGTAAACCTGAGCCATAGAGCAGCCAAAGTCTAGGCTTCGAAGATACACCTCATTCTGGAGACGAAAGCGAGTCAGTAACTAGGTACCAACCTGAGAGCGCTGAAAATAGTCAATACGGTGTTGCGTCTAGCTCACCAGAACATAGTCCTGCAAGGTTTCGAGCTGGCTATAGTCATCAAACTTGTTACCCCGGTCAAAGGCTTCAGTTCCTTCAGAAAGTACCTCGATAATGAGCTTAGGATACTGCTTGAAATAAATGTTGGCGCGATCGCGCGGGTTGCAAGAAACGAGAATGTCAAGGTAGTAGTAGCAATTACGAGAGCTAATCTGAGCCTTCATGTCGAAGTCATAACTACTATTGCCAGTGAAAACTAAAACAAGAAATAGCGCTGCGCCATCGGCAGTATCTCAGCGGGTTCGCAGGTGAGCAGTTCCCCATCGGCGCGCACCTCGTAGGTTTCTGGATCAACCTCTATCTGGGGCAGCGCCGCGTTTAGCTTCATGTCGGCTTTGCTGAGGCTGCGACAGTTTGAGACCGGCACTGCCGATTTGCTCAGACCAATCTGCTCGGCTATTCCAGCCTCTGCCGCCGCTTGCGAGACAAAGCTGAGAGAGGTAGTTGCGATCGCGCCGCCGTAGCTGCCAAACATCGGTCGCATATGCACCGGCTGCGGTGTGGGAATGCTGGCATTGGCATCCCCCATTTGCGCCCAGGCAATCAGCCCGCCCTTAATCACAATATCGGGCTTGACGCCGAAGAAAGCGGGTTTCCACAGGCAAATATCGGCTAGCTTGCCGACCTCTAGAGATCCCACATGCTCGGCGATGCCGTGGGTAATGGCGGGGTTGATCGTGTATTTGGCAATGTAGCGCTTGGCCCGGTAGTTGTCATTGCGATCGCTGTCTTCCCCTAGCGGCCCCCGCTGCAGCTTCATTTTGTGGGCCGTCTGCCAGGTACGGATAATCACTTCGCCGACACGCCCCATCGCCTGGGAGTCAGAGGCGATCATGCTGAAAGCGCCAAGGTCGTGTAGAATATCTTCAGCCGCAATAGTTTCTCGGCGAATGCGAGATTCTGCAAAGGCCACATCCTCAGGAATGCTGGGGCTGAGGTGATGGCAGACCATCAGCATGTCAAGGTGTTCGTCGAGGGTGTTGTGGGTATAGGGCCGAGTCGGATTGGTCGAAGAAGGCAGCACGTTGGCCTCGCCGCAGACTTTGATGATGTCGGGGGCATGGCCGCCTCCAGCGCCTTCAGTGTGATAGGTGTGAATCACCCGGTTTTTGAAAGCGGCGATCGTATCTTCGACAAAGCCCACCTCATTCAGCGTGTCGGTGTGAATCGCTACTTGAATATCAAACTCGTCAGCAACGCTCAGACAGGTATCAATGGTGGCGGGGGTTGTACCCCAGTCTTCGTGTAGCTTCAGCCCCATAGCCCCAGCCCGTACCTGCTCGGCTAAGCCCTCAGGCTTGGCGCTGTTGCCTTTACCTAAAAAACCTAGATTCACTGGAAAAGCATCCGCCGCCTGCAGCATTCGCCAGATATTCCAGGCTCCGGGGGTACAGGTGGTGGCATTGGTGCCTGTGGCTGGCCCGGTGCCGCCGCCCAGCATCGTGGTAATGCCAGAGCGATCGCTGTTTCAATCTGCTGGGGGCAAATTAGGTGAATGTGAGAATCAACGCCGCCAGCGGTGACAATCATGCCTTCACCCGCCACAATTTCGGTAGCAGGGCCAATGATAATGTCAACGCGGTCTTGAATGTAGGGATTACCTGCTTTGCCAATTTTGTTGATTTTGCCATCTTTAATGCCAATATCGGCTTTGACAATTCCCCACCAGTCCAGAATCAGGGCGTTGGTAATCACTAAATCCACCGCCCCCTCTGCCCGTGAAATTGGCGACTGGCCCATGCCGTCACGAATCACCTTGCCACCGCCAAACTTGACCTCATCGCCGTAGGTGGTGTAGTCCTGCTCCACCTCAATGATTAGCTCAGTGTCGGCTAAGCGAACCCGGTCGCCCACAGTCGGCCCAAACGTCTCAGCATAGGCGCGGCGATCCATGCGATAACTCATGCAGCACTCCTTATCTTTGTGGGTGGGTTAGCCAGCGCTACTCCAAAGCCAGCTTGCAGCCCTCATTTGCAGCTCTTGGTGGCGCGGCTTAGATTCCGCCTCATTCTACGCCCGATTGTCGCTAATGTTTCATATCTTTTAGGGCGCTGTCGCCGAGATCAGCCGTTTTGGATCGAGGGGACTGAATTTAGAACAGGGACACTGCTTTGGGCATCTTTGCCCTCCTGCTTCTGCACTCGTCTACCTCTTTGCTCCAGCGGCACTTCGATGATAAACACGGCTCCCTGCCCCGGGGCCGAAATACAGCGCAGTTCGCCGCCGTGCTGGTCAACCGCAATTTGGTAACTGATTGACAGACCTAATCCCGTTCCTTTACCAATTTCCTTGGTTGTGAAAAAGGGATCAAACAGCTTCTGCTGGATCTGAGTAGAAATACCAGGGCCGTTATCGGCGATATAGATGGCAGCATGGCGATCGCCTATGAGCTGAGTCCGAATGCGAATAGTGGGGAGCCTGTCAGATGACGGGTCGCTGAGGGAATTGGCTGTGGCCGCGATCGCCCCTTTGGGTTCGAGGGGTTCGAGGCGGATGTCTTCTAAAGCATCAACCGCATTTGAAATCAAATTCATAAATACCTGATTTAGCTGCCCCGGATAGCACTCTATCAGCGGCAAGTTGCCATACTCTTTAACCACCTCAATCGGACGCTGAGAGCCGTTGGCCTTGAGGCGGCTTTTCAAAATCATCAGCGTACTGTCTAGCCCTTGGTGAATATCCACCCACTTGAGTTCGGCTTCGCTGTGGTGTGAAAAGGTCTTGAGCGATCGCACAATTTCGCAAATTCGGCTTGCGCCCACATCCATTGAGGTAATCAGCTTGGGGAAATCCTCAATAATAAACGCCAGGTTGATGTCTTCAATTTCCGCCTGGATCTGCTCAGGCGGAAACGGCAGCGCCTGCTGATAGCGCTGGATCAACCTCAGCAGGCCAGCCGCGTGAGCGCGAGCATGTTGCAGATTGCCGTAGATGAAGCTAACCGGATTGTTGATTTCATGGGCAATTCCGGCTACAAGCTGCCCCAGGCTTGACATTTTCTCCTGCTGAATCATGTGAGACTGGGTCAGCTTGAGCTGTTTGAGCGTTTGCTGTAGCTCACAGGCTCGCTCTCGCTCTCGCGCTTCTGCCTGACGCAGGGCTGCCTCCACCAGAGCGCGCTCTTGAATTTCTTGCTGGAGCTGCTGGTTTTGCTCTTTTAGCTTCTCAGTTTTTTCTACTAGCTGTCGTTGCAGCTGCTGCAAATGCACTTGATGATTGACTCGCACTAGCACCTCCTCAATTTGAAAGGGCTTTGTGATGTAGTCCGCGCCACCAACTTCAAAAGCTTTGAGCTTATTTTCTGTATCGTTGAGGGCGCTCAAAAAGATCACAGGAATATGCTGAGTAGCAGGCATTGATTTAAGCTGCTGACAAACTTCAAAGCCGCTCATCTCCGGCATCATGATGTCTAGCAAGATCAGGTCAGGTCGCACATCAACTGCCCGCAGCGCCATCTGTCCTGATAGGACACCCCTGACCAGGTACCCGTGGGTTTTGAGCGCTTTAGACAAAAGCTTGACGTTGGCGGGTTTATCATCCACGACAAGGATATTGGCTAGAGCTTGGCGGCTATCGGGTGGCGTCAGAGAAGTTTTAGTTTTCATCAGTTAAAAGCTTGTTTTTATTGATAGATAGCTAAAAACGACTGGTCAAGACCTGAGTAGTTTCTAAAATAGCTTCGTAAGCAAACTGTGCATCTAAAGCTGCCAGCGCTGCCCTCAAAACCTGACACGAGTGTGGAATCTGCTCAATCAAACTCGAAATAGCTGCACTATCTGCCAGTCGAGCTGCCTGATGCAGCTGCTCTATCCACTGCACCGACATGTCTTTGAGTAACTCTGCCTTAAGCACTGCTGGGCTAGCGGCGGCGGGTGGCGGTGTTAATCTCAAGGACGAATTTTGATAGAGATAGCGAATGCCTAAATGCTCACTCATTTTTTCTAAAATCAGACGACGCTTGAGTGGCTTGTGTAAAACATCATCACAGCCTGCTGCTAGAATGTCTTGCTGACTGCTGATGAAAGCGCTAGCGGTGAGAGCAATAATTTTGGTACCGGGTCTTGCCGTCTGTGCCTCTCGCTCCTTTCGTCGAATCTGCCGCGTCGCTTCATATCCGTCCATAATCGGCATTCGCATATCCATCCAAATCAGATGAGGCTGCCAGTCTTGCCAAACGTCAACGGCTGCCTGGCCATCGGTGACTTCACGCGGCTGTAGTCCTACATCCTTGAGGAGCTTTGCCAGCAGCAGGCGACTGAGGCGATCGTCTTCTACTACCAGGATACGGTAGGGCTGCTGCTGCGGTGCTAAGTGGATAGCGACGGGGTTGACCTGAGCATCTGGGCAAAAGGCGGTAGGCTCAGCCTGAATGCAGAAGCAAAAGGTTGTGCCTTCTCCTAGGCGGCTGCGAACAGAAATTTTCCCTGACATTAGCTCCACAAAAGATTTGCAGATGGTTAAGCCCAGTCCGGTGCCTTCTGCCTGCCGACCATGTTGGCCTTGCTTAAAAGCGTCAAACAGGCTGCTGATGTCTTGAGGGGCGATGCCAGGGCCGGTATCGGTGACTTCAAACCATAGCTTTTGCTGCCTGGAAGAGCCATCAGCCGCTATTACTTCAGCCCAGGCCCGCAGCGTAATCTGGCCCTGCTCGGTGAATTTGACGGCGTTGCCCAGCAGGTTCAGCAGAATTTGACGCAGCTTGCGCTGATCGGTGCTGACCTGGCGGGGTAGGTTAGGCGATCGCACCAAAATCATCTCCAGTCCCGCCGCCGCCGCCTTGATCTGGAGCATCTTTTCCAGCGTTTCTAGCAGCTCAAAGAGATTAAAACTGCTAACCTCAAGGCTGGCCTTGCCTGCTTCGATCTTAGCCATATCCAGGACGTCGTTAATCAGATCTAAGAGATACCCGCCGCTGGTATTAATGATGTCAAGCTGCGATCGCTGCTCAGAATTCAGCGAGACATCCTGGCTCATTAGCTGCGTAAATCCTAAAATAGCGTTGAGAGGCGTTCGCAATTCGTGGCTCATGTGGGCTAAAAACCGCGACTTTGACTGATTCGCAATCTCAGCTTTGATCTGGGCCTGCTTGTTGGTTTCAATCTGCACCTGAATTTGGGCAGCCATTTCCAAAAACGTGCTGGTGAGACGACCAATTTCATCATATCCCTGGGGCAGCTTTGAGTGCTTGACCAATTGCCCTGTCGCCACTTCGCGCATGCCCTCAGCCAGCTGCTGCAGACGGCTAATAAGCTGCTGAGCACTCTGTACCTGATAGATAACAAAGCCTAGCAGCACCAGAAAAGCTAAACTAAAAATGGCGATAGCCTGCCGTTTAGACAGCTGCTGCTGCTGAATTAGACGCTCGGAAGTGGTTTCTAAGAGCTGATTTACAATTCGCTGATTTTGAGCCAGACCGGGCTGTATGCGCTCAAACTGTAGTTCGCTTTCTGCAACCGTGAGTTCTAGCTCTACGGTACTGCTAATCAACTGCTCCAGAAGGTCGTAGTAACGAGCCATATCAGCGAGAAGATCTTGCTGTTTTTCCGGCGGCAGTGTCCTTTGAAGCACGCTTTCTTGTAAGGCCGTTGTCTGACTTAGAAGCCGATCGGCCTGCTTCATATCTAGGCTGGTGCTGAAGTCCTGGGTATAGAGCTGAAGCTGGGTAAACCGTAGCATCAGCTGTGGGTCATTTGTCATCACCAGACTGGTCTGAATCTGCGCTTGCAAGGTGGTCAATTCACCCAGTAGCCCAGCACCCGTCAGCCCCATCCGCTGCTGAATTTTTAGGGTGAGCCTGACGGATTTTTCATATCGGCCCAGTGTCCTCAGCAGAATTACTGTATTATCGGCTATAGTGGGCTGCTGGCTGGTTTTGATCAGATGCCGCGCTAGGTAGGTGATAGTTTGCAAATGCTGGTCAAACGGCTTGAAAGCTGAGAGCTGATGCTGACGAATAATGCCTGACTCTTCCTGAAGCCGAGCCGTCAGTAGTTCGCGCTCAATTTGAGACAGTTTCTGCTGAATATCGAGCAGCTCTGCTTGTTGGGCCAGAATGCTGTTAGTTTTAGCTTTATCTCGAAAATCAACCAGCGCCAGTGTTGCTGTGACGCTGAGGGCCACAACAGTCAGTAAAGAGAACTGACGGGCGAGTTTGAATCTTTTTTGACTCACTGACGCGATCGCCTCTCCCTCCTGCATAGTTCTGATGTTTGGCAGATGCTCCTTGAGTTTTCAGCTAGCACCAGGCTTGTTTAGAGAAACAACAGCCCATCAAAACTAGCTCAGCTTTCTAGCGCTTCAGAGGACTTGTCTTTGATCTGGGGCCAGTTGCTTTCAACTTTAGCCAGGTTATCGTTTATGTCTTGTAAAAACTGAGACTTAACTTCTTCGTTCAAGAACACGTAGAGGCGTTTGTTGTGTAGCAGCCAAACATTAGGATCGCCGTCAAACTTTTTGGCTAAGACAACGCCGAAGGTACAATAGCCTCCGTTAGCAGGCGCGTAGGTTTCTGGATTATTGGTAAATAAATCTCGGTTTTCAGCACTGATAAAAGACCAAAGCGCTCCTTCCCACTCTGTTATAAACTGCTGAGATCCTTTGATGGCCCTGTTTTCGTCGAAGTAAGCCACCGGGTCATATCCCCTCAAAGCCCAACCTTGCTCGTCAAGATTGAAATGGGGTAGAGCCTGGGGGATAGCTACCAAGCCTGCCAGATTTGTAGGAACCATTTGAGCTACTTTTGATTTGTCTGAGCCTGATGTATTTGAGACTATCTGGTTGGCAAATCCTACTACCAAGACTGTAAAAGACCCCACTGCCAGAGTTGAGAGCGTACGTAACAACATTTTTTTATTGAATAAAGTGACTGTCACCATAGGCCAGACCGACCTTGTTCTCCTGAAAATATACTGACTCTTACGCTAATAATCGGCTTTATTGAGTCAAAACTTATACAAGCTTCTGACGACAGTACGGCTGTTTATAAAATTTAAGCGTTAGCACGGTTAGCAGCTGTCTTGAGCAGGCAGTCGGGCTGAGCGACCCTGACTGTGACCTGACACCAAATAATTCGCCCTTTACGGAGCCTAACCGGGCCGCTCTAGCCGAGACATATTCTATTCTATGAAAGCCAGGGCTTTCTGCTACGAGGCGATTTGTTAGAAGGCCGGAGACTGAGCCTGTAAAACAAATATCTGATAGTTCCAATCCTGCAGATGCCCTATTAATTATGCTAGGTCATCCTTGATGGCTGAGTCCAATCTTCTAGACTCTCTACACTGAAGATTTACCGAACAAATTTGTTCAATACACTTCTAATAACAGGCAGACCGCTCTCTTAGCAGCCTTTAGGAGAATACCAAATTCGAGGACCTTGGTCAGGCAGCCGCCACCGCATCCAGCCTTCTTGGGTCTGGGCACCGGGCAGAAAATTGCAGCCGTTTACGGGCTGTGTCACCCGTACCTGCATCCAGTCACCCTCAAACTTTAAAGGCACAATAAAGCTGTCGCTGCCAACTGAGCTAACCAGTGTTTGGCTGGTATCAGGCTGCGATCGCAGGGCATAGGCAGCCCCCTGAGTGCGAAAAAAGACCCAGCCCACGTCTAAAAATCGCTGCTCCCAGGTTTCTACCATCAGCTCAATATCGCCCAAGCCAAGCTGAGAGGTATGCGCCCAGACGGTACCCGCGCTGCTGTACTGAAACTGAAACCAGCCGTCCGGGCGAATTTCCAGCACTGGAAAAGAAAACAGGTCATAGAAGGTGTGCAGCATTGTGAAAGAAGCATCGCGGCCAATGGCGATCGGCTCATAGCCATTAGGAATCAGCCAGCCGTTGACAATCCAGCCCCAGTGCCGGCCCCCAGGCGTCTCGTATAGAGGAATAGCAACCTCACTTAGCCAGCCAGCTCCCCGCAGCGGACTCTCTACCCAGTCGCTCGACTCAAAAAAGTCTAGATCGCGGGGGCGCAAATGCCCCACACCAATATTTTGCTCAGGTTCTGGATACAAGCCAACAATCCCCGAAGAAACGGGCTGAAATATGTTTGGAATATCAGCAGGCAGCGGCGGAACAGCAGGGGCTAAAGACTGAGTGGCCTGAGTCAGGAGGGGAAGGACAGGGGACTGAGCGGTATCTACAGGCTGGCGCTCAAGCGGGCTGTTGCTAAGCAGCGCTGCCTGCACTGATGGGGTGCCTAAGCTAGCAGCCAGGACTGTGAACATCAGCAGGGTGCTGAGACGCTGAAGGGAGATGATCCAAGGATCAGGTTGCAGGAGCATGGAGAAGGATTGAAACGAGTAAGTGCTAAACCGCGATGATTGTTTATGTATCACCTGACACGTTAATTCACAGTATTCCCGGAATATTTATAGAAAATTTCGTAAAGGCTTTATATTTTTAGAGTTTGCCCATAGGGGCAAAGATCCAACAGGGGACAGCGATCGCACTGAGGTTGACGGTAGCGGCAGCAGCGCTGGCCGTGCAGCATGAGTATTTCGTGGTTGTCATAAACCTGCTGGGCTGACCAGCTGTCTGGCAGCTGTGCCTCCAGTACCTGGTGAGAGGGGCCAACGGCTAGCTGCTTAGGAATCAGACCCAGCCGGATAGCGACCCGGTGGTGGTGGCTATCAACCGGCAGCGCCCGCCGCCGCAGCGTACTGAAGGCTAAGACGGCGGCGCTGGTTTTTGGTCCAACGCCGGGGATGGTTTCGAGCCTGACTCGGGCTGAGGCCACCGATAAATCAGCTAAAAAGTCGAGGGACAAAGGCTCTCCTTGCTCCTGGGTTAGGCGCTGCAGAACGGCCTGAAGCCGGGGGGCTTTTTGCTCTGGCCAAGTGACAGGGGCGATCGCTGCCTGTATCTGCTCGGTAGGGGCGTCGCGGACGGCCTCCCAAGTGGCAAAAGCCTGTCTCAGCTGGCGATAAGCCTGGCCGGACTGGGCGTTACGGGTGCGGTGAGAGAGCAGGGCAGAGATCAGCTCACTCAGCGGATCTAAATTATGAAAGTAGGGAATCGGACAGCCATAGACAGCGCAGAGCCGCTGATGAACCTCTATCAGTTTAGCCTGCGGTAGATGGCTGAGTAAGTCGAATTGCAACGGTGAGTCGTGCCTGATAAAACGCTCTACTCCTAGCGTAGCGAAAACTGAAAACCACCCTGGTGGTACGGTAGATTGGGCGAAGCTTTAGCATGACCCAACCTTGTAATAAAGCGTTTTGATCTGGTCGGCTGGAAGAGCAGCAGAGCATCGGCAGCAGAGCCTGCAAGACAGCAGGAACCCGCAGGAACTTCGCAGATGAGAACAGAAAATCTGGGAAAATTTAGAAAAAGAATTTAGGCTGACGTCGATCGCAGTTTAGCAACAAAAAAGCCGTCCATATCTTCGCGGTGGGGCCAAATTTTGACCCAGCCCTCCGCAGCCGCGATCGCCCTAATCTCTGACTGTTCTGGGACTTCTAGCTGCCATTGGGGATGGGTGGCGAGAAATTTTTGAATCACTGCTTCGTTCTCTAGGGGATGCAGCGTACAGGTGGAGTACACCAGCAGGCCACCCGGCTTGATCCAGGTAGCGGCCTGGTTGACTAGCTGGCTTTGCAACTGCACCAGTTCATTAATTCGCTGGGGTGACTGTCGCCAGCGGGCATCAGCATGGCGGTGGAGCGTGCCGAGTCCAGAACAGGGGACATCTAGCAGCACCCGGTCAGCCGTTTGAGCAAACTGCGGTAGTGAACGGCTGTCTCCAGCCAGTAGCTGGATTGAGCTAAGCTGAAGCCGATTGATATTTTCCTGCACTTTTTTCAGCCGACTGGCGGCTCGATCGCAGGCCCAGATCTGACCGCGATCGCCCATGAGTTCGGCTAAATGGGTAGATTTACCGCCCGGTGCAGCACAGGCATCAATAATCACTTCGCCCGGTTGCGGATTGACAATTTGGCTCACAAGCTGAGCGCTGGCATCCTGCACTGTCCACCAGCCCTCTTCATAGCCTGGCAGTCGCCGAATACTGCCGACGTGGCTGGCCAACCTCAGGGTCTGGGGTAGCCGAGGCAGACGGTAAAGCTCGATATTGGCGGTTTGAAAAGCGGCTTCAACAGCTTCAAGAGAAGTTCGCAACGGATTGATGCGCAGATCGATAAAGGGGGGGCGATTAAACCAGTCGCAGAGTTCGGCGAGTTCCTCTAGAGGCAAAAGCGGTTGCCAAACCTTGAGAATCCAGTCGGGGAAGCTGTGCAAAACGCCCAGTTGCTGGACTGCATTAGCAGGAAGCCGCAGCGGGTCGCCAGCTTCGGCCTGACGAATGTACTGCCGCAGCAGACCGTTGACCACCCCCGCTAGCTTACCGAGATGCTGCTGCTTAGCTAGCTCAACGCTGGTATTGACTGCGGCTGAGGCTGGAATTTGGTCGAGGTAGCGGAGCTGATACAGCCCCAAGTGCAGAATTACTCGCAGTTCAGGCGGCTGTTGGTCGGCGCTTTTCTTGCCAAGCTGGTCAATCAGGGCGTCTAAGGTGCGCTGGCGGCGAACGCTGCCGTAGACCAGCTCGGTCATCAGGGCGCGATCGCTGCTAGAGAGATCAGACTGCTTCAGAGCCTGATCAATGGCAACATCGGTAAATGCGCCTCGGTGTACGGCCTGAAGCGCCCAAAAAGCCTGCTGTCTTGAGGGTGAAGTAGTCAAATTAGAAATAGGACGTTTTTGGCTAGCCACAACGCCCTGTCAAAACCTTGTCAGTCGAATAAAGCTTATTTGCGCCGTCGCGGCGATTGCTCTTGCTGTCGCCGCCGCCGATCGCGCCACTCTGCAGCAGTCAGATAAGCAACTCCCAGGGTGACCAGCACCAGCAGCAAAGCCGCTGCGATCGCCAGAATATTGTAAATTTGAGGCTGAAACCCAAGACTTGTTTCCATAGCGTCGTTGGCCTAAAAGCCGTTGCGTCCCCAAATCACCATCGAGATCGAGAAGGTAAAAACCACCAGCAGAGAAACCCAGCCCAGCGACAAAATGTCCATAGAATGCAGACAGAAGGCTTTAACAACGTCATTTTCTATCATAGGGTAAAGACGGACGGTACAGGCTAGCTGGAGTTAGCGAATTGCTACAGAAATGACTTCAACATTTACCCCTCAAGAACGGCTGGCGTCTCTTCAGGTGGGGGCGATTGCAGGTTTATCTACCTTGCTAACTGCCGTATTGCTGCTGCTGGCTCATCGGGCGATCGCCACAGGCTGGCCAGCCGCTGTGGCGATTAATCTCTCAGGACTCAGCGGCCTGACTTTTGTGGTCAGCAGCCTGATTGCGGGTCTTTCTGGCTTTTTATTTGGCGTCACCTACCGCTACGCTGTGCGCTCAGACGCCAATTTCCAGCTCAAAGCAGGCGTCATCAGCGCCTTTGGGCTGGTGCGGGGGCTGGCTCAGGTGGATGCGGGTTCAGCCGTTGCTCAAAACTTCTGGCCTTTTTTGACAGCGGCGCTTGAGAGTCTGATTTTGTTTGCGATCGCGGGTTTGCTCCTGGATTTGGGCTTTAGACAAGGCTGGCTCAGGCCATTTGGCTAAAGTCGGTTATCCGCCCCGCCGCAAGTGTCTGCACAGTCGGTAGAATCATATAAAAGAAGTGTGATTAAGTAGACTCCATGATTCCAACCGTTATTGAGCAATCGGGTCGCGGCGAAAGAGCCTTTGATATTTACTCCCGACTCCTGCGAGAACGCATTGTTTTCTTAGGGCAAGAGGTCACATCGGAGTCTGCAAACCTGATCGTGGCTCAGATGCTGTTTCTAGAAGCCGAAGATCCTGAAAAGGATATCTACCTTTACATCAATTCTCCTGGCGGGTCTGTATATGCCGGACTGGGCATTTTTGACACCATGAACCACATCCGCCCGGATGTCTGCACTATTTGCGTGGGCTTAGCAGCCAGCATGGGAGCGTTTTGCTTAGCGCTGGCAAAAAAGGCAAGCGTATGAGCCTGCCCAATGCTCGAATTATGATTCACCAGCCTCTCGGCGGCGCTCAGG
The DNA here is from genome assembly GCA_012032345.1 of Leptolyngbyaceae cyanobacterium RM1_1_2. Lineage (GTDB taxonomy): Bacteria > Cyanobacteriota > Cyanobacteriia > Phormidesmidales > Phormidesmidaceae > Sphaerothrix. Next base: position 13,310 of record JAAUQI010000034.1, on the reverse strand, counting down.
GACAGGCCACAGATATTGAAATTCAGGCCAAAGAGATTTTGCACCTCAAGGATCTGCTAAACCACGCGATCGCTGAGCATACGGGTCAGCCCCTCGATCGCATTGCTGATGACACAGAGCGCGATTTCTTTATGTCTCCGGCAGAGGCGGTTGAATATGGCCTAATTGATCAGGTCATTGATCGTCAATCGGTTGGCAGCCGTCCATTGGCAATTCAAAACTAGGGAGTTTACTGAGCTATCGCCGGGACTCTTGGAGCATCAGCAGCAGGCTAAATGTTTCTGGCGCTCTTTTATGCTTTTCTGGCGTTCTACAAAATTTTCCTACAGAATGAATGCACAGAAGTCATAGGTTGGATGGAGGAATTTGATGCTTGCGGCTGTTTGCTTTGTCGTTGCCTTTGTATTGGCTAGCCTGGTAGAGTACTGGCTGCACCGTCTGATGCATGTCTCTGCGCGCATCGGTGAGCGCCACCGAGATCACCATCGCCGCAATGAGGGACAGGGCGTGCTGTGGGAATTTAGAGACTACGTGCGCGGTAGCCTGGTGGTAATGATTGTGCCCTTCTTTATTTCCTTAGAGGCTGGCATCGGCTGGACGCTGGGAGCAGTAGCCTATGCCGCTTTTTCAGCCTATGCCCATCAGCTTCAGCACGAGAATCCCCGCAAGTGCTTTTGGATGAAGATGCCGGTTCACTACGTACATCATAAGCACGGCATGTGGCACCACAATTTTGGCCTCGCTGTAGACTGGTGGGATCACGTTTTTGGCACTTATAAGCCGGTCGAATGGCCCGCTGCTGACGATTTGTATGAGCCTGAGCGATCGCGCTGGCAGCTGCGCTGGTGGTAGCTTTTTAGGCTCAAAAAAGCCGCGATCGTGCCTGGGTTTTAGAGGCGATCGCGGCTCTAATAATCTTAGACATGAACCACAGCAGTCAACCTGGCCTAGTTGACGAACAAAACTCTTGAATCTGTGATTCTGCTGTAGGCTGGCTGGGTGAAGCTTGGGCGAGGAATTTTTGTCAGTCAATCAGCTACCTAGCTGCCTGCTGGCTGTACATAGCCCGCAGCACCAGAGCCGGATCGACCCAGCTACCGTCATATTTTAGGCCCCAGTGCAGGTGTGGCCCGGTAGTGCGCCCGGTCATGCCCACGCGGCCAATGCGAGCGCCTGAGCCAATTTGCTGACCTTCCACAATTCTGAGGCCACCATCCCGGTCTATCAAAACACGCTGGCCCCCTTCTGTCGTTGTATACCCCTGCATGTGGCAGTACACATGAGTCCACTGACCAGATTCCACAATCACAGAGGTGCCGCAGGCACTGTCATCTGAAACTTCCACCACCCGACCCGCCCACCAGTTACGAATATAGCTGCCTGAGGGAGCCGCCATATCTAAGCCGTAGTGAAACTGGCTAGCGCCGCCGTAGGGAGAGTTGCGATAGCCAAATGGAGACGTATAAGCCTGAAAATTTTCTACCGGGAAAGAGGCTGAGGCCCAGGCATACTGCTGAGCCGACTCGCGGCTTGGCTCAACGGCGCTAACTTTTTGGGGCTGAGGACTATTCTCAGCCACACCCCAGAGTAGCAAACCAGAAACTAGCAAAGCCCCGGTATAAAGAGAAAACTGCGATCGCAGGCTGCTACTAGCTGCCCTGAGGCTAAAGTGGCGATCGCTGTGAGCGACGGAACGGTGTGAGGTAAAGCGCTTCATATAACCAAAAGCTGAAGTAGAAATGGCAATCGGTTGACTGTGCAACTAGCAATACTTAGCCCGTTAGCTTAGCCTAGACTGAGGCATTACGGAAAGTTGAAAATAAAATTAACAATTAGCTGGCGCAACAGTGTTGTTTACCAACCCAAAGCTTTCTGAGATTACCTGACTTGAGCTTTTTAAGCTAGGCTTTTTTGACAAAAATATCGTCGGCTTCCTGCTTAACCTCATAAGTCGCTAAAGGCTGACTGGCGGGGCCACTGGCAACGGTGCCGTCTGGCTGAAACTGAGAGTTATGGCAGGGACAGACAAAAAGCTTCTGATCTGACTGCCACTCCACATTACAGCCAGCATGGGTGCAAACAGGGTTCACCGCGACCAGTTCAGACTCAGCAGCATCAGGACTTCTGACGACTAGCACAGGCCCTACACTGGCCTGTTCATTCAGGAGCTGACCCGAGCGATCGAGCTGCTCCAGCGTACCCACAGATTCAAATTCTCCAGCTCCAGAAGCCTCAGCTTCAGGAGTCGGCGCTTCAGCCGGGGCAGTTGAGTCTGAGCTAGTTTGGCCGTTGCAAGCTGCTAAAACAACGGGTAAGGAGCTAGCCAGAGCGCCCACGCTAATCCACGATACAAACTTGCGTCGCTTCACCTTGGTGCCTCAGGAAAACTAGACATAGATTAGGTGCGAGTACAGACCCGAGACTAAGCTATCACAACCCACAGGATTTTGAGGTGATGCAAAATTAATCTTGCTTGAATAGGGCAAAGCTATGGGAAACGCTGAAGGCGATCGACTGGCAGCACTCATCCCCTCAGAAGTAGGCCGAAATCAGGCCAGACTTTTCAAAAATACCTGGAACAATTAGGCTGTCTCAATATTCTTTACATGCAGATATATATTTTTCTTGAAGAAATCCTTGGGCTGATTGAGGGTTAGCTGCAGCGATGCCCCTCACCACAGAACCTGATTGACTGACAAAAATTGTTCGCCCTCTCCCTAAATCCCTCGCTCAGCCCGGAAGAGGAATTTAGGGCTTCGGTATGAGATCAGCCCAGCGGAGAGTCGCAAAGGTGACAGCCCCCCTTCAAAGCTTTCATACAAGCCAGCGAAACTAACTATTTACAGCTGTGCTTTGCATCTGCCCAGTGTATCTGACTGATGACTACAACTACTCTGGGAAAATCATGGCTACTCTCACTGTTACCAATGCGAACGACTCAGGAATAGGGTCGCTACGAGCAGCGATCGCTACCGCCAGTTCTGGAGATACAATTAAATTTTCGTCTCAGCTTGCAAACACAACCGTTCGCTTAAACCAGCAGCTTGTTGTAGACAAAAGCCTGACTATTGATGGCAGCGATGCCCCTAATTTGACCCTCAGCGGCGAGAACAAAACGCGGATTTTGCAGGTTAGCTATGACTATTCAGATGTAGTCTTGCGAAACCTCACGTTTGCAAACGGTAGAGCCGTTGACAACGACCCCAATAAGGCACAGCAGGGAGGGGCTATTGAAGTTCGAGACTCTAATACCCTGCTGGTGGAGAACTCCCGTTTTGTCAATAATGTGGGCGAGCGAGGCGGCGCTATTTTTGTCAGCTATGGCTCCAGTGCCACAGTCAAAGATAGCGTGTTTGATGGCAACGACGGCTCAGTCGCCAGCGACGACTTTAGTGCTGGAGCCATCTCTACCTACGGCGGTGGAGAAGGGGCAACAGTGGTTAACAGCAATGGCACTCGCAACGTCGGTGGCAATTCATCTCTAAGCATCAGCGGTTCAACCTTTACCAACAATAAAGGCACCTACGGGGCTGTTTATACCCTGCTAACCAATCTCAAAGTTGAAGACTCAGTCTTCAGGAACAACGAAGGTACAAACGGCAGCGGTGCTATTTTTACCGACGGTGCCAACGGCACTGAAAAGCCAGATGATTTAGGGGGCACTACTGTCATCCGCAACGTCGTCGCCGACAGCAATATAGGGGGCGGCGATTATGGTGGAGCCTTTTATCTTTACGGCTACTCAAACGACAAATACATCATCGAAAACAGTACAATCACTAACAACCGAGCCAGAAGAGGTGCGGGAATAGGGGTTCAGTCTGGTCGAGATGAAAATGGCAAGGGAGTTGAACTGGTTATTCGCAACTCTACGATCGCCAATAATATAGGCACGTCTCAAGGCGGTGGGCTGTGGACTGATGTCAAAGGTGGCGTCACCATTGAAGACTCGACTTTCTCTGATAACAGGATCCAAAACCCTAGCGGTTTTGGCATCGGCGGGGCAGTCGTTCTCAATACGGGAGAAAACGTCAAATCGACAATTACTGACACAACATTTACCAACAACTCCGCTGGCGATCAGGCAGGCAGCATCTGGATTAGTGGAAAAACCCAGGCCAAAAACCTGACTATCAGCGATTCTCAGTTTGCTGGCAACCGCTCAAATAACAAAGGGTTAGAAAACACCGTCAACTTTGAAGTCACGGACGGCGGCGGAAATATCGTTCAAAACACAGAGGGTGCAGACAACGGCATTCCCGGAGCGACGTTTATCAATGATTTGTTGATTAGCCCGCCCTTAAGCCCAACGCCTACCCCGGAGCCAACTCTAGATCCAGTAGTACCAGCGCCCACCCCGGAGCCAACTCCTGTCCCTGATCCAGTTACTATTCCGGCTCCCAATCCAGATCCAGTTTCTGGCCCTGAACTGCCCCCTGACCCTAATCCGATTACTCCCGCCTCACCGCCTGATATTCCCGGCGCTACACCTGGAATCATCAACCTCGGCCTCGGCCTAATACGCACCAGCGCCAAGAGCGTCAACGAACTGCTGGTCGTAGCAACCGATGACGCTGACGGTCGCATCAACGGCATTGCCCCTGATGAGGCTGGCTACAGTCAAGCCCTGCTAGATCAGGCTGTTGTTGTCTTCTCAACGCTTAAAACCAGCGACAGCCTATCTGATCTAGCAACCAGCCGCAGCCTCAGACTTCCCAGCGACAGCAATCTGCAGTTTGCCATTATCGAAAACGGTAGTTTAGACGGTCTGCGGCAGGGCAGTTCTGGAAAACTACAGCTAGTCTATGAGGCATCGGGCGATCGCCGTCCCATCGCCGCTAGCACCTTGCAGGTAGAAGACTTAGAGTTCAGCTTAGAAGCTGATGCCTCAAAGAGTGCTCAAAAAGGGGGCACAGGCGTTGTGTTGCGAAGTCTTAACGCCTCTGCAATGCTCGGCAGCAACTTGCAGGGCTACGACAGTAATTCTGAACTCCTCGATTTTCGTGGGGAAACAGGCGCTAAAACGGCCACCTTTGAAGTCTTCCGCTCTGCTAGCTTTGACAGTTTAGTAGGCTTCTACGCGGTCAACAATGAGCAGGGAGAGATATTCGATGCTTTTGGTAATCTCTTAAGTCCGGGCGATCGCGGCTATACCCAGGCCGCTTTGAGCAATCGCCTACCCGACGTCAACCTCACAGGCACCAACAGCAAGGTAGAGAGCTTCAGCGCTACCGTTGAGATGGGCCAGCTATTGGCTAGCTTCATTGTTGTCAACGGCACAGCTGAGCAACTGCTCGATAACGATGCTGGCAATGACCCTGAGATTTACTTTAGCCACCTGGGTGCTAACAAAGACGGGGTAGATCATGTCCGTTTGCTGGGCGATAACACGTTCGGGTTTGAAGATCTTCCAGGCGGGGGCGATCTCGACTACAACGACATGATTGTCAAAACCACCATTCGGTAGCAGAAACCGGGGTTTTGGTGCTGATTAATTCCGCTGAAGCACGGCCAGATGTTCTTCGCCGTGGCGGGCGGGCACCGAGTTTTTTACAGGCTCAATTGAGCAAATTTGAAATCGCTGGCCAAAGAGGGTCTGAATCTCTGCCACCGTGGTGCCGTAGGGTGGCCCCCCGGCCCGATTGTGGGTAAAGAAAACGGCAACTAGCCGACCCTGTGGCTTTAGAAGCTGGTAGACCAGATCAACATACTGCGATCGCAGACTGGGATCAATCGCACAGAAGCAGGTATGTTCAATCACATAGTCAAACTGATTATCAAACTCTGGCACCAGAGCAAAAATATCGCGCTGCAAAAAATGGGCCGATAGCTGACGCTGTTGGGCTTTGGCTTTAGCATCTGCGATCGCAGATGCAGCATAGTCTATGCCCCAAACCTCAAAGCCACTCTCAGCAAACAGCAGCGCGTCATGGCCGCGACCGCAGCCTAAAACAATGGCTTTACCAGGCTTTAGCAGTTCTGAGCGCTGCAGCCAATCGACCAGAGCAGGTGAGGGCTGACCCAAATCCCAGCGGGGTGTACCCGCCTGGTATCGCTGCTCCCAAAATTCTGGTTTTAACTCACTGTCATGGGGGACAAAAGGCTGATTGCTCATGTTCAGGTCTCAGCGTCTCCAGCGATCAGCGCTAACTCTTTTAAGATCTTAAAGCGGACATGATTGATTGCCAAATCCCCCAGTCTGACCTCCGCTTCATCGGCTGCCTGAATGCGCTCAAACGAAACTTCTTTGCTCATTTCAATGTGATACCAGGGCAGCCCCATAAAAAATCGGGTCGGATAAGGCCCCCCATCAATAATGTCGTCCACATTAGACTCCATCGGCAACCAGCCAAACCCTGGCACGTAGAACTCAATCCAAACGTGATTGAAATCGGGTTCTAGCAACACCCCCAGCCGATCCGCGTGGGGCGGACACTTATAGCGCCCTACTGTGCGGCAGGCAATACCGTTGAGCCGACACAGCGCCAGCAGCAGCCCCACATACTCGCCGCAGGAGCCAATGCCGCGTCCTAGCACCACATCAGGGGTATCAATACGAGGTCGGATGCCGTAGGACAGGCGATCGTAGACGTAGTTACGAATGCGTAGCACCTGCCGCAGCAGGTTAGTCTCAGTGCCGATGGCTTCTCTAGCTGCCGCCTGAATGGCGGGCGTATCCATCGCTAGCTCATCGTCATCTACTAGGTAGCGCTGGCGAAACTCAGCCGCCAGAGCCGGACTTTTTTCGACCTGGCGGGGCGTCAGCTGATATTTGATGCCGCCCACCTCGATTAAAGCTTTCCAGCCAAAAATGTGGCTTTCGTGGGGCTGGAGCTGATCGAACTTAAAAACCGCAACTGACTGGCCGTTTACCTGCTCTAGCTTGAACGGCAAACCCACTGGCTCAACATGCCTGACCGCTTGGCGATCGGTAGTCGCGGGCAGCGCCATGCGCCACTCTAGCTGATTGAGCTGTAGCGCATCGAGGGGAGCAATTTCTTCGACGTAGCTCATCTCTAGGAGATAGCGGTTTGAAAGGGTGCAGTTGTGGGCAGCACTGTAGTAAAACTGCAGGGTATGAATAAACGTGCGATCGCGGAACGTGAGCTGATGCGGATTTTCTGAGTTGGGATCATCACGAATATAAGGCTCCTCAAACGTGTAAGCCACCCGCAGTTTGCCCTGCTCTGGCTCAGCTCCCGGCAAAGCGGCAATCCCCGTCGGTGAGCCAAACGGCGTTAGCGCACTCATCAAAACATCACCTGTAGCCCGGTCTAAGCAGTAAACTGTCTGCTCTGTTTGGTCGCAAAGCCAGAGATAGTCTCCCCAGACTGTTATGTTTTCGATGCCGATACCGGGAGCCGGAAACTTAGTAATCTGCTGCCCAGTTTCACGGCTCAAAACAAAGATGTAGCCTGCCTTTTGACAGGTGGCGTACAGCGTCGCTCCCCAAACCGCTATGCCGTCAATTGGGTAGGGCAGCGTCGCAAAAAGCTGCGGCTCTAGCTGATTGAGCGCACAGTTCAGCAGTTCGTGGCCTCGACTCATCCACAAAGTTTCTTCCCCAATGGCGATCCCCGTTGTCTCTATAAATGCTTCCGTGCTGCGGGCGTTGAGAATGGTGGCATTGCTGGTGGCTGGATCAATCTGTAGCAGGTAGCCCCGCAGGGCATCAATAGCCAGTAGCTGGTTGTTCCAAACTGTGATTCCATGTAGAGCATAAGCCCCAACGGGGCGGATTAGATTTTGAGAGGCTTCAGCATGGGTTAGCTCGGATTGCAGCTCATCTAAAGGGGGGCTGTAAAAGTCAGGCATTCTAAAGTTAACGGGTTGGGGGAAATTTGTTTGGCCGTAGGAACAGGTTGGGGCTGACTACAGATTCTGCCATAGTCATGACTGCAACCTCTTTAATATAAGATTCTCTTGTTAAAATTCTTGAATGACTGAACTATTTCCTTTTGATTTTCAGCAAATCCAGACAGCGACGATCGCAGGGGCAGCTTTGTGGGCGCTGGCCTTCTATCTGGCATTTTCTCCACTGGCTGACTGGGTAATTGAGCAGCTCAACCGCTGGTTTAACTTTGCTGAGCGATCGCTGTACACCTCACAGCAAGAATTTGAGCGCACACGCAAAGGCCGAGAGTCGCAGAATGCTTTCTATGCTTCACTCTTTAGCATTGTGCCATTTATTCTAGTTGGCATCTTAGCTGAGATTGGCACTGAGCTAAGCCTAGGGCCTAGCTGGGGCATCAGCCTAGGCATGATTGCCTGTATTGGCAGCGGCGTCTACGAGCTGGGTCGCCGCGACGGGTCGGCCTAGTTGTTACTGAATAGGTGAATGGGTGAATTGAGCCTCTAAGGGCACAATTCAGGGGCCAGGAGTCAAGGGCCAAACCCTAAGGGCCAGCAGCCGACTTGAAAGTTGGCCTCTAAGTAGATAGATCCTGCCAAGGTTTTCTTAGAGAATAGGAAGTGAACCCAAGGACAAAACTTAGGAATGAATATTAAAGACGGTTTCGTAGGGGCAGTGGGCAACACTCCCCTGATTCGACTCAACAGCTTTAGCGAAGAGACAGGCTGCGAAATTTTAGGCAAAGCTGAATTTCTCAATCCTGGGGGGTCTGTCAAAGATCGCGCCGCGCTCTACATCATTGAAGATGCTGAGAAAAAAGGGCTGCTCAAGCCCGGTGGAACCGTCGTTGAGGGCACTGCAGGCAATACCGGAATTGGGCTAACTCACATCTGCAACGCCAAGGGCTACAGGTGTCTGATTGTAATTCCAGAAACCCAATCGCAGGAAAAGATGGATCTGCTGCGGACGCTGGGGGCTGAGGTGCGCCCGGTGCCAGCCGTGCCTTACCGAGATCCCAACAATTACGTCAAGGTTTCGGGCCGCTTAGCCGATGAAATGGAGAACGCTATCTGGGCCAATCAGTTTGACAATTTGGCCAATCGGCAGGCACACTATGAAACCACCGGGCCTGAAATTTGGCGTCAAACTGACGGCCAAGTTGATGGCTGGGTGGCCGCCACAGGCACCGGGGGCACCTACGCCGGGACTACCCTAGCGCTGAAAGAAAAAAAACCTGACATTCACTGCGTGGTCGCTGACCCGATGGGCAGCGGCCTCTACAGCTATATTAAGACTGGAGAAATTAACCCTGAGGGAAACTCCATCACTGAGGGCATTGGCAATAGCCGCATCACGGCCAATATGGCAGGAGTGCCGACCGACGACGCCATTCAGATTGACGACCCCGAGGCGCTGCGGGTGATTTATCAGCTGCTCTATAAGGAGGGCTTGTTTATGGGGGGGTCTGTCGGCATCAATGTGGGAGCAGCCGTGGCGATCGCTAAAAAGATGGGGCCAGGTCACACTATTGTGACCGTGCTGTGTGATGGCGGTTCTCGCTATCAGTCACGTATTTTTGATCGACAGTGGCTAGTCTCTAAAGGTCTTTGGTCAGACGATTTACTGCCTCGCCCGTAATCCCAACCTGGACTCAGAAACCGCAGTCACAACCCATAGTCACAACAGAACCTCTCAGCGGCAGCATGACGGTAAAGGTTGTGCCCTTCCCTAGGTGACTTTCAAACGAAATTTGCCCGTCGTGTAGATCAACGCACTGCTTCACGATCGAAAGCCCCAGCCCAGTACCAGTAATGTTGCCAACGTTCTGGGCACGATGGAACGCCTCAAAGAGCCGGGGCCAGTCTTCAGCAGGAATGCCAATGCCGCGATCGCGCACCTGAGCTAAAATCCGATCTGAATGAACTGTCAGCGTAAAGTCTACGGGTTTACCCGCTTTAGAATATTTGACCGCATTAGAAATCAGGTTGCAAAAATATGCCGTAGCAGTTCGCGGTCAGCTCTGACCCTGACTTCAAAAGATGCAGATGCGATCGCCTGATGGCAATAAGCCTTAAAGTTCAGCCGATGGTGAGGCATACTAGGCTGTAGTTCTCTCGTCAGCGATCGGCAAAACTCAATCAGCCGCAGGATATCGGGCCTAAATGTCAGCTTTCCGGCCTCTACCCGGTTCATCAGCAAAATGTCATCTAGCAGCCGCGTTGTGTGCTTAATGTAGGTTTGAATTGTCTGCAAATGCTGCTGCCTTTTTTCTTCTGAAAGCTTATCGGAAAACTCCTGGAGAATGCCGGCAGAGGAGGCAATCACTGACATTGGTGTACGAAACTCATGGGAAGCCATTGAAATAAACCGAGACTTGAGCTGGTTTAGCTCTTTTTCTCGCGCTAAGGCGTGATGCATTTTGGCTTCTGCCTGCTTTTGCTGAGTAATGTCCAAGGTGATGCCGTCGCCGACGATATCGCCGTTGTCTAAGCGAAAATAGCGAATGCTCTCTCTGGCCCAGCGAATTTCTCCAGAGGTATGAATGACTCGATACTCGTAGTCAAACGGCTGCAAGGCTTGAGCTGAGGCCAAAAGCCGACGCTCAAATTGCTCCCGGTCGGTAGGATGAATCGTGGACAAAAGCAGACTGCGGTCGTGTTTGATTGCCTCTGGGCTAAGCCCAGAGAGTTCTTTTTCTCCCTGGCTCATAAACGACAGCGTAATCCGACCGTCAGGGTGAAAAATTTCTCGAAAGATATTGCCTGGAATATTATCTGCAATTGAGTTGAGCTGCTGCTGGCTTTCTTCGAGAGCCTGTTCAGACCGTTTGCGATCGCTGATATCTTCGACCACAACCATGTCACACAGCGGCTGCCCTGAAGAATCACGCAGCAGCGAGACAGTTAGATTAACCCACTGCAGCGAACTATCCTTGCGGATATACTGCTTCTCCAGGGTCACAGAATCAACTTCCCCAGCAAACAGCCGCTGCATACACTCTGTGTCTAAGTTATGGTACTCAGCCGGGGTAAATTCCCAGTAAGACTTTTGTAAAAGCTCTGACTCGCCATACCCTGTGAGCTGACAAAAGCGCTGATTAACTCGAATTAACCGACCTGACCTGTCTGCCTGGACAATGCCTACCGCTGCCTGTTCAAAAATAGCGCGAAACTGCTGTTCGCTTTTTCTCAGCTCTGCGGTTCGCTGGGCTACTCGGCGCTCAAGTTCCTGATTGAGCTGCTGCAGCTCTTGAAGGGCTTTTTGTCTAGCCAGTTCAGCTGAGTGGCGATCGGTGACATCTCGAACGATTACCAAGACCTCATCAGCCTCAAGCGGCACAATCCGAACCTCTTGCCAGCAGGTTTTATGCTCAATAACCAGGTCAAATTCGTAGACCTGAATTTCCTGGGTTTGGAGTGCTCGCTCGGTCAGCTGTAGCCGATGGCGGGCCAGATTTTCAGGTAGGATGTCCCGGAGGCTATCACCCACTGAGATCGGCAGCATCAGCATTTCTGAAGCAGGCTTAATCGCTAGATAGGTACCATCTGCCTGCATCCGAATCATTAGGTCGGGCAGCGCCTCTAGAGTGGTTCGGTGCCTCGCTTCGGCTAGCCGCAGGGCTTCCTCAGCTTGCCTGCGATCGCCGATATCTAAGCTAATGCCTAACACCCGAGGCTTGCCGTGGCAGTCGTCGAGCCGGGACAAGGTTGTCAGCATCCATTTTGAGCCAGTTGCCGTGGCGATCGGGCCTTGCCAGGTGACGGGCTGATCTTGCTCTAGGCAAGCCTGGTAGCGCGATCGCATAATTTGAGCCGTTTCAGGTGCCCACAGTTCTTCTAATCGCCGACCAATCCAGTCTAGGGTTGAGATTCCCAAGATAGACTCAACAGCCCGATTGGCGCTGACGATCCAGTATTCATCGTCTTCTAAACGCTCGGCCACCCAGATTACCTCAGCTGCTGAATCAAAAATATTGCGTAGAAAGGCTTCTCGCTGTCGCAGCTGATCTTCAGCTCGCTCAGCCCGCTTCAGTTGAGAAATATCTCGCACTGTGACAATCGCGGCTGAGATTTCCCCGTCTGCTTCAACATAGGGCGCATAAGTAATGCTGACAAATTCTGGATGAATACCGATAGTCACCCACTCTTCGTAGTGGATAGTTTCACCTCCACAACAGCGAGCGAGCCGAGGTTTAATGACGCGATTGAAATGCTCCACGCCGACAACTTTGCTGATGGCTGTGCCTATTAGCGTTTCTGCCGTTTGCTCTTTCCAAGTGAGATAGGCACGGTTGGCAATTTTGTAGACGCCCTTGCGATCGACTAAACAGATACGATCGATGGCCTCGAATACAATCTGCGCATACTGGTTTAGCGCCGCCGCGCTAGCCTGGCTCTTTGGGGCCAAACCACATTTACCTGACCTGAGGGGCAGAGCGCGAAGCAAACTCGCTGTGCTAACTAGGCCCAGCGGACGGCTGTAGGCATCAACGATAGGCAGGTAGAGAGTTTGCAGCAGCAGAGTCCTTAGCTGATTTAGGTTATTCAACTGGGCGATCGGCAGCACTGGCGGATTAGGCGTCATCCACTGTTGCACTAAAGCCTCAGCAAAGGATACGTCCGCCCTAGCGCAGTAAACCAGATTCTGCTCGGTAAAAAGCCCCACTAGGCGATCGCCTGCCGTCACGAGCAAACAAAGCGGTGACGTAGGCAGCGTTGCGTCTGTAGGCGTCATTAGCGCGATCGCCTCGGCCACAGTCGCCTCTAGAGATATCAAACTGGGCGCAATGACAGCGCTCTGGCAACCAGGCTCTAGCTGATATAAAAAATCTACAGAAATGGACACAGTGCTGCTCAATCGCTGCTCAGTTCAAAGGGATAAGCTTTTTCCTAAGATGCCCGTTTACTTTGAACTAAGCCAAGCTCAATCCTCTCTCAACGGTCAAAATCATACTTTAAGCTTAGCGATCAGGCGGCTGAAATTTAACGTTCCAGCGCTGATCCAACCAGGCCAGTGCCGCTCCCATCACTTCAGCCAGCGTGCTCACAACACGATAGAGTGCCACGCTGCTCAGAATAACCGCTGGTGGCAGCGTCTTTGACAGTAAAGCGATCGCGGTAGCTTCAAATATACCCAGTCCTCCGGGTGCCCCCGGCACTACTAGCCCCAGCAGCCACGCCCAGCTAAAGCCGCTGATTAACCCCGGTAGCTGCTCCCAAGTTAGCGGCTGCAGCGCCAAAACGACCCCGACAAACCCCAGCCCCCGCAGCCCGACAAAGCCAATTTCACCCAAAAGCGATCGCCCCGGATAGTGGCTAAGCTGAGCAACGAGAGGCTCTGGAGTCTCTGCTCTAAGCTGCCTAGCGATCGCAGTGCCGGATTGAGCAGGCACGGATGAAGGCCGATTAGTACCGTGATTAAAACGAGCCAGCTGTCAAAATGACCTGACGACTGCCAA
>JAAUQI010000095.1 GCA_012032345.1 Leptolyngbyaceae cyanobacterium RM1_1_2 | reverse complement strand
GCCTGGGAATTAGGTATAGAGGACATTCGAGAATCCATTTAAAGAGTGAGATGCTTGGGTTTTGCCAATGTCTTAGTTAAAAAAGGTGAGTGAAAAGGCGGCTGTGGCGATCGCCTTCTAAAAATCTGTTAGGAAAATCTGTTAGGGAAGAACCTGACAGCAGAATTCGATAGCAAAGACTGCTCCAGCAGTATAGCGGGTCTGCCGTCCCTAGAATATCGGGGTTGGCAGAGAAATATCAAGCGGCAGAGACTTAGTATACAAGACGTAAAACGGCGGGATAATTCTTTAAGTTGGCTTTACTTTTTTTAACTTCTATTTTTATTTAACTTTTACTTAACTTCCACCCGGCGCTCAAAGCTGCTACCGCAAAGAATCTGTGAAGAAGTGCCGCAAAGATTGAATCTATGGTTAAGGATTGCGATCCCTTAACCTTACATTTACGCAAATTTTACCTTTATCTGAAAACGTTTCCTGTGGAACTACTTAATCATGACATCCGGTAGGCAGCGAGATAGTTTTTGCCGGGTGTCATGGCAATTCGCTCTTTATACAGCAGGCTTAAAGCAAGATGGCAAGCGTCTTTATTAACGAGATTCACTACGATAACGTAGGGACTGATGTCAACGAATTCATCGAAATTGCAGGATTAGCCAACACCGATCTAACCGGCTGGAGCCTGGTACTTTACAACGGCACGGATAGCCAGCGTAGCCCTTACGATACCCAGGCCCTGAGCGGCACGATCCCCGACCAAGGAGACGGGTTTGGCACGGTTGTCGTTAACTACCCAACCAACGGCATCCAAAACGGCTCTCCCGACGGAATTGCCCTAGTAGACAATAATGGTACGGTTGTGCAGTTTTTGAGCTACGAAGGCAGCTTCACGGCAGCCAGCGGGCCTGCAGCTGGTTTAATCAGCACCGACATCGGCGTTAGCGAGGCGGCTTCGACACCTGTTGGTTTCTCTTTGCAGCTTACCGGGGCAGGCACCCAGGCTAGCGACTTTACCTGGAGCGAGGCAGCGGTGGCCACGTCGGGTGCGTTTAATTCAGGTCAGCTCTTTGGGGCTGCTGGTGGCCCGGCTGATCCCGTTATTAACGAGTTTGTGTTCAACCATGTTGGCAGCGATAACCGCGAGTTTGCTGAAGTTTTTGGCGATGCCAACACCGACTACTCAGGGTTTAGCCTGCTGCAAATTGAGGGCGACGGCAGTGCAGCCGGAATCATCGACAGCGTATCTGCAGTGGGCAGCACTGATGGCAGTGGCTTTTGGACAACAGGCTTCCTCAGCAACGTTTTTGAAAATGGCACGGTTACGCTGCTGCTGGTAGAGAACTTTTTGGGCGCAGTCGGCGACGACCTTGACACTGACGATGACGGTGTCATTGATGTGGCTGCGTGGGATCGCATTGTTGACTCGGTTGCTGTCAGCGATGGCGGCAGTAGCGATCGCGCTTACGCAGACGTTGTGCTTGTACCTGGCTTTGATGGCCTCAACAATTTCACGGCGGGGGGTGCTTCTCGTCTGCCCAATGGTGCAGATACGGATACCGTAGCCGACTGGGTACGCAATGACTTTGATTTAGCAGGGATTGACGGCAACACAGGCACCCCAGAACTGGGGGAAGCCTTCAACACGCCGGGGGCTGTAAACGCGGCGATCGCTGAGGTAGATCTGCTCCCGGTTGAAGCGGCGATTTATCAAATTCAGGGAGCAGGGCAGGTATCGACCTTCGTCGGTGAGCGAGTCCTCACCAGCGGCATCGTCACGGCTGTAGACTCCAACGGATTCTATGTTCAAGATCCAACCGGTGACGGTGATGAGGCTACTTCAGACGGCCTTTTTGTCTTTACGGGCAGCCGTCCTACTGTGACTGCCGGGGACGCGCTCCAGGTTGAAGGAACCGTCAGCGAGTTTATTCCCGGTGGGGCTAGCACAGGCAACCTGTCGATTACGCAAATCAGCGGCAGTTTAGAAATCACAGTTCTTTCTAGCGGCAATGCTCTACCTGCATCGGTGATTTTGGGCCGCAGCGGGCGAGTTCCGCCCAGTCAGGTGATTGACGATGATGGTAGCCGATACAACGTGCTAGAGGGCGGGGGCGTTTATGAGCCAGCCACCGATGGCATTGACTTCTACGAAAGTGTAGAAGGAATGCGTGTAACGGTTGAAGATGCTATAGCCGTCAGCGGCACCAACCGCTTTGGCGAAATCTTCACGGTAGCTAATCAGGGCGCTGATGCCACCGGGATCAGCGATCGCGGCACGATTAACATTGCCCCCGATGACTTCAATCCAGAGCGGATTCAACTGCAAGAAGACCGGGGCATCTTAGACCTTGCTGGCGCTTTTGAAACTGTTGACACCGGCGCTCGCTTAGGCAATGTGACTGGCGTGGTTAGCTACAGCTTCGGTAACTACGAAGTCCTAGTGACTGAAGACTTTACCTCAAATATTCAGTCGGCAAATTTACAGCCTGAAACCAGCCTGCTCAGACCGGTTGAGGACGGGCTTACGGTAGCTAGCTACAACGTCCTCAACCTGGATGGCAACGACCAAGACGGCGATACTGATGTCGCCGACGGGCGTTTTGAAGCGATCGCCCAGCAGATTGCTAACAATCTGAATGCGCCGGATATCGTTTCTCTGCAGGAGATTCAAGACAACGACGGCTCGGTCAACTCCGACGTGACCGCTGCCGATGCGACCCTACAGCGCTTAGTAGACGCGATCGCCGCAGCTGGTGGCCCCACCTATGCTTTCGTTGACAATCCCTTTATTGGCGACGATACCAGCGGTGGACAGCCCGGTGGCAACATTCGCACGGCCTTTCTCTATAATCCCGCCCGCGTTAGCTTAGCTGGCGATCCTCAGCTCAACAGTCCGTCGGCAGGCTCCATTCAAACAGTCGTGGCTCCTCTCGATCAGCAGACCAACCCAGACAATCCTTTCTTTGATACTCGCCTGCCGCTAGTAGGCTACTTCAACTTCCAGGGCGAGACCGTCACGGTCGTCAATAACCACTTCTCTTCCAAGGGAGGCAGCACGCCCCTGTTTGGTCAAATTCAGCCCGCAACGGATCTGCAAGAAGACCCCACCGTCAACGGCAGCTTAGATCAGCGGCGGGCACAGGCGCAGGCTGTGGTTGACTATCTCGATCGCAACGATCTCACTAATAACCCCAATGCCAAAACCATTGTGCTGGGCGACCTCAACGAGTTTGAGTTCATCTCTCCAGTACAGGATATTTTGGGGGAATCCCTCACCAATCTAACCAACACCCTGCCCGAAAATGAGCGCTATAGCTTTATCTTCCAGGGCAATTCTCAGTCTCTAGATCACATCTTAGTTGGGGGTTCACTGGCCTCTAGCGCTGAGTTTGATATTGTTCATGTCAATACTGAGTTTGCCGAAACGCCCAGCAGTGCGAGCGACCACGATCCCCTACTGGCCCGGTTTGGCTTTGAAGCTGCCCCTGCTTTTGACAATGATGACGATGAACCCGATAAAGTGGGTGGCCGGGATAACGATGGTGAGGGGGATGAATTGGGTGGCCGGGATCGCGGTGATGACGAAGCTGATGAGCTGCTCTTTGGCGGCAGACAAAGACGCTTTGCTGAGCTGCGCGAAGCCAGAATGGCCCATGTTTCTCCAGCCAGACGAATGTCCTTGGGCATGACCTTCGCCTCAACTCCGGTGCTGATGGGTGAAGATTTGCTGGCAGGTTTTGTCAACCAGCGAGCCAGCAGAGCCGAGAATACCTTTGTAACTCAGAAAGATGCTGACTAATATCAGCCGTTGACCTACTAGCCAAAAACCCCTGACCTTTAAACTCAGGGGTTTTGCAGTTTTAAAGTAAGATTTGCTCTTTTTCTGCTGACTCAACTATCGAAACTGTTGCTGTCTTACTGTCCATCTAGGGCTGCTGTAGCCCCTTCTGCTTCAGGTTCAGGCACAATAGAACTTATTCTGTAGCTGCTCCGTGCCGATGACTATTCTTGAAGCCAACCGGATTTATTTATTCAGCCAGTTCGCTGAGTTTGGTCAACCTCCACATGAGATTTTAGCCGAACTGGGCTACCAGTTAACCGTCCAGTCCCTGACACTGCCCCGTCAGCCTGTATTAGACTTATCTGAGCTTCAGCACTCCTTAGAACGACGGATTCAGCTAACACCCCTAACCAGTGAGCAAGCCCGACGAGAAGCCTTGGTTTCGCCAGTCTTGTTTAGCGTTGTCGAACCTCTCAACCTGCGCCTCAATATTGAGTATCCCGTTTCAGGCAAACGTAGTAAAGGCACGCTAGACTATCTGATTCGCGGAGAAAATACGCTGCGGGTAGTAGAAGCCAAACGAGACGATCTCACCCGTGGGTTTACCCAACTGGCCGTAGAAATGACAGAACTCGGCAATTGCTACGGCGGCGTCACCACGGGAAATATCTGGCAGTTCGCTCAGCTCAACAACACCCAGATCACTCAAGATATCAATCTGTACCGGGTACCTGCGGATTTGACAGACCTGATGAGTATTTTAACTGGAATTTTGACCCCAGCTCTGCTTGTCCAAGGGGCGAAACCTGAGGTCAAAATTTGAAACAATAGCGGTACCCGTCGCCGATACTCGGCCAGAAGTTAAGTATCCGAGGTGCTTAACCTAGCAACGTTGCTATTCGTCTTGGCCTTCGACACGCATAGGAGGCTCAACCGCATAGTTATCTAAGCGTCCCGCCTCGTCAATAACGTAGCCACCAGTCGTTGACAAACCTGTGCCTGCTTCCTGCTGGTCAACCGCTTCGATATCTTGAATATTGCCCTCGACATCAGCAGCGGCAGGGATTTTCATATCCGGGGGATTGACGTCGGTGGTCTGGGCGGTTGTGGCAGCGTGCTGACTGCCGGGGGCACCTTTACCAAAACCAGCCGACTTGGGATCGCCGGGCTGGCTGCGTTTTTGCTCGTCTGCCATAGAAAATTCCTCTATTGAAGTTTTATGAGCCTAATCTAGCGGTTTGCTGCTGCTAGCCGATTCCCTCTGCCGGGGTAAAATGGCCTATCGAACCTCTTGCTTTGGAGGGGGATCACCGCTTCTGGCTCAAGGGCGATCGCCTTTAAGCAAGACAGCTTTTCCGTAATAATAAGTAGCGTCAGGCGCGTTTATGTATTCACTACCGCTATAGAGGCAACGCTAGATGGAGTTGAGTTCTTTGGTTGTCCAGGTACTCTGGGGCATCAGTGCAGTGATGATGGCTGAAATGATTCGGGATGTTTACCATCTTGCCAGCCACCAGTGGGGGCCATTGCAGTATCTCCATAGCTGGCACCACAAAGCCTACAAACGCGATTTCACCCCCATCAGCGCCGATCTATATGCTAGGGCACAGCTCTACAATGATGTGCCAGAGTCGCTGTTTATGATGGCCGTTGTGGCGGGGCTGGCGATCGCCATTGATCAGCCTGGGCTTTGGCTAGGATTTGTCTACGCCGCTGGTTTTTTAGGCACTGCGATCGCCCGTTCACAGGGCTGGCTGCTGCTGAGCGACCTCACCCACAAACCTGGCCCACTAACGGAAAAGCCCAGCAACTGGGTGGTAAACCGGACGTATCACTGGCGGCACCATTTTGATAACACTCAGGCTTACTACGCTGGCTACTTTACTTTCTTAGACAAACTGATGGGATCAGCTGTCTCTCTCAAAGGAAAAACGATTGCGGTCACCGGAGCCTCTGGCACGATGGGACAGGCGCTGATTGCCGAACTCAAGCGACAGGGGGCCAAGCCGATAGCGATGACAACGTCTCCAGAGGCGAGCTGGCCGGTTGGACTACAGGTTTTGCCCTGGTGTCCCGGTGCAGAAAGCGATCTCCAGCAAGTCCTTAAGAGAGTTGATATTCTCATTATCAATCACGGCCTGAACGTGCACGGCGATCGCTCCCCATCTGCGATTGAAACTTCGCTACAGGTAAATGCCCTCTCAGCCTGGAAGCTGGCAGAAGTCTTCATGACCACAGTCAAAACGTCAGCTCAGCGAGCCAATAAAGAAATCTGGTTCAATACCTCAGAAGCAGAGGTGAGTCCAGCCTTTAGCCCACTCTATGAAGTTTCTAAGCGGCTTTTGGGCGACCTGATAACGCTGCGCCGCCTAGATTCTCCCTGCGTCATCCGCAAGGTGATTTTAGGTCCTTTTAAGAGCAACCTCAATCCGATAGGTGTAATGTCGGCTGGCTGGGTGGCCAAAATGGTAGTTACCCTAGCCAAACGCAACGTCCGCAATATCATTGTCACCGTTAATCCGCTGACCTATCTGGCCTTTCCGCTCAAAGAAGCCAGTCGCTCACTTTACTTCAGGCTGTTTTCCAAGCGGCAAACAAAATAGAAAAACTACACCACATCAAATAAACGTCAATTTCTGGTGCCAAGTCTCCGACTTGGCTACCTCCAACCCGGCTCCGCCGCTAGACGAAAATGGCTTGCTAGATTGCTTCAATTTTTGGCGCTAGTGACACCTTTAGGAGCTGCTAAAGTTCTTGAGTTCTGTTGCACATAGGTTTCTTCGGTGTGGTAGGCATAGTGCTTAAGGCGGATGGTATCGCAGCCCTGCTCTAACAACTTTTTAGGAGGAGATTGCATCAGGACGAGTAGATGTACGGCGTATTTAGTAGTACATTTCTCATCTCCTTAATAGATTGGAAGATATGCGGAAAGATTCTGCCTAAGATCCCACAGCGGGCTATTCTGTGGAAAGATTCTTGCGAAGTTGGAAATTTGTGGTGTTGTGCCGAATCGTTCCGTCTAATCACCCAGTGCGGGATCTTATACGGAAAGATTCAGTCTAATAATAGTTAGATTTCAGTAACTATCGCATCATTGCAATCCGCCACTTTGCACATAACAGCTCAACACTTTGTAGTCCACTAGTCGAGTCCCCATGTCGTTCCCAACCCCACCTCCGAGTTCTTTGGATTAGATGGCTCCTTGTAGCGTCTGCTGGGGTAATACTGTTTGGACTAGTCCTAGTTGTAGTTCCTGCTATGGCTCGTCAAGGATTTTCCCTTCTGATCTACTCCTCATCTTCCAGACTCGATAACTTTGGTCCCGAACAGGTTCGATACATATCTTTGTCACATGCTGTAATCGGAGGTGTCATGGTTGGGTGGGGTGTTGCCCTACTGCTCATCACTCGTGAGCTTCTTGCTAAAGGTAGTCGCTTGGGTTGGAAACTGATTGTTATATCCCTCGCATCGTGGTTCATTCCAGACACTACTTACTCGTTAGCATCCGGCTATTGGCAAAATGCTGCTCTCAACATTGTCTTCCTTGTCTTGTTTGCCGTGCCTCTTTGAATCACAGGTCACTATGCCCGAGATGATGCCTAACAATCCCGTTGCACACCGACCGTATCAAGTCAGTTGGTGAATTCGAGAGGTTACTAGCGGCGGGTGAACGGGGTCGTTAGGCAGCACGAGATAGTCTATTCCCGCTGTATGAAACTAGAACTTTTGATGACATAAAAAAGAAATTCCAATTGCCCTGAGCGAAGAATTCAGGTATGCCTTAATGCTACTTAACGCACGGCGATACTAGGAATCGGGCCATGCTTGCATTGAAAATTTAGCCATATTCCAGATGGCTTCTGGATTATGCTGCCCCCGCGCCAAGATAGCCATGCCCTGAGTCACCCCGTTCAAAAACTGCGCGAGCCCACGAATATCTGTCTCTTGAGTGAGTTCGCCTGCTTTAACACCTCGCTGCAAGCGCTGAAACAGAATCTCTTCATTTTTCTGATGTAGTTGCTGAATGCGATCGCAAATGCTCGGCTGCTCCTCTCGGCAGTCGGACGAGCTATTGGCAATCAGGCAGCCCATCATTTGGCTGCGCTGTGCATGCCAATCTGCAGCCAAATAGAGAAAAGCTTCAACGGCCTCGCGCACTTTACTTTGGCTAGCTAGCACTTTCTGGGTTTCTAGAGCAGATCGCTCTCCATAGCGCTCTAATGCCTGTAAAAACAAGGCTTCTTTGTTGCCAAAGGAGGCATACAGGCTAGGACGCTTGATTCCCATTGCCGCTGTCAAGTCATCAAGCGTCGTCGCCTCGTAGCCTTTGGCATAAAAAGTATCAATCGCACGATCAAGGGCGGCTTCCCAATCAAAATTCCGGGGGCGACCTGTTTTTGGCATGTCTACTTCTAGCCCTGCTTAGTTTTTCACTTCAGTTTCATACTATATAGTAAAAAACGTTATATACTGTTTGGCATATAAATGCCGATGCTAGTGATTGGCAGAATACTCTAGCGAACATTTCGGGAGCCTTCGACATGAAAATGCAGCAACATACCGTTCTCGTAACTGGGGGCGGGTCAGGTATTGGTTTGGCCTTGGCGAAAAAACTGATTGCCGCCGAGAGCAGAGTGGCGATCACAGGACGCAGCCTGACAAAACTTAAGAAGGCCCAAGCGGCGGTGCCCGGACTAGCGATCATTCAATCTGATGTCACTATTGAGGAAGATAGGCTCCGATTAGTACATGAAGTTGAAGAACGGCTGGGTGGCTTAAGTCTGCTAGTAAATGCTGCTGGAGCTATTGAATACACCTATTTCAGTCGTGACCCTGAGTTTTACAACCGAGTTCGCTATGAAATGGAGATCAATTATTTTGCACCCATTCGGTTGATCGAGCTGCTCACTCCGCTGTTATCAAAAAATATCGCTCCTGGTATTCTCACAGTTAGTTCTGGTGCGGCTTACGTGCCGGTAGGCATGACAGCTGGATATTCTGCCTCAAAGTCAGCCATTCACATGTTTCTATCAGGACTTCGATATCAGTTTCAAAACTCAGAGCGCTATGCTCACATAAAGCTATTTGAGGCTTGCCCGCCTCCTGTGGATACAAACATGGCTAACAACTGGGAAGAGACTACTATGATGAAAAAAATGTCACCTGAGATGTTTGCAAAACATGTCATCAGGGGACTAGAAAGGGACAAGTACATCATGAATATTGGAATTAGCCGTTGGGTCTACTGGCTTTCGCGGATTGCGCCTTCTTTTGTAGAACGAACATTTAATCAGCAAATGGAATCGCTGATACCTGTACCTGACTTCTCAAAGCCTGACTACCGAAAAGTAGCTCAGCCTATTGACTCAGAAAAAAGCCAGGATAGGCTGTAAAGCCCTTGTTGTTCCCCAAGGTGATATTTACAGGCGGATCTTAAAACAATCATATATCGCATTCAACAACGGAATGCAGCTTTGAAGGATGGTGAGTACTTCATTCCAGACTGGTTACTCAGCAAAATCATCGAGAAACTTGAACCACCAGACGTTTCTGAAAAGGCATCTTGCAGACGCTCGGTCACGGGCACTTCGCGGGCGCTCAGGGCTAACCAACGCCGCTGCCAGCGCCGACTCATGGCTTTGGTGATGCCGAAAGCGCGGGCAATTGCCCCATGGCTATCGCC
>JAAUQI010000033.1 GCA_012032345.1 Leptolyngbyaceae cyanobacterium RM1_1_2 | reverse complement strand
CACCTTCTAGCGCGGCTGCCCAGCCCAGCCGCAGCCGCGACCCCAAGCGCAAAGATGTGCGGCACATTCTGCTGGGCGAAGCCGACGCCGTCCATCTCGACATTCTCAGTATGCACGTCCTTGGCTATGCTGAAGCGACTGCCTGGAGCAGGCCCCAGCCCACCGGCAAGCCCAACGAAGTCGTGCGGGTGCTGATTAAAACTCAGCTAGTCGAGTAGCGCCGCAGTAGCAGAACCGGGTTTTCGGGCAGTAGCGCCCTCAGAGAATATTTTGAAAGTCTTCTGTGAGGTGTCATGCTCTTCTAATCGCCCTAAGTCTCCCTTTCCAAGGGGGATTTAGGGCCAATCCCCCCCTTTTCAAGGGCAGCTAGGGGAGATTTTTGAGTGCTCAGCATAACAGCATATTCTTTACCAATACTTACAACTGCGATCATCGCGGGGATCTTTTTGCGCTTGAGTCCGCCAGCCTCAACCGAGCGTTCAAGCCGATTCGTGAGAGTGTTGGTGGCAATGTCTTCGTCAGCAGCGATTTCTGAAAACGCATGGCGCTGACCCAGCAAGCAAACTAGCGTACTCGACCCGATCGCAAAATACTGACCATCAGCCACAGGCCAAACAGGCTAGCAGCCGCAAACAAAATGTTGCTGAGAATCTGGCCTTCAGAAGTTTGCTGGCTAGTAGAGACAATGGCAGCGCCGATGATGAGAGAGCCAACCACGGTGCTAAACGAGCGGCGATTGGCAGCGTCATCAATATTGCGGCGTAGGCTGTCGAGACCCTGGATATTAATGTTCCACTTCAGGGTTTCAGAGCTAAGGCGATCGAGCAAAAAGCCAAACTGACGCGGTGACTCAATCGATAAATTGCGCAGTTCCAGACCTGTGCGCAATAGCGTCTGTACCGGGTCGTCGCCTACGATCTGCTGTCTAAACAGGTCAAACATCAGCGGCTTGATCTCTTCAGACATGTCAACTTTGGGGTTGAACTGACGGGCCACGCCTTCTAAGTTAGCCAGGGACTTAGAATACAGACCAATATCGGCAGGCCAGCGCAGATGGTTGCGGTTGGCCGACTGCATCAGCTCACTAAACATCTGAGCCGTATTAAATTCCTCCAGGCTGAGGCCATAATATTTGCCTAGCAGTCGGCTGTAGTCAGTTTCGAGCTGCTTGACATCGACGGGCTGCATCGGCTCAGCAATTTGCAGCGTTAGCTGGGCACAGCGCTCGGCGTCAGAATTAACCATTGCCAGCACCATCTCAGTCAGCGTTACCCGCAGACGAGGGTTCATTCGGCCCATCATGCCGCAGTCGAGAATAGCGACGCGCCCATCGCTGAGATAGAACAGGTTGCCGGGATGGGGGTCGGCGTGGAAAAAACCGTCTAAAAAGTACTGCTGTAAAAAGGCCCGAAACAGTAGCGTTGTCAGTGCTTCTCGCTCAGCTTGAATATTGCCGTCATAGTTTTTGCCCGTGATCTCAGCCGAGAGAAATGACTTGCCATCTAGCCATTCCATCGTCATAATCTTTTTGTTGGTTAGCTCCCAGTAAACTTCGGGGACTACCAGCTGAGCCGGGTCAAACCAGCGACTTTTGGACAAGTTACGGCGGAGCTGATCGGTGTAGGCGGCCTCGGTGGTGAAGTCAAGCTCTGCTTCTAAGGCATTGATAAATTCTTCTGCTAGAGCCTGCACGTTGTAGCGCTGCCCAAACTGCGTAGCTGAGACTAAGCGGGCGATGTCTCGAATCAGGGAGACATCACGGGCGACTAGCGTGTCAATGCCGGGACGCTGCACTTTAATGGCAACCTGCCGCCCGTCGCGCAGGGTAGCTTTGTGGGTTTGAGCAATTGAACCCGCTGCGATCGCCTTGTAGTCTAAGCTGGCAAATACTTCCTCTGGCGGACGCCCTAGGGTGCGGCGAATGTAGGTTTCCATCTCAACCGCAGGTACGGCAGGCACCGTGGACTGCAGAGTGCTGAGTTCTTCTATATAGCTCTGGGGCATTACATCCGGGCGAGTACTGAGAAGCTGCCCCAGCTTGACGTAGACTGGCCCTAGCTCAGTCAAAATATTGCGCAAAACGGCAGGCGGCGGTAGGTCTGGTTCGTCTGCTTTGCCTCCCGTTAGGAGTCGCCGCATGTAGTCCCAGCCGTGACCTAAAACAACTTCGATAATTTCGCCTTGGCGGGACATGGATAAAGAGGCAAGCATACTTTCTCTCAGGTAAGCTGAACTGATGCTAACGAATATTGCAGAGCGATCGCGGGATGGCAGACAACAGAGCGCGGGGAGTTTCTAACGTATTGTCAACAAAAGCTCAAATTCTCACGTCTGGCAGAAGACAGACTTAGTGAATTCTAGGAGCAGTTCGTCTCACCCATCGAATTTTGGCTTTCTAACTTGTTTGCACCGACCTCGTTTTGAAGCAGATTCTGCTCTACAGATACGGTTAAATGGAGCCTATGGGCGAAATTAATCCCTATCGGTTAAAAATCTCTCAGCTGCGGGCGCTGGTGGCGATCGCTGACCTGGGTACCTTTAGTGATGCCGCTTTGCAGCTCGATTTGTCCCAGTCTGCGGTCAGTCATGCCATTGCCACTCTAGAAGAAGAGCTAGGCGTGATCTTGCTCAGCCGAGGCCGTCAGGGGGCCGTCCTCACCCCGGTGGGTGAGCAAATCACCGCAAAGTCTCGGGAAATTTTGCACTCTTTGACTGACCTTTGCAAACTAGCCCAGCAGACTAGAGGTTTGCAGTCAGGTCAGGTGCGGGTGGCGGGCTTTCGCAGCGTGGCGACCCATTTGCTGCCAGCCGTCATCGATCGCTTTCAGCAGCAGTATCCGCAGCTCAGCGTGGCTATCGATGAACATCATCACTATCACGACGTGGAAGAGGCCGTGCGCCAGGGCCGTGCGGATGTCGGCTTTACCTATTTGCCCACCGCACCAGAGTTCAAGTCGTGGGAGCTGCTGCGCGATCGCTATCTGGCGCTGCTGCCCCCGATCGCCTTGGGAACTGAGTCTCCAATTGACTGGCAAACGCTGACTCAGTATCCGCTGATTTTGAGTCCGACAGATGACGGCGATCGCCAAACCCTCACTCGCTATCTGGCTGACTATGGAGTGACTTTGCGCCCTGCCTATGAAGTCAGAGAAGATTCCACCGTCATTAGCATGGTGCGTCGCGGGTTGGGCGCAGCAATTATGGCTCGCCTAGCCGCCGAACCGATCCCGGCAGATGTTGTCACCGTAGAATTTGCGGAGAAGCTAGAGCGGGTGATCGGCGTCATTCTGCTATCAGAAGCTCTGCAGCCGCCTGCTGTCTATGCGTTTTTGGAAACCTTAAAGTCTGTGTGGCTATCAGAATGAAAAGTCGTATTTGCTCTGAGCTAGACTGATCCTGATAACCTTTATTAATGCTTTTGCTGCTATGTGTCATGCCTGAAGTAGTTGAAATTCCTATAGAACTAACCTATTTTCATCTACCTCAAGGGGTTCAGGAGCGTCTTCAGGTTTTACTGAATCGTCAAGATTTGGGAGAGGAATTGACCACGATGGAACGGCAAGAAGCCGAAGGACTGGTTGATTTGGCAGAATTTCTTTCCTTATTGCGTTTGCGATCGCTGCGAGTTACTCAGCAAGGATAAATGTCGGCAATTCCAGCCCCTTTACGCCGTTTGGTTGTACAGAGGTCGGGCGATCGCTGCGAGTACTGCTGCTTGTCTCAAGCCGGTCAGGCAGCAACGTTCCATGTTGATCATGTCGTTCTAATTGCAGCAGGTGGCAGAACAGTTAAAGAGGGGCTGCAGAGACAAGGTCGAAATCGATACACTAGGATAGGCAGTTGTCTATTGAAGCGGCGCTTATGCATTAGCGCGATCGCCAGCTGCGGAGCGTACAACAGACTTGCAAGGGAGTTAATCTGGCCCATGAGCTACGACTTTGATCTTTTCGTCATTGGTGGCGGTTCCGGTGGCATTGCCACTGCAAGGCGGGCGGCTCAGCACGGGGCCAAAGTAGGCATAGCCGAAAACGATCGCTTGGGCGGTACCTGCGTTAACCGGGGTTGCGTACCGAAAAAGCTGATGGTGTATGCATCCCACTTTCCCAACTACTACGAGGAAGCGGTGGGCTACGGCTGGAGTCCCGTGGAGAGCCAGTTTGACTGGACGAAAATGATCACCGTTGTCAACAACGAAGTAATCCGGCTAAACAGCATTTACGAACGGATGCTGGTCAACTCCAACGTGCAGCTATTTCGGGCCTATGCTCGGTTTTTAGATGCCCATACCCTAGAAGTCGGCGAGCAGAAAATTACCGCAGACAAGATTTTAATTGCGGTAGGCGGGGTACCCGTGCGGCCCAACATTCCTGGCATTGAACACGCCATTGTCTCAGACGATATTTTTCACCTGGCAAAGCAGCCCCAGCACGCGGTCATTTTAGGGGCGGGCTATATTGGCTGTGAATTTGCCTGCATCTTGAAAGGTTTGGGTTCGCAGGTGACGCAGATTTTTCGCGGGGATAAAATTCTGCGAGGATTTGATGACGATCTGCGGACTGAGATTCAGGAGGGGATGCAAAGACACGGCATTAATATTTGCCACGACAGCAAGATTGTCTCAGTTGAAAAGCAAGCCGATGGTGTTGCTGTCAATATTCAAAATGATGAGGGAGAAGCTCGGGTCTTTGCCGACGTGCTGTGTCTAGCAGCGCTGGGTCGCAAGCCGAATTTGGACAACTTAGGCATTGAGAATACTGGCGTAGAAGTCAATGCCGGAGCGATCGCAGTAGATGAGTACAGCCAAACCGCTGCGGAACACATTTTTGCGGTAGGCGACTGTACTGATCGCATCAACCTGACGCCGGTGGCAATTAATGAAGGTCGGGCCTTTGCCGATACCGTATTTGGCGGTAAGTCCCGTAAGATGAGCTATGAGAACGTGCCTACTGCAGTGTTCACAACGCCAGAAGCAGGCACTGTGGGCCTAACTGAAGCTGAAGCAGTAGAAGCCTACGGCGCAGAGGGTATCCACGTCTATCGATCCCGCTTTCGCCCGATGTACTACACCATTCCTAACAAAGAAGAACGGACGCTGATGAAGCTGATCGTACACAAAGAGAGCGATCGCGTTTTGGGCGCGCACATGGTAGGGGACGCAGCAGCTGAAATTATTCAAGGCGTGGCGATCGCCGTTAAAATGGGCGGTACTAAAGCTGACTTTGATGCCACCGTAGGCATTCACCCTAGCTCGGCAGAAGAGTTCGTCACGATGCGGTAATTTATGCCTGAGCCTCTTGCTGCAGACCGCTTGAAGTGGTCAGTTCCTGACTATCATCGCCTAGTAGAAGCTGGAATATTGGGCGATCGCCGGGTCGAACTGTTAGGGGGCGACCTGATTGAAATGAGTCTAGAAACGCCAATTCACTACAGCACGGCTAAGCAAGACGCCAGATATCTTGAAAGTTTGCTGAGTGGTAAAGCCGATGTCCGGTTCAATGGCCCCATTACCCTGGTGGATTCTGAGCCAGAGCCGGATATTGCCGTTGTGCGTCTGCCAGATTCTCAGTATGAAACCCGGCATCCCGGCTTGCAAGATATCTATTGGCTAATTGAGATTGCCAAAACCAGCTTTGCCACCGATCGAGTAGTCAAAGCTGCCATTTACGCGGCGGCTGGCATCCCAGAATACTGGATTGTTCATTTAGCAGAGCGGCAGCTATACGTTTTGCGATCGCCTCGCCAGCACCAATACACCGAGGAAAGCGTACTCAGCGTGGGCACGATTCAGCCCCTGGCTTTTCCCGAGGTGGCGATCGCGGTGGAAAAACTGCTGCTTCATCCAGGAGGCTGAGATGAAGCTGACCCGAATTTTGCTAACGACGCTGCTAGTATTAATCGTGCTGCAGGCAGAAGTGCCGATTCGAGTCTGGCGTCTGCGCATTACCAAAAGCTGCCCTGGCTGTCGTTTGCTGGGAGTGGATATTAGAGACGCTGACCTCAGCGGCGCAAACCTCAGAAATGCAGATTTGCGCTGGACTCGCTTTCATTCGGTTAACCTGACAAATGCTGACCTCAGCGGTGCTAATTTACGCAATGCCCAGATGAATGATGTGACAATTCAGAATACAGAATTCTGCGGCGCGACGATGATGAATGCGGTTAAAGGCTATTGCCGTCACTCCCCGACTCTCGAAGAGGGTGTTTCTTTCAAGTCGGCACAATAGGCCAATAGCGTTCATTCGTAGGTGGGCATCGCGCCCACCTCATACTTGGTATTCTACGCCTACAGCACACCCTTAGAGCTGGGAATAGTGCTGGCGCGGCGGGGGTCGATTTCGGCTGCCATCCGCAGGGCGCGGGCAAAAGCTTTGAAGGTGGCTTCGATGATGTGGTGAGAGTTGAGGCCGTCGAGCTGGCGAAGATGCAGCGTCATCTGGCTGTGATTGACAACCGCAACAAAAAACTCGCGCACAAGCTGGGTGTCGTAGGTGCCGACGCGCTGGGTAGGAATCTCTAGACCATAGCTCAGATGAGGTCGCCCGGAAAAGTCTAGCGCCACCTGCACCAAAGCCTCATCTAAAGGAGCGAGAAAATGACCAAAGCGGACAATGCCTTTGCGATCGCCTAGGGCCTCCTTTAAAGCCATCCCCAGGGTAATGCCCACGTCTTCGTTGGTGTGGTGGTCGTCAATTTCGACATCGCCAGTTGCCTGCACGTCTAGGTCAAACAGGCCGTGGGAGGCAATCTGATGCAGCATATGATCGAGAAAGGGAATGCCTGTGTTGGCGCTACAGCGCCCGGTACCGTCAATCGTTAGCCCCACCTGCACGTCGGTTTCGCCTGTTTTGCGGCTGACTGAGGCGGTGCGACTCGGCGAAGTAAGGTTGGCAACGGGAGAAATTTGGCGATCGCGGGTTTGCATAACAGGTGATAAAGTGCGGCGATCGCTGTCTCTGGATCAAAAACAGCGATATCTATTAGCTTAGCCTTTCAGGTAGGATACAGGTCTATCGATCATTCGCCCCGTTCCTGACTCGCATGAAAAAAACGTTTGTTTTGGATACCAATGTCCTATTGCACGAACCGGCTGCAATGTTGGGATTCCAGGACAATGACGTGGTGTTGCCCATCACTATTATTGAAGAACTCGATCGCTTCAAAAAGCGAATGGAGGAAACCGGACGCAACGCCCGTCAGGTATCTCGCATGATTGATGATTTGCGCAAGCGCGGCAGCCTGACCCAGGGCATTTCCCTAGACTCAGGCGGAACGCTGCGGGTAGCGCTGTGCCATCGGGAGACGCTGCTGAAGCTGCCGCCTGAGCTAGAAGGAGACAGTGACGACAACGCTATTTTAGCCGTGGCCCTAGAGCTAAAACACCGCTGTGACTGCCCGGTGGTGCTGGTCAGCAAGGATACCAACCTGCGGATCAAAGCCGATACCCTAGGGCTAATCGCTGAAGACTACACCACTGATAAAATCGACGTCACCGATTTTTACACTGGTATCGTCCAGGCCACTGTTGACCCAGCCATCATTGAGGAACTAAGAGAAATTGGCGTCACAGAACTGGCCCAGCCCCTTGCCCCCAACCAGGCTGTGGTTTTGACCAATGCTGAAAATCCTGCTCATAGCGACATTGCTACAGTAGAGCCAACCAGTCATAAAGTGATTCCGCTACCCAGGTTGCCCAAAGCCGGGGTTTCTCGGATTCAGCCCCGCAACCGGGAGCAGCAGTTTGCGCTCAATCTGCTGCTGAATGACGCCGTGCCCTTGGTGACGCTGGTGGGCAAAGCCGGGACGGGTAAAACCCTGCTGGCGATCGCGGCAGGACTGCAAAAAGTAGCCGATGAAGGTCACTACAGCCGCCTGCTGATTGCCCGACCGATTGTGCCGATGGGGCGAGATCTGGGCTATCTGCCTGGAGACGTAGGCGAGAAACTCACCCCTTGGATGCAGCCGCTCTACGACAACTTCGACCTGATTTTTGGCACCCAGGTGACCAGCGATCGCCCCAGCTACTGGCGGCGAGGCCATGAGGAACTGATCGAGCGGGGGCTGTTGCAGATTGAGCCGCTCACCTACATTCGCGGACGCACTCTACCGCAGCAGTTTTTTGTTGTAGACGAAGCTCAAAACCTGACCCCCCACGAGGTCAAAACCATTTTGACCCGAGCCGGAGAGGGCACCAAGATTGTTTTGACAGGCGACGTCAACCAAATTGACAACCCCTATGTTGATGCCGCCAGCAATGGCCTCAGCTACGTGGTAGAGCGCTTTAGGTCTGAGCCGCTAGCAGGCCACATTTTGCTCCAGCGCGGTGAGCGATCGCCCCTAGCCGAGCGCGCCTCAATCTTGCTCTAACTCTCGGCCCTAATTCTAAGCCCGTTTGCATCAACCGAGAGAGATGCCTAGTTTTTCTGAGACCTAGGTATCTGTAACCTGTAATGGAGTCACCAGCAAGGGACACCTACTGACTGAGTTATTATGAGCAGAACTGCTGTTTTTGGCTTGAGTTGTATGCCCTCTTTCTCAGGAATGGTATTGAGCAGTCTGGCGCTATTGTTAGGAATTGCTGTCGCCCCAGCTTCTATAAAGGCTCAGACCCTGCCTTTGGACGAAAGCCTGACCTCACTGCTTTCTCCCGAAGGTCAACAACTGCTCCAAGAGAGTGAAGCTCAGACCGACTACGTTCCTCTGGCTAGCCAGTTTGTGACTCAGCAGAACCAGGCTTTTTGCGGTATTGCCAGTACGGTCATGATCCTGAATGCTTTGGGCATCCCTGCGCCCGAGGCTCCAGAATGGGAGCGCCAGTATTTCACTCAGGAGAATATTTTTAACCCTGCGACAGAAGCGGTAATCGAGCGATCGCTGATCGAACGGCAGGGCCTCACTCTGGCAGAACTGGCCGGAATTATTAGCAGCTACCCCGTCACCGTGGAGGTACTCTATGGCGCAGAAGTCACCCTGGATGAGTTTCGACAGGCGATCGCCACTAACCTGGCTGAGGGAGACAACTTTGTAGTAGTCAACTATCTGCGACGGGCGATTGGTCAAGAAACCGGCGGTCATATCTCGCCAATTGCCGCTTACGATGCCGACACCGATCGGTTTTTGATTTTGGATGTGTCTCGCTATAAGTACCCGCCCGTCTGGGTAGAAGCAGAAGCGCTGTGGCAGGCAACCGACACGATAGACAGCGTCTCAGAGCGCAGCCGAGGCGTGGTGCTGGTATCAGCACTGGAGTGATCTACCCCGTTGGCAGCACTGTGGCAATGATGGCTGGCTGGCCCGATGGCAGGTAAGCTAATGCAGCCTCAACACTTAAGTTTAGGGCGATGGATAGTTCGTAGTTAGCGCTTCAGCGCTAAAGCACTGACTACCAACCCTAATTTCTAGCCGTGACGATGTGCTAGTGTCTTGAGCTAATCTGTAGTGGGGGCGATCGCGCTATAAGAGCAGCGATCGCACTGTCTTTCACTACACTGAAATTATGGCTGTATTCATCGACACCAGTCAGAACTCATCCCCTAATGACCACTGCTGAAGCTGT
The DNA here is from genome assembly GCA_012032345.1 of Leptolyngbyaceae cyanobacterium RM1_1_2. GTDB lineage: Bacteria > Cyanobacteriota > Cyanobacteriia > Phormidesmidales > Phormidesmidaceae > Sphaerothrix. The sequence continues at coordinate 44,829 of JAAUQI010000033.1, read as the reverse complement.
GTACGAACTCGGCATTATGCTACCAATGGCTTTTTAGAGGGGCGATCGCGCTCGAAGTTCTACCTACTAAAGCAACCCGCCGAAATTGTCACCAAATTCTGTTGTGTATCAGCCAGATTTCGAGACGATTAGTTAGATAATAAGAGGCTTGTGATGTGTAAGCAGGTCAAACAGTTATGGGTCGCGCTGAAAGAGTTGTACTAGCCTATTCTGGCGGTGTAGACACTACAGTCTGCATTCCGTACTTAATGAACGAGTGGGGCGTCAAAGAAGTCATTACCCTAGCAGCAGACTTAGGGCAGGGTGATGAGCTAGAACCGATTCGCAAAAAGGCTCTCACGGCAGGCGCAAAAGAATCCTTGGTCAGTGATGCCACAGAGCGCTTTATCGAAGACTATGCCTTTCCTTCCATTCAAGCCAACGCCCTTTACGAAAATCGCTATCCGCTCTCAACCGCCCTGGCGCGTCCGCTGATTGCTCAACTGCTAGTCGAAGCAGCCAAAGAATATGGCGCGGATGCGGTGGCCCACGGCTGCACGGGTAAAGGCAACGATCAGGTGCGCTTTGATGTTTCTATCGCCGCCCTAGCCCCTGATCTAAAAGTTTTAGCCCCGGCTCGGGAGTGGGGCATGAGCCGGGAAGAGGCGATCGCCTATGGTGAAAAGTTTGGCCTGAGCCTGCCTGTGAAAAAGTCTTCACCCTACAGCATCGATCGCAACCTGCTAGGCCGTAGCATTGAGGCTGGCCCGCTCGAAAACCCCTGGAACGAGCCACTCGAAGAAATCTACGTCATGACCAAAGGTATTGCCGAAACCCCTGACGAACCAGCCTATATTGAGATTGGCTTTGAGCAAGGGTTGCCCGTAAGCCTGAATGGATCGGTGCTTGCTCCGGTTGAGCTGGTTAGTCAGCTCAACACGGTCGTGGGTGAGCATGGTGTGGGCCGCATCGACATGATTGAGAACCGCTTAGTCGGCATTAAGTCACGAGAGATCTATGAAACGCCAGCTTTGCTGGTGCTAATCTTGGCCCACCGAGACTTAGAGAGCCTGACCCTCACCGCCGATGTGACCCACTACAAGCGGGGCATAGAAGAAAGCTACAGCCAGCTAGTCTACAACGGCCTATGGTACAGCCCACTTAAAGCGGCATTGGATGCCTTTGTTCAGCAAACCCAGGCGCGGGTTTCGGGCACCGTGCGCGTCAAGCTGTTTAAAGGCACAGCTACCATTGCCGGACGACAGTCTGACAAAGCTCTTTACAGCGACGAACTGGCAACCTACAGCAGCGACGATCGCTTCAATCATCAGGCGGCTGAAGGCTTCATTTATGTCTGGGGTTTGCCGACGCGAGTTTGGTCAGAGAAAAATCGTCAGGGCTAATAGGGTTGGGCTGGCTCAGTTTGAATAAACCTGTAAGCATCAGTACAAATTAGGGTGTGCCGAAGCACACCCCACAAGAGCTTTTCAGGTTAGCTAGAGCGGTATCTGCTAGACAAAACCGCAGCTTTTAACAAGCTACCCGTCGTCGCGATCGTCACCCGGCAGAATAATAATGTTGCCCGGTACATTGAGACCGTCTTCATTTTCATCGGCTTCGTTGTTTTCATTTGACGCATCATCGCCAAAAGAGTCTAAGAACGCCTCGCGGCCTCTGACCCCCTCAACAGGCTGGTCAATAAAGAAACCCGTCGCCCCTAACTGCAAAATTTGCACCACCTCATCCAGGATGGTTTGGGGAGTGCCACTGGCGTCAAGCGTCAAAAACTGCTCCTCGGCCCGCAGCGTATAGGGATGCACCTCTAGACCTTGAGATAGGGCAAAAGCTAGAAATGGCTCAACCTCACCTGTGAGGCGGGTAGTAATTTCAGCCACGCCGTCCCCGTTGCCATCAATCGCCCGGGGCAGCCGTTCCCGCAGCAAAAAGCTGTTTTTCCAAGGCCCAATGCCCTCGGCATAGCTGTCGGCAACATAGCTGATCACCGCGTTAGAAACCAGATCCCCATAGCCTGTTGTCGGCGTAATGCCCCCGAATACCTGGCTGACCAATCCACCGTAAATCGCGTTGAGGTCGGCTCCCTGAGCCGTGTTGTAAACCATGTCGTAGGGGCGAGAGAAGTTGCTGGCAGGCTGTAGGAAAGCATCGGTGATGTCGCCATAGAGCTGCACTAGCGGAATATCTACGCCGTAACGCGGCATAATTTGATTTTGGAGTTCGATCAGGTTCTCAAACTCAAAAGACTGAATAAAAATGCGGCTAGGATCGGTAAATCGCTGACGCACTAGAGTCTCAATCAGCAGTTCACCCAAAGACCGATTAATTGGGGTGCCGTCTAGATAGGTACCCTCTTTGGCAAAGAAGGTGGGATGCTTGGTTTCAGGATAAATGCCGATCTTTCGGCCTGTGCGGGCTTCGGTTTGCTTGACTAAGCGGATAACTTCAGCCAGGGTGGGGACTTCAAAGCGATCGTTAAAGCGGGTATTGCGAGGACGGACATTGGGAATCCGCTCTCGGGCGCGCAGTTCCTTAATCTCGGTCAGCGTCAGATCTTCGCTAAACCAGCCGCCAGTGGCTACCCCATCTACAAATTTAACCGTGAGGCGATCGCGGAACTTTTCCAGCTCAGCTATGTTGGTGGTTTCTTGGGTCACCCGGGGGTTGCCGTTGGCATCCAGAATGATGTTGTTCTGGCTATCTAGTGCAACCGTTGCCAGCGCATTTTCATGACGGGCAATCAGCACACCGTCTTTGGTTACAACCAAGTCAGGTTCAATAAAATCAGCCCCCTGCTCAATCGCAACGCGGTAAGCAGCCAGCGTATGCTCAGGTCTAAAGCCGCTAGCGCCCCGGTGGGCAATTACCAGCGGAGCATCAGCATCTGGGGTGCTCAAGTCCAAGTCGTTTTCATCATCTTTAAGCTGAGGCGAGGCTAAAGCCACTGAAGCGGCTAACATGCCTGCCACAGGCAGCAAAACAGGCCAAAGGCGCAGTGTTTTCATGTAAATTCCTGATTCCGTAAACATCCATGTATTTCTGTTGCTTACGCTACCGAAATCACATTAAGAAATGGCTATTTTTACCTGAACGCCACGTCAAGCTTAGATTAAGGAAAGCTAGTCGGTGCTGAGAAATGGGCCAAGGGATGCGATCGCCTATGGGAATCCCTGCACCCCAGCCTGTCGCTTGTAGATTGACTAGTGCATTGTCACGGCTGAAATTAGGGTTGGTAGTCGGTGCTTTGGCGCTGAAGCGCTAACTACGAACTATGCATCACCCCAAACTTAAGTATTGACGCTGCACTCGTTTCGGCAGCTTAGGCCGCAGACGCTACCAGATTTTTTGCACCGTCTACAACCCTAGCCGATATGATTTTGTCCCCCTGAGTCAGACTTTCGAGCAGTTCTTTGTTCTCAACCACATAGCCAAAAACCGTATAGCGACCATCGAGCAGGTTCAGACCCGCAGGCGTCAGCTCAGGCTCAAACAGGAAGAAAAAGAACTGGGAAGATCCCCCATTAACGTTGTTGCCGGGACGGGCCATGCCTAACGTACCAAATGCAGAAAAAGGCAGCACCGGATTTTCCAGATAGAGGCCCAAAGACTCCAGCGTAGAGCCATAGATGGGCTGTTCTTCTTCCTGCACCAGAATTTCTAATGGAATCGCCCGGTACTCGTTTGTTTTAGGATCGATAAAGCCGTCGTCTGGGCCTTTAGGATCACCCGTTTGCAAAACATAATTGTCTTCTGCCCGAACAAATTCTAGCCCGTCATAAAAGCCCCGCTGCACCAGATCAACAAAATTACCCGCCGTTACCGGGGCGCTGTAGCCGTCCACCACAGCCGTCATGCTGCCTTTGTTGGTCGTGAATTCGACGGTGGCGCGTCCTTTGAGCTGTGGCAACCCGCTATACTCTGCCGGTACTTCATAGGGAAAGCTTTTCACCATTAGCGCTTCGAGCGCGCCTACAGTATCTAGCAGCGCCGATCGCTGTAGCCAAACCTGCTCCTTGTCTTTGGCTTCGACAGCCTCTCGTAGCGGCATCAGCCCTGCCTGAAGCTGACCTATCAGCGTTTTTGCCTGGGCCTGATCAGCCGGAGACACTGTCGCTAAAAGCTTGTCACTGCTGCGGTTGAGTATGCGCTCAATTTTGACAATATTGCTTTTGATTGGCCCCCAGCGCTTGCTGCGTAGCCACTCTGAGAAATCTTCTAAATCTTTTTGAACCTTACGAATCTCTGGACTATCAATTGGCAAGGCGTATCTCAAAAGAGCTTTACCGTCTGTAATTGCGTTACCGGGTGGCAGATAGCTCACCAACGGCGGGGCAGTCTGAGACAGGCTGCTGAAAGCAAGCGCTTGGGCAGAGATACTCCTAGCATTTCCAGGAAAGGCGCTCACCCAGGTAGAAACTGTGAATAGCAAAATACCCAGAGAGATCGCTTGAAGCCAACGCTTGATGAAAACCATACACACTGCTCTAATGTCCAACGTTACCCAGCGGCTGGGCGCTTATTAATGATTTTGTCATAGTGTGTCCCCTCTAGAAGTGTGGGGAAAATCCCTGGGAGCGGTAAAATAGGGGCCGATTGTGCTTCATTTGTTCCTCATTGCAACCCAGGTAGTCCACCCCATGATTTCTAGTAATGACTTCCGCACTGGCACCACAATTGAGCAAGACGGATCGGTTTGGCGCGTGGTTGAATTTCTACACGTCAAGCCAGGTAAAGGGTCTGCCTTCGTGCGCACAAAGCTAAAAAATGTTCAATCCGGCAGTGTGGTTGAAAAAACCTTTAGAGCCGGTGAAACGGTGGCCCAGGCCGTCCTCGAAAAGCGCACCATGCAGCATACCTATCGTGATGCAGAAGACTATGTGTTTATGGATATGGAAACTTACGAAGAAGCTCGTCTGAATGAAGCGCAAATTGGCGATCGCGTCAAATATCTCAAAGAAGAGATGGCCGTTAACGTTGTGCGCTGGGGCGATCAGGTTTTAGAAGTAGAACTGCCTAATTCCGTGGTGCTAGAAGTTACCCAAACTGATCCGGGCGTCAAGGGAGACACGGCAACGGGGGGAACTAAGCCTGCTATTGTCGAAACAGGAGCACAGGTCATGGTGCCTCTATTTATCTCAGTCGGTGAGAAGATTAAAGTTGACACTCGCAGCGATTCGTATATGGGACGTGAATAGTTCTATCTGCTTTAGCCGGAAAAGACGATCAGCTTCGTGGGTACAAGATATGCTCTTGAAAACTAAATCATCTCTCAAATGGCCGTCGGCAGGGGGTTTAACTAAGTGGATTTAAACTTTGGCGAACTGCGTGAACTGGTGGCTGCCCTTGACCAAACAGATATTGCCGAACTCATTCTCAAAGGCAGCGACTTTGAGCTAACGCTGCGTAAGCAGACCGCACTTAGCCCAGCCGTCGTTTTGTCAGAAGGCGGGCGGGTCGGCAATGGGGCCACACCGCCATCCCAGCTACCCGAGATTCCCTCCGTGCCAACGGTGTCGCCTCCTGCCGAACGATCGCCAGCCGCTGACCCCAGCCTAGTTGAAATTACCTCACCGATGGTGGGTACTTTTTATCGCTCACCCGCACCGGAAGAACTCCCCTTTGTCGATGTGGGCGATCGCATTCAGTCGGGTCAGACCGTCTGCATTATTGAAGCTATGAAGCTGATGAACGAGCTAGAGTCCGAGGTGGCTGGCGAAATTGTCGAGGTGCTAGTTGAAAATTCAGAGCCAGTTGAGTTTGGGCAGATCCTAATGCGAGTGCGGACTAGCTAGTAGCTCGCATCTCCTGTATTTAAGGTCAACCCAATTCTCTAAATCCCATCTATACAGGAATGCTCAAAAACCACACCCTGTAAAACTGCCGAAATCAAAAACTCAAAACCCAAAACTTGCACAAACCCCTTTGCCAAAAGCAAGTCGCGGTGATCTTGTTGGATTTAAGCAAATTCCGCAGCCTTTGTCGATTTGTTGGCTCTGAATGGGTAAATAAAGGGAAATAAGTCATCTCAGCTCTATGCAGCCATCTGTTGTTATCTTTCGCGATCAGATTCTGCCCTATTCAGAAACTTTTATTCCAGCCCAAGTCAATCACTTTCGTCGGTACCAGGGTTTTTACGTAGGTACAACCACCCTTTCAGATGACTGTTTTCCTCTACCCGACGATCGCAAAATTGTTTTAGACCAGTGCACTAAACGACATAAGCTTTGGAAAAACCTCTACATGCGCCTGGGAATCGTTCATCCCCGCTGGCTCAGTCAGATCAAATCACTTGCCCCCCGGCTGATTCATGCCCATCTCGGCATTGACGGTGTTTTGGCAATGCCGTTGGCAAAGCAGCTAAAGATTCCCTTAGTGGTTACTTTTCACGGTTACTACGCCACTGCAGAAGTTGATTTGGCCTACGGCATTCCGGCTCAGCTAACAGGTCTGACCGCCTTGATTCACCGCGATCGCTTTTACCCGACGCTATTTTATCGTCAGCGATCGCGTTTGTTTCGCACCGCCGACCAGATAATCGCAGTTTCCCAATTTATCCGCGATCGCCTGATTAAACGAGGCTGTCCCCCCGAAAAAATTCAGGTTCACTATATCGGTGTTGACCTAAAACAGCTAACGCCAGATCTAAGAGTCGTCCGTCAGCCAACGGTTTTATTTGTGGGCCGCCTGATTGAAAAAAAAGGATGCGAATATTTGATTCGGGCGATGGCTGAGGTTCAAATTGAACGCCCTGACTGCGAACTGGTGCTGATTGGGGAGGGCACACAGCGTTCTGCTCTAGAAGCTCTGGCGGCTAACAGTCTCAAATCCTATCGCTTTTTAGGAGTTCAATCTCCTGAGAAAGTACGCAGCTGGATGAACCAGGCGGCTGTACTTGCCGCTCCTAGCGTCACGGGTAAGCAAGGCAATTCTGAAGGACTGCCTATGGTGATTTTAGAAGCCCAGGCAATGGGGCTGCCTGTCGTTAGCTCTTGGCACGCTGGTATTCCAGAAGCGGTTGAGCATGAAAAATCCGGATTTTTGACCCTAGAAAGAGATACTCAAGCGATCGCAGCTTATTTACTAACTCTGCTAGAAAACGAAGAACTGCGAAAAACAATGGCTATTCAAGGGCGCAAAAAAGTCGAATGTCAGTTTGATGTTTGTAAGAATACCAAGACTTTAGAAGCCCTCTACGATCACCTCAACCACAAAAAGGGATGGCAACTGTCATCCCTTTTTTAGCCTTTCTAAAAGCTCAGAGAATCTTACCCAAAGCCCTCACACGTATGGTGGGCACCGCCCACCATAACCTTGCGCTAGTCGAGCTCAGTGCGATCGTCGATCAGGCTATCGCCATCGTCGAACAGCGCCGAATATCCGTTATGTGAGCGGCGTTGTCCCTCCTCAGAGCGCCCCACAATTTCCTCCGAGAGTTCCTCCAGTCCGGAGTCTAAGTTATAAGAGCGAGCCGTCTGATCGTCAAGAACCACATCTTGAAAATCCAGGCCATCTTCTAGCAAAGCACCGTCCAGCGAGGCATCTAGATCGGCTGAAGTCGTCTCCTCATAGGCATTAAAGCCCGTACCCGCCGGGATCAGTCGGCCAATGATGACGTTCTCTTTAAGACCCCGCAGCCAGTCAGACTTACCTTCAATAGCCGCTTCTGTCAGCACGCGAGTAGTTTCCTGGAAACTTGCCGCCGAGATAAAGCTGTCAGTATTGAGCGAGGCTTTTGTGATGCCCAGCAGCATTGGCGTATATTTCGCAGGCGCACCCCCGGTGATAGACATCGCCTCATTCACCTGCTCAACCTGATGAATCTCGACGAGTTCACCCGGTAGCATTGTAGTATCCCCGCCGTCATCAATTCGGCCTTTGGAGGTCATCTGGCGCACAATCACTTCAATGTGCTTATCAGCAATATCGATGCCCTGCGACTGATAGACCGACTGCACCTCGTTCACCAGGAAGTTCTGCACCCGCTGTAGACTCAGCAGCGCAGCTTCATGGGTTCCCATGCCTTCGCTAGAGTAGAACTTAAAGAAAATTTCCAGAATCTGGTGGGGATTAGCAGGGCCGTCGGTTAGTGGCTCGCCCGTACTTACCGTTTGACCATCCGAGAACATGACGTTTTGGCCAGGACTGATGGGATATTCAGTGACGACGCCGTCATTTTCAATCAGCTTCACCTCAACCGTTTCATCGTCGCTATAGACGACCTGCGCAGTTCCAGGACGCTCGGCTAAAATACAGGCTTCTTTAGGCTTACGGGCTTCTAGAAGCTCCTCAATCCTCGGCAGACCCTGAATGATGTCTCCGGTTTTGGCCCGCTCAAATACTAGCAGCACTAGATTATCACCCCGCTGCACCAAATCGCCATCTTCAATATGTAAGACAGCGCCAGTTGAGACCCGATAGGGACGAGCAATTCGCAGCAGAGCACTTGAGTCGGTAACGCTCACCACCTGCCCTGATTCTTCAGCGATCGCCCCAGGAGCAATTTCCGATCCCGCGACAATGAGATCCCCGGCTGCAACGGTAGGCTTTTGCCCCCCAGAGGGGATCTCATAGCGATCTTCATCTCGCACAACTAGAATTCGACGAATGGCCTCAACCCCTTTGCGAATACCGCGAACTTCTCCCGAAACTTTGCACTGGATTTCAGTTCGGGCAATCACCGCACCGGGGTCAATTCGCTCACCGTCCTCTACCAGCAAACGGGTCTGGGTGCTACCCTGAGTTTGGTCGGCAATAACGTCACGTCGAATCACTAAAGATTCTAGAATAACCAGCTGTAGCCGCATGACATCTGGGTTGGTTTCGTCTGCTGCTAGCTCAATATCTGCCGCTAGCTGGGGTGCCTCCTCGTCGATTTCTAGCAATAGCTGTGTCCGTATCAGATCTAGCCCTTCAACTGACTTGACCCGCTCTCCGTCCTTAAACGGAATGCGCTGAATTGCCCGCAGTCGAATAAAGCTATCGCTACTGTCACTAACAGAATCCTGGCTGGGCACGGAGGGCTTATCCGGGACGGTAAACTCGGTTACAGGACGCAGCAGCAGGGCAGGGCCTTCTGGGGTTTCGACGTATTCGACATAGCGCAGGTCATCAACTATCAGACCGGGCATGACCTCTTCACCAACGGTAGTTAGCGAGCCGTCTTTGTCCATGACATCTTCAGGAGAATCTACCATGTGTAGATCTCCTGGCTTGATCACAATCTCACGCAGAATGTCATTTTTTTGCGTCACCTCGACCACGCCGTTGCTCTGGCAAAAGATATCTTTGACAACTTCGGTGCCCGCTTCGACAAACTGACCATCTTCAACTAAAAGCAGCGAAATATCTTTGTTAATTTCGTGAGATTCTTCAGGAATCCAGAGCAGGGTTCCCCCTTGAACCACTTCATACCCTTGCTTTGCTTTGCCCCGTTTGGCAACTTCAAGGCCAGAGTACTTCAAGATTCCGCCTGTATTAGTGCGGTAGCGATCGTCTTCTAGCTCAGCCACCACCTGACCGTTGTTCACCTTGGTTCCCGGCGTCGCAATCAGCGAAAAACGCTGACCGCTGAGCGTCTCGATCACATAGAGTTCTCGGCCCTGACTGCTTTCAACTTTGACTTCAGCTTTGTCTAGCAGCACTGAGGCTGTGATAATTTCAACTTCTCGGCCTCCTTTGCCATCAGAAGTCTGCGGCAGACGCACGACACCGCCGCGCTCGGTAACTAGCTTGGTTTCGGCAATGATGCCGTCAGCTTCAATGCGATCACCATTTTTGACCACTGGTTCTGCCCCAGGCGGTAGGTTGTAAACCTCCCCCGAAAGCACCCACAGGAGTCCGCCTCTCTGGGCTAAGCGAGTTGTGTTTCCCTGACGGTCTTTCTTTTCCTCCTGATGCAAACCATCAAAGAGAACTTCGCCCGATAGATCTGAGGTAACGTCTTTACTAGCTTTCTCTGTGACTTTGCGTACCCGGCTCATAGAGGGCATTTCAGCCAAAAGCTGCCCTTTTTTGACCGCTTCGCCATCGCGGACAAATAGAGTCGATCCCTGAGGCAGACTAATGGTTTGTTTCTTGCCAGAGTTCAGATCAACCGTGACTTCAGTACTCTTAGATTCAATAGCGAAGGCATCGTCGCCGTGGCGGGTTCTAAAGGCCCGAGTTCTCAAGCGCTTGTCTGAAAACTTGACCTTGCCGTCAGCTTTGGCAAAAACTTCAGGAGCCTTTTCACCCGTAAACACCCCCCCCGTGTGGAACGTCCGCATGGTTAGCTGCGTGCCCGGCTCTCCAATTGACTGAGCCGCAATAATGCCAACGGCCTCACCCAAATCCACCATATGAGAGTGGGCCAGACTCCAGCCATAACAGCGCTGACAGACCGAACGCGCCGCTTCACAGGTTAGCGCTGAGCGCACCTCAACTTCTTCAACGCCCGCTGCTCCAAGTTTTTCAGCCAGCTCATCTGAAATATCCTGGTTGCGCTCTGCAATTACCTCACCTGTTTTGGGATGCAGCGCATCTTTAGAGAGTACGCGGCCCAGCAGGCGATCCTGCAGCGGGATCTGCACCCGTTCACCGTCAGTCATGCTGGTGAGCGGAATTCCCCGCTCCGTGCCGCAGTCAAGCTCCCGAATAATCACATCCTGGGAGACATCCACCAGACGACGAGTGAGGTATCCTGAGTCCGCCGTCCGCAGTGCCGTATCCACCAGACCCTTACGGGCTCCGTAAGAGGAGATGACATACTCAGTAACGGTCAGACCTTCACGGAAGTTGGTTTTAATCGGCAGGTCAATAATTTCGCCCTGGGGGTTAGCCATTAGCCCGCGCATACCAACAAGCTGCCGTACCTGAGAGATATTACCTCTGGCCCCTGAAAACGCCATCATATAGACAGAATTCAGCGGGTTGTTAAGCTTAAAATTGCGAACAACTTCGTCTTTTAACTCTTCACTCGTGCCGTTCCAAGTGTCGATCACCTTTTGAAAGCGTTCAACCTCGGTAATTTCCCCCCGCGTATAGCGCTCCTCAGTGGCGCGAATATCTTCTTCAGCGGCCTCTAACATTTCTCGCTTCTTGGGGGGCACCTGTAAATCAGCTACGCTGATAGAGACACCTGCCCGAGTCGCGTACTTAAATCCTAAATCTTTAACTAGGTCGGCCATCTGTGCTGTCCGGGCTGTGCCATAGCTGGCAAACGACCAGGTTACAAGCTTTTTTAGCTGCGTTTTGTTAATCACCCGATTGCGAAACAGCATGGGTGTAGACTCTTGAGAACCTTGCTGATCTGACATATTATTTCCTTAACCTTCGCTCTGTTCTGTTCAAAGGTGCCTTCTGCCCAGACGACTGAATTAGCTGGCTAGCCGACTAATTGGCCAGGGCATCGTGAATCGTTTTGTTGTAAATAATGCGACCTGGCGTCGTCAGTATGTACTGCGAAATTAGCTGGCCTTCTGCATCTTCTCGGGTGCGGCGTTCGTTATATTTGCGGGTAACGCTACCGTCGGTAGCTTTTTCTTCCTCAATTAAAGTCTCTGCGTTGTCAGACTCAACAGGCCCGTCAAAGCGCAGCCAAACTTTGGCGTGAATATCTACTAATCCCTGCTCGTAGGCCATGATGGCGTCGTCCATATTGGCAAAATAGCGTCCTGCGCCCCCTTGCTGATAGGGATTTTCAGCCGTTAGGTAGTAACAGCCCAAAACCATATCCTGGCTAGGCGTTATGATCGGTCGCCCGGTCGCGGGCGAAAGGATGTTGTTAGACGCTAACATTAACAGCCGTGCCTCAGCCTGAGACTCTAGCGAAAGCGGCACATGCACCGCCATTTGGTCGCCGTCAAAGTCAGCATTAAAGGCTGGACACACTAAGGGATGAAGCTGAATCGCACGGCCCTCTACCAGAATTGGCTCAAAGGCTTGAATGCCCAAACGGTGGAGGGTAGGTGCCCGGTTGAGCATGACAGGATGGCTTTCAATCACCTCCTCCAAGACGTCCCAGACTTGGGGATCGTTGCGCTGAATCAGCTTTTTTGCCGCTTTGATGTTGTTCACTAAACCCTGGCGGATCAAACGATGAATGACGAAGGGTTGAAAGAGTTCGATTGCCATTTCACGGGGTAAACCGCACTGGTGAATTTTGAGGTTAGGCCCCACTACAATCACCGAACGGCCTGAGTAGTCAACTCGCTTACCCAAGAGGTTTTGGCGGAAGCGCCCCTGCTTGCCTTCTATAATGTCAGAGAGGGATTTGAGGGGACGGTTGTTGGCCCCGACCACCGTGCGACCCCGACGACCGTTATCAATGAGGGCATCGACGGCCTCTTGCAGCATGCGTTTTTCGTTACGGACGATGATTTCAGGGGCTAAAATCTCTTGCAGACGAGCCAGACGGTTGTTGCGATTGATCACCCGGCGATAGAGATCGTTGAGGTCAGAGGTGGCAAAGCGGCCTCCGTCTAGCTGCACCATAGGTCGCAAATCTGGTGGAATGACCGGGATCACATCTAGCACCATCCAGTCTGGCCTAGAGCCAGTTGCCACAAAGTTGTCAATGACGCGCAGTCGCTTAATCAGCTTGGCCCGTTTCTGACCTTTGGCGTTGGTGATTTCTTCCCGCAGCTTTTCGGCTTCCCCTTCGAGAGCCAGATCTTCTAGCAGGCGCTTGAGCGCTTCTGCCCCAATGCCAACTTCAATCCCCGCTAGCTGAGACTCTTCATCATAAAGTTGATCCTCAATTTCCATCCACTGCTCTTCGGTTAGCAGTTGCTTGTAGGAGAGGTTTTCAGCATTGCCAGGATCTAAAACAACGTAGGCATTGAAGTAAACAATTTGCTCCACGTCCCGCAGCGGCATGTCTAGCAGAATAGCCATGTAGCTGGGAATACCTTTGAGATACCAAACGTGGGTAACAGGAGCCGCCAGCTTGATATACCCCATGCGGTGACGCCGCACCCGAGACTCGGTAACCTCAACGCCGCAGCGTTCGCAGACAATACCCCGGTGGCGGACTCGCTTGTATTTGCCGCAGTGGCACTCCCAGTCTTTGGCCGGCCCGAAAATGCGCTCACAGAAAAGGCCATCCATTTCAGGCTTGAGCGTGCGGTAGTTAATGGTTTCTGGTTTGGTTACTTCTCCAACGACCATACCATTGGGTAGCGTGCGCTCACCCCACTGACGAATTCGCTCTGGAGAAGCCAAACCAATTTTGACATAGTCAAATCGCTGTTCTATCTTAGGCATTCTTGGCAACTTCCTTATGACTCAGTGCTCAAACGGCAAATAATGGGTTTGCTAGAAGGCAAGTTTAGCGATCGCCTTCTAGCAGCTAGAGGGCACTACTCTGGCACCTCTTCCAGTTCGTCACGACTGATAGATTCGTAGGTGGGTCGTGACGGTGTACGACGATTGCTAACGTCGGCCATCAGATCAACCTCTACGTCTCGGCTGGTTCCGTCTTCGCGGGTTTCTAGCTTGTGTACGGCAATATCTAGACACAGCGACTGTAGCTCCCGCATCAGCACCTTAAACGACTCTGGTGTTCCCGGTCGGGGAATGGCCTTGCCTTTGACAATCGCATTGAGGGCTTCATTGCGTCCCTGCATATCGTCTGACTTAACCGTTAGCAGTTCCTGTAGGGTATAGGCTGCACCAAAGGCTTCTAGCGCCCAAACCTCCATTTCGCCGAAGCGCTGACCGCCCTGCTGAGCCTTGCCACCCAGGGGCTGCTGAGTCACCAGCGAGTAAGGCCCCGTAGAGCGGGCGTGAATCTTGTCGTCTACCAGGTGAACCAGCTTGAGCATGTAGGCTTTGCCAACCGTTACCGGGCGATCAAACGCATCTCCAGTACGACCGTCATAAAGCTGAATCTTGCCGGGATCGTCTGGATTGAACACCCAGGGGTGCCCCGTTGCGTCCCGCGCTTCCTGCAGCTTGCCGTGGGTAGTATTGCGAGATGCCTCCTCGCCGTACATTTCATCAAAGGGGGTGACCTTAAAGCGCACCTCTAAGTTCTCAGCAGCCCAGCCCAGCAAACATTCAAAGACCTGGCCTACGTTCATTCGGGAGGGCACGCCCAGCGGATTGAGGACAATGTCAATTTGACTGCCGTCGGGCAGATAGGGCATGTCTTCGATAGGCAAAATTCGAGAAATAATCCCTTTGTTGCCGTGCCGCCCTGCCATCTTGTCGCCTACCTGGATCTTGCGCTTTTGAGCCACATATACCCGAACTACCATGTTGGCTCCCGGCGGCAGTTCATCACCTTGCTCACGGGTAAAGACCCGGACATCTACCACCCGTCCCTTTTCGCCGTTGGGAACCCGCAGGGAGTTGTCCCGCACATCCCGCGCTTTTTCACCAAAAATGGCCCGCAGCAGCTTTTCTTCGGGTGGCTGGTCAGACTCTCCCTTAGGCGTCACTTTACCCACCAAAATATCGCCTGATTCTACCCAGGCTCCAATGCGAATGATGCCGGTTTCGTCAAGCTGCCGCAGGGCGTCTTCTCCCACGTTAGGAATTTCGCGGGTAATTTCTTCTGGGCCTAGCTTGGTTTGACGAGCCTCAATCTCATATTTCTCAATGTGAATAGAGGTGTAGACGTCGTCATAAACTAGACGCTCGCTAATTAAAATAGCGTCTTCGTAGTTGTAGCCTTCCCAGGGCATGTACGCAACTAGAACGTTCTGTCCTAGCGCAATCTCACCCCCTTCTGCCGCAGAACCATCGGCAATCACCTGTCCCGCTAAGACGCGATCGCCTATAAAGACAATTGGTCGCTGGTTTAAGCACGTATCCTGGTTAGAACGCTGGTATTTTTGCAGATAGTAAGTGTAGTTTTCGCCTTCAGGACTGCGAATAGTAATGCGATTAGCATCTACAAAAGTAACCTCACCAGCAGTGCGACTGACGATCACCATGCCAGAGTCGCGTGCGGCTTGAGCCTCTAAGCCAGTCCCTACCAGAGGACGCTCAGGCCGCAGCAGAGGAACTGCCTGACGCTGCATGTTTGATCCCATAAGGGCGCGGTTGGCATCATCATGCTCCAGGAATGGGATCAAAGAGGTGGCCACTGAAATGATCTGTACTGGAGAGACCGCTACGTAATCGACTTCCGTCGGCGCAGTCGTGGTAAAGTCCTGACGATAGCGAACCGGAACCTGATCCCCTAGAATCCGATTTTCTTCGTCAATGGGGACGTCACCCGGCGCTACTCGCAGATCATCTTCCTCATCCGCCGTCATGTAGACCGGAGCCTGATCTTTGAGGATACGGCCATTTTCGACCTTGAAGAAAGGCGTCTCGATAAAGCCGAAGTCGTTAACTTTACCATGAGTTGCCAGAGAACCAATGAGTCCCGCGTTGGGGCCTTCAGGCGTTTCGATGGGGCAAATCCGTCCGTGGTGAGAGGGGTGAATATCACGCACCGCAAAGCCTGCTCTTTCACGGGTCAAGCCTCCGGGGCCTAAAGCGCTCAGACGACGCTTGTGGGTCAGCTCGGCCAGCGGATTGGTTTGATCCATAAACTGGGAGAGCTGGCTGGAGCCAAAAAATTCCTTAATAGCAGCTACTAAAGGTTTAGGGTTCACCAAAGAAGCAGGCGTCAGTGAATCAGCATCTGAAACGGTCATTCGCTCCCGAATAATTCGTTCCAGCCGATTAAGGCCAACCCGCACCTGGTTCTGCAGCAGTTCACCCACAGAGCGTACCCGGCGGTTGCCTAGATGGTCAATATCGTCGATATTGCCAATGTCAAACTCAAGGTTGATCAGATAGTCGATCGCTGACAAGATATCTTGAGGTGTCAGGACGCGCACTGTATCAGGAATGTTCAGTCGTAACTTGCGGTTGAGCTTATAGCGACCAACTTTACCTAGGTCATAGCGCTTTGGCTCAAAGAAGCGAGAATCTAAAAGCTGCTGGCCACCAGAAACAGTCGGGGGTTCACCGGGACGCAGTTTACGGTAAAGCTCTAGGAGAGCCTCTTCTTCGCTAAACTGCCCTTCCTTCTCAATAGTTTTCTGAAAATACTCGGGGTGGCGCAGCGCGTCAAAAATTTCGCTATCGCTCAGCCCCAAGGCTTTCAGTAAAATTTGGGCGGAGAGCTTGCGGGTTTTGTCAATACGAACCCAAACCAAACCGTTCTTGTCAGTTTCAAACTTCAGCCAGGCCCCCCGGTTGGGGATCAGGTTAGCATTGTAGGTACGGCGACCATTCTTGTCTGTCTCCGATTTGTAATAGACCCCAGGGCTACGAACAATCTGGTTGACAATAACCCGTTCAGCTCCGTTGATAATGAAGGTACCGCGATCGGTCATCAGCGGCAAGTCACCAATGAAAACTTCTTGCTCTTTGATTTCTCCTGTCTCTTTATTAATCAGACGAGTCGGCACGTACATCTGCACCGCATAGGTGCTATCTCGCCGTTTCGCTTCGTCAACATCGTATTTAGGACTTTTCAGCCGATATTCCTTACCCAGGAAATGCAGCTCTAGCTTACCGGTATAGTCTGTAATTGGAGAAAAGCTGTCGAGTTCCTCAATCAGGCCCTCTTGTAAGAACCAGCGAAAACTAGCGCGCTGAATCTCTACAAGATCCGGCAGAACAAAAACGGGGGTTTGATAGGTTTGATCAATCATGCCTTTCCTCAACAGATCGTACCTGGACTTCAGTAAAGCGTGTAGCGGTTAAGCCATTGAACTGGAATAACCGCTAAAGCCACACAAAGTGGCAAACTAAAAAGTGATAGGGCCAACAAAACGGCGCTCTTCTCGAAAAACAAACGTCTTAAGCTCAACTAAGAACAGAAGATTAGGTTGCAGCCGCTGCAAAAACCGCATCTTCTTTGAAGGTGTCAATAAAATTGCTGGCGTTAGAAGCACTGCGATCGCACAAGTACTAACAAAGTGAGTAGATAGACAGCTTAACGCTTGATTCATTCTGAGCTATGGAGAGATAAGGGCAAATAGCAGGTCGCAGTTGTAAAAGTCTTGCTTTGGAAAATCTAGCCAAGGCCAAAAATTCCAAGAACCGATAGCCAGTTTGAAAAAAGAACGATGGCATCAAACATTCTGAGGAGTCAAAGAATTTGCTGAGCTACAAATGCAGAACATTAGACATTACCACACCGGAAGAGATATTATTCTTGTTCACCGCGATCGCAGCTGCCTGAGCACCCCTCGTTTAGATAGAAAATGAAAGACCAAATAGACGGCAGGCATTTTCTGTGGTCTGCTGAGCAATAACCTCTGGTGAGGTTGATCTCAGCTGCGCTACAGTATCAGCGACATAGCGGACGTAAGCGGGCTGATTTCGCCGCTCTTTACGCTTGGGAACCGGACTTAAAAAAGGACAGTCAGTCTCAATCAGCAAGCGCTCGATGGGTACCATCTGTGCCGAAGCCTTAACCTGATGGGCATTCTTAAAGGTAACAATGCCGCTAAAGCTAATATAAAACCCTAAATCTAAAAACCACTGGGTTTCAGTCGGTGTGCCCGACCAGCAGTGCATGACACCTCTAACTGGCCCTACTTCCTGCCAAAACCGCTTGAGAAGTTGAACCATTGACTCCGCCGCTTCTCGACAGTGAATAATAACGGGTAAACCAAGCGCCTGAGCAATTTGAAGCTGCTCCCACAGGGCCACCTCTTGCACCTCCCGATTCTCAGCCTTGTAAAAATCAAGCCCGATTTCGCCAATGGCGACAACTCGCTCATCAGACTGAGCCAGCGCTTTAATCCGACCCGGCATTGGGGCATCCCATTTGTCCATATCCAGGGGGTGAAGCCCTACTGCAAAAGAGACTTCCGGGAAACGATCGGCGATCGCTTGAATACCGACAAATTCATCAGGCTCAACGCACGAATGGATCAGGTGAACGACCCCTGCCTGTCTCCAGGCTAAAGCCACTTCATCTAAATCTGGCTGGAAGGAATCGAAATTAATATGAACGTGTGTGTCGATTAGCGGCATAGCAACCAGTTCACTGCTTCAAAAGAAACCCGCAGAAAGAAGCGTGTCTCCTAGGAGGCAAGAGGCTGCTCGTGCTGCTTGAGGGCATGGGCCAGACGCGACTTACGACGAGCACCCAAGTTAGCGTGTATAACGCCTCGCTTAACAGCCTTATCAATCTTGCTGTAGGCGGCTGCCATCCGCTCTTGAACTTCTTGCATGTTCTCTGAAGACGGCTCAGCCGCGTAAGCATCAACCGCAGCGAGATAACGCTTGGTCAAGGTTTTCACCGCAGACTTGTAGGATTTATTATGCAGACGGTTGCGCTCCGCAGTTTTGATACGCTTAATTGCAGACTTAATATTTGCCACAGTCAGCCCTAGTCTAATTGTCACCGGATAAATAATCATAGCACTTATCTTGAGCTTATGTTATGCCGCAGTGAAAATTCGCGCTAAGCTATAGATCGTTGAGGATGGCACGCTCCGGTTGCTTCTTCTGAATTATAGAGCGGCTGGGCCGACTCTTCCAGCGGTAATCTCGAACTTGGTTTTCCCACTACCCTGCTGCAATGCTGCGAATTATTCATCAGTTGGCTGAGGCAAAGGCAGAAATTCAGCGTATTTGCGCACGTACTCACGATAACCAGGTCGTGCATAAAGAAGCGACGGTTAGAGAAGTGCTGCAAACGGTCAAGCGACTTGGCGACCAGGCTGTTTTGCACTACACAGCAGAATTCGATCAGCAAACTTTGAGCCGCGAGCAGATGCGGGTACGGGGGGTGGAGCTAGATGCCGCCTATCAGCAAGTTTCAAAGAAGCTGCTGGAGGCTATTCAGCTCGCCTGCCATAATATTGAGCAATTTCATCGACAGCGAATCCCTAAGAGCTGGGTGAATTTTGGCGAAAATGAGGTGGTTTTGGGCAAGCGCTACACGCCAGTTGATCGGGCGGGGATTTACGTGCCGGGGGGGCGGGCTGCTTACCCTAGCACCGTGCTGATGAACGCGATTCCCGCTAAAGTGGCAGGGGTGCCGCGTCTGGTTATGGTGACGCCGCCGGGAGAAGGCGGTAGCTTGAATCCGGCGGTACTGGTAGCTGCTCAAGAGGCAGGCGTGCAAGAGATTTATCGGGTGGGTGGGGCACAGGCGATCGCGGCTTTAGCCTATGGTACTGAGACAATTCCCAAGGTAGACGTCATTACTGGCCCCGGCAACATCTACGTCACCCTAGCCAAAAAATTGGTCTATGGAACGGTGGGGATCGATTCGCTGGCGGGGCCTTCAGAAGTTTTGGTGATTGCTGACCAGACGGCTAATTCTGCTCATGTAGCCGCAGATTTACTGGCTCAGGCAGAACACGACCCTTTGGCCGCCGCTATTTTAATCACACCGGATGTCGAGCTAGCCCAGCAGGTCGCAGCTGAAGTAGAACGCCAGCTAATTGATCATCCCCGTCAAACACTGACCGAAAAGGCGATCGCGCACTACGGCATTGCCATCGTCGTAGACTCACTAGAGACAGCCGCCCAGCTCTCAAACGAATTTGCTCCAGAGCATCTAGAGCTAGAAGTCGAAGACCCCTGGCGGCTACTAGAGCATATTCGTCATGCAGGGGCTATTTTTCTAGGCCACTCAACCCCAGAAGCGGTCGGTGACTATCTAGCCGGCCCTAACCACACCCTGCCCACCTCAGGCGCGGCCCGCTACGCCTCTGCTTTGGGAACAGAAACCTTTATGAAGCACTCCAGCCTGATTCAATATTCGCCCCAGGCTTTGCAGCAGGTTGCGGGTGCCATTGACGCACTAACCCAGGCCGAAGGGTTACCGTCTCACGGAGCTTCGGTTAGACTGCGAACGCAGTTGCCCTCAGACACCTCGGCCAGTCATATCCCCTTTAAGGCCCAAAAGGCCCAAGAGGCCAAAGACGCCAAAGACGCCCAAGACTTTGACCCTACTCTTGACCCCGACGTCGTCCCTGACTAATTTTCCGCTCTTTGCCTAACCTGATACGGGCAGAGGCGCTTCTAAAGACTGGCGTAGTCGAAATAAGCTCAGCGTCTGTGCCAGATTAAGCGGTAGTAGAGAAACCCCCTCAAGGTTAGACTGTAGCCAGCCGTCTCCCCAATACCAGTGATGAAAACCATCAATGCCGCCACAGAGCAGTAGTTCTAAGCGGTTGGGAGAAACTGATTCGACCCGATGCTGAATTTCGACAGGCCCGATATAGCCACTAAACGTTAGACCAGGCGTCAGTGTCGGCAGTCCGGTTGAAAATCGCTGTGGCCACAACCACTGACGAAACTGAGATGGCGAAGTTAACTGCTCACGAATGGCAGCTTCAGGAGCATTGACCTCAATTCGCAAATTGCTCTGTTGAAATGTCCCTAACATAGCGGCTCTAGCGGATCGTGACCTAACTGCCCTTTTAGTATGACAGACGCTCTGAAAGTCAGTGGAGTGATTTAAACGGTTTAGCCCTGATGGAGCGGGCACGCCCGCCCTAATTTTTACTTTTCTAGTTGAAAAGTAAAAAGCCAGTTGGCGGCAGAGCAGTAGCGGACGGTAATCACCACTCTCCCTAAAAACCCGAAATGGCTGTCCTGCTGGCGACACCTCTTAAAATAGAAATACTGACAATTGTTAAGCAGGCTTCCTAATGGCAGATCAATTAATTCGGGCAACTGCTGCAGAGGGTGGGATTCGAGTCGTAGGCGTCATTACGACGAAACTCACTGAAGTTGCCCGACAGCGTCACAATCTTTCCTATGTTGCTACTGCTGCCCTGGGTCGGACTATGTCGGCAGGGCTTTTGCTAGTTTCTAATATGAAGCGGGCCGAATCTCGGGTGAATATTCGCATCAAGGGGGATGGCCCTCTGGGGGGCATTTTGATCGATGCTGGTCTGGATGGAACAGTGCGAGGATATGTGGATAACCCGGCGATCGAGCTGCCCCTGAATGAGCGAGGCAAGCTTGATGTCGGCGGTGCGGTCGGACGAGAGGGCTATGTTTATGTGATTCGAGATGTGGGCTATGGCTATCCTTACTCCAGTACGGTAGAGCTGGTTTCTGGCGAAATTGGGGAGGATCTGACCTACTATTTAGCCACATCAGAGCAGACCCCTTCGGCTCTGGTTTTGGGTGTTTTTGTTGGGGCTAACGGTGTTGAGGCGGCTGGCGGTCTTTTGCTACAGGTTTTACCCAAGGCGGCTGAAAATCCAGAACTGGTGACCGCCCTAGAGTCGCGCCTTTCAAACCTAAGCGGGTTTACGCCCCTGCTGCGGCAAAATAAGACGTTGCCCCAGATTTTCGACAGTTTAGTTGGCGATATGGGGCTGAAAATTTTTCCAGAAACTCAGCTGGTTCGGTTCAACTGCCCTTGTTCTGAAGACCGAATGCTTAGCGCTCTAAAGCTACTAGGCAAAGAAGAACTGGCCGACATGATTGAGAAAGACAACGGGGCTGAGGTGACCTGCCATTTTTGCAATCAGGTTTATAACGCCAACAGCGATCAGCTCTCGCAGCTCATTGATGATTTAGAGCTGGCCCAGTCTTCGTCTTAATTACCAACAGCTTTGCCAGAGGAAAAAATATCCTGCGGACAGCTGTTTTGGAAACAATGGAGAAGCTACCCAAACGGCTACAGCAAGCAGCCTTGCACTACGCGGAGTATTGAGTCATTCACGATGATGACGACATGCTGCGCTAGGCGTCAAACAAATCCAGGTCGGTGACAGCGCCCCGGCTGCTGGAGGCTACCAGCCTGGTATATTTTGCCAAAACGCCCTGGGTATAGCGGGGGAGGCGTGGCTGCCAGACCTGACGGCGCTGAGCTAATTCGTGGTCGGTAATCTCAAGCTGCAGTCGGCGGCTGTCAGCGTCAATAGTGATCGAGTCGCCTTCTCTAATCAGAGCGATCGCGCCGCCGACTGCAGCTTCCGGGGCGACATGCCCAACTACCATGCCATAGGTACCGCCAGAAAAGCGCCCATCAGTGATCAGGCCCACCGTGTCTCCTAGTCCTGCCCCGATAATAGCCGACGTCGGGGCCAGCATCTCCCGCATTCCCGGCCCGCCTTTTGGCCCCTCATAGCGCACCACAATCACATCACCCGCCTGGATTTTACCCGCTAGAATCGCGTCTAGGCAGTCTTCTTCTGAGTCAAACACCCGGGCAGGCCCCGTAATACTGCGGTTTTTGATGCCTGTTAGCTTGGCTACGGCCCCCTCAGGTGCCAAGTTGCCCCGGAGAATGCCCAGATGCCCTTGAGCATAAAGCGGCTGCTCAAAGGGTCGAATCACGTCTTGATCAGAGCGGGGCTGATCAGGCACCTCAGCCAAGACTTCAGCCACCGTCTGACCACTGACGGTCAGCGCCTCACCGTGTAAAAGCTTACGGTTTAGCAGCATCTTCATTACCTGGGGAATGCCGCCTGCCTGGTGTAAGTCAGTAGCGACGTAGCGGCCCGAAGGCTTAAGATCGCAGAAGACAGGCACTTTAGCCCGGATAGTCTCAAAGTCATCTAAGGTTAGCTCAACGCCGACAGCATGGGCGATCGCCAGCAGGTGCAGCACTGAGTTAGTTGAGCCACCCACAGCCATAATCACAGCAATGGCGTTTTCAAAGGCGGCTCGGGTCAAAATTTCTTTGGGTAAAATCTGCTGCCGAACTGCGGCTGCTAAGACAAAGGCAGATTTTTCAGTGCTCTCGGCTTTTTCCTCATCCTCAGCCGCCATCGTCGAAGAATAGGGCAAACTCATGCCCATGGCCTCAAAGGCTGACGACATTGTATTCGCGGTAAACATACCGCCGCAGGAACCTGCTCCCGGACAGGCATGGCGCTCCACCGCTGCCAGTTCCGCTGCATCAATTTTGCCAGCGCTGTACTGACCTACTGCCTCAAAGGCGCTGACTACGGTAAGATCCTGGCCGTTGTAGTGCCCTGGCTTGATGGTGCCGCCATAGACAAACACGGCTGGAATATTCATACGGGCGATCGCAATCATGGCCCCCGGCATGTTTTTATCACAGCCACCAATCGCCAAAACCCCGTCCATGCTTTGCCCGGTACAGGCAGTCTCAATCGAGTCTGCAATGACTTCCCGCGACACCAGAGAATACTTCATCCCTTCAGTGCCCATTGAGATGCCATCGCTAATAGTAATCGTGCCAAACATCTGAGGCATGACACCCGCTTCTTTCAAAGCCACCTCAGCCCGCTGCGCCAACACGTTAATGCCCATATTGCAGGGGGTAATCGTGCTGTAGCCATTCGCTAAGCCCACAATCGGTTTGTTGAAATCTTCATCTTGAAAACCAACTGCTCGCAGCATAGCCCGATTCGGCGTGCGCTGAACTCCCTGGGTTACAACCTGACTTTGGCGGTTATCCGACATATCTTTATCCTTCACAGTTCACTGAGGTATCATTGGGACGCTGATTCTGCCCTTCCATCCAGATATAGCAGTCCTAAATCACTTGTGGTAAGAGAGAGTTGTCAAAAGCTTTTCCTGGGGAAAAGTCCTTTCACCATCCAGATAGGATCGCTATATTCACCAGCTTTTGTGTGACTCAAGTTTGGAATCTCACAGTCGCCAGCCCCCTGCTTGAGATCGACTAGCTTCTTATAAATATGCCACTCATTCGGAGTGATAGTGCAGATTCAAATGGCAGTCAGTTTGATTGCCCTATTTGAGGCCATCAAATAGGGCAATCAAACCAGCCAGAGCGTGCCCGAGCGCACACAGGTAGCAATCTGTATCTTTTATGCCTTTACTTTTATAGAATACAAGCCTGCTCGCTCAGCCGCTTTGACCTACTCAAGGGCAAGGCTGGGTAAGCTGGTAGCCAGAGCCAGAGAATCTTTTCGCTAGCCTGTCCAGCTAAATTGAACGCACTCTAACCCGTGAAATGAGCAGCAGACTAAAGCTGGCATAAAAATTGACGATTGAGACAGAATTTATGAACGCAGAAGAACTGCTAAAGCGCTATGCCGCAGGCGAAAGAGATTTTCGCAATGCTGACTTAGCTAATATCGACTTAGCTAACAGCAATTTGGCGGATATCAATTTGCGGCAGGCCAATCTGCGCCAGACTAATTTATCAGGAGCACACCTAGTCGGTGCCAACTTGCGAGAGGCTGTTTTGATAGGAACCAATCTGGCTCAGGCAGTGCTACGTTTGACAAATTTGATTGGTGCTGACCTGACAGACGCCAACCTACAGCAGGCAGATCTTGCTGAAGCTGGTATCCGCAGCGCCAACCTAACCAGGACTCAGTTTTACCAAGCCAATTTACGCGAAGCCAATCTGAGCGAGTCTAACTTAGACAGCGCCACTTTACGAGAGGCTAATCTCAGCGAAAGCAGCTTAAGCAGAGCCAAAATGCTCAGCTGCGACCTGACGGCGGCGGTACTCGACAGCGCCAATCTCACGAGTGCCCTGCTCAACGGAGCCGTTTTGGAAAATGCCAGCATGGTGGGTGTTATTCTCACTGGGGCCACTTTGGAGGGTGCTGACCTGCGAGATGTGGATCTCAGCCGCGCCCGACTCAAAGGTACCAATCTGGTAAATGCTAATCTCAGTCGCGCTAATTTACGCGGGGCCAACCTGAGCTGGAGTTCTCTACGGGGGGCTAATCTTAGGGGAGCCACGCTGTATCGGGCTAGGCTAAACTGGTCAAATCTCAGTGGCGCTATTTTGACTGAAGCTGTCTTAATCAATGCCAGCTTAACCTATGCCAACCTGCGCCACGCCGATTTAACCGGGGCGATTTTGCCTGACGGTGTGACACACGAATAGGCTAACTTTGCGGCGGATGCTCCAGAGGCCAGTCAAGCACAATCAGCGGTGGATAGCTGAGGCGCAAATAAGCAAAGACATGATGCTGCAGGCGAACCAAACGGTTATTCACCTGAATAGCCTCTAGGTGTATCAGTGAAGCAAAGAGGCGGGTGGAGCTACGGCTTTTGCCTGACCAACTGCCTGTGAGTCGCAGCCAGCTAGTCAGGCTGCTCGGTAGCTCAGTGCCAAAGCGAATCGGTAAATCGGGGGTAGACTCAGACTGAGCGTAAGCGGCACTCAGAAAGGGTGAGTAAAGTGCTGCCTCTGGAGTCTCTTGCTTGACAAAGCTCAGCAGCAGTCCCTGCAGGAATTGTCGAACATGCTGCGTTTCTTCTCCCTGCAGCTCCGGCATGAAAGGGATTTGCTGTAGGGCCGGATTGATATTGTCAGGATCGCCAACGCTGAGGTGAGTGCCGCCAATTACTGCGACTAGATACTTTGACCCTGCTAGCTGAGAAAAGGGCCTGAGCTGCTGCTTGATAGTTGGCGTCACCCCGTCATTGGTGCTGGTTAAGATTAGCGTGGGTACGGTGACCTGGCTAAGTCCCTGGCTGCCGAAGAGATCCCCTGTAATCGGGTTCATTGCTACAACCTGCTGGATCCGCTCATCACTGAGATCATAGGTTTGACGCGGCAAATCTACAGCGGCACATTGTAGCCAGTCTGCGGGGGATAGGCCCACCGGAATTAAATTACTACAGGAGCGCTTTAGGGCTTGAATGTCGAGTCGGGCACCGGCTAAGGCCAGCCCTGTATAGCCGCCTAAGGAGTGGCCGATGAGTGTGACCTGACGAGTATTGAGCTTGCCTCGCAGGGCGAAAGAATATTGATTAAGTCGGGCTAGCTGATCTAGGACAAAGCTGACGTCTTTAGGACGATCGATAAATTCAGTGGCGGGTAGAATGCGGCTAGGCTCTCGGCTGGCTCTGGGGTCTAGCTCAGTTGCAGAGAGGGCGGATACGTTGCTACCGGGATGCTCGATAGCAACAACTGTTAGCCCGTAAGAGGCTAGATGTTTGGCGACGTAGGCTAAAAAGCGGCGATCGGCTCCAAAACCGTGAGAGAGGACGACCAGCGGTCCGTTATTTTGTTCGCTCCAGTAGATATCTACTGGCACAATGCGATCGCGGTCGCGGTCGCGCAGCCGCAGTTCCCACTGTTCAAAATCATATGGCCCAGGGGCAGCAGGGTCAAAGTTGGCTTGAAAAGCCGACTCAGTACTGGTTAGCTCGTAGTCTAAAACGCCGCTGAGGGCCTGACTCTCTAGCCGCGACAGATTGAGCTGAGAAATCAGCGCGATCGCGGCGCTGGCGTCAACTTCAAGACTCTCCTGGGGCAAGGCTCTCAAAATGCCGAGCACGCTAAGGCCATCGGTACTCACCGCTGCCAGTCGGATAGCAGCCCGGAGCTGATCAACAGATAAATCTGGGGCAATGGTTGAAAGCGTATCTAGCAGCAGTTCACCATTGGCCGACTGTAAAATATCATCAACAACGCGATCGCTGATTTCAGGATCAATCGATAGCTGTTTTTGTAATACCTGCCGCACCTGAGGCGTCAAAAAAGTGCTGTACAGCCGCAGGCGAGGCGGCACTGCCCCCGTCTGCGCAAAGTCTTCTAAGTCAGCCAGTTCAATGGTCTGAGCAATTGGCCCAATGCGGATGGTAAGACGGCTCAGGGCAATTCCAGGAACTCTTAGGCTCCCGGCGATCGCAATAATGCTGCCCAAAAGCAAAGAACTTACCCATTTCCAAGTATGAGGCTTTAGGCGGAGCTGGTGGGTCAACGTCTGGGTCAACGTCTGGGTCAACGTCTGGGCTAAAAACGAAAGCTGCACAGTTTTCAAGAGCGTATAGGACTGGAAGTAAGCAGGCTAGCGCGGCAGTTGAGCTAAGTGAGCAAGCCCTATCATTACAACAATTTAATCGACGAAAATAATAAATGAGGAGATCCCATCATCAAGTTTCTTATCAATTTTGCCCAGACACGATGCCCAAACATCTAATCGGAGTCATGGGGCCAGGCAGCGGCGCTGGCCCCTTAGTCGAGCAAACTGCCTACGCTCTCGGCGAACAGATTGCCCGTCACGGCTGGGTTTTGCTGACCGGAGGCCGAAACGTGGGCGTGATGAATGCCGCTAGTCGAGGGGCACAGTCGGCGGGGGGATTGACCGTAGGCATTTTACCAACGACAGATATCACCGCTTTGTCATCTGCCGTTGATATTGCCATCCTGACGGATTTGGGCAATGCCAGAAATAATGTCAATATCCTCTCCAGTCATGTGGTCGTGGCCTGCGGCATGGGCCTGGGAACCGTCTCTGAAGTGGCGCTGGCGCTGAAGGCGGGTAAGCCTGTCATGCTAATGCAGGTAGCCCCCGGAGTGATTACTTTTTTTGAGAAACTTTCTACCCATCCGCTAGCAGCTACCGATTCTGTGCTAACCGCGATCGCCTGGATTGAGTCGCAGCTCAGGGGTTAAAAAAATCAGCAATTAGAGCAGACTGAACGAGTGAGTTTACGCTAGAAGCCTGCGCAAGTTTTAGCGGCTATGCCCAAAGGGAGTTGAAAAAGCGATGGCAGTACGATTATCTGTGGGGGCTGGCTAGTTCTTCTGCGGTTTTTCCTCATAGAACTCTCAGGCAGTCCGGGAAAGATAGCAGGGCCTAAACTTTTCATTAATGTTTTCTAGTGAGGTATCTATGGCTGATTCCAATTCTTCGAATCAAGAAAAAGAAAATTTTTTCTACCCCCGCAGCAAATATCGAGGGGAGTTTTCTCCCGGCAACCTGGCTTTCAACGCCAATTTGCAAGAATTTGCTCAGCGGGTAGCTATTATCTGTGGCTTAGAAACAGGCGGCAAGCTCGATTCTACCCAAGCCTACGACCAGATTAAGGGGCTTTGGAAGCAGCTTAAAAGCTCTAAAAAGAGTCTTCTAGATCAGAAGGAAGACGGTTCGTCAGAAAATCAATAGCTTCTATACACCAAAGCGATCGCTGACAATCTGTAAAATTCGCTGAGCGGCTCGGCCATCCCCAAAAGGATTGACGGCCATTGCCATGACGTCGTAGGCCGCAGCGTTGCTCAATAGCTCAGCCGCTGCCTCGGTAATCCGGGCGGCTTCGGTGCCAACTAGCTTAGCTGTCCCGGCGGCGATCGCCTCTGGCCGCTCTGTCGTTTCTCGTAACACCAAGACTGGCTTACCCAAGCCGGGAGCCTCCTCTTGTAGACCGCCAGAGTCGGTTAGCAACAGGTAGCACCGCTGCATAGCCCCTACCAGTTCTGCATAGTCTAGGGGTTCGGTCAAAAAGGCTCTTGGGTGATCGCTCAGCATTCGAGTCAGCGGTTCGCGCACGGTAGGATTGCGGTGCAGCGGCAGCAGCAGGGCCGTATCTGGGAACTGGTTTAGAATCTTTAGAAAGCTCTGGGCGATCTGCTGCAGCGGCGCTCCCCAGTTTTCGCGGCGGTGTACGGTTGCCAGCAATACCCGATATTTTGACCAGTCAAGCTGAGGCACAGAGCACTCAGGCTGATTGGCCGCCACCTGCAAAAGGGCATCAATAA
This sequence comes from Leptolyngbyaceae cyanobacterium RM1_1_2, assembly GCA_012032345.1. Lineage (GTDB taxonomy): Bacteria > Cyanobacteriota > Cyanobacteriia > Phormidesmidales > Phormidesmidaceae > Sphaerothrix. The sequence continues at coordinate 16,478 of JAAUQI010000033.1, read as the reverse complement.
CAGTGTTACCCGTTTGGTGAATCTGGCCGACAACCCCAGAGCGCTGTAAATTCTCGACAGCGGCTGCAGTCGGCGCAAAATGGATCTGAGCTAGCTGCGATATCAAACGGCGATTGGCTTCTTCTGGATAAGGATTGTAGAGGTCATCTGTGCGCAAACCAGCCTCTACGTGACCCACCGCAATTTTTTGATAGAAAGCCGCCAGCGTAGCCGAAAAAGCCGTTGTGGTGTCTCCCTGCACCAGCACCAGCTGTGGCGAATACTGCTGAAATAGCTGCTCTAGTCCCTGCAGGCTGCGACAGGTAATATCCGTTAGGCTCTGACGGGGCTGCATGATCTCCAAATCACCATCGGCCTGCAGGTCAAATAGATTCATCACCTGCTGCACCATTTCTCGATGCTGCCCGGTCAAAACTACCTGAGTATTAAACTGGGGGCTTTGCTGAAACTGCTGAATCACCGGAGCTAGCTTGATGGCCTCCGGTCGGGTGCCTAGGGTGATGCAGATACGAATGGGCAAATCAGACATAGCCGTGAAAATTCAACTCACCTATCATGGCATGTCTAGGAACCCGCTTAGCTGCCTGCTTGAAAAAGTCCTGGCAAATCTGATTTGATACCTGAGCGGCTATGGCTGCTCTTGATATTCAGGCTTGGCCCTGTTGATTACTCTCTCAGACCTTGCAGACTTCCCACTTATCACTATGTCTACTTCGATCGCCCTCAATCTACATAGTTTTAGCACTTTAGATTTAACTCCAGCTCAGGCGGTTTTGGCTCCTTTGCTGCCAAACCTTGATCCGGTTCATCAAGATATTAATCTTCGCTTTGAGATTGACTATCCGCGTGAGCCTGCTGACCCCCGTGAGCTATCTGAAATTCCTGAAGTGCGGCTCTGGTTTATCCGACTCGATGCTCACTACCCCTGGCTGCCTCTGGTTCTAGACTGGGAGGCCGGAGAACTCGGACGCTACGCGGCCATGCTGGTACCGCACCAGTTCAGCCCCCGCGAAGGCATTCGCTACAACCCAGAAGCATTGGAAATTTTTGTTATGCAAAAGGTGTTTGTAATTAGCCTTTGGCTACAGGATCAGGGGTTAGAAGGCCGCAGCAAGCTTAAGTTTATGACCCAGATGCTGGGCTACGAGCTAGAAGATGCCTTCTTTGAAGTTTTGGCTTGAGGGCAGATATCGCAGGTCTAGCTGCGTCGCTGCCGCATTTGACGCCTGGTTTCTGGCTCTGTAATTCAGTTCAGATTGTGATAACGACGGCCACGCCATTGAGTGGGGATTTGAATCGAAGACAGATAAATTCGGTAAACCGCCAGTAAGTCAGCCAGCGGTGATAGCCAAAAAGCCCACTTTTGCCTAGCCTGAGTCAGGTCATAGGAAGGCGCGATCGCAAAGGTCAATGCTACCCGAATCAGAATCAGGCTCAGATTTAACCCTAGAGTCATTGCTAAAACCGGCGATCGCAGCCCCAAGCCCCAAGCAGCAGCCAGCAGGGGCGTTAGCAGCCAGGGCACCCCCTGCACGGCAGCTAGAAACCATAAGTCTCCCCACTTCTGTGCTGGAGAGGCAGCGTCTTTTAAGTCCAGGGATCGTCCCCACTCTCGCCAGGTTTCTTGTGCCCCTTCATACATTCGCACTGTTAGCAGATTGGCCCCGTCAAGGAATCCTACCCTGGCACCGCTAGCCGCTGCCTGCCGCGCCAGCGTCACATCATCACAAAAGAACGGCGAGCGCTGCTGTACCCCTGCATCTGGACCAGCAGCGATCGCCGACAAAGAAAGCACTGACCGTTGGCCATGACTCGCTCCGGCGGGATTAGTCTACCGCCAGTTGGCCCAAACCGATAGATCAGCGTCATCAGCAGAGCCGGCTGCAGCCAGAGTTCCCCGGCCTGTTTCAGCACAAAGCGCGGGGCCAGAGATACTAGGTCGTAGTTTTGGGCTGCCGCCGCCTGCACCAGCGCCGCCACCAGCCCTAGCTGAGGCCGCGTATCAGCATCAATGCCCAAAATCCAGCGGCTGGCAGCAGCGCTGTTGAGAAACCCTGCTTGTAAAGCCCAGGGACGTCCCACCCAGTCAGGCGGCAGGGGTTCATCTGTCAGCAGCCGGATTCTGGGATCTTTTGCCGCCGCTACCTTGACCAAATCTGGAGTGCCGTCTTGCGAATGACTATCGACTACTAAAATCTCTCGCACTTCGTAGGTTTGACGGCTCAGTCCGCTCAGGCAAGGCCCCAAACGATCAGCTTCATTCAGCGTCGGTACTACGACGCTCACCGTTCCCAACATGTCTGGAGTCGCCGAGCAGGGCAGCAGCGGTGCCTGACGCAACGCCCCCGGCAGTAGTCGTGCCAGCAGCAGCGCCACCGCTGGAAGCTGGCAGACCAGCGCAATTAAGGCCAGGGCACTGGTCTCAATTACCGTTGCGCTCAGATCGTTGGATAAAATTAGCAATGTATTTCTACTTGTGGGGAACAGCACCCACAGGCGGGGGGGATTCTTTGGCAAAAGCCTGGATAGGCTGCTCTGGCCACTGAACCGGCTCTGGCATCACCATGTACCAGCACAGCACGGCAGGAATGGCACCGGCAGCCAGCCCTAATAATACCGGAACGGTAATGCCTGACCCCAAGCTCATTAGCATGGCAAAGGCAAAATTAGCCAGGTAAACCGCTAAAGGCGTTGCTAGCTGCGATCGCGTTAGGCGCTGTATCGGCAGGTACCCACGCCAGAGAAAGGCAGTCACGCTCATAAACAGAGCACCTGTTCCCAGCCAGCCCGCAAAGTTCTGGTAGGGCATCCCAAAAAAGGCTCCCGGACGGTGCCAGAACCAAAAAGGCATCGCCGTCTGGCTCATAGCCGGATCTAGAACAAAATCCCAGGAGGTCAACAAACCTGCCCCCAGCAAAATACTGCCAATTTGCCAAACGCCCGTCGGTAGCCAGAGGCCGTCCCGCAGCCGCTGCTGGCACGATAGGCCGCAGCGGGCCAGCAAATAGGCACAAAAGCCCAGATAAAACCAGGACAGGGGAATGGTGAAGGGAACTAAACCCGCAATTTTGTAGCCCAAGCCGTTGAGATAGCTGTAGTGACCGAAGGGAAAGCCCGTACTGGTGCCTAAGAGTTCGCTGCTGAGGGAAATAGTTAAGGCTGGTATAAGAAACCCCAACAAGGCTCGCAGCCCTAGCAGACGATAGCCGTATAGCCCCACGCGATCGCGCCCAAGACAATATAGACGACGCCACCCCCCGCCATGCTCCAGCGAAACATCAGTGGCCCTGCCGGAACGCTATCTAAAAATTCAGGATGGGGCATGACCCAAAGAAGTCCAGCCAATCCAAACGCCATAGAGACGACGTGTCCCCACAGGCAAAACCGCTCAATTGCTATCAGTCGATTCATCACAGTTCCCCGCATCACAACGCTCTGAGGCTAGCTTTTGTCCGCAATACTTTTTGTCAGAGAAAAGGCATTTCTGACGATCCTGCCCTAAATTATAAGTTTTGTAAACGCCTGAGCAGATTTCAAAGCAGATTTTAAAGCTGTTTTGGTACCTATAAAAGGCATTTCTAATGATAAAAACGCACAGTCAGAGTGCAAACTTTTAGCGGTAACGCCCCGTCGTTCTATAGACTCTTGATCAGGAATCTGTGTCTAATTTCAGCGTAATTCAGCCCAGTGAGGAAATTCGGTGACTGTAGGAATGGCCCTTTTAGTAAGCGTAATCGTCATCATAGCGGTTGGGGCGGTAGCGGCAGCGATCGCCATTGAATCTCAATATCGGCAACGTCCCGGCAATGCGCTAACGTTTGCGGCGGGCCAGTGGAATTTGGAAACCTATTCTGCCAATCACTATGTCATTGTGGGCGAACCGCAGTTGATAAATCAAACGCGATCGCTAGAAATTATGGTGCCAGAGGTCAAGGTTGAAGCGACCTTGCTTTCAGGAAATTCTTTAGATCAGGTAAAGATTCAAACTCGTCTGATGCCTCAGCACCCCGATGCCCCAGCCCGGGCAGATGATTACTGGTTCGCCTATATCGTCAAAGTGGGCAAGACTACCCAGATGGAAATTACCGTTGATATTCAGGGGCCTGACCTCAATCAGCTCAAAGTCTTGTGGCTGCGCGTGCGCTACATTACCTACGGCCCTCAGGGACGGATTCCTAAAACCGGACATGTGGTAGTGCCGCTGCGCTTTCCTAACCCAGAGGCGATTCCGGCCTGGCGCAGCACAGAGATAGCTGAGCGCCTGCCCGTTGCCACCCATTTGCTAACGCACTTAGACGATCCGGTTGCGGTGGTAAAACGCTACGTCATGCCCCATGCCAAACCCGGAGACATCATTACCTTAGGAGAAACCCCAGTCGCTATCATGCAGGGGCGCTGGCGGCATCCTGAAACGGTAAAACCGGGCTGGGTAGCCCGACGATTGTGCTACTATTTCATGCCGACCTCAAGTCTGGCGACAGCCTGTGGCATGCAAACGCTGGTGGATGTGTCGGGAGCTTGGCGGGTGGTGTATGCGTTTATAGTCGGCGCGATCGCCAAGAAAATTCTGGGCCAGCCCGGTCTGTTTTATCAGCTAGCCGGGGAGCAGGCTCGACTGATTGACGATGTGACCGGAACCCTGCCCCCTTACGACCAGTTCATTGTGCTAGGCCCCCACCAGCCCCAGCAGGTAGTTGAAAATATTCTTAAAGAGACGGGTTTGGCAGCCGCGATCGTAGACGTCAATGACTTGAAAGCGGTTAAAATATTGGCAGCGACCTCTGGCGTTAATTCGGCTCTCCTAAGTCAGGCGCTGATTGACAATCCAGCTGGCAATGCAGATGAGCAAACGCCGCTGGTGCTGGTTCGTCCGCGAGCACAGGGATAGTGGCCTGCGCCCACTAGAGCCAAACGACAGCAAACGTCACACCCGGATTTGTTTCCCTTTACCCTGATCCTTCTATGCCTTCACCCTCTCACAATGTTGTGATTCGCCCGATTCAGTATCGAGACTTAGATGCTCTGGCAGAGTGTGGCGAAGGTATGCTGGAATCGGGCGACCCGGTTGATTCAGCAGCAACTAGCCAGTTCTTAAAGCGGGTACGGCAGTGGTATGGCCCCCTCAAGTTCTTAAGCTTATTTCCTAATCCTCTACAAAAGCTGCTTTCAGTCTATGTCGCCGAACGAGATGGCAAAATCTGCGGCATGATTCAGGTTTCGCCGTTCAACCATACCCGCAGCACCTGGGAGATTCAGCGCATTGCCATCAACGTTGCGCTCGGGTCAAGCTTCACCATTGTTGGCTCGCAGCTCCTGCGCTACTGCTTTGAAAAGCTTTGGGAAGCCCGTACCTGGCTTAGCGAGGTCAACGTCAACAATAAATCTGCCCTAGCGCTCTATCGGCAAAACGGCTTTCAGCCTCTAGCCCAGGTTACCTACTGGTCGATCTCATCTGAGGTGCTAGCCGAGCTGGCGACCCGGGAACCCGATCTGCCTAATCTGCTGCCCGTGAGCAATGCCGATGCTCAGCTCCTCTATCAGCTCGATACTGCAGCCATGCCACCTTTGGTGAGGCAGGTTTTTGATCATCAAATTCAGGACTTCAAGACCAACCCGCTCCAGTTGGCAACTCAGGGAATGAGCCAGCGGATGAGTCAGAGCGAGGTCATCAGCGCCTATGTGTTTGAGCCGCAGCGCAAAGCAGCGATTGGGCGGTTTGAGCTACGGGCCTGCCGCGATGGCTCTCGGCCTCATTTTGCTCAGCTTATTGTCCATCCGGCCTACACTTGGCTCTATCCAGAACTGCTAACTCAAATGGCTCAGGTACTGCAGGCTTACCCCGGGAGCGACCTGCACCTGTCTTCGCGTGACTATCAGCCAGAGCGAGAAGAGGTCTTTGCTCAGATTGGGGCCGCTCAAGTTGAGCACGGCTTGATGATGTCCCGCTCAGTTTGGCACAAGCTGCGGGAGTCAAAAACTCTCTCTTTAGAAGGTTTACAGCTTCCAGATGTGCTGCAGGGGCTACAGCCGTCGAGTAAACCTGTACCGGGCCGAATTTCCTGGGCCGCAAACCTGGCTTCTGCTCAAGGCCAAACGCCAGAAGGCTCTGGTGAGCCGGATCGCTTCTCGACCCAAGCATCAGAAACAGTCAGCGATCGCCGTCCTGAGCCAGAAGATTGCTAGGGGTAGCTTTGCCAAAAGCAGCGTATGATATTTGCTGGAAGCGGCAGTTATTCTTATTTATGGTTTCAGCGCTGGGATTAGATATCGGTCATAAGCGCATTGGGGTGGCAGGTTGTGATCGCACCGGGCTGGTGGCCTCAGGGCTGACAACGCTAGAATGCCGCTCGTTTGATCAGGTGATTGCCCGACTGCGACAGCTCGTGCAAGAACGCTCAGTCGAAGTACTGGTAATCGGCTTACCGTATTCAATGAATGGTAAGCTAGGCACTCAAGCCAAACAGGTGCAAAAGGTTGCTCACCGCCTAGCTCAAACCCTAAAGCTACCTGTCGAGTTTGTTGATGAGCGCCTCAGCTCTTTTCAAGCTGAGCAGCTAATTTTAGCTGAGCGTCGCTCTCCGTCTCGCCACAAGGCGCTCATTGATCGCAAGGCGGCAGCTATTATTTTGCAGCAGTGGCTCGATCGTCGTCGAATGACTGCAGAATAACCAGTTGTTTTAGCCCTGAGCCAGCGAGGAGTATTTTTTATGGCGGATGAAACAAACGAGATGCATGAGGTGGAGGTGGTTTTGGCCGATGAGTTTGGGCGATCGCTGCCCTGCCTAGTCGAGCAGACCATTCCTATCGAGGAACGCGACTATTTGCTGCTGATTCCAGTAGACGCCCCAATCGAGATCTTCATGTGGCAGGCTGATCCTGACAGCGCAGATGAAGATGAGGTGCTTGTAGATGTAGATGAAGCCGATATTGACGCTTTGTTTCAAACCGCTAGGGCAGTCCTGGCCGAACAGGATCTGATTTTACATCGCACGGCCCTGACACTGACGGCAGCAGGCGATTTACCAGAGCCGTCAGACGAAGACTGTTTTACCTTAGAAGTTGACGAAGGCCCAGATTCACAAACAGAGGAATTTCAGATTTTAGCTACCTTCTTTCAAGACGATCAGGAATATACCCTTTGTACGCCTCTGGAGCCGCTGCTGTTTTTTGCCAGGGAAGTCACAGAAGGCAAAATAGAACTGGTTTCTCCCGAAGAATTTCAGCAAATTCGTTCGCAAATTGAAGATAAGCTGTTCGACGTTTTGGATTAGAGTATTGACATTTAACTTGGGAGGGTACGGGCCAGCGAAGTTTTTAGGAGCCGATCGGGTACCGCTATGCCATCACGGTTAGGAAAAGGGCTATTTTATTTGCTGTTTCTGCCCGCTGCGATCGCCTTTAGCGGCTGGCAGGGCTGGTCTTGGTGGAGCTGGGCGACCGATCCGGTTGAGCTTGCAGCTTCAGCCGAAACCAGCCCTGATGTCCCCAGTGCTCCTAATGCGCCCGATACGATTGCGGCCGCTGTTCAAATTGAGATTCCTATTGGCACCTCTAGCCAGCAAATCGGGCAAGATTTAGAAGCCGCTGGGCTGATTAGATCTTCAACAGCCTGGAATTTGTGGACTCGCTGGCAGCTATTTCAGCAGCCTGAGGCTGGCTATCAGGCAGGAACTTATCTGCTCTCGCCGACACAGTCACTTCAGGATATCGCAGCTGTTTTGGCGTCGGGGGATGTAGTCACCCGCAGCTTTACCGTCCCTGAAGGTTGGAACCGAGAGCAAATCGCAGCGGCGCTAGCAGAGGCAGGATTTTTCACCGCCGAGGAGTTTTTGCGGCAAACTGAAATAATTCCGACAGAGCAGTATCTGTGGCTGCCTGAAAATCTCCCTCATCTAGAGGGTTTTTTGTTTCCTGATACCTATCAGATCGCGGTTGAGCAAATTACACCCGCAGCGGTTGTGGCTATGATGCTCGATCGCTTTGAAAAAACGGCTTTGCCCCTCTACCAGCAGGCTCCTGAAACAGACCTGCTCGACTGGGTAACCCTAGCTAGCATTGTGGAAAAAGAGGCTGTTGTGGCCGAGGAGCGCTCTACTATTGCGGGCGTTTTCGATAATCGGCTCAGGGAAAGCATTCCCTTAGGAGCTGACCCCACCGTTGAGTACGGCTTAGGCATTAGCCAGACCCCTGAGAATCCCCTAACCTTGTCCCAGGTGCAGACGCCCAACCCTTACAATACCTATCTCAATGTGGGTCTGCCGCCTACCCCCATTAGCAATCCAGGGCTGGCCAGTTTGGAAGCTAGCTTGAATCCGGCTGAAACGGATTTCCTGTATTTTGTAGCTCGTTATGACGGCACCCATGTTTTTAGCCGCACGCTGCAGGAGCATGAGGCTGCACAAGCCAAAATTCGAGACGAAATCGATCAGGTAATTTCTCCCTCAGGTAACTAAGGCGCACCGCTCTTTTGGCTCACCTTTACTCAATAGAACCTCATGTTTTGGATACAGTGGCTACAGCCAGATTTAGTGCTGGAGGGTTCGGTCTTTCAGCTGACGCCTGCCCTGATCAAGAAACATAATCTACAGGGACTGGTGCTAGACGTGGATGAGACACTGGTACCCTTTAACGAAGCGCAGGCTACCGTCGAACTACAGCAGTGGATTGAGCAGCTTAAACCGCTGGTGAGTCTTTGGCTGGTGAGCAACAACATGAACAGCTATCGTATTCGCCGTATCGCTGAGCTGCTAGAAGTGCCCTACATTACCGGAGCGGGGAAACCCTCACGCCGCAAACTTAGAAAAGCGACCGCAGCGATGGATCTACCCGTCGAGCACATTGCTATGGTGGGCGATCGCTTATTTACAGATGTTTTAGCAGGCAATCGCTTAGGCATGTTCACGGTTTTGGTAGAGCCGATGGTCAACCCTGAGCGGGAAATGCGTCAGCATCCGGTTCGGACTTTTGAAGTTTGGGTTTCTCGGCTGCTGGGTGTTTCTCTCAAGACGCCTAAGCCGCGCTAATGTAGGTCTGGGTTGGCGATCGCTGTCGATTTCTTCACCTTGCTTCAATTAGCTAAAAATTAAAAAAATAGGCTGCACCATGTCTTTGCCTGCTCAGACTTTGGTTGTCAAAATTGGTACTTCTAGCCTGACACAGGCTGAAACCGGGTATCTAGCCCTCTCTACCCTTGCCAGCCTAGTAGAAACTTTGAGTTCGCTACGCCAGCAGGGATATCGGGTGATTTTGGTGTCTTCTGGGGCGGTCGGGGTAGGCTGTGCGCGGCTGGGACTCACCGAGCGCCCCCGCTCCATCTCGATGAAGCAGGCGGTGGCGGCAGTGGGTCAGGGCCGCCTGATGCGGGTCTATGACGATCTGTTTACTACGCTAGAGCAGCCCATTGCTCAGGTCTTACTCACCCGCAGCGACTTAGTCCAGCGATCGCGCTATGTCAACAGCTACCGCACCTTTCGCCAGCTCTTGCAGCTAGGCGTGATTCCGATTGTGAATGAAAATGACACGGTGGCTGTGGATGAACTCAAGTTTGGCGATAATGATACGCTCTCGGCTCAGGTCGCCAGCCTGGTAGGTGCCCACTGGCTGTTTTTGCTGACAGATGTCGATCGCCTTTATTCTGCCGACCCGCGCTCAAACCCAGATGCCCGACCGATTAGCTTGGTGGATAAGGTGGCTGAGCTAGCCGAACTACAGATTGAGGTGAGCGATCGCGGCTCAGGCTGGGGAACTGGCGGCATGATCACCAAAATTGAAGCTGCCCGCATCGCCACCACTGCGGGGATTCGCACTGTGATTACCGATGGCAAAACACCGCGCAACCTAGAAAAAATTTTGCAAGGCGCAGACATTGGCACCCACTTTGCGCCGCAGCCCCAGCTACCCAATGCCCGCAAACGCTGGATTGCTCACGGCTTGGTGCCAGCAGGCAAGCTCTATCTAGACGAGGGCGCGGTCAAGGCAATCTGTCAGTCGGGGCGCTCTCTATTGGCAGCAGGAATTACTGAGATTGAAGGCGAATTTCAGAACCAGGATGCGGTTCAGATTTGCGATCGCGCTGGCAAAGAAATTGCCCGTGGCCTAGTCAACTACAGCCACAGCGACTTGCAAAAAATTCGCGGCCAGCGCTCCCATAAAATTATTGAAATTTTGGGCTACGACGGTGCAGAGACGGTAGTTCACCGAGATAACCTGGTGCTCAGTCCAGAGTAGAGGCTATCCTTTGAGTAGTGGGCAACTGCATTATTTGAGCAGGAACGATTGCTACACAGAGCAAGTACGTTGTGTGTTAGCGCGTAGATTCAAGCATGACTCAGACACTCGCCATTTCCAAAACAATTCTGACGATGGCTGCACTCCAGCAAAGGTTTGGTGTGGTTGCCAGCCAAGAGCAGCAATTCTTTGCAGAATGGGCAGAAAACCTACCGGAGTTGTTGTCGGCAGAAATTGCCACACTCGATCAGATAAAAGCCAGATTCGAGCGCCATAGAAATCGAGATACCCTGGCCGAAGGCACCATCAACCAGCTTTTAATTTCTCCTTTATTTACCCTGGCAGGCCTATACGATGAGCCATTCTTTATTTCCACAGAACCTAGTCTTGAAATTGAGTTGAAGGATCAAGATGAAGTTCTGCGCGGAAGAATTGACACCCTAATCATTCAGCAGCAATTCTGGGTACTTGTCGTTGAATCGAAATCAACCATCGCCTTTTCGACCGCCCTGCAACAAGCAATGGCCTACATGATGGCAAACCCTAACCCAGTCTGTCCGGTCTACGGTTTGATCACGAATGGGGACGAGTTTATGTTTATTAAAATGCTGACGCAGGGAGTGCCGCAATATGACTTGTCTAACGTTTTCTCTCTACTTATCCCCCGCCGCAATCAACTCTATGATATCTTCCAAATTCTGAAGCAAATTCGGCAGATTATGCTCAAACCGCAGTGCGATCGCTCGCTCTCAAGTTGACTCGAAACAATAGCGAATCATGAAAGGCTGGGAAGTAGAGCGCCTGAGCTATCGACCCCAGACGCGAGGCAAACAGCCAGGCCGCTGTAGATAAATAGGCCGTAGTGCCTGCCAGAGCGAGATAAACCAGGCCCGAGCTGCCTGACTAGAGGCTCCCCGGTAGCGGCAAAGGACACCGTTTATCAACGTCGTAATCCCCGTGTCTCCTGAACCGGGTGCAGAGCAGTCGCGCAGAGTAGCGAGCTGTAAGTCAGAAAGCGTGTAGCCCAGCAGCGCCAGAGAACCAATCACTGGAGAGCCATTGAGCCCGTGAGGACTTTGCAGCACGTCTGAGCCTCCTTGCAGATACGAACGATCGAGCCACAGCGGCTGTCCCTGCTGCCAAACTTCAAGCTGCGATCGCCACTGACCGCAGCTAAACTGTTCACCCCTAGCGCTGCGGCCAAAGCGGGTAATCTCCCAGCCCAGCCAGATTGCCCCCGGTTCAAGGTCAATCCGAGTCATCTGCTGGTGCTGCGCCCCGTTAAAAATAATCGTTTCTTGGGGAAACCACTCCAGGCAGGTCTGGGCCTGGAGCCTGATTTGGGTCTGCTGCTGTGTGGGCAGGCCACTGCTGCGATAGACCTTGTGGGCAGCGGCAGTAGTCACGAGGGCTTGAGAGTGGGGCTGGAGCTGTAGACTCAGCGATAGGCGATCGCCGCCCACCATACCCCCCGCCGTATGCACGATGACGCTGTGACACACCCCACCTTCGGGATAAAAAGGGCGCTGTAGCCGCAGGGGAGCTGTCGTCTGCGGCTGCAGCGGAACGGTTTTTTGACCCTGATAAACAAAGTTAAGCTGTAGCTGACCGTGCCAGCCCTGACTAGCTGTAGGGGGCCGGAGGCGAGGTGCTGACCCAGAAAGATCTAAAGTCATGAAAATCTAAAGGATAGGGCCAAAACAAAACCCAGAGAGTACGTCACCCTTAGAGTGATGAACATCCGTCAGACCGGCTCATTGGGGAGCGAGTATAAATACTCGACTACAAACCTTCCAAAACTCAAGTACCAAACCGACTCACCTTAAAATGAAAACAACGAACCGTGTCTAGACCGATTCAAAGGATGTCACTGCCTTAAATCCTGCTGCATCAGCGCTGTGATTGCCAGGGCGTGACGAGAACAGCGTCAGCATTCCGGCTGATTGAGCCGCCTGCAGTTCAGCAGCGACATCTGAAATAAACAGGATGCGCTCAGGTACTAGGCCAACTTGGGCAGCGATTTGGCGGTAGCTGTCAGCTTCTTTTTTGGCCCCGGTGCGAGTGTCGAAATAGCCGCTGAGATAGGGGGTCAAATCACCCACTTCGGTAGAGCCAAAAAGCTGTCTTTGAGCCTGGACGCTGCCGGATGAAAAAATATAGAGGCGCTTGCCGATTTGAGTCCAGCGCTTAAAAGCGGGTTTGACATCGGCAAATATCTGCGACTGGAGCTGAGCGGCTGTGTAGCCCTTAGCCCAGATTTTACCCTGCAGTGACTTTAAGCCTGTAGATTTGCGATCGCGCTCAATCAGGTAGTGAATGTAGGGAACGGCGGCTGTAGCGCTCTGTCCCGTCCAGGCTGGTACCGACCCATTTTGATCTGGCTCACTCTGATATTCCTGGCGCAGCAGGGCTAAATCTTCTTGCACAGCAGATTCGCCACCGTGAGCCTTGAGAAAGGCTCCAGCCTGCGCTTTAGCAAACGGGAAAAGGGTTTCAAGAACGTAAGATACCGGGGTAGTAGTGCCTTCAATGTCGAGCAGAATGACATCTACAGCATCGGTCGGGTAGTAGGTCATAGGGGGCGAGTTAAAGGGTGACGCAGAGGGGCGGGTACTGCTGTTCTTTTTGGCTATTGGTGTAGTGAGGATTCCAGCCGCTGGGGTCTTGAAAGAGGCGAATGGCTCGAATTTGGCGATCGCTGCACAAATTAAACCAGTGATGGGTGCCGCGCGGGACTAATAGTAGATCACCGGGGGTCACCTCAATCTGAATCACGGGGCCATTTTCAGGATTAATGTGAAACAGGCCCCGCCCTTCCAGAGTAAAGCGCACCTCGTCTTCGTCATGCCAGTGCTCTGGGGTAAATTTGCTCAGCATGGCGTCTAGATTGGGAGTATTAGGCTTGATGTCAATCACGTCGGCGGTGATATAGCCCCCAGATTCTTTGAGGATTTCAATCTCGTCGCTGTAGGCCGCCAAGATCTCCTCTGTCGTAGCCGTTTCAGAGAGGGGCTGGTCGGGTTGCCACCGGGCGTAGCCAATATTGATCGCGGCTAAATAATTTTTGATATCTAACGGCTCGGTTAAAGTGCGATTTTCGTCGAGGATAGTGAGAATTGCCATTTTTCTGCAAAAGGTAGAAAGGGGTTTAGCTAAACGGAGATGAGCGGAGCCTGCCAGATTGGCGTTAGACAGATTGATCTTAAAGTAGCGAACTAGACCGGGGCTGGTTTGGATATTAGGGTTCAAGAATTAGAAAGGGGGCTGGTGCTCAGGGCTAGCGCTCGGTAAGTGATTTCTAGCAAAAATTCCCAAACTTCCAGGTGACGCTTAGCCTCAAACAGGGTGCTTCCCCAAGCATACAGGCCATGCCCCGCTAGTAGAAATCCGTGAGGTGCGCTCGGCAGGTGGGGGCTGATCTGCTGGGCTAGATCGGTTATGTCCTGATGATTAGAAAAAACAGGCAGCTCAACGGTCGTGTCGTGGGTAGTCACGCCCCTGAGTCCCTTGAGCATTTCATAGCCAGCGATCGCAATTTTACCCTGGGCCTCAAAGTACCGCGACAGCAGCGTATTAAACACTGAATGGGTGTGGAGAACGGCCCCGGCCCCGGTAGCTTGGACAATAGCTAGGTGCAGCCCGGTTTCAGCAGAGGCTTTGCCAGTTCCGGCAATTACTTTACCCTGGGCGTCAATTTCGATTAGATCATGCGATCGCACCTGCCCTTTGTCTACACCGCTAGGTGACATCAGCAGGTTCGGCGGCTGAGACTGCTGAACCAGGCTAAAATTACCGCCTGTCCCCGGTGCCCAGCCTTTGGCATGGATGTCATGGATCACTGCACACAGCGACTCTCGCAGGTCTGTCGAGTTAGGCATGGGAGTACCAGTTCTGAGTTTTGAGAGCTTCGGCATCAGCCGATCGCAGTCGGAGAACAAGCATAGCAAATTGAGTCAGCTCTGAGGCCGTCCTTAATCAGGTTAGACTGATAAGCCGCACTGACTTTTTCACGACCATGACCCCTTTTCGCAGCATTGAATGGACGGGCAAGGCGCTGCGCCTGTTAGATCAGCGATCGCTGCCGCATCAGACGCTCTACACCGAACTTACTACTTATCAAGCTGTCGCTGCGGCTATTCAAGACATGGTGGTGCGTGGAGCGCCTGCCATTGGAGTGACGGCAGCCTTCGGGCTGGTGCTGGCAGCGCGGCAGGCTGAGACTGCCTCAGTCGCAGATTTGCGGGCTGAGCTACAGAGCGCAGCTAAGCATCTCAGGCAGGCCCGACCCACTGCCGTCAATCTGGCCTGGGCGCTCAATCGAATGCTACAGCAGGCAGACGCAGCAATTACCCCCTCAGCTGACAAACTGCGACAGGTGATAGAAGCCGCTGCCCAGCAGCTTTACGCCGAAGATATAAAGATTAATCGGCAGATTGGCGCTCAGGCCCAGTCGCTCATTCCCGACGGGGCTAAAATTATTCACCACTGCAATACCGGGGCGCTGGCAACGGTAGACTACGGCACAGCTCTAGGCGCAATTCGGATGGCTCACGAGCAGGGCAAGCAGGTCCACGCTTTTTTAGACGAGACCCGGCCTCGGCTGCAGGGGGCTAGCCTGTCGGCCTATGAGCTACAGGCTTATGGCGTTCCCCATACGGTGATTGTAGACTCGGCTTCTGGCTACCTAATGCGATCGCGCTCAATTGACCTCTGCATTGTCGGCTGCGATCGCGTAGCTGCAAATGGCGATGTGGCTAACAAAATTGGCACCTACAATCTGGCGATCGTAGCCAAAGCCCATCAGGTGCCCTTTTATGTGGCCTGTCCCCTTAGCGCTGTGGATCTGACATTAGCTAGCGGCGACCAGATTGAGATTGAAGAGCGCAGCCCCCAGGAAATTACCCACATTGGCGATCGCGCCATTGTGCCAGCGGGAACCGCCGTCTTCAACCCCGCTTTTGACATCACCCCAGCCGCTTATGTCAGCGCCTTGATTACTGAAAAAGGCGTGCTTTTGCCCCCGTTTGAACCCAAACTGCGTCGTCTTTTAGACGAGTAGCTGCTGCTATAGTCAGGGTAGCCCAATGCAGGTACTGGAGTGAACTGCTGAAGATGAGCTGCGCCAGTAGCTACTAATCGTTTCAGCTACTCGCTGGGGGTAGTCATAGTGAAAGAAATGCTTGCTTTCTGGGCACTGCCACAGGCAATCGCTGGGTTTGAGCCAATGCTGCCATTGCCCCTGCTGATTGGCATCTACAATTACATCGTGAGCGCCCTGGCAAATGAGCAGCGGTGCTTCGATGCCGCCGGGTGCGATCGCCGTTTGATAAACCAGCGAATGAGGCGCAAATCCGCGATCTAGCTCTTGCTCTAAAGCATTTACCAGAGCCGTGGTCACTCCAGAACTCTGAGGGCCAAACATCAGCCGCGCCATCTGCCCCAAAATAACAGTGCGGCTACAGGGCAACAGCTGTCTCAGCCCGTAATAGTGAGCGTGCCAGGTTACTGCCGGGTTAGCCCCGACTGAGAGCAGTGTCAAAGATTTAACCCGATTAGGGTGACTGCGGGCATAAAGCAGCCCAATCACGCCGCTGATGCCGTGACCGAGCAGATGCACAGGGCGATCGCAGTGCTTGAGGTAGTCGTGCAGCAGCGTCACGGCAACGTCTAGACAGCAGGGTTCGTCTTCGGTTTGCAAATACTCCCAGCAGCGCACCGCTGCCTGACGAGTAAGCTGATGGATCAGTCGCTGGTCAAACCGCCTCAGGCTAGGGCTGACGGATAACCACAAAGCATTGGGAAGCTGAGTCATAAACCTTACTAGATCACGGCATGAATTGAAGAAAACCAGGAATAAACCACCCTTTGACGGCATAGCAGCGGTCTATTCCTGGCAATCAATGAAACGCAACTTGCAAAAGAGCCTCAAACTGGTTTGCCAAAATTTATGACTCACCGATTGAGGTGCTGCGAACTTAATGATTATATTTCTCATTAAGTTCGCAAAATAAGTATATAGCTTCCGAGCGTTATTGGAACACTATTGAGAAAATTTTTCAATAACAAAAGCAGGGCAGATTTTGAAAGACCCAGTTTTGGAAACTACATAGCAAACCGCAGTTTGGTTAGAACAACTCAGATTGCTGAATCTTTACGTGATCAGCATCCTCTTCATCCTTCATCCTTC
The DNA here is from genome assembly GCA_012032345.1 of Leptolyngbyaceae cyanobacterium RM1_1_2. Taxonomy (GTDB): domain Bacteria; phylum Cyanobacteriota; class Cyanobacteriia; order Phormidesmidales; family Phormidesmidaceae; genus Sphaerothrix. The sequence goes on along the minus strand of JAAUQI010000033.1, from coordinate 64 downwards.
ATCCTTCATCCTTCATCCTTCATCCTTCATCCTTCTGCCTTCTGCCTTCTGCCTTCTGCCTTCA
>JAAUQI010000032.1 GCA_012032345.1 Leptolyngbyaceae cyanobacterium RM1_1_2 | reverse complement strand
CATTGCCGCTAGCTGCTGGTTGCGGGCCTGAAAAAAGCTGGACTTGGCTGGAGGCAAGGATGAGCTGCGACCAGACTCAGCGATCGCCCCGCTACCTCAATCGCCGCCGTGATGCTGGCGGTAGAGTCTGGTGAAAACTGAACAATCTCAGGACTGTCCAGCGCCAGACGGCTATAGAGCGCAATACCAAAATTGTAGGGGCTGGCCTCTGCTGAGCTAAAAGGGAGAATGTCTTGCAAAGTATTGAGCTGACTCACCCAGACATCGTTAACTTCCATGAACAGAGCCAGATCGGGCTGGACTTGACGGGTAAGGGCAAGCACCTGCTCAAACTGCTGATTTTGAGTATTGACATTGGCAATCAATACCCGCAAATCGCTCTGTGGCCGAGGCGACAGCCAGACCGGGGGAAAATACCAGGGCAGGATCTGCGTCGCCAGCAGCGCGCTACAGCAAAAGAGTCCGAGCAGACTCATCAGCCGCCGTCGGGTCAGCCCCAAAAGCACTAAAAGCACCACACAGATGACACAGTACTGGAGCTGAAAGTGAGAAAAAACCTCCAGGTAGATTTTCCAGCCGTAGCGAGAGGTCAGCAGGCCAAAGAGCGTAATCGCCGCGATCGCCGCTAGCAGCAGCCCCGCTACCAAAGCTGACAGGCCCAACTGCTGAGACTTGCTAGAAACCATAGAGCTTCAATAGGGCCAGAGACAACGTCAATCAAAAATATAGTCTGTTAGGCATCTGCGGCAGGAGGCGGGGAAACAGCGATCGCGTCTCTGTTGTCGTCACCACCTCGGTCGGGGCGGCGCTGGTCTGGGCTGCTGGGGCAGTTCCCTGAAGCATTTCTCCGGCTTTGCCAATCAGCGTTGAGAGCTTGCCATCTTCTAGCAGCGAGTTGATCAAGGCAAGACCGCTGGTCGAGAGCAGCAGCTTGTTGATATCTTGCATACCGCTGCCGCTGCCGTTAGCCCCTGGAAAAGCGTAGATTTTAGCATCGCCGATTACACCGGGCTGGGGCGCGAGGGCTTTCATCACCTCTGGCAGCTTCTCAGCTAGCTGTGGCCAGATTTGGGCAATCACTTCAGCCGTGAGGTTGGGGTTGCTGATAGCGTTCTTAGCCACGACGCGAGCTTGAATACCTTCGGCTTCAGCCAGTGCCCGATCCCGTTCAGCGTCGGCTAGGGTGCGAATGGCTTCGGCCTCAAGCTCTGCGGCCTGTCGAGCGATTTCGGCCTGTCGCCGCCGCCGAAACACATCAATTTCAACTACGTTTTGATCAGCAATGCGGCGCTCTTGGGCCTCGCGCTCAGCGGCAATGATAGCTAGCTGCTGTTGCCGCTGGGCCTGCTCAACGGCTGTTGCCGTGCCAACGGCTTCTTGAGCCTGTGCCCGCTGGGCTTCGGCGCTAAAGCGATCGCGTTCTCTTTGGGCAATGGCGATCGCGGCGTCCTGCTGCGCCACTTTAGATTCACGCTCGGCTTCGGCTAGCTCTACCTGGGCCTTAAAGTTAGAGGCATCGACCGATTTTTTGCGATTGACTTCGGCAACCTCTGCCTCCTGCTGCTGCAGCGCCTGCGCCACTTTGAGCTGCTTTTGCCGCTCCTCTAGATCAATATCCGCCTCGATCTGACTTTGCTGAATGCCGAGCTTTCGCCTGATTTCCTCCTCTTCGACCGATTTTTCCTGCAAAATTTTGGTGCGCTGGGCCGAGGCAGCTTCTCGGTCTTTTGACTCCTGAATTTCCCGCTGCCGCTGGGCTTTGAGCGACTCGACCTCAAGCTGCTGGGCTAAGGTGGCTCCTTCTTTTTCCTGAGCGATTTGCAGCGATCGCTTGTCAGCATCTAACTCTTTTTGCTCGATCGCTACCTGCGTAACCAGCTCGACTTCTCGCTTTTGCTGAATTGATCGCTGAATGGTTTCTGTCCGCAGTCGCACGCCTTGAGCGTCAAAGAAATTATTGGTGTCGTAGGTGTCGCTTTCTTCAATCTCTGAGATGGCAATGTTATTCAGCGTCAGACCGACCTTCTTTAAGTCTGGCTCAATCAGATTCAGCACTTCCTGGGCAAATCCCAGCTTGTCCGAGTCAATTTCCGCCAGCGTCTTGGTCTTGGCTGCCGCCCGGATGCCGTCATCAGCCCGCTTTTCTAAAGCATTTTTAATATCGTTAGGGGTAATTTTGCCATTGTTAGAGAGCCGCGCCGCTGCCATCAGCACATCTTGCTCAGAAGGGCTAATGCAGACATAGAGCGTCACCCGCATGTCTGCCCGCAGATAGTCCTGGGTGCGCACGGCTAGTTTCCCGGTGCGCTCTACATCAATAGACATCTCTCGCAGCGGTACCCGTGTTAGCTCATGAAAGCCGGGTAGCACCACGCAGCCGCCATTGAGAACGACCTGTTTTCGCTTGCGAATCACGCCTCCGGTCTTGACAAAAGCTTCGTTGGTAGGCGTAATCACATAGACCCGTGTGTAGGCCCAGACCGCCAGCAGCAATAAGACTACAATCGTCACGACTCCCCCGGAGGCGAGGGTTCCCAGCCCACCCAGCTGCGCCAGCGTCGGGGTTTTTGGTGAAGATTGAGTCATCTGAGTCTCAGCGAACTGATTTTTAGCTAGGGAAAATGCCGGTTCAGCCGCTAGCTCAGCCTCGATTATTCCAGTTTGAGGCAGCGTCGGCAAGGTTTGTAGGAGGGTTAACCAAAACATATTAGGTGCCATAGGTCTATTGTTTGGAGAAAATCAGGCTAGGGCAGGGCCACAACTAGAAATTAGGCTGGTAGTCAGTGCTCTAGCACTGAAGTGCTAACTACGAACTATGGCATCACCCTAAACTAAGCGGTGACTTTGCATTAGGGCTGTTGCGAGCTGCCAGAAAGCCAGCGTTCCTGGTCGAGGCTGTCTTTGGCAATAACTAAGTAACTGCGCGGGGTGCGCTCAATTACGATCACGTCTGCCCCTCTGCGCACGGTAATACTGGCCCAGTCAGGCATGACCGCGCTAACCGTAACTAAGTTACGAGCCGAATCAATCACGTCTACCTGGCCGATTTTGCTGGAGTTTTCAAAGGGCAGCGCCGCAGACACCACGCGACCGACACAGCCAATTAGTCGATCTTCGCTCGCGTCTTCGCTGAAGCTGGCAAACACTTTGCCAATCGGACGCGCGGCCAAACCGCCTAAGATCAGAGCGATCGCGAGCGACAGCACCAGCACCACCCCGGCTAAAAAACTCGATGGTAGCTGACCTGTAACTTCAGCGATCGCCACGTTCAAGAGCCAGCCGCTCAGCCCCCAGACGCTAAAATCTAGCGCCAGCAGCAGAATAATCGGCGCACGGCCAATGCCAAACCAGGCAAGTACCTGCCCAAAGCTGAGATCGCCATCGGCGTCGGCGTCTAGATCAACGGGGGCACTGCCGCTACCTGCCTCTACGTCGGCGTCGAGGTCAAGATCGGCATCTACATCTACATCTACATCTACATCTACATCTACATCTACATCAACGTCTGTATCAATCTCAAGGTCATCATCCCCCCCGCCCGACAAAATTACGAACAGGAACAGCAGAATGCCCGTCCCCAAAAATATCCAGTAAGGCAGATTGGCAAGATTGAAAATCATATTGGTTAGAAACGATCACGCCCAAGATAGCTGTAATTTATGCCCGTGGAGAGAAGCAGATAGCTTTTTTAATGATTTGTTTTCTAACGGCTAGTCTTAAAGTCGATATGGGCCGGAATGTCAATATCCGCCTGATCCAAGGCTCCCTTCAGCCGCCGCCGAAACTCTCGGGCTACGACCCACTGCTTCAGCGGCTGGGTCTTAATCCAAACTCGAATCATCAGCCCCCGTTCGTCAAACTCTTCGATGCCTAAAACCTCCGGCGGCATCAAAATGGCCTCCTGCCACTGCGGATCCTGGCTCATGGCGTGGGCTACCGTTTGAATCAGGTTTATCACCTGGTCAGCGTTGCTGTCGTAGCCAACGGGAATTGACAAGTCTGCCCGCGCCCAGTGGCTGGAATGGTTGGCAATCAGACGAATCTCGCTGTTGGGAATCGAAACCAGGCAGCCTTGATCGTCACGCAGTTGGGTAATGCGCAGATTCATGTTTTCTACCAGGCCCCGAATTCCCTGGATGGTGACTACATCACCGACTGCGTACTGGTCTTCGAGAATGATAAAAAAACCGTTAAACGTGTCTTTGATCAAATCTTGGGCTGCCAGAGAGAGCGCTACGCCTATAACACTGGCCCCAGCAATCAGCGGTACCGTGTTAATACCTATGGCTGATAGCGTCACTAAGCTACCAATAGCAATACAGGCCAGCGTCACCATCCCGCGAATGACTCTAGAAATAGTATTAATCCGCAGCCGCAGCCGTCGATTGACTTCGGGCGTCAGGGCACCTTCGCTGGCAATAGCCGAACTCAAGCGCCCAATCAGCACGTAGCTAAGGCGTATGGCTACGTAGGTTGCCAAAGCCACAATGCCAATCTTGACAGGAATCTCCAGGCTCTCCACAATCCGCACCTGCAAAATTCGAGTTTGAGGAAAGCGGCTGAGAATAAACAACGCTCCGCCTATGCCTAGCGCTCCCTGCAACAGTTGAAAAACCCGCAGTTGCGCTTCAGTAAAGTTCCACTGCTGTCGCTGATTCAGCCAGGTTAGAAACGGCAGGCTGAGGGAAAACGGAGATCCAGCAAGTTCGGCTTTTTGACGACGCAGCCGTTTTTCCCAACGGATCAGTACCCAGTTGAAAATAAGCCAGCTCAGCCCCACTAGGCTGCTGAGAACTAGCTGCTGCACCACATAAACAGGCCGACGCTCCCAGCGCGATCGCCCCAAACTCTCCTCAATCCGCTGCGAAATCATTTCTGCCGCAGTTTCTACATCTACACCCCGCAGATCCGCATCTAAGCGCGTCACGCTCATTAAGCGCACCAGCGGATCAGGACTCACTCCCAAATAGATTTCAGGTGCTCTGCGCGATGTTCCCTCTGCAGGTGGTTCAGCTTCTGGGGTAGTGGCTTCTGACTGCAGCCGAATTTCGCTCTGCAAATCTGGATCAGGGACTTGAATATAGCGATCGCGTACCTGCCGCAAAACCGTTTCGATGGCGCTGACTCGCCCCAGCAGATCTGAGCGCGGCGCGGCAACCCTAAAGGGGCAGTAGCCGTCTAACCGTGCGCAGGCCACCTCAATTTGAATGGCCGGATCTTCGACACTTTGGGTCAGTGTCGGCAGGTTGATATCAATCAGCGGCTCTTGAGCCAGGGCAGACAAGCTGAAAAACAGCAGGCCAAGACTGGCTAAAAATATCCAAAAGCGTTTGCGTTTCATGCAGGGTCGCTGGCAGCGGCGATCGCCTAGTGTACGACTTCCATTATCAACCCCATCAACTGCCCTGCGATCGCGCTACTGAAACGATTGCTGTCTCATCTGCCTCAAAAATAACAGGGTGATTTGCCAAAAGATTTAATTCTTAGTCTCTCTATCAAGAGTTAGATGCCAGGTCAGAATTATTTTTTGGATACTTGGTCTAATCTTTGAACAACTCTCTGCCCCTTGACCTGCTCATTCGTGGCAAAGCAGCTTTTGGCTGCATTCTTTGCAAGGTGGCCTGTATGAGTTTTTGCCCGAGTTGACGAATTTCTACAGCTTGGTTTAGTTAAGCTTTTTCACTGACGGCAGTGGCAGTCAGGTTGCGATTGCGATCGCACTTATAGCGCTGCTGCAAATTGCATCAGGTATGGGATAACCTTCATCGTTGCTGGGAGAACATTTTGGCTAATTCTATTGAGTTCAAACTGCTGGCCCCCTATAACAAGGCTGCGGCTCTAACGGGATCTTTCTCCGATTGGGAAGAAATTCCTATGGAAAAAGGAGAGGGCGGTTATTTTCGCACCCAGGTCAATCTTGAGGACGGCACTTATCAGTACAAATTTCGGGTGCAGTCCAAAAGCTGGTTTTTTGAGGATGATGAATGGGTAACGATTACCGATCCCTATGCGACCGATATTGATAATGCTAGTCAGAACGGAGTTGTTCGGCTTAAAGACGGAGAGCGGATCGTCGATACTTATGCGTGGCAGCATGATGAAAACCCATTGCCTCCCGATCATCAGCTAATTATTTATGAAATGCATGTAGGGGACTTCTCCGGCGGCGAGGATGATCCCTATCCCAGAGGGTGCTACAAGCACGTAGTTGAGAAGCTAGACTACCTCTGCGAGTTGGGAATTACAGCCATCGAGCTGATGCCGATCAAAGAATATCCGGGTGACTATAGCTGGGGCTACAATCCCCGCTACTTTTTTGCCCCGGAGTCTAGCTATGGCAGCACAGACGAGCTAAAGAAACTGATTGACGAGTGTCATGGGCGCGGCATTCGCGTCCTGATGGATGGCATCTACAACCACTCTGAGTCTGAATGTCCCCTGACCCAAATCGACCACGACTACTGGTATCATCACTCCCCCAAAGACGAAGAATACAACTGGGGGCCAGAATTCAACTACGAATTCTACGATGAAAATTACGATCGCTTTCCGGCCCGTCAGTTTTCTGGCGATGCCATTCGCTTTTGGATTGAGGAGTACCACACTGACGGTATTCGCTTTGATGCTGCTAAGCAAATTGGTAACTTTGACTTCCTGGGCTGGGTCGTCTCACAAGCTGAAACCTGGTCTGGCCCCAAGCCGTTTTATAATGTCGCTGAGTATCTGCCCGATAATCCGGGTGTGACTGGCGTAGACGGGCCAATGGATGGGGTATGGCACTACAGTTTTTACTTCACGCTGCGCGACCAGCTCTGTGACGATCAGTTTGACTTAGAGAAGCTCAAGGATGTGCTGGACTGCCGCCGTCAGGGCTATACCGGGGCGGTGAATGTGGTTAACTTTCTCAGCAATCACGACCATGATCATTTGCTGGCTGAACTGGGCGATCGCCAAATTTTGGACGACGCTGCCTTTAAGCGGGCTAGGCTGGGTGCGGTTTTGCTGATGACGGCGGTAGGGCTGCCAATGCTGTGGATGGGAGAGGAGTTTGGCGAATATAAGCACAAAACTATTGAGCCAAATAAAATTGACTGGACGCTGCTTAAAAACGACTCTAACCGCAATCTGCTTGAGTACTACAAGGGCTTGATCGCCCTACGCAAGCAGAATCACGCGCTGTATGGTGAAAATATTGAGTTTTTCCACGAAGACCCGGAAGGCCGTATTTTTGCCTATACTCGCTGGAACGACGAAGGTTCACGGGTAGCCGTAGTGGTTAACTTCTCAGATAACTTTTTGTCTGACTACACCTTCCCCAACTTTCCCGCCGATGGTACCTGGCATGAATGGACGGGAAACTATGACGTAGAGGTGCAAGACGGTCATTTGACCACTGATTTAGCTGAGTTTGAAGCTAAGGTCTACGTTTGGCAGTAGCCGCTTACGGTAGCGGTAAAGGCTTGACCTAAACGATTTAGAATAAAGCCCAGAGAGACAAAACTTTTTTGTTGAGTCTTTCTGGGCTTGAGGCTGTACTGGCTCGTTCCGCTGGGCGACTTCAAGGTACAGCAGATCAAGTCAGGACTGATACCCGTTACTGATTAAGTGTCTAAACCGCGATACAGCTCGACAATTTGAAGACAGTTTTGCTGGCTTTATTGTGGCGATCGCCTAGTGTAGGTATTGTAGATATAGACTGTAGCTCTCCCTTTACCTGGTCTTGAGCAATCCTCTACTCAGAGAGATTACCGCAGGCGGATCCCACTACTGACCCAGCAGGTTGCGCTCGTCTTTGCCAGCTTTGATTGCCTCGACAAGAACAGTCTGCACCAGCTCAATCATCCAGACATCGCATTCAGCCAGAAACTCTTCAGCCGTAATTTTGTCCTGAAAAAAAGCCTTAGCTCGATCCACACGAGCAACCACCCGCTCCATTCCCAGATGTTTCAGGAAAAAAGCTGCCAGCGGCGAGTTTTTGATATCAAATCCTGATTCCTGTGCTCGACCCACTTCTAAAAGCTCCCAAACCTCTCGCTCAACCGGGTTGCGAGGTTGATAGGGTACATCAGAAGTCAACAGAGTCTGCTGACGTATCACTTGATTAGCAATCTCAGAAAAACCCACCTGACCTAAGCAGCCCAGCGGAATCATTGTCTCTAGGCGATGGGAGAGTGCCTCTAAAATTGCGATCGCCAAAAGCTTTGTATTCAGATAGAGACGAGCCACAACCAGATTTTTGTTAGCTCGCTGCAGCAGATCAAAATAATCAGATGAGCTGGGTTCCCCCTGAAACTGCCGGAACACCAGAGATGCATTGAGATAGTACATGAAGCTTGTCGTCTTTTCTAGAGCATGACGATACTGCTGTATGGTGTAGGTCGAGGCATTTCTCAAGTAAGCATTGGCTTCCGGTAGCAAATTCCAGGTATTGCTAAGAAAGTCAGCGGCCTGTAAGTCTGAAAAGTTTTCAACATCTCGGTTTGCAACGCGCACTGCCCGCTGCACAGCCCGGACTAAGTTCGTTTCGCTCCAGCCTAGCTGAAAGCGAGCATTGGCTAACGACAGTTTGCGGTAGAGAACTTCACTTGGCTGCAGCCCCACTGAAGTCGGTGGGCGAAAGGGAATTGTAGCTTCAATACAAGCAATAACCTCGGCTATCTGTGGCCAGCCTAAAACTGATTGCAGCTGGTTTGCTGCGACTAGCGCGCTGAGAAACTCGTTTTGCTCTAGCGCCAGATGCTGCCCCGGCTGCACGTCAAAAATAGCCATGGTCAGCGCGAAGCTGCGATCGGTAAAATTGTCTGCTGGCTCTTGCACAACCAGTCGCCCCCGCAGCGTTTGAATAAAGGGCGCTAAAATTTCACCGAGTTCGGCGCTGATGCCACCATCGATCTGGACATAAACCACATCGTGGAATAGAGCAGCGAGTACCTCAATTGCATCTCCTGTCTGAGCAACATCAAAGCAGTGCTCTAGGCTATGAAAGCATCGGCTTGGCCCGGTCATTGCCTCAACAATAAGCTGTGACATTGCCTGTAGGCGCTCTTGGGAAATTTCAGCCTCTAGCTGCTGGAAAGCCCATTCTAAATACAACAGGCAATATTGTTCACCAAGCATGGACGGGAACTGATAGGTTCTCTCTGCTGTAACCCAGAGTGTGGAAGGCTTACCTGCTCTAGTCATAGGGGATGATGCCACAGATTCTAGCGTTTCCTAAAATTGACAAATAAGCTTGTCGTGTAGCCTGCTCAAGATGCAGTCTGGTCAATAACGAACATAGCCTCTGGTGGTTAAGCCTCAAATAGCTTTCGAGCGTAGTCATTACAGAGACTAAGCTTAAGCTACTAAACTAACCCTGCCTGCCTTTAAAAAGATACCCAAATTGACAACCTGCGTAACAGCTTATAAAAACAGCGATCGCCCCAAGAAGGCAAACCATCATGACTAAAAGGTTAACAAGCTTTGAGACTGCTGTCATAGTGTCCTTTCATACATACAGAGGAGCTTTATCTTCATCAGGCATCTATAGCTCTAGAAGAGGCCCAACCAGTTCCAGAAAGGGAATGAATACTTTTTATTTTTGTATAAAATCATACTTCTAATACTCAATTTTGAGACAGACCTTCTCTTTGAGATTTTGCTGAGATTAGGGTGGCTAAATGACTCTGTGACCAAAGGGCAGCTTAAACGCGATCGCGCCCACCCAGCTTGCTAAAAATTCGAGTAAGGTAGTTTTCTGCGGTATCGTCCGTAATTTGTAACGACTGAGCAATTTCTCGATTACTACTGCCTTTAGCAAGCTGGATTAGCAAGTCCCACTCTTGTGAATTTAGGGACTATGACAAAGATTATCTTTTAAGGCAAAGCTGTGACTGCTGAGGAACGAGTCCAGAGAGCTTCCTAAAGCTAAATATCTATATCTAGCGTTAAAAATTACGTCAATATCTAGATGTAGAGTACAAACCTGCGTGAATCCGTTAATCTTAAGAGCAACCGCCTCTTGCAACCTGCTTGGGAAAAAGGCGAGATTGGCAGTAAATTTGTACTAAGGGAACATGCGGGTTGAGTCAGCTATGTCCTTTGTTGGCCTTCATATTCACAGCGATTACAGCCTTTTAGACGGTGCTAGCCAGCTCCCTGAACTGGTTGATCGGGCCGTGGAGCTAGAGATGCCTGCGATCGCGCTGACCGATCACGGGGTAATGTATGGCGCGATCGAGCTGATCAAGGTCTGCCAGAGCAAAGGGGTCAAGCCGATAATTGGCAATGAGATGTATGTCATCAATGGCGACATCACTCAGCAGCAGCGCCGCCCTAAATACCATCAGGTGGTACTGGCAAAAAACACCCAGGGCTACAAAAACCTGGTCAAGCTGACGACAATTTCTCATTTGCAGGGCGTACAGGGCAAGGGGATTTTTTCGCGTCCCTGCATCAACAAAGACCTTTTAGAGCAGTATCACGAAGGGCTGATCGTCACCAGCGCCTGCCTGGGCGGGGAGGTACCCCAGGCAATTATGCAGGGTCGCCCGGACGTGGCGCGGCGCGTGGCCCAGTGGTACCAAGACCTGTTCGGCGATGACTATTATTTGGAAATTCAAGACCACGGCTCTCCAGAAGACCGCGTTGTCAATGTAGAAATCGTCAAGATCGCTGGTGAACTAAATATCAAGATTATCTGTACCAACGATTCTCACTATATTTCCTGCAACGACGTCGAGGCTCATGACGCGCTGCTGTGTATTCAAACTGGCAAACTGATTACCGAAGACAAACGGCTACGCTACAGCGGCACCGAGTACCTCAAGTCCGCCGATGAAATGCGGCTGCTGTTCCGCGATCACCTGAGTACTGAGGTGATTGAAGCCTCGATTCTAACGACGGTGGAAGTTGCCGACAAGGTAGAAGCATACACCGGGATTTTAGACCAGCCGCGCATTCCTGATTTTCCGGTGCCTGACGGGCACACGGGCGAAACCTATCTGGCTGAGGTGGCTAGAGCTGGCTTGGCCAAGCGCTTTGAGCTTGAGCGCTACGCTGAGGTTGAGCAAATCTACCGCGATCGCCTGGAATATGAAATCCAGATGATGATTCAGATGGGTTTTGCCACCTATTTTTTGGTGGTGTGGGACTATATCAAATTTGCTCGGGATCACGACATTCCCGTAGGGCCAGGGCGCGGCAGCGCGGCGGGATCGCTAGTGGCCTATGCTATGGGCATTACCAATATTGACCCGGTGCATCACGGCCTGCTGTTTGAGCGCTTCTTGAACCCTGAGCGCAAGTCAATGCCCGATATTGATACCGACTTTTGTATTGATCGCCGCGATGAGGTCATCAAATACGTCACCCGTCGCTACGGTGACGAGCGGGTCGCGCAGATTATCACCTTTAACCGCATGACCTCTAAAGCGGTACTCAAAGACGTGGCGCGGGTGCTGGATATTCCCTACGGGGAGTCTGACCGGATGGCAAAGCTGATTCCGGTGGCGCGAGGCAAGCCCGCCAAGCTGAAGGTGATGATCTCTGAGGGCACTCCCGCTCCCGAGTTCAAAGAAAAATACGAGAACGACTCCCAAGTGCGCCACTGGGTTGACATGGCTATTCGCATTGAGGGCACGAATAAAACCTTTGGTATGCACGCCGCTGGGGTGGTGATTTCTAAAGATCCTCTGGACGAAATTGTGCCGCTGCAGCGTAACAACGACGGGCAGGTGATCACTCAGTACTACATGGAGGATGTAGAAGCCTTAGGGCTGCTGAAGATGGACTTTTTGGGGCTGAGAAACCTGACGATGATCCAAAAAACCGTGGATCTAGTGCAGCAGCATCACAACATTCCCATTGATCTCGATCGCCTACCCCAGGATGATCCCAAGACCTACAAGCTACTAGAAAGTGGCGATCTCGGCGGTATCTTTCAGCTAGAGTCTTCTGGGATGCGGCAGATTGTGCGTGACCTCAAGCCTTCCGGTCTAGAAGATATTTCTTCAGTGCTGGCTCTTTACCGCCCTGGCCCCCTCGACGCCGGACTGATCCCCAAATTCATTAACCGCAAGCACGGACGCGAAAGAATTCAATACGAGCACGGCATTCTTCAGCCTATTCTCAACGAAACCTACGGCATTATGGTCTTCCAGGAGCAAATCATGCGGATTGCTCAGGATATGGCGGGCTATTCTCTCGGTCAGGCTGACCTGCTGCGGCGGGCAATGGGTAAAAAAAAGCAGTCAGAGATGGACAAGCACCGCGACATCTTTATCAAGGGCGCGATGGATAACGGCGTGCCCAAAAAGGTGGTCGAGGATCTATGGGAGCAGATGGTCAACTTTGCTCAGTATTGTCTCAGCTACGAGACTCAGATTCTCACGGCTGAGTACGGGCCAATGGCGATCGGAGAGATTGTAGAGCGGCAAATTGCCTGCAGCGTTTATAGCGTCGATCAAAATGGATTTGTCTACATTCAACCCGTTGCTCAGTGGCATCAGCGGGGTAATCAGGAAGTTTTTGAGTATCAGCTTGATACTGGGGCCACGATTCGAGCGACAGCCGATCATAAGTTCATGACGGAGACGGGGGAGATGTGCGCTATCAGCGATATTTTTGAGCAAGGGCTAGCATTAAAGCAGGTACTGGCTCCGGCAGCGGCGATCGCATGACTTTTCCACTGCTTTTCTACTGGGAAAACGGCTATGAGACAGTTCTTATTCTCAAATATGACTCTGTCAGATCTGAGGTCTCTAGTCGAGATCGAGGAGCGCTCTGTGGGTAACCATGTCTGGGGGCAGGCTGAAGCAGTTTTGCTTACCCACGACGAACAGCGGCAGGTACAGGATGTGCGATCGCGGCTGATGAACTATCGCACTCAGCTAATGAATGAGGCCACCGTCTGGGCGCGGGCTATTTATCCGCTGCTGGTGCTAGCTGAGCAAGACTATGTCCAGGCTTGGGCAGAAGTGAGCTTGAGAGGCCGCTACGTGACTTTTGAAGTCTCTGGAATTGCCGACGGCGTGTTGGGTAAAGGGCTATCTGGTGAAATCGAAGCGCCCTATCTGGTCGTAGTTGAAGCCAAACGCGGCATTGAAGCTCAAAATCCTCAGTACCAGCTTTACGCTCAGGTGTTGGCAGCCGCTCGAATGAACTGGGAACTGGATCGCAGCGATCCTCAAATTGTGTTTGGCTGCTATACCGTGGCTGATGTTTGGACGTTTGTCAGAGCTGAGGTCGCCAATATGGAAAGCGATCGCCCACTGCTGCGCTTAGAGCCTTCCCGAGAGTATAGCGAAAAACTTGAGGCCGAAATCATCTTGAAAATTTTGAAGCAGATTGTGACTCAAAGGTTAGCTGACTTAAGCACGGCTGCTTCTTTCTAGGAGGCAGCGCCCTCGGCCGAGCGCTTCTAGGCAGGGCCTAGGCTCGAGGAAATACAAAAGAGCAGAGTTACTTAAAGGTAGTCAGAAAGGAGTTGAAAAGTGGTCAAAATTGTTAGTCGTAAGTTTTTAGGGATGCAGCCCGTCTACGACATTGGCGTGGCAAGAGACCACAACTTTTTGCTGGCTAATGGTCAGGTTGCCTCCAACTGCTTCAACAAGTCGCACTCGATGGCCTATGGGTTTGTGACTTATCAAACCGCTTACCTCAAGGCCAACTATCCAGTAGAGTACATGGCGGCGCTGCTGACGGCCCACAGCGGCGATCAGGACAAAGTGCAGATGCACATTGCCAACTGCGTCAGCATGGGCATTGAGGTGCTGCCGCCGGATATTAATCGCTCCGGTATTGACTTTACCCCAGAGAACCTGAGCATTTTGTTTGGCCTATCCGCCGTGCGAAATGTGGGACAGGGCGCGATCGAGTGTATTCTAGAAAGCCGCGCTGAGGCTGGGCCATTTCAGTCGCTAGCCGATCTCTGCGATCGCGTAGACTTACGGGCCGTCAACCGCCGTGCCCTAGAGGCGCTGATTCAGTGCGGTGCCTTTGACCTGATGAATTCTAACCGCAACCAGCTAGTCCACGATTTGAACTTTATTATTGACTGGGCACAGGGCCGCGCCAAAGATCGGGAAATCGGCCAGGGCAGTCTGTTCGATGCACCCAACGGTAGCGCCCATGCTGCTAGCAGTGGCTTCAAAGTGGCTCCCAAGGCTCCTGATGTGGCAGACTTTGAACCTCAGGAAAAGCTGCGCCTGGAAAAAGAGCTGCTGGGCTTCTATATTTCAGATCATCCGCTGAAGGCCGTGCAGCGATCGGCTAGGGTGCTGGCTCCTATCAGTCTGGCTGAGCTGGCCGACCAGCCGGAAAAAGTTATGATTAGCGCCATTGTCATGCTCTCAAGCGTTAAGCCTGTGGTGACCAAAAAGGGCGATCGCATGGCCATTGTGCAGGTCGAGGATCTGACCGGGCAATCAGAGGGAGTGGTCTTCCCCCGATCTTATGAGCGCATTGGTCAGTATATCGAGGCAGACGTGCGGCTGATGATTTGGGGCAAAGTTGACAGGCGTGACGATCGCGCTCAGCTAATCATTGAAGATGCTGAACCCATAGAAACCGTGCGGCTGGTGATGGTAGAGCTAGAGCCTCAAATTGCAGCAGACATTACCTATCAGCATCGGCTCAGAACAATTCTGCAGCAGCAGGGCGATGAGCGAGAGGCCAAGGTTCCTGTCGTTGCCATTATCGGGAAGCACCCGCAACGACAGTTCGTGCGCTTGGGGGCGCAGTTTCGAGTTAGAGATCCCGAGGCTGCCGTAGCCGCATTAACCCAGGCAGATTTCAAGGCGCGATCGACTCCCTTGGTCAGTGCTTAAGCAAACATCTCGTAGATTGTCACCTCTATTTCCGTCTCTCAATAGAGGTAGAACCCAAATCTTATCCGTAGGATAGATGTCGTATGCGTGATGCAGCTTTTAAGCAAAAGGAAAACAAAATGGGAATTGAAGATAGAGTAGACGCTACCCTCAAGAACGTTGAAGGCAAGGTTCAAGAAGCGGTCGGTGAATTTACGGGCGACCCCAAAGACCAGATGGAAGGTAAAGCCAAGCAGGTGCAGGCTGCGGCTCAGCACGAAAAAGAGAATATTAAAGACGAAATTGACCAGGCAGTTGATGAGACCCTGAGCTAAATTTAGCTACGCCTGTTATCCCGGCTTCTATTTACTTTGCCTGCCTCTGTGGAGGCTGCTATAGCTCTAGAAGCTGGGGATTTTTTGCCCTAAAATTTCTTTGCCGTTTGGGTGAGCGGGTCAAACTGGTATCGCTGAGAGTAGTCGGTGACCCCATAGAGATTGAATGACACTGTCATTTCATCACCGACGGGTTCAACGCAGTGAATCGCCCCCGGCATGAAGGCCATTATGTCTCCGGGCTGCAAAACTCTCTCTTCAGTTAGCTGAATTTTGTCGGGCTGCTGCTCGCTGGGACAGCGCTGCCAGAGCGTATTTTTCTCTTGCCCACCGATCATCGCTACAATTCCCCACGTAGCGTGGTTGTGGATGGTCGATTGCTGTTTGGGTGCCCAAGTCACCATTGTACAGTCAGCGGAAACTGGTGTTCGCGGTAGAGAAAATTGACCGCCCACCCTTGCTCTGAGGGTTTGTGGTACTCCATCTGCAGCCAGTAGGAGCTGACTAGCAGCTTTTGTACCAGCGGCGCGATCGCCCGAATCCGCTCGTAGTCATCGGGGACTGCCGCTAAAATATCTTCAAGTTCAGTCAAGAAGCGATACAGGCGATAGGTTTGATCAGGCTGCTCAAAAACCAGACTGTCTAAAGATTCACACTGCCCTGTTTCTAGCGCTACCCAGGCTTGATTTTCCATTGCTGATGTCTTGCTGACTTCTACAATCATCGTAAGTAGCAAACCTGAGTTTTTGCTGAAAGTCTGACTATAGGCATAGGCTTAGCAAAGCCAGGTGCCTGGCACCTAACTTTGCCTCACTCCATATTTTCAACCGCTGTCGGAAATATGGCATCTACGGGGAACACACTCTTCTATCTAAACCGCTGCAGGATGATAATGACACGGGTAAATTGGCGGAATTATCTGGTTAATTGGCGTCCTACCGGGCTGCGTTTTAAGCTTTTGGGGGCCTTTCCTGCGTGGATTAGCCTAACCGGACTGTTCTGGGTCGGTGCTTTGCTAAGCTGTGCGGCCCCGCTAGCTGACGAAACTTTACGCGATCGCTGTGAAGCCCAGCCAGGTTTTGCTTTTGTAGCTGCGGGTAGTTTTATATCAGGCAGCGATGAGGCCGAGCGCAGCTATGGCTACGAAATTTCAGCAGCGGCGATCGCCTCAGCTCCGGCAGATCGACCTGCTGCTGAGCAAGGTTTGCGGCAGCGGGGCTGGTTTGACTCCGAACCAGAGCGGCAAACGACCGAGCAAGCGGCTTTTTGCATGAGCCAGCAGCTTACCACCAATGCTGACTATCAGGCATTTGTTAAAGCCACTGGACATCGCGCTCCCGGCATCTCTGCTGATGACTACCAAACTCAGGGGTTTTAGTCCATCCCTACAGTGAAGTGCAGCCCTATCTCTGGCAGGGCAGCGACTATCCCCCCGGCGAGGGCCAGTATCCGGTCGTGCTGGTGTCCTACGATGATGCGATCGCCTATGCCGACTGGAAGGGTCAGCAAACCGGTCAGATTTACCGTTTGCCTACGGCTCTAGAGTGGGAAAAAGCGGCTCGTGGTGAAGATGGCCGTTACTTTCCCTGGGGCAGCGACTGGCAGCCTGAGGCTACAAACTGGGCGGGTCAGGCACAGCACACGACTCCGGTCGGCAACTACCCCCTTAGCCGTAGCCCTTACGGCATAGAAGATATGGCTGGCAATGTGTTTGAGTTTACTAATGCAGTAGGCGATCGCCAGAGAGTCGTGATGAAAGGCTGCTCCTGGGATGACCTGCCAGGCTTTTGTCGAGCCGCCTACCGACATAGCCGCCCTGTAGGCTCTCGTCATATCCTTTTCGGCTTTCGGTTAGTTATTGACAAGATTTAATCTCTTATCCCAGGTTTTCTCAGCTAGGTCTCAGGATTTTGTCAAAATATGGAGGCGTTCCTTAAGGGCAATAGGCTTACGCCTAAACCTGAACAGAGCAACATCACCCTTCATTTAATTCCTCACGGAGAAAAGAAGACATGCGCGTCAACTATTTATCTGCTCTGGCAATGGCTTCTATTTTGAGCGTCAGCTTAGTAGCGACAGGCTGCAGTTCTGAGTCTTCAGCTCCTGCCGACAGCGGTGATATAACTGAGCAAGCTGATCCCTGTGCTGCTGATCCCTGTGCCGCTGCCGACCCCTGTGCTAGCAAGTCTGCCGACCCCTGTGCTAGCAAGTCTGCTCGACCCTTGCGCTGGCAAGTCTGCTGACCCCTGTGCTAGCAAGTCTGCTGATCCTTGTGCTAGCAAGTCTGCTGATCCTTGTGCTGGCAGCTAGCAAATTAGGGACTCCAAAATTCCGTTATGGGCGCATAGTATGCGCCCTATCTGTTAGCCCATTACTGTATAGTTTCGGGCTGGACGGCGGGCTGCTTAAGGGTCTGTAGGCGTGGATCCATGCGCCGCTCTAGCCAGCTAAATGCCTGAGATGAAATCAGGTTGAGTACCAGATAGACCAGAGCAACCGCTGTCAAAATCTGAAATGCCTGATAGTTACGAGAATAAATTAGCTGTCCTCGGCGGAAAAGCTCCTCATAGCCAATTACAGCCACCAGACTGGTATCTTTCAGCAGCGTGATAAATTCGTTGCCAAAGGGCGGGATCATGCGGCGAAAAGCCTGAGGAAAAATAATGTAGCGCATTGTCTGGGTTGCATCTAGCCCCAGGGATTCAGAAGCTTCCCGCTGACCCAGTTCGATCGATTGAATTCCAGCTCTAACAATTTCAGCTAGATAAGCTGATGAGTTCAAGCTCAGGGCCAATACGGCTGCCGCTAGTCGATTGAAGGTGAAGGTAAACCCCAACCCCTGCAACAGGCTGGGAAATCCAAAATAAATCCAGAAAATCTGAACCAGCAGCGGGGTGCCGCGAAAAAAATCAACATAGACCCGGGCCGCTAAGCTGATGGGTTTGAGCGGCGAAAGTCTAGCAATTCCTAAAAGCGTACCGCCCACCAGCCCCAGACATACCGAAAATGCGGTTAGCTGCAGCGTTACCAGAGCGCCGCGCAGCAGGTTCGGCAAAGCATCTAGAATCGTCGTAATCGAATCCACAGTTATTCTCCAGCCTAGAGTTTGGCCATCATATCAGGCAGATGCGACTTAAAATGCTAAGGCTGAACTCAGTTCGTTTAGTTTCGCTTTGCCATGTTTTTGACTCGCCATTCTCCTTCCTCTAAAACTAGGTCGTAGCGCATCTCCAAAGTCTCATCATAAGAAGCATTGGGATTGAGCGTTCCCTGCTCATAAAGATTGGCTTTTTCGACTACTTGAGCATCGACTGAGAGTTCGCTGGCGTTGAGATCTTCCGGCGTTACCGCCTGGATTGCGACAGCGTGCTCGTACTGCCAGTACCAGTTATTATTTTGAGCGTCAACCGCTCGCTGTCGCCACTGGGTCAGCAGGGGTTCACTTAGAGCGCCAGCAAGCTGCTCGATCTGGTAATTGGAACCCAAAGCCGCTTGCTTAGCAACCAGCCAGTCGTTAATAGCCTGGGCAGCAACTTCCTGAACAGTAGGAGACTGCTGGGCGACTGTTTCTGCGTCAGGAATCTCAATCGGCGGCTGATCAAGCTCAATGGCTAACGGTTCTCCTCGCAGTCTTGGCCCAGAAAATAAGCCTGTCACCCAGCCCAAAACCTGCATAGCCCCAAATCCCAAAAGGCTCATGCCTAAAATGCCCAGCAGAAAAACTAGAACCAGTCGGCCCCAATGGGGCGATCGCTGCCGCTGCGATCGCCGCTGGGAGATACCCTCTTTGGGAACGCTGGCCCCATTGTTCAAAGCGTTACTGTCTCCTGGCACTGCACCATTGGTTGAGGCGGTACCTACTGGCTGCAATCGACCTTCTGGCGAGAGCTGCGCAATCTGTTCAGCCACGCTGACAGACCGGGATGGCTCGGCTACCTTTGACTCCACGGCAGTCTGTCTGAGCGAGGGAATCGCTTCTGTAGATACCGCGACCGTACCAGCCGGGTGAGGAACTGACCCTGAGACGGCTAGGCGCTCTGCAGCAGGACTAGCCCAGGCCCGTGAGCTAGCCTGGGCCTGAAAAACCTCTGCCTCAATCGGCATGGCTTCTAGATATGCCTGGACATGCTCACTGGCAAAATATTCTTTGAGTGAAGTTTGGTGCTGGGTTAAATCTCGAAAATGGGCAAAAACCTCCTGCTTGAGCCATCGCTCCGCATACAGACAAAGCCCCGGTAGCAGATCAGGTGCCCCCTGGGATTGCTCTCGAATAAAGGCCAGTGGCTCGTACTCATGGCTCAGCTCTAAGGCGCGGCTGGCTTCCTCAGTTTGGCCTAACAGGAGGGCGCAAACAGCCTGTTCTAGATGGACGTCTTGACGGGTGCCCAAATGCATCAGCATCTTTTTAGCGCGGCGAATCAGAGCGGGCTGCTGATAGGCAAACCCCCTGGCCAGTAGGGCATAGATGCCTAAATAGGTGCCTACAGACGAGGGCCGTCGGGTTTCAACTTCAAAAATTTCCTGCTGCTCAGCTGACGTTAGATAGCCCCGTAGCTGTTGAATAAACCGCAGAAAGTCATCAATCGTCAGACCGGAGAGATCGTCTTCGGTGCCGTCAATGCCGCCGCGATCGTGCAGCATGTTCTTGAGTAGCTGTATGCCTTGGCGGCGCTCCTGATTGTGGTTGAGCGGCAGGGCAACCAGTTCTAGAATGCGATACGGTCGCAGCTTGTAAAGTTCGGCCTGAATTTCATTGCGAACGGCTGGAAACAGCTCTTCTCTCATCAACAGCTCATTGCCAGTCTCTAAAGACTCAGCCGCGCCTTCGTATTGATGCTGCTGCCACTGCTCACGGCCTAGTTCTAAGCAGGCTAGCGCTAGAGATGAGACCACATCAGAGAGAGCTGTTTTGCGATCGCCAAAGCGCCCGTCTTCTAAGCTATCGCTGCCGCTGCTGATGTAGGGCCGACCCAGCCGAATCACTAGCTCGTATTCCCCTAGCTCTAATAAAATCAGCAGTGCTCCCAAAAACTGGGTGTCGCTGATCTCAATCGTCGGCGTGTAGGCATCATTTGTAGACTCAGAGGCCAGCGATCGCAGCGCCTCCTCCCCCACCGTAGCATTTACCTCAGCCGCCTCTGGGTCAGCCGCTGAAACTTCCAGCGCATAGGATTTACTGAGAAAATGAGTATCGTATTCTTGTCGCTGCTGCGGGTCGCTCAGGACTTTATAGGCTTCGTCAATGAGCTGCTTACGCGCTTCGATGGCCGTAGCCGAATACTCGCGACGAGGCAGCTGTAGGGTGCGATCGCGGTGAGCCTGCTTTAGCTGTTCTTCTGTTGCCTGAATCGGCAGTCCCAAAATTCGATAATAATCAAGCGGAATTCGCACAGTCTACATCCCCAGCAGCAATATCAACGTAATCTTTGACAGCAGCAAATTATTGACACAGATAGCCTAAACATCGAGCCGACCTTTGTTTGAAAACGCCACTATGATAGCCTGCATCCCCTTTGTTGAAATGTAGAAGTCCCTTTTACTTTAATAATGTGTGCAAACTTAATTTATAAGTCCGCCTCAATCCCAATATTAAGTTTAGTGAAATACACCCGATCAACTAAAACGATTTGGCTGCTAGCTGCCACGAGCCACCTTGGTTCTTAAAGGAATTCAAGCTCAAGAGAATTCGAACACAGGGAACGCTAAGCTGGTTCAGGCACCGTCTAAAATCGGGCCAGAAATAAGGCCAAATGATTGCTTTAGCAAGCCTTGAGAGGTTAACGTTAGAAACGGCAACAATTACATGGCAAATTTTGGCGGCAGCGAGTACCCGAAGTCTAGCTGTGGCTTTGATCTTTTCATAGGATCACAGTCTCTGAGTCAGGCTATCGTGAGAATGTCTTTCAAACTTTAGATCAGGCTGAGAGAGAGGATACTGCAAATTCATGGTTCAGGAAAGAACTTTACCGATGTTTCAAGCGGCCTCAGCCCAGATCTCTGCCGAAGAGGGGCTGAGGTTATTTGAAGACATGGTGCTCGGTCGCTATTTTGAAGACCGCTGCGCTGAAATGTACTATCGCGGCAAAATGTTCGGTTTTGTCCATCTTTACAACGGGCAAGAGGCTGTCTCAAGCGGCGTGATTAAGTCGCTGCGACCCGACGATTACGTCTGCAGCACCTACCGCGACCACGTCCACGCCCTCAGCGCTGGAGTACCTGCCCGCAATGTCATGGCCGAACTGTTTGGCAAAGAAACGGGCTGTAGTCGAGGACGCGGCGGTTCGATGCACCTGTTCTCGTCAGAGCATAATTTTTTAGGAGGCTTTGCCTTTATTGGTGAAGGGATTCCTGTGGCTTTGGGGGCTGCCTTCCAGAGTAAGTATCGGCGCGACGCCTTGGGTCAAAACGACGCCGATCAGGTAGCGGCCTGTTTTTTTGGCGATGGCACCACCAACAACGGTCAGTTTTTTGAATGCTTGAATATGGCGGCTTTGTGGAAGCTGCCCATTATCTTTGTGGTTGAAAATAACAAGTGGGCAATCGGCATGGCCCACGAACGCTCTACCTCTCAGCCCGAAATCTACCGCAAAGCCGGCGTCTTTGGTATACCCGGTGTTGAGGTTGACGGTATGGATGTTTTGGCAGTTCACGCCGCTGCTCAAACTGCGATCGCTCGGGCTAGAGCTGGGGAAGGCCCTACCCTGATCGAGTGTCTCACCTACCGCTTCCGGGGCCATTCCCTAGCTGACCCTGATGAAATGCGCAGCAAAGAAGAAAAGCAGGCATGGCAGGCACGGGATCCGCTGAGCAAATTTGAAGCCTATCTGCTGGAGCAGAAGCTTGCCGGTGAGCCAGAACTCAAAGCGATCAAGCAAAAGATTCAAGACACTGTGGATGAAGCGGTTAAGTTTGCTGAAGAAAGCCCTGATCCTAGCCCCGACGAGCTACATCGCTATGTCTTTGCAGAAGAATAGGCGATCGCGGCGGGGCTGTAGGCTCTTTGCTCACCGACAAGGCTATACCACTTAGACAACTCAAAACTAATGGCAGAAACTTTTTTATTCAACGCGCTGCGGGAAGCTATCGACGAAGAAATGGGGCGAGACGAGACCGTGTTCGTTCTAGGGGAAGATGTCGGCCACTACGGCGGATCTTACAAAGTTACCAAAGATCTCTATCAGAAATATGGCGAACTGCGGGTTCTAGATACCCCAATCGCTGAGAACAGCTTTACGGGAATGGCTATTGGAGCCGCAATGACCGGGCTGCGGCCCATCATTGAAGGCATGAATATGGGCTTTTTGCTGCTGGCCTTCAACCAGATTGCCAACAACGCCGGGATGCTGCGCTATACGTCTGGCGGTAACTACAAAATCCCGATGGTGATTCGAGGGCCGGGGGGAGTCGGTCGCCAGCTTGGGGCTGAGCACTCTCAGCGTTTAGAGGCTTACTTTCAGGCTGTACCGGGGCTAAAGATTGTGGCCTGCTCAACTCCCTATAATGCTAAAGGGCTGCTAAAGTCGGCTATTCGAGATGACAATCCGGTACTGTTCTTTGAGCATGTGCTGCTCTACAACCTCAAAGAAGATTTGCCTAACCACGAGTATCTAGTGCCGATAGATCGAGCTGAGATCGTGCGATCGGGCAAAGACGTTACCCTCTTGACCTATTCTCGAATGCGCCATCACGTCATGCAGGCTGTTAAAACGTTAGAAAAAGACGGCTTCGACCCAGAAGTAATTGACCTGATTTCGCTCAAGCCCATTGATTTTGAAACCATTGGCGCTTCAATTCAAAAAACCCACCGCGTCATTGTGGTAGAGGAGTGTATGCGCACAGCCGGAATTGCCGCCGAGATTATTGCCTCCATCAACGATCGCTGCTTTGACGAACTCGATGCCCCTGTCTTGCGACTTTCCTCGCAGGACATTCCTACGCCTTACAATGGAAAGCTAGAAAGTTTTACAATTGTTCAGCCCAAACAGATTGTAGAAGCGGTTAAAAAAATGATGGCACTTCAGGTTTAAGGCTCTATGGCACGTCAACGACTCCTGCTTGCGGTTATTTTAGCGCTGACGATTGCGGCTATAGTCGTCATTGTGCAAGTACCCACCCGTCTAGGGCTGGATCTGCGCGGTGGCTCTCAGCTAACGCTGATGGTGCAGCCAACCGAGCAAATCCCTGAAATTACCTCTGAAGACCTAGAAGCCGTGCAGCGGGTGATTGAAAACCGGGTCAATGGTTTAGGTGTTTCTGAAGCGGTGGTGCAAACTGTTGGCGAAGACCAGCTACTGGTGCAGCTTCCGGGCGTCAGCGATCCAGAGCAGGCCGAGCGAGTTCTAGGCGGCACGGCTCAGCTAGAGTTTAAGACTCAGAAGCCGGGAACCGAGGGCCAGCTTCAGGCAGAGCAGCAGGTTTTGCAGGAGCGTTTGGCCCAGCAGGCAGTTTTAGATGCCAGCGGTGATGCAGAGGCAACTGCTGAAAATCAGGCAGCCTTGGAGCGCAGCTATGAAGCCATTACAGGCTTATTTGAATCAGCTGGGCTAACCGGCGACAAGCTCACAGATGCTTTCGCCAGACCGATTGGAGCGGGCAACAGTTGGGAAGTCGTCATTGAGTTTGACCGTGAGGGAGCCACTCTCTTTACAGATTTGACCAAGCGGATTGCAGGTACAGGCCGCAGCATTGGGATTTTGCTGGACGATGCTCTCATCAGTGCCCCCAGTGTAGACGTGCAGTATGCCGAAACGGGCATTACAGGCGGCAGCGCCGTGATTTCTGGCAGCTTTGACGCTCAGGGTGCCCAAGATTTAGCGATTCAGCTCCGGGGGGGTGCCTTGCCCGTTC
This sequence comes from Leptolyngbyaceae cyanobacterium RM1_1_2, assembly GCA_012032345.1. GTDB lineage: Bacteria > Cyanobacteriota > Cyanobacteriia > Phormidesmidales > Phormidesmidaceae > Sphaerothrix. The sequence continues at coordinate 32,725 of JAAUQI010000032.1, read as the reverse complement.
CGGTACAGGTAGTCGAAAATCGAACCGTCGGTGCCACCCTGGGGCGAGACAGCATTGTGCGGAGTCTTTATGCTGGCATCGCTGGCCTGATTTTGGTTCTGATCTTCATGGCGGTTTACTACCGCCTGCCGGGAGTGCTGGCGGACATTGCCCTAGTAGTCTACGCCTTGCTGACCTGGGCGGCTTTCAACATTTTTGGCGTTACCTTAACGCTGCCGGGAATTGCCGGGTTCATTCTCAGTATAGGCATGGCGGTAGATGCCAACGTGCTGATTTTTGAACGTACCCGCGAAGAGCTGCGTGCGGGCAAAACTCCCTATCGCTCTGTAGAGTCTGGCTTCTACCGTGCTTTTTCCAGCATTTTAGATAGCAATGTCACCACTCTAATTGCCTGCGCCGCCCTGTTTTGGTTTGGGGCGGGATTGGTTAAAGGCTTTGCCCTCACCCTGGCGATTGGGGTGGCTATCAGCATGTTTACGGCCTTGACCTGTAGCCGTACCCTGCTGCTGTTCGTTTTGGGTTTTTCTCAGTTCCGTAAGCCTGAGCTTTTTTGCCCTGGGCTGAAGGATGCGCGTAATTCTCAGGCTCCGTCCCAACCATGAAACTTAATGTAGTCAAACAGCGATCGCTTTGGTGGTCAATCTCCGGCGCTGTGATTTTAGCCGGATTAATAGCGATGGCCATCTCTTGGAGTCAGATTGGCGCGCCTCTGCGTCCGGGCTTAGATTTTGTGGGAGGGACGCGGCTGCAGGTAGAGCGAGACTGTGAGGCCGTTCCTATCAACTGCACTGAGCCAGTAGACGTTAGCACCGTGCGCGGTGTGCTGACAGAGCAAAGGTTAGAAAACAGCAGCATTCAAATTCTGGGAGATAATCGGCAGGCCGTGTCGATTCGCACATCAACTTTAGATGTAGAAGCGCGAACTCGGCTGCAGCAGGCATTAGAGGCAGCTTTAGGAAAGTTTGATCCAGAGGCGACTCAGATTGATGTGGTTGGCCCTGTGATTGGGCGGCAGCTATTTGCGGCTGGCCTGCTAGCGCTGCTGGTGGCCTTTGCGGGCATTACGGCTTATCTCAGCCTGCGGTTTCAGTTTGACTATGCTGTTTTCTCAATTGTAGCCCTGCTGCATGACCTGCTGGTAACCCTGGGGGTCTTTGCGGTGTTGGGGCTGGTACTGGGCACCGAGGTAGACAGCCTGTTTGTGGTGGCACTGCTGACGATTGTGGGATTTTCGGTGAACGATACGGTCGTGATTTACGATCGCATTCGAGAAACGATTAAATATAATCCGCAGCGCCATATTGATGAAATCGTTGATGATTCAGTTAATCAAACCCTGGCGCGATCGATTAACACCACCCTGACAACGGTGCTAACGCTGACTGCTATTTTTCTCTTTGGCGGCGAAACGCTCAAGTTTTTTGCCCTGGCTCTAATTATCGGGTTTATGACGGGGGCCTACTCCAGTATCTTCATTGCCAGTACTCTGCTGGCCTGGTGGCGTGAGCGCTCAGGACGGGCGATCGCAGGTGTTGAAGAGACGACAGACTCACCTGAAAATGTTGTTTAACCCGTGAATACGCCGACCGAGTTCGATCGCCAGCTAGAACGGCTAAGTCAGGTCGTGATGTACGCTTGGTGGCTAGTGTGCAGTGTTCTTTGGCTGACGGTTGGCAGCTTCAGCCTGTGGGTTTTGCGGTTTGAAATTGAGCGAGCGCTTGAATACTTTACCTGGACTCAAATCCGCTATGGCTTGGCTTACAATCCCCTGCCAGCAGCTGGCTTGGGGCTTTGCGTGGGGCTAACTATAGCCCTTTTAGTCAGCCACAGCCGCCATATTCTGCTGGGGCTGTCAGCAGGTGAGCGGCAGCATTTAGAAAAGCTGCTACTAAAGATTCGCCAGCAGGGGTCTAGCCACCCTTTTTGGCGCTGGGTTAATTTAGAAGGCGATCGCTAAAGCTGCCCAACAGCGACAGGCACTTCGCTGAGCTAAGCTACTTGAGCAGGCAGCGCTAGGTTTCAGTAAACCAACAGCGATCCGGCTGGCCACTGGCCCTGCCATCCGCACGGGAAGAGTCCAGATTCATAAACGGTCAAGGTTAAGAGGCAAACCGCAGTTGGATAACCAGTTCACTGAGCGAAGGCGAGCGTAGAGGTCGCTGTTGCAATTTGGCTGCAATTTACCAAATTTCGATAGATGGGTTAAGTCCACCGTCTTTATCCGAGTGCCAGGCTTTGATTCCGATAGTTGCTGGAACCAAGCTTTTCCCCTTGTAGGTGGGTGAAATGCTCAACTTATTGATCAGCCCCCCCTCGTAAAAGCGGATTAAAGTCCCCGTTATCTGATCTTTGATTTCCGGTATTCCGGGGGGAACGTAGACAATATTTGGAGCTATCTCCTCACCGCCAAACTCCGCCGGAAAAAGCAAGACAGGGAATAGCTCACCGTTTGCGGCTGAGGACTGAGCGGCTGCAAGCGAAGTGATGTGGGAATAATTGCGCGGTGATGGTGATTCTGCTGATGACATTGTGATTTTGTCGGTCTGGGTTTGCCCTGAGTCCAGGATGCTGACAAACGGCCTATTTATTAACTATCTGACGATATAGCTGACTTAAAACTAGCGATAGAACCTAAACGTTTAGAATTTGTCCTTAGGACAGAGGTTTTCACGGATTGGAATGTCTACATTTCAAGACAATGTCTTTCAGGATTTGACTTATGAAAACAGTTCTAAATTTCAGCGCTATTCGTCGGGCGATCGTCGGCTTAATTTCCTTCTGCCTTTGTCTGGGTCTGGTTTTTGGCCTGGGTGGTCTCAACAGTGCAGCTTTAGCAGAAAGCTCAGGAGACTATCTTAAAAATGATCGAGATCAGCTACAAAACTACGAACCCTACGACCCTGTGCAGACCAAAGTAGGCGGCATGAATCAGTATGAAGATACCGATCCGCGTCGGGATACCTCTGCTGCTGAGGCTAAAGCCGAAAGACTCAGACGCGATGCAGAATCTCGGCAGGCTCCCACAAATCCGTTGAATGCTGCCGGAGAGTCTCTCAAGAATCTGGGCCAGCAGGTCAAAGACAGTGCTGAGCAGGTCGTAAACTAGCTCAAGCAGATTTAGCAGGCTACCAGTTATTTTGTCAGCACCCCCTGAGACTAATATCTCAGGGGGTGCTTTTAGTATGAATGAATCAAAAACTAGGGGCTGGCTAACTTTGTAGCTAGAACAAAAATTTTGTCTACAAATTAATCATTTAGAGCGCAATCAATCAAAAGAGCTTGGGGTTACATGCTGACGCTCACCTTTCCTAAGGATTTAATCACCTGCAAACTGCTCGCAAGCGATCGCCTAGGGCGAGGTTAATTATGACGAAAGTCATTCAGTCCAACGAAACCTATACGTTTAGCCGCTATGCATCACTGCCCTATGATCCAGAAGATATTCTGGCTGATTTTGATTGCACCTTGACCAGTGAAGATTTGCAGTTGCCCTTTTTCTCAGGTGAATCGCCGTTTCTGTCAGATTTGCGCAGACGACTCTATCAGTCACTCCGACTGGTTGATTTGACTATTAAAATGGCTTATAGGGCGGTCGATCGATTGCGTCCAGCCGCTTTAGCCTGATAGAGGGCCTTATCAGCCGCCGCAATTAGGTCTTTTGGAATTTGTGACTGACTGGGCAAGCATGTAGCTATCCCCAAACTTAGGGTCACCTGCTGGCAAACCTTTGAACCCGTGTGAGGAATTGCCAGCTGCCAGATTTTTTGACGGATGTGTTCGGCCATTGCCAGCGCGGTTTTGGCCGCTGTGTTTGGCAAAATCACAGTAAATTCTTCGCCGCCAAAGCGGGCCACGAGTCCGGGGGAGCCTGCTAGAGTTTGACTCAGCCCTTGAGCAATCTGCTGTAGACATTTGTCGCCTTCGAGATGCCCATAGGTATCGTTATACTGCTTGAAGCAGTCAATATCGCACAAAATTAAGGAAAGTGGCTGGTTGGTTTCCTGCGATCGCAGCCAGTGCTCTTGCAGGTACTCATCGAGATAGCGACGGTTTGCAACCTGAGTCAAACCATCTAGATCAGCTAGCTGCTGCAGTTCCTGATTGAGGTTTTCTAGAGTGGCCTCAGCCCGACGACGTTCTTCAACCTCGCGCTGAAGCTGCTGATTCTTCTCGTGCAGTTCCTGAGTTCGCGCTACAACTGTTTTTTCGAGTTCCTCAACGAAAAGCGCATTTTGCAAAGCTACTCCGGCATGGATGTTAAAAACCTCCAGAAAAGCCTCATCTTCTGCCGAAAAACTAGCCCTGAACTGAATTGGAGTTTGACAGGTTGAGGCCGGATTTTCTTCGAGGTGGGGCTGGTTGCGCCGTTTATTGACAAGCTGTGTAACCCCAATTAGCTCACCGCTAGGATTAAAAGCAGGCACACAGAGCAGGCTGTAGGTACGGTAGCCGCTAATTTGATCGACCTGCCGTGCAGTATCAGAATCCTGCCGCTGATAGAGATCATAAGGAATGTTAAAAGCCTGTTTGCGGGCGGCTGCTTGTCCCACATAGCCCTGTCCTACAGCCAGCTGCAGCGTTTTTGAAGCTCCCTCTGCTGTTGTAATCTCAGCTCGAAGCCCCCCCTGCTGCCGATCGAGCAGCCAAAACGTGCTGCGATCTGCGTTCATAAGCTGCTTGGCCTCATCCATAACGCGCTGTAGGGTTTCCTCTAGCTTCAGACCGCTCTGATTTAGCGACTGAGTAGCCTTCATCAAGCCTGCGGCGGCTTGCTGCTGACGGGCAGCGGCGTGAAATCGCTGGGAACTTTCTAGAATCAGACGAATTGTATTGCTGAAGTCTTTGAGCAGCTTCTCATCTTCAGCCGTGAATCCTTGCGGATCAAGGCGGTCTTCAAAGCTATCACAGTGACTTTGGGGCAGTAGCTTGTTGAGTAGCTGCACTACCGCTAAGAACTTGCCCTGCTGATCAAACAGCGGTACCGCTAGGAGCGTATAAGTTCGATAGCCCGTTTGCTGCTCTAGCTGCTGGGCTTCGTGCGATCGCGGGTCACTATAAAAATCAAAAGGGGCATTAATTGTCTGCTGCTGGCTAGCGACAAATCCTGCCACACCCTGACCGAGCGGCAGGCGAATTTCGATGGGTTTGCCCGTATCTTGCTCGGCCACAATAGACCACAGCTCTTGATTGACATCATCTACCAAAAAAATTGAGGTGCGGTCAGCATTTAGCAGCTCGGCAATCTTAAAGGCAATCGACTCTAGCATGACGTGCAAAATTCGCTCAAAACCCTGATTTTTGAGCATCTGCAAAGACTGATTGACAATCGACAGCTCCCGCTCAAGCTGGCTGCTTACTTGTTTGAAGGACTGCTGAGTCAGCGGCGTCAAAAATGCTCGAAAGTTGCTTAGGAAATCTGCGGCCTGACCGGGCGCGCCTGAAAACGAGGTTTCAAGATGTTGGGGCAAGTTTCGATTTAGTGCGGCGAAATGAAACCAGTTTGAAGACAAAGTAGAGCTAAGCTGCAGAGCAAGAGACATGCGACAAAAAACTCCCCTTGAGAAAGTGGCCAATCAGCCATCCAGGTAGATGCATATGTTGGGAATCTTAAGCGAGACTCGAGCAAAATTAAATCTTGGAAAATACGCAACTTAGACCTTTTTTTAAGCCAAATATACGTGGCACTGCACAATTCCTGTAAAATCAACACCCGGCATTGACGCTATTACCCTGGGTTTTTCAGTATTTTTGCTGCTGCTGACTTACTGACAGGTCTATTGAACACCTGATTAAACACAGGCAGAGCTTAGCAGCGAAAAGAGTATTGACAGCACAGCCGCCACTGTACGCAAGACCACTGTTCAGGGAATGTCTTAAAAGTCTCCTGTAAGGTACCTGTACTATTGAGATCCCCCTAAATCTTCCTTAAAGAAGGAGATCAAGGGAACTTCCGAGTGCCAAATATGACAGCATACTTCTTCTTAAACAGCTTCTCAGGCAAATGCCTATGCCTTGAGAGCGCGCAGCAAAGAGAGAGCTGCTTCTGCTTAAATATACAGATGCCCTATGAGGGTTGTGAAAGGACGTTTTTACAGGAAAAGCCTTTCACAACTCCCTCTACCTGCAGATGAGTTAAGGTTGCTATGCTGCTGGCTAAGTGTCGCCAACGACGAGGCTAAAGCTCTGTGCCAAAACCAATCGAAGGCGTGCCCATAGAATCATAAATAGCGAGACTATCAGGCACGTCGTTGTCTTCATTCACAACGCCCTCAAAGGCTGGTGACGAGAGCACCTCTGATACGGGAATAAAATTTCTCCCTCGTCGAGGTTCGCCCGCAGCCTGATTAATCTGCTCAGCAACAGCGTCTAAAGACTGTCCGCTCGTGCTCAGCTCAATGCTTTGCGACTCTAAAGAGTTTAGATCAGCCGCAGAACCCTGCAGTTCTTGAGCATGAGCGACAGGTAAAATAGCGAAGCTAGTTAAAAGCCAGGTAAGTGATGCAAACCGAATCATAATAGGTTTCTCCTGATAAAGTGCTCGTGAGGTGCCGATAAAGTGTCAGAGAGATTACTATCTTCATCTGATCAGTGATGGCCGATAGCACCCTATGTTCTAACCTGTAAACGAAAGAGTTGAGGGAACTAAGCAGAGCTATTGCTCAAACCCAAGCAAATTTTGCCTGAGTCTAACGAGTTTATCGACTTTGATCGTAACAAGAAAGTTTTCAAAATCCTATCGTGGTTTCTGGGACTTTCCTGTTACAGCTTTTACCTTTATTAAACTGAAAATAAATGGCGATCGCCTCTATCGAAAGAAGTTTCTTAACTTCTCTAACCAGGCTGGTTTGGTATCAGGTGTAGCCGATTCGGCAGGCGTTTCCATAACAGCTCGAGGAGCGCTCATGGGTGTGGGCGGCGTGGCTGTTGTAGCGTTTAGATCTGTCGTAGCGTCATCAGCGATCGCCTGAACGGTTTCCTTTGCTGACTCTATGGCCTTGACTGCGGCAGGGTCGGCGGTTGGCGGCAGGGCTGTCGCCGCCTGATCTAGATCTTCGCTCATCTGACTCACGGTTTCTTCTAAAGTCTGCTTAGCGGTCTGAGTCGCAGTTTCAACGGCTTCCTCCGCTAGCTGTGCTGCCGACTGTTGGCTATCAGGAACTGGCTGGCTACGAGCGGCGGCTTTTTCTAAAGCCGTCTGGCTAGCGGTTTCCAGAGTTTCGCTAGCTTCTGTAGTGGCGGTTTTGAGTCTGTCTGCGGCTTTATCGGTGACCGCTTCCACTGCAGGCAATGTCAGAGTTTTAGGTTCGCTGGCGGCAGTTTCGCTCAGGTCTTTCAGGTCAGCTTGAATAGCGTTAACCGCAGATTCTAGCTTTTCTTTGATGGTCGTATCGGCATTTTGCAGGCTGTTCTTTAAATCCACAGCAGCCGGAGTCTCATCGGCTAGCGGATTAATGACTGTCTCAGCAGCCTGGGCCGGGGCAAGGCTAAATGCTAGCAGCCACAACCAGCTCCCCAGAATCATCACCACAAAGCAGCGCTGCAGAAACGCAAAAGAGAAATTAAGCTGTCTAAAAATTGAGCGCATGGTTAAAAAACTATCAGCTCTTCTATGCAAGCCGAGTTTGGCGATCGCCGCCGTTAGCCAGATCACGATGGGGCTAAAATTAGTTTACAAAAATGCTACCTACTGCCGATTGCATCGGCCAAGTATCCCTATGTATGACTGCGTAATTGTAGGCGCTGGCCCTGCTGGCAGCACCGCTGCTTACCACTTAGCCAAAGCAGGGCGATCGGTACTGCTGCTCGATCGAGCTACGCTGCCGCGCTATAAGCCCTGTGGTGGCGGGGTTTCACCTCAGGTAGCCCAGTGGTTTGACTTTGACTTTACCCCGGCTATCTCTGTCAAGGTCAGCAAAGTCCGCTATACCTGGCAGATGCAAGATGCGGTTGAGAGGGAGGTCGAAGCTTCACAACCGCTGTGGATGGTGCGGCGCGACCAATTTGACTACTTTATTGTGCAGCAGGCCCAGCGGCAGGGAGCACAGCTCAAAGACAGCACAAAAGTTATGGGGATTGCGTTTAAGAGCGATCGCTGGCAGCTTGATACGCCCCAGGCTCCGATCGAAGGGCGCTACTTGATTGCAGCTGATGGGGCTAGGGGTTCACTGGCTAAATGGCTGGGGTTTAACAACCGTCGCTACCTGATGGGTGCTGCGCTCGAAGCCGAACCGCGTTTGGCTGTGCCCAGTGAACCTGTAGTGCATTTTGAGTTTGGCCTGCTCAAAACGGCTACGCCTGGAACTTCCCCAAAGCGGATGGCTACTCGATTGGCGGCGGTGTGTTTCGCTCGGGCAGTCAGGGTAAATATGACCTGCTGTCGCCGCTGACAGAATACTCTGCTGAATTTGGCATTGATGCCACTCAGGTCAAGCAGCACGGCCATCCGCTGCTGATTTGGGATGGGGAACAGACGCTGCATACTCAGAACGCTTTGCTGGTGGGCGAGTCTGCCTGCGTCGTCGATCCATTTACGGCTGAGGGCATTCGTCCTTCTATGTTTAGCGGCGTGAAAGCAGCACGGGCCATTGATCAGGCCCTCGGCGGTAATGCCCAGGCTTTAGAAGACTACACCCGCGTCATCAACGAAGAGTGGGGTGGGGACATGCGCTGGGCCAGACGGCTGGCCCAAGCGTTTTACAAAGCGCCTAAGCTAGCCTATCGGGTAGGCGTCAAGCGTCCTGCCAGTACTGAAAAGATGGTGAAGCTGTTTTGCGGCGATTTGAGCTATGCTGACGTGGCTCAGCGAGCGATCCGGCGGCTGAGTATGGGCCTAATTTCAGGCACCTAAAACACCTGTAAATTTTTGATTTAGCCTGTTTTGGTAGAGCTAGAACCGTCATGGGGCTTTCCTCAACTCAGGCTGTAATCAATTTTGCGACTCAGCTTCATCGACAGCCTCTGCCTGAGGTACTGGTGCTGGGTTGAGCAGGGGGACAGTGCTATCGGTGAGAATATCCTGTAGTGCCTGGGTTAGCACCACCAAGGCTCGCTGGCGATCGCCTACCGTTTCGTTTAGATCGCTGAGCGTACTCTGCAGCGTCTGAATGTCCTGCTGGTTGCGCTCTAGGAGGGTAGACAGGTTGTTGGGTACCTGCTGCTGCAGGTCGGCAATTTCCTCAATGAGCTGCTGTACCCGCTCAGGCTGAGTTGTATCAATTGCAGCAAGCTGAGTTTGCATCTGGGCAATCTGGCCCTGCTGAGCGCGCCAGCTACTAACCTGCCAGGTGATCACGCCGCCGAACAAAATAAACGCCAGCAGCAGGATGGCTCTAAGGCGTCCCAGCTGCCGCTGGAGCTGCCGAACTGACTTTTCTGCCGCATTCGTTTCAGACAAAGCAGCCAGCTTTAGCTCTAGCACTTCACGAGCAAGCTCTTCTAAATGAGTTTCGGCCACAGACGAGCGCACTAGGCTGCTAGATGACGTCCTAGTGGCTGTCGCTGGCTCATAGGTGCTCTCGTAGACAGCGGAGCTAGAGACTGTAGAATCGGAAACCGTAGAGTCGGAAATCGCAGAATCGGGCAAATCAGACATGGTTAGATAAAACTTACTTTACGGGCGATCGCAAATCAGAATCAGGCACAAAAGCCTGAGACTGTAACTGCTGCTGTAATGAGCGCACCTGACTATAGGTAAACGCTAAACCAATTCCTAAGGCGATCGCAACCGTTCCTGACAGGATCACACTAATTATCCATCGCTGCTGCAGGTGGTTGATTGCAGTTTGTAGCGAGTTTACATCCTGCTGCGTGTGCTCTAAGCGCTTAACCGCCCGCAAATCAGACCAGACATCGCCGCGAAGACGGCCCATCTCTGGCGCTTGCTCATCAGAATCAGGTGTCATGACTATGACCTCGCATATTTTTGTGATTGGCTACACCCAAAGTCTAGCCTGCCAAAATCTAGCCTGTTAAATAGACCTCTACCTTTTGAAGGTTGCCTCACTTCCCCTGCCGTCTGATATAAAGCCAGACATAAGCAGTCTCTCTAAGTGGTTAGCCCTTTTCCTCAACATGAATACGGACATAACAAAAATCTGGGAAGATCTGGTCTGGGAGGAGGGTGGCAAAATTGTTTATCTCATTTTAGACGGACTGGGAGGCTTACCTGATGCCGAGCGGGGTGGCACCGAGCTACAGGTGGCAGATACTCACAATTTTGATCAGCTAGCCAAAGAGTCAAGCTGTGGACTTTTAGAAATCGTCGGGCCAGGAATTACCCCCGGCAGCGGCCCAGGTCACTTGGCTTTATTTGGTTACGATCCGCTGCACTATCGGGTAGGGCGCGGCGTCTTATCAGCCCTAGGTATTGACTTTGACCTGCAGGCAGGGGATGTGGCAGCGCGGGTCAACTTTGCGACTGTAGATGAAGCCGGTAATATTAGCGATCGCCGAGCCGGTCGCATTGCCACAGACCTGAACCAAAAACTGACTCAAAAAATCCGCGATCAGGTGAGCCTCGACTTTGACGGCACCTTCTTTTTTGAAACCGTCAGCGAACACCGGGCAGTACTGGTGCTGAGAGGAGCAAACCTAGGGGGAAATTTAGTCGATACTGATCCTCAGCAGACCGGGGTACCTGCGGCTGAACCTAGGGCCAAAGACGATGGCTCCCAGCTTACTGAAAAGCTAATTTGCTCGTTTGTGGAGCAGGTCAAATCAGTGTTAGCGGCTGAAAAACCCGCCAATATGATTTTGCTTAGAGGCTTTGAGCGCTATGAGCCACTGCCCTCGCTACAGGAGCGCTTCAAGCTAAAAGGGCTCTGCATTGCAGACTATCCCATGTATCGGGGAGTGAGTCGCCTGATTGGGATGGATTTAGTTGATCCGCCAGGGGGAATCGAGGCCCGCTTCAAGGCTCTGCAAGCTCAGTATGCCAAAGACTACAACTTCTTCTTTGTCCATGTCAAAAAGTCAGACAGTCTGGGAGAAGACGCTGACTTTGACAGCAAGGTTTCCCTGATTGAAACGGTCGATCGGCTACTGCCCCTGATTACAACCCTGGCCCCTGACGTCTTAGTTGTAACCGCCGACCACTCCACCCCGGCCACAATGGGCCAGCATAGCTGGCACCCGGTACCGCTGCTAATTTATGGCGCTCATACTCGGGTAGATGGCGTCGCCCAGTTCGATGAATACGCCTGCCGCCGGGGAATGCTGGGCACTCGCCCAGGCACACACCTGATGGGGCTGGCGCTGGCTAATGCTGGCCGACTGCAAAAATATGGGGCGTAATCGTGATTTCCTGGCTAGCGCTGCGCTTTTCTCTAGCTAGCGCTGCGCTTTTCTCAGACGAATCCTAGAACGAATCTTAAATAGAGGCGTCATCCTGAGCTAGGAGATCAAGCTCTGCTCGCTGGCGATCGCGGGCGTGCATACGCTCAGTAATTTCTAGCGGCTGTTCGTCAATCGCCTCAATACCCATTGCCTCACCAATGTCGTCTACCACGTTTTGATCTGGAGTTGGCGTCGTCCCGCCAACGGCCTCTTCTCCAACGACTTTGGCCTGATAGCTCATAGCATCCGGGTCACCGCCAACAGTTGAAGCCCCGCTAGCGCTGTGTTCATGGTTTCCAGGAACAGTTGCCCCGGCGCGAATGCTGTTGTCTTCTTGACCTACTCTGACAGCCTCAGCCATTGAAGTCGCTTCGGTTTGTATTTTGGGGGGCTGGTTGGTCTGCTCTGGGTTGCCTGCTACTTTATGACCCTGTTGCAGGTCTTGAGATTTCTGGTCTGCCATTTGGTTTCCTACTGACTGATTGCCAACTATTTTCTACAAACTCACGCAACTTTCTGACATGGCTCTGAATTTAGCGTTAGGTGAGTGCTGCCTATTCTACGGGGGATGTTTTGCCCAAAGACCGCTGAAAGACTACTGGGTGTCTTGGTTTTCTCCTCGTTCTGCGCGGATGAATCCTGCTCGTGAGGTTTCAGGATCATTAAGCATCTGAGGCGCTACTGCGGGATTTTCGATCACCTCACGGGGATGCTGCCCGGTTTCGCTGTTGTAGATCAAGTCTCTGGGATCAACCGTTTTTTCGTCAGCAGTCTCCAGCTTGGTTTTGCGATCGGCTGAGTTTTGAGAATCAGAATGGGGCATAACGTCTTTTGGTAGCGGCAAATTCAAAGTGGCGATCGCGGGTGTCAAGTACTTTTGGCGATCGCTGCATTTGCAGCTTATCCCAAAAAAGTTTGGTTGTACTCTAGCTAGCTACCGATGTCTAAAACATTCTTTTGAGCGACTTCCCCCCATAGAAAGACGCCAGCGCGCCTCCTTTTTTCTATGTTCAGAACAGATAGCCCAGACTTCAAATACTTCAAAAAGCAACTTTTCTCTTACGTCCACTACAGGAACCAATACGTCAATATGCCAGAAGCTTCTATTTTTAAAACCAATCAGCAAAATGCTGCAACAGGGGAGATGGGACAGACCTATTTAGCCTCAGGCCAAAAGCTAGCTATGCGCCTGTGGCAAGAAGCCCCAAGTGAACCTGGAAGCGAACCTAAACCTGAAACCAGACGAGACTATGAGACAGTAGGTTACGTGATTGCAGGGCGAGCTGAACTGCATCTAGAGGGCAAGGTGGTTCAGCTGCAGCCGGGTGACTCTTGGGTGGTGCCGCAGCAGGCTGCTCATACCTACCGCATTGATGAATCTTTTACCGCAGTTGAGGCTACCAGCCCTCCGGCTCGGGCCGATGAGCGAGACGCTACTTAAGCCGCTAGGGCTGAAGCATTGAACCTGACTCAAGACGGGTGCATTGCCGCAGTTAGAAATCAGGGTTGGTAGTCAATGCTTTAGCGCTGAAGCGCTAACTACGAACTAGGGCATCACTCTGAGATTAAGTGTTGACACCGCACTGGCTTTAAGACTGGTTTTTCCAAGGCTAGTTCAAACGTAATAGAAAAGGAGATTCGCCGTGCTTATGCAAAACAAAGAAACCGGCATTTTATTTAAGGTAACTGATACTGAAGCTTTAATTAACCCGACTGAGAGCGAAGCAACCGGACAGCATCAGGCTGGGCAAGAAGAGCAGCCACCCGAAAGCGTTAGTAAAGCCCAGCTCGTTTTTCCATCAGGCGAACAGCTACCTCTCTGCTGGGTAGACCCAGACTATCGCCAGTAAGGCTTGTCAGTAAAAATTGCTTAAAAACCAAAAGGGGGGCCAATGGTTCGTGTTGCTATCAATGGTTTAGGCCGTATCGGTCGAGCCGCACTCAAAATTATCGTTGAGCATCCAGAGATGGAGCTAGTTGCGATCAACGATCTGGTTTCTCCAGATAACCTGGCCTACTTGCTACGGTATGACACTGTGTATGGTCGCTACCATCAGCCAATCAAGAGTGACGAAAGCAGCCTGACTCTGGGTGAGACATCTTACAAGGTTTTTAGCGAGAAAGACCCCGCCCAGCTTCCCTGGGATGACTTAGGCATTGATATTGTCTTTGAGTGTACAGGGGTGTTTCGCCGCAGCGAAGGACTCGAAAAGCACCTGCAGGCAGGAGCTAAGCATGTAGTCCTCTCAGCTCCCCCCAAGAGCGACGGCATTACTACGGTGGTCTATGGCATTAACCAGCAAAGTGCAGATGCCGCTAAGACTGTCTCCTGTGCTAGCTGTACCACCAACTGCATTGCTCCGGTGGTTGAAGTGATGCAGCGGCGAGTCGGTATTAAAAAAGCGATTATGACCACAATTCATGCCTACACGTCCAGTCAGGCTATCGTGGATTCGCCTAGCTCAAAATATCGTCGCGGGCGGGCGGCAGCAGCTAATTTTGTACCCACCAGTACCGGAGCGGCGATCGCCACTACAGAAGTGCTGCCCGAGCTAAAGGGCAAGTTTAATGGTGTGGCGGTGCGCGGCCCTGTGCCAGTCGGCTCTATTGCCGATATTGTTTTTGTCTGCGATCGCCCAGTAGAGGCCGAAGCCCTCAACCAGATCTTTCGTGAAGAGGCAGAAACTGAGCAATATCAGGGCGTCCTTGGCGTTTCCGAAGATCCAATTGTGTCCTCTGACATTATTCAAGACTCTAGAGCCTCGATTGTAGACCTCACCATGACTCAGGTCGTAGACGGCGATTTAGTCAAAGTTATGAGCTGGTATGACAACGAATGGGGCTATGCCAACCAGATGGTGCGCCAGGGGCTGCGGCTGGCTCAGCAGCTCTAAGCTAGGCATCTAGGTTGGGCATTTCTAGTGGAAGTTTTGGCCTAGTAGGCGATCGCCTACTAGGCAGTTAACCAAGCATTTTTTAATTGATATAAGCCCATAGTCAGCGACCCAATAGGGAACTAATGGGGAGGATGCTGGTGCGTCAGCCGGATTTTTTGGCGCTGAACCGGCAAATCGAGCCAGCTATTAAGTTCGTATTCCAGCCAGTCTAGCTCTGGCGTGGTTAATCCGCCCAGCTTGTTGAGCTTGAGCGGATAGTTGCCGACCCAAATAGTGATCTCTGCTTGATTCTTCAGGTAGCCCCAATCAGACTTGAGATAGCTTGCTTCGCTTCTTTCTAGCTGAGAAATTTGCTGAAGTGACAGCGATCGCTGCAGCGCCGGAATGACTTCCAGCAGCTTATAGGTTACGGTAATTTGCTGAGAGTCGAAGCTAATCTGCTTTTCTGTCAAGAAGCTTAGAAGCCAAACGCCCAGCCTGTTTATCAAAGCGATCGCTACCCACAACAGCCAGCCGTAGGATAAAACAACCGCCAAAATGCAGCCCCAGCCTCGAACCGACGGTAAAGGAACGCTAGGGCCAATCGCAGGGCGAGGAATGCACACCTTCAGGGTATTGTGACCTTTGATCAGCCGAATGTGGGTGCCTTGGGGGCGAGAGCGGGAAGTTTCGATGTCTGCCGATGAGGGCTGGCGCAGGCTCTGTAGCGTCTGGGCTGCTGAGCTAAAGCGTCTGTCGAGGCCAGGTTCTGTCAGCTTTCTCAGCCACCGACTCAGCTCATTACTCAGCCGAGTTTGAGCCTCAAACTGGATGCGTAAATTTTCCTGTGGCAGATCAGCCGGATGTGTCCCCGTGAGCAGGTAGATGAGCGTCGCTCCCAAACTGTAGAGGTCGGAGGCAGGCACGGCCCGTCCGCCAAACTGTTCCGGCGGCATGTAACCGTAAGTACCCACAACCGTAATCGTGCTGCCCTTAGCCGCAACCAGATTTTGCACAGCGCCAAAGTCAACTAGATAGACCTGGCCGACGTGGTGCCCTGAGCGATCGCGCAGCAGAACGTTGCTGGGCTTGATATCGCGGTGAACAATGGCAGGATTTTGAGTATGCAGGTAGGCCAGAATATCGAGTAGCTGCTCGGCAATCTGCTTGACTTCAGGCTCACTAAAGCTGCGTCCGGCCCGTAGATGATCTTCTAAAGATTTTGCCTCAAGGTAGGTTTGCACTAAAACAAAGCCTCTACAGTCAGGCAAATCTAGCTCAAAAGAATCCAGGTAGCGGGGAATCGCCGGGTGATCAAGCTGCTGTAAAATACTGGCTTCTCGTTCAAACAGACGCAGCTGCTCCCAGCTCAGGTCGCCGCCAAACTTGAGCAGCTTTACCACTACAGGCTGCTGGGTCTCCAAATCCAGGGCTATGAACGTTTGCCGACCACTGTAGCCCAAAGACTGCTGAATTTCATAGCGATCGTCAATAACCTGACCTAGCATTTGGGCTGTCCTTCAAGGCTACGAAAAAGCTGTTCTCCAGTTCTGCCTACAGTCTAGACGCGCCCAGTTCCTCCCAGGTTGGCTGAATTTACTTCTCTTAACTTAAAAGATCCCACCTCAAAGATCCCTGATCTCAAACTGCTACGTAGCATAGATATAAGTATCTTCACCAGACATGGGCAGCAGGCGTAGACATTGACTTTGTAAATCGGGTTCTATCCCAAGGGCCTCCATCGGCAAGATGCCCAGTCGATCCCAGCAGTCCTGAATCCTTTGTCAGGGAGGGTTGTAAAAGACTTTTCCTGCGAAAAAGTCCTGCCAAAATCTAAGTAGGATAGTTAGATAGCGAAAGGATGAAGGCAGAAGGATGAAGGCAGAAGGATGAATAGGATGCCGATTAGTAAAGATTCAGCGATCTGAGTTGTTCTAACCAAACTGCGGTCTGCTACAGACGCTAGTTTGGGCAGTTGTGTCATGCTAAAACCAGGTACTCAGGAGAGCATCATGACGGTTGAGACTCAGGGGGCGATCGCCATAAAAAAGTAGTCGTTGTCGGGGCGGGCTGGGCGGGACTGGGAGCTGCTTACCACCTAGCCAAAGAAGGCTACGACGTGACGCTCTTAGAGGCGGGCCGCGTCCCGGTGGGCTGGTAGCGGGCTGGCAAACCGAGCAGGGGCGATCGGTTGAGGCGGGTATTCATGGCTTTTGGTATCCCTACCGCAATATTTTTGCGCTGATGGACGAGCTGGATATTCAGCCGTTTACGCCGTTTACCCGGTCGGATCAGTATTCACCCGCTGGGCTGGAAGTCGAGTCGCCCATCTTTCAAGACCTGCCGCTGCTGCCCAGTCCGCTAGGCACTTTTGTCTATACCCAGTTTAAGCGACTGCCCCTAAGCGATCGCCTGTCGGCCCTGCCGCTGCTGTATGCGGTGGTTGACTTTGACAATTCTGACGAAGCCTGGCGACGCTACGACAGCGTGACGGCGCGGGAGCTGTTTAAGCAGTTTGGTGTGTCAGAGCGGCTATACCGCGAGTCGTTTGAGCCAATGCTGCTGGTGGGGCTGTTTGCGCCAGGGGAGCAGTGTTCGGCGGCGGCGGCGCTGGGGATGCTCTACTATTTCATTCTGGCGCACCAGCCTGACTTTGATGTGGTCTGGTGCCGGGGCACGGTGGGGGAATGGATTTTTCGCCCCTGGGTGCAGGCAATTGAGCGCATGGGCGGCGCAGTGCTAGCTAATCGTCGGGTTAGCGATGTCAGACTGTCGGCGACAGGCGATCGCCTTAGCGCTGTGGTCTGTGGCGATGAGGTGTTTGCAGCCGATGCGGTAATCTTTTCGGTGGGCATCACCGGAATGAAAAAGATTGTCGCGGGCAGCTCGGCCCTGCGATCGCGCCCGGAATTTGGCAACGTCAGCAACTTAGGAGCCATTGACGTGCTGGCTACCCGGCTCTGGTTCGATCGCAAAATCAAAATTCCCAAGCCTTCTAACGCCTGCTTTGGCTTTCAGCCCACCACGGGCTGGACGTTTTTTGATCTTAATGCCCTGCACGATGAGTACAAAAATGAGCCTGATACCGTAGTCGAGGCTGATTTTTACCACGCTAACCAGTTTTTGCCCCTCTCAGATGCCGAAATTTTGCCCCTAGTGCAGCAGGATTTAGCCCAATGCATCCCTGACTTTGCTCAGGCTCAAATCATTGACTACAGCGTCATTCGTCTGCCTCAGGCCGTCAGCCATTTTGCCCCCGGCAGCTACCGCTATCTGCCCCCAACTCAAACCAGCCTCAGCAATGTTTTTCTCAGTGGTGACTGGGTGGTCAATCGTCATGGCTCTTGGTCGCAGGAAAAAGCCTACGTCACCGGGCTAGAGGCTGCAAACCTGGCGATCGCCCAACTGCAACAGGGCACCTTTGCCAAAATCGTACCTGTTGAAGCCGATCAGCCACACATTGCGGCAGCGCGGCAGGTGAACCGGGCGCTGAGGCAGTTGGGCAGCAAGGTTCTGCCTTCATTCTGGCTACCCTAAACCTGCTCTAAATTTGCCTAGTGAAATGACGGGCCAAAGCAAACCGCAGCAGCGGTAGCGGGCGATCGCTGCTAAACAGCACAGGCAGGCGCAGATATTTTCCCAGCAAAAGCCGAGCGATGCCCTTGAGCCGCGCCCTGACCCGTACCCGCAGGCCCGTAGAGGTGGCGTGAGCGTAGATGGGCGTAAAGGCTAAGCGACCATAGAGGATATCGGCCCGGTGGGTCTGGCTGAGCCGATTTTGCCGATGCTCTGGATTGGGAATGCCCCCGTGCTCACCGTAGTTGCGAAACGGCACGTAGTTGCTGAGGCCGCGATCGCGCAGATA
This sequence comes from Leptolyngbyaceae cyanobacterium RM1_1_2, assembly GCA_012032345.1. Classification (GTDB taxonomy): domain Bacteria; phylum Cyanobacteriota; class Cyanobacteriia; order Phormidesmidales; family Phormidesmidaceae; genus Sphaerothrix. The sequence goes on along the minus strand of JAAUQI010000032.1, from coordinate 14,650 downwards.
GTATTCAATGCCAGAGTCCCAGGGGGTGTAGGCGGTCGGGCCGGGATTTTCAGCTACTTCTGCGGCTAGCTGCAGCAAGAGCTGAGCGCCTGCAGCACTAATTATATAGGCCACCATCGCAGTTGAATAGCCCAGAGCATAGCCCGTCTCAGTGAGGCTGTAGACCTGAGAGGCGCAGGTATATAACCAGGCAATACCCAAATCTGCGGCATTCGGGTCAAAGGGCGGCGGCAGTTCACCCAGATTAAAGACAGGCACAAAGTCTGCTTCGACAATCAGCGTGGGCCGTTCTGAGCGCACAGCGAACTGCCATGCCTGCTGGTGGTTAAGCAAACAGAGGTAGCTGCGAGAGTAGGTGTCATATCCGGGCTGATGCACCTGCCGCAAGACTTTGCAGTCGCAGCCTGCCTGGGTTAGCGTAGTCTCTAGCCGCTCGGTAGACTCCCGGTAGGCTAAAATCAGCGTTTGCCCAAGGCAGTCGATCAGCTTAGGCGGCGGTGTCACGGCGGGCTTTCCCCTGTGCGTATTCTCTGTACTGCCTGGGTACCCAATACAGAAACATTAGCCACCAGACCAAGACTCCTAGCGCCACTGGCCCCGCCATCCAGAGGCGGTGGGTCAGGCTCCAAACCCCAGTCGGAGCGGCTAGCCCGGTTAAAATAATCGACCAGGGCTGACACCACCAGGGTTTGAGCTGCCAAAGTGAGGACGGAAGCGGTTGAGACATGAGCAAACAGCCAGACTTAAATGATAGCTCTACCTGAACATTCCACAATTTAACCCTAAACCCTAATAGATAATTCGGCTATACCGTCACCACACAGGGCTGGGGCCGCACAGCGTTCTACTTCACCCACGGCAGATAGCTTGGTGGTCAGGTGCAAGCGGCTGTTCAGGCTGCTCCAAGACCGCTGCCTCCATCGACAAACAATGTTTGCCCAGTAATATACGAAGCATCTTCTGAAGCAAAGAACGCGATCGCCGCTAGTGCTGCCTCTGGCTCTAAACGGTTGCGGTAATCAGCATCAACGTGAGCGAGGATAATCTGGCGCTCAGGCGCAACCACAAAGGTGGCGGGAATCGGCAGTTGTCAATCAGCTGTGCCATTGATATCTGGCAGCGCAGGACTGATCGGTGCAGAAGCATCCCATTTGACTTTGCTATACGCAATCCATTCTTCGTTCACTCTCCACCCAATGCAATCGCCTAGCTTTTTGTAAGATTCTACATTCATCTCACCACCTGCTTCCAGCCAAATTTCTTTTTGTACGCTGAAGCCGAAGCGACCCTTGCTGTATTTGACCCATAGCCGATCAATCGTGTGCAGATCTTTACAGAGGAACTGTCGAATACTCTCTATGTCTAGATAATCGCCTAGAGCCGTCATCAAGCCTTTGCCAAAGCTGGTCATCAGCCCAGAGCCAAAAGAAATAGCGGCAGCGATCGCGGCTTTAGGAATATCTTCTAAATAGAGATTATAGAGAGCATAACCCCCGCTCCCCGCCACCAGCAGCTTCAAGACAGCATCTGTCAGGCGCTCCTCAAGCGTGGGCAGTGGAGTCTGGGTCATGGCACACATCTGAAGAAAGTAAGAATTTCGTCCAGTGTATAAGATATGCCAGCGGCACGCCTAGAGCAGCATCGCCAATCAAAATCTTAGTCAGTGCAGAGGTGTTTAGGGTCAAGCCAAGCAATCGCTCTCGATTAATACAATGGCTTAGGCTTCTGAGCGCTTTGCTCAAGTCGCTCTGAGCGCCAGCTCTGCAGATCTAGACGACTTAGCCACAGAATTTCAGCAGGGCGATAGCACCAGCGCCCGCAAAAAAGCCTTTTCACAGCGGTTTAATTTGAGGTGCAGTCGCCCTAATTAAGCAAACCGTAAATCAGCAACCTTTGCTAATCTATCCAGAGATGGGTATGTAGGCACCGTTGCTATGGCTGATCGATTTCTCAGGGTGACAGAAGACACCGTTTTTAAGCTGCGGCCCGAGCAGTCGTTTCGGCTCAGTGACGCAGAAAAGTATCCGGTGGCAGCGGGCACAACGTTTGAAATTCAGTCCTACGCCTATGCCGATGCCACCGGAGATTTTAACGGGCATATTCGGGTTGCTCTTAAGGACAAGGAAATTCGGGGCTTCAACACCTGGTATGTGTATAGCCTTGATGCCCAGGTTGAGTTTGACGGGCAGGTTGTTTATCCCAGCGAAGATCAAACCGCTATTCCCCTCCTGAAGGTGACGCGCAGCACGATTTTCAAGCGCCGCCCGCTGCAGTCTGCAATGCTGCCAGATGACGAAAAAGTATCGGTGCCCCAGGGACAAAGCTACGCGCTGCTGAGTTATGCCTACGCTGATACCCAGGGCGACTTTAGCAGCCACATTAGGTTTTCGCTGCGCTACTCACAAAACTACATTCAAGGACTCAATACCTGGTTTGTCTATGACAAGCACGCCTACGTTGAGTTCGATCGTCGTATTGTCTATCCGCCCGAAGATCCTAACGCGCCCGTTTTGCGAAGTACTCAAAATACGCTGCTGAAGCGTCGTCCCCTACAGTCTACGGCTCTGTCTGCTGGTGAGACCTATGCTATTCCAGCCGGCACGGTTTTAAGGCTGCACTCTTATGCCTATGCCGACGCTAGGGGCGACTTCAATAATCACATTAAGTTTGCCCTGCGCTATGAAAAAGACTACGTCATGCAGTTGAGCACCTGGTATGTATATGAAGGCCATGCCCAAGTTGAGCGCAATGGCAAAGTGGTTTATCCCCTACCCAAGTCTGCGCCTGCTTCTACTCCTATCTACACGGGGAGGGGCTTCAAGCTACCGGGGAATATCAGCACCTTCTACAGCGACCAGCCAATTATTCCAGGCGGTAACTTTACTTGGGGAGAAGCTACCAAAAACGGGACGCGAATTCCGGCAACTGAGGAGATTGTGAAGAATATCATAGGTCTGGCGCGGCAGCTCCAGCGGGTACGAGAGCAAATTGGGCAGCCGTTTCAGGTCAATTCTTGGTATCGACCGCCAGCGGTGAATCGAGCCGTTGGCGGCGCTTCGCAGAGCTATCACCTGACAGGTAAGGCCGCCGATCTACAGGTTGAAGGCTACAGCGGTCGGCGCTTAGCCAATGCGGTGATGACGTGGTGGCCGGGAGGGATTGGCATTTACAGCACGATTCCTAACCTGCTGCATCTAGATACCGGCCCCCGCCGCTTCTGGGGATTTTGAGACAAAAAACTCCAGGCTATCTGGAGTCTAATAGCAAAACTGCATTTTTAGTAACTGGAGAATTTTCTGAACAGATCCACAGAAACTTTACCGACTGAAGCCAGTCTCTAACCATTCTGAAAGTGCCTCTCCGGTAAAAGGCTGCACCCCAATATTGCGATAAGCATCGTCACTAGGGCTAAAAATCCGGGCGATCGCTTCTAATAAATACTGAAACGTACCGTCAACCGTTCTGGAAATCATTCTGGCAATATTCATGCACGCACCTAAAGAGATGACCAAAGATGACTAAGCAGACAGGCCAAGGCATGTTCAAACCTGCATTAAGCTATGAAGCTCAACAACCCGATAATCTTCCCGATAATCTTCTGTCAATCAGGTCTTGATCGTACCGTAGGCGAAAGTTGAAAACGCGTTTTAGACTACTATTCTTAACAGAAATTATCCCATAAATGCTAATTTTATAAGCTTTTATGGTCTCCTGTAACAAGGCTGATACAGACCCATACAGCAGCCTATTTAGGCTAGCGATCGCTTTAAGGAATTCACAGAATGTCTAGTCGAATCAAGAAAATTATTATTTTGAGTCTGGCAGCGATCGCCACTTTGTGTCTGGTTTCTATTTTTGACATGTCGCCTTTTCCAGAGGCGTCACTGCCAGCGCTGCGATCGCTCTCGATTAATACAGTGGCTCAGGCTTCTGAGCGCTTTGCTCAAGTCGCTCTGAGCGCCAGCTCTGCGGATCTAGCCGATCATGTGGCCGCGATCGCCTATCCCCGCTTTGAGGAGGTTGAGCGCATTCAGGCGCGAGGCTATCTAATTGAGCAGCTAGAGTCTTTTGGCTGGCAGGTGGAGCTAGAGACTTTCAACGAGGGCATTAATCTGGTCGCTGAGAAAGTTGGCACCGATGCTGAGGCAGGTACTTTACTGGTGGGTGCCCACTTTGACACAGTCAAAGACTCTCCCGGTGCTGACGACAACGCCAGTGCCGTTGCGGCTTTGCTCGAAATTGCCCGACTGTTTGGCTCACAGACTAATCCGCGATCGCTACGGCTAGTATTTTTTGACCAAGAGGAGCAAGGTTTACTCGGTAGCCTGATTCACGTCGCTAATAGTGCAGATCCAGCCAGCATCAGGGGTGCAATTATCTTAGAAATGCTGGGTTATACCTGCGACACTCCGGGCTGTCAGCGCTATCCTGAGAACTTGCCGTTTGAGCTTCCTGGCGATCGCGGCAATTTTATCGGCATCATCGGCGATTTAGACCACCCGGAGCTGCTAGAAGCCTTTCAATCTAGCGATCGCCCCAACCTGCCTCCCACCATTACGCTGCCGGTGCCCCTCAGCCCTAATCTTCCGCCCGATCTGCTCCGCAGCGATCACGCTGCTTTCTGGCAGCGCGGTCTAGGTGCGGTTCTAGTCACCGATACCGCTAACTTTCGCAATCCTCATTACCATCAGCCAACAGACACAGCAGACACCCTCGATCTTGACTTTTTGACGGGTGTCACCCAGCGGGTGATCGACGCTGTTAGCATGCTGCTAAAGGGTTAAGCCCTATATAACAACAGAAACAGACTGAGGCAGTGGCAGACTAGCAGAGCGAGTCAGGACTGTAGATGTCTGCCAGCACCTAGTTTCTATTTCCTGGGAAAGCTCAGGGACTTCCTGCCAGCAGTGCTGACAAAACCAGTAGATTTGATTGTGCCGAACGTGGCGCAGTACGTTGCTTGAGCAGTAAGGGCAAGATGTCATAATAGCCTCGTTAATTGATGTTTTAAGTTGGTATCGCAGCGTCAACTGAAAGAAAAAACTTATGCTTATGCATAGTTTTGTCTGGAGGTAAGCATAAGCTCAAGTTTTAATCTGTCTTACTGATCATAGGCTTAAATCTGAGAAAGCAATGAGGATATAAAAGGAAACAATAAGACATATAAACAACCTAGAACTTTTGTTTGCGATTCACATAAGTACATTCACGACAACAGGTGTAAGTTTGAATTAACGGCTTGTCAAAAGCCAAATTTTTCTGTTCTGCTACGGACAGCGTCAAGGAGGTTAGAAAGCCTCATTGCTTTTTTGGTTTTGGTCAAAATAAATACATCGCAGCTCGCCTCTTTGACTAAAGATTCTGAAGTGACGACACCAGTGCAGACGCTGCCTCTAAAAGCTTTGGCAAATCTGTGTTGTGACTCCTATCTGTAGTGTTATTGGGGTGAAAGTGTGTTTTTTAAACCTGTAGGATACGCTGCAACGACAGCAGCTATCTCGTTAGTCTCTTTTGCGCCGGCTGCACTGGCAGCTACGTTTAGCCTGACCAACGCCTCGCTAGCAGACATTAACAACGCCTTCGATCAAAACGCCTTGACTTCAGCCAGCCTGACTCAGCTTTACTTGAATCGAATTGACGCCTATGAAGGTCAGCTAAACAATTTTGTCACACTGAATCCCAAAGCCCTGGAAACTGCGATCGCGCTGGATACTGAACGGCAGGTCTCCGGGCCTCGTAGCCTGCTGCACGGTATTCCGGTACTACTGAAAGACAATATTGACACCTTCGATTTACCAACGACGGCTGGTTCAGTTGCCTTGGAAGGCTCAATTCCGCCGGATGATGCCTTCATTGCCGACCAGCTACGGGATGCGGGCGCGATCATTCTGGGTAAGGCTAGCCTGACGGAATTTGCCAATTTCCTGACCACCGGAATGCCAGCCGGTTATAGCTCGTTAAATGGCTATACTTTTAACCCTTACAATCCGTTTCCACTGGAGGGGGGCGATGGTAGACCTGTGCTCTCCCCTGGCGGATCAAGTGCCGGGTCAGCGGCGGCGGTAGCGGCTAGCTTAGTGCCCATCTCTATCGGTACAGAAACATCAGGATCTATTCTTAGCCCTGCCAACCAGAACTCAGTTGTTGGCATTAAGCCTACGGTGGGCCTGGTGAGTCGGGATGGCATTATCCCAATTGCAGTTAGTCAAGATACGGCTGGGCCTTTTGGTAAGACCGTGGCTGATGCGGCCACGCTGCTGGGCTTTCTCACAGGCATTGACCCCAACGATCCGGCGACGGCAACGAGTGTAGGAAAGTCTTTTACCGACTACACTCAGTTTCTTGACAAAGATGCCCTAGCAGGGACTCGTATTGGCGTTCCCAAAGAGCGCTACTGGACTGGACTGGATGAGAGCGAAATTGCGATTTTAGAAGAGGCGATCGCCACCATTGAGTCCTTGGGGGCTACGATCGTGTATGAAGATATTCTCAACCAGGAAGCCGTCAATGATCTGGGCTTTTCGGTACTGGTCTATGAGTTTAAGCGGGATCTCAATGCGTATTTGGCGAGTCTGGTAGCAGAGGCTCCCGTTGGCAGTCTGGCTGAGGTAATCGCCTTTAACGAAGCCAATGCTGATGTGGCTCTGAAGTACGGTCAGGTGCTGGCACTGCTTTCTGAGGCGGTTGATTTGTCTCCCGAAAGCGCTGATACTCTGGACTATCTGGCAGCCAGGGCAGCTGATTTACAGGTGGCCAAAGAAGAAGGCATTGATGCCTATATTGATACTTACGACCTTGATGCCATCTTATTTCCGGCCAATCGCGGCGCTGGCATTGCCGCCAAAGCAGGCTACCCCAGCGTGCTGGTGCCAGCCGGATACCGGGAGTCTGGGGCACCCTATGGCGTCACCTTTTCGGGTCTGGCCTACAGTGAACCAGAGCTGATTGGTTTTGCCTACGCGTATGAGCAGGCATCTAAAGAGCGGATTGCTCCGACCCTGTTTCCAGCCCTGGCCGGAGAGGATTTTGAGTACGAGGTGGTTCCCGAACCGGGTACCCTGCCAGCTCTAGTAGCTCTGGGCACAGTGCTTTTAGGCTATCAAATAGTCAAGCGGCGCTCTACTCAAGGAAAATCAGCCAGGTCAGTATAATCAGTTTTACGATAGACGCTCACTGGGTCAGTTTTATTCTCTAGAGAGGCAGCGCCAAAGATATAGCGAAAGGCAGAAGGATGAAGGCAGAAGGATGAACAGGATTGCCGGTCACGCAAAGATTCAGCGATCTGAGTTGTCATAACCAAACTGCGGTTTGCTGTATCTGTTGAGAGCGTTGTAAGGCTGACCCAGTAGCTTCAAAGCTAGGAATTGCTGAGAAAGAATTGCTAAGATCAGGCTTGAAATCGTGAGGGCAAGTTTTAGTGGCAGTGAAACCAGACTGGCTTAGGGTCAAAGCGCCTCAGTGGGAGCGGGTTGGCAACGTCAAGGCCGTTTTGCAAGACTTGGGCCTCAATACCGTCTGCGAAGAAGCCTCTTGCCCCAATATTGGTGAATGCTTCCAGGCAGGTACAGCTACCTTTTTAATCATGGGGCCTGCCTGTACCCGAGCCTGCCCCTACTGTGATATTGACTTTGAGAAAAAGCCTAAAGCCCTAGACCCTACAGAACCCCTGCGTCTGGCTGAGGCGGTCAAGCGCATGGCGCTCAAGCACGTCGTGATCACGTCAGTGAATCGAGATGACCTACCCGATGGCGGCGCGTCTCAGTTTGTGGCCTGTATTGCTGCCGTTCGCAAAGCTTCAGCCAACACCACAATTGAAGTTTTAATTCCCGATCTCTGCGGCATCTGGGATGCTCTGGAGACGATTTTGTCGGCTCAGCCTGAAGTGCTTAACCACAATACCGAAACTGTCTCCCGCCTCTACCGCCGGGTGCGGCCCCAGGGCGACTATGCCCGGACACTGGAGCTGCTAAAGCGAACCCGAGCGATCGCCCCCTGGGTCTACACCAAGTCTGGCATTATGGTAGGTCTGGGGGAAACTGACGACGAAGTGCAGCAGGTGATGGCAGATTTGCGTCAGGTTGATTGTGATATTCTCACCATCGGACAGTATCTGCAGCCCAGCCCCAAACACCTCCCTGTGCAAGCCTTTGTCACGCCGGGACAGTTTGCCCGGTGGCAGCAGCAAGGAGAGCAAATGGGCTTTTTGCAGGTAGTCTCTTCGCCGCTGACCCGCAGCTCTTATCATGCTGAGCAGGTGCAGGATCTAATGGCTCACTCCCCACGAAACCCGACTACATTCGATGGCGATCGCGGCTGAGCGAGCCATTGGTTTCTTCAGGAGAGGGTATAGGCACCACGCGGTCAAAGCTGGTGTAGTCAATCGCCCGCCGACCGTCCTCTGTCCATAGCAGAATGTCAGCCAGTCGGTGATTCCACCTGATTTCTTCTGAGACAAATGAGTGACGGGCATGAATGGTTTGAGAAACGGTTTCGTCAATGCCTGTCAGAGCCACCACAATTTCAGCATTAGAAGTCACGAGGGACTCTGACGTTTCTCCATGCAGGGGACTGCTGGGGTCGATGGGGTGCATCGCTGTCCAGGTCAGAGCAAACAGCGGTGTGTGGGAGCGGATCAGGTGCAGGTCGTGAAACCGCCGTAGGTATTCACCTTCCAGGCTGATTTCATCCCGCACCAGTGTCACCCAGAGCTGGGCTTCGAGAATGCGATTGCGTCGTTTGTTAGCGGTGCGAAACATCAGAGTGGGGACGCCATTGTGGGGGGCAATCACCGCAACGTGGCTAAACAAAATGCGGGCAGTGGGCAGAGAAAATCGGTTGAAAATCAGCCCCGTCGCCATCGCCACAAACAAAAGCCCCACAAAAGCTTCGACTACAACTAGCAAATTGGCATAAGTCGTCGTGGGGTTCATGTTGCCATAGCCGATTGAGGCCATTGTCTGCACACTGAAGAAGAAAGCATCCATAAACGAGCCGTCTGAGTTGGCGATGCAGTCGCCCCCGGCTAAGTAGGCGATCGCAAAGGCAGTATTGATCAGCAGATAAATCATGCCCAACAGCCCGATAAACCCCGTCCAGGGAATCGTCAGCAGCAGGTGATAAAGATCTCGCCATTGCGAATGGGGATCGCCTAAGCGCACCACCTCGGGGAATTCTCCATCTCTGACGACCAGCCGCGACGAAGGGCGGCGAGGCTGCTGTTTGAAAACCATGTCTGTCTCCTGCGAGGAACTCCGGTGCCCGTAAAGGATAGGGCACGGGGTCACCATGGTGCCCTGGGATGAAGTTAAAAAGGAATTAAAACTGAGTCCTTAGCCTCAGTATGTCATGTCAAATTGATAATCTTTCACCAAAAGATAACACTGATCCTTTTGGAGCGACGAGGGATCGCGCTAATTACAGCAAACCAGCAGATTCAGCGTTTGCCAATCAGCTTGTCGCGCAGATGTTTAATCCGATCGCGGTACTTAGCGGCTTCTTCAAACTGTAGGTTTTTGGCGGATTCTTTCATCTGCTTTTCGAGCTGACCAATCAGTTCTGGAATATTTTCTAGGGGCAGGTCTTCGCTGTGTTCGTAAACCTGCTCTAGCTCTTGAGCATTGAGCTTGCGAGAGACTTCCAAAAAGGCCAAAATTGCGTTTTGCTTACGCCGAATAATTGACTTAGGCACGATGCCGTGTTCTTCGTTGTAGGCAAGCTGAATGGCGCGGCGGCGCTCGGTTTCGTCGATCGCTTTAGCCATGCTGTCTGTGAGGGTGCTGGCGTAGAGAATCGCCTGTCCCTTAACGTGCCGTGCTGCCCGCCCGATGGTTTGAATCAGCGATCGCTCCGCCCGTAAAAAGCCCTCTTTGTCAGCATCTAAAATGGCTACCAGCGAAACCTCCGGTAGATCCAGCCCTTCTCGCAGCAGGTTAACCCCCACCAGCACGTCAAAGTGGCCGTCGCGCAGATCCTGCAAAATCTCAATTCGCTCAATCGAGTGAATTTCAGAGTGCAAATAGCGTACTCGCACCCCGTGTTCGTCAAAGTACTCGGTCAGGTCTTCAGCCATGCGCTTGGTCAGCGTCGTCACCAGAGTGCGCTCTTGGCGCAGCACCCGCTCTCTAATCTCCCCTAGTAAATCGTCTACTTGGCCGTCGGTGGGCCGCACAAAAATTTCTGGATCAACGACCCCGGTAGGGCGAATCACCTGCTCGGCTACCCGTCCGGTACTTTTAACGTAAACCTTTTTCTCATCCTTGCCTTTGGCGATCATCTCCACTTCGCCGCCCGACTGCTCTAGCTCCCAAACCCCTGGTGTGGCTGAGGCAAAAATGCACTGATTCACCTTTTGCCAAAACTCTTCGGCCTTGAGCGGGCGGTTATCGGCGGCGCTGGGCAGCCGGAAGCCGTGGTCGATCAGCACCATTTTGCGGGAGCGATCGCCGTTGTACATGCCGTGAATTTGCGGAATCGTCACGTGGGATTCGTCAATCGCCAGCAGCCAGTCTTTGGGAAAGTAGTCTAGCAGACACTCTGGCGGCGAACCGGGCTGGCGTCCGGCCAGATGGCGGGCGTAGTTTTCAACGCCGTTACAGTAGCCCACTTCTTTGAGCATTTCCAGGTCATAGCGGGTGCGCTGCTCTAGGCGCTGGGCTTCTAAAAGCTTGCCTTCGGTTTCAAGTTCTTCCAGTCGCCCTTTGAGTTCGTCTTCTATATCCTGACATGCCTGCTCTAGCTTTTCATCGGGTGTGACAAAGTGCCGCGCCGGGTAAATATTTAGCGACTCCATGCTCTGAATTGTCGTGCCCGTAATCGGGTCAATGTAGCGGATAGCGTCAATTTCGTCACCAAAAAACTCAACCCGAATCACCCGGTCTTCGTAGGCGGGGCCAATCTCCAGCACGTCGCCTTTGACCCGAAAGCGACCGCGCCCCAGGTCTAAGTCATTGCGATCGTACTGAATTGAGGCCAGATCTCGCAGCACCTGCCGCTGGTTTAGCTCCATCCCCACCCGCAGCGGAATCGAGGCTTTGAGGTACTCAGACGGAATGCCCAAACCGTAAATACAGCTAATAGAGGCCACCACAATTACGTCTTTGCGCTCAAACAGCGATCGCGTGGCGGAGTGCCGCAGCATGTCGATTTCTTCGTTGATCGACGCGGTTTTAGCAATATAGGTATCTGTCACCGGAATGTAAGCTTCCGGCTGGTAGTAGTCGTAATAGCTAATAAAATATTCGACGGCGTTGTCAGGAAAGAACTCGCGCAGTTCGTTGCAAAGCTGTGCTGCCAGGGTCTTGTTGTGGGCTAGCAGCAGCGTTGGCCTGCCAATTTTGGCGATTACCCGCGCCAGGGTGTGGGTTTGCCAGTGCCGGTCGCCCCTAGCAAAGTCTGATAGCGATGACCCTGACTCAGGTACTGGGTGAGCTGAGCGATCGCTTTTGGCTGATCCCCCATCGGCTCAAACGGGGCTTGGATGTTGAAGTCCATAGAAGCTCTAGTTGAGATCGCAAACGCAGCGTCGAAGCCAAACAATAAGTTTGTACTCCTCTTACTATAATGACGAATCGAGCTGCGATCGCCTGTCGTCTAAGGATCAAAATCTCGACAGATTACCGAACTGTATCCGGTCATTCTGTTTTTGGTAACCAGATAGCTCAGTAAAGTCTAACTGAGCTTCAAAGCCAACGACTTCCTTTAAGGAGATCAGGCATAGAAAGCCGAGTTTTATGCCTGATCTCCTTACAAGCCCATGACTTAGCTTTTTCACCTCACCTGCTGCTACTGACTCGTTTAGTTCTCCTTATCTATAGAAATAATCTGATTTGAGCTTTTTGATGATGCAACCTGTATGATTCCTCATGCGATCGCTATCTGATGAGCCATACTGAGCTACCTTAAAGCTGACGAGATTGCTGATGAAATACGGGTCTGAAACTTTGGCGATCGCCCAGCGAATTTTAACCGAGCTGGGACGACGGCGGCGCAGCCTGATTTTTTGGGCAATTTTTCCGGCGCTGATTTTAGTCCTCAACGGCTTGATCCTAGCTGAGCGGGCCCAGCTTTCTACGGCTGAGGCATTTAAGAATGCTGCGCCGCCGAGCCTAGTGGGAGCGGCGCTGTTTTTTAGCTGTCTGGGGGGCAGCGTCGCCACGGTGGTGGCAGAGCGAGAGCATCGCACGCTGAAGCGACTGTTCCTCTCGCCCCTAAGCGGTTTTTCCTACTTTCTCGGCATTTTTGTGGCCCACAGCGTCATCGGCCTAGGCCAAACCGGGCTGGTCTACGCGATCGCCTTTCTCCTGGCGCCCGATTTGAAGGGTCTTGGGCACTGAGTCTTTTGATTGTTTTACTCAGCATTGCCGCCTATGTCGGCGTCGGCTTTATCCTGGGTACTCAGTTTGCCCGACGCACAGAAGATGTCAACGCCCTAGTTGCGGCCTTTGGCGTGCCACTGCTGATTTTGGGGGGAGCGTTTTTGCCTGCCTCGCTGTTTCCAGAGGTGCTGCTCAACCTAGCTCAGTTTAATCCGGTCTATCACATGAACGAGGCGCTGCTGGGGGTGGCAGCCGCTGGTGAGGATGTGGCTGCGATCGCGCCTCATCTGCAGTTCTTAGTCATTTTTGCCGGAATTATGGTGGTGTTGGGCTGGCTTTCTTACCAGCAGATGGTGCAAACTGAACGCAGGTTGTAAAAACTTAAGGCTGTTTTCATTTAGGATTCAGAAAAAATATGCGTCAGTATTTCTCTTGGGCTGGCTGGCTAGGTGCGATCGCAGTTGGGGCACTGGCGGTTGTAATCTTGGGGCTGCCTGCCACCAGTCCGGCCCAGTCTTCTGGCACCGAGCTGCTGTGGTACGGGCAGTCGGCTTTCAAGCTGACCACGCCCACAGGCAAGGTGTTGCTGATCGATCCGTGGCTGCAAAATCCGCTCAATACCAACGGGGATGCAGATTTAGCTAATCTGACAGAGGCTGATTTAATTCTGATTACCCACGGGCACGGCGATCACGTCGGCAACGCCTTTGAAATTGCCGAAAAAACTCAGGCCAAACTGGTCAGCACCGCCGATTTGGGCAAAGCTCTGATTGAGGCAGGCTACCCAGAAGACCTAGTGGGCCGAGATACCCAGGGTAATTTTGGCGGCGAACTGACCCTGCTAGAAGGCGAAGTCAAAGTTGCCTTCATTCCAGCCGTTCACAGCTCAGCCATTGGCACAGACGGCAACCCAGCCGCCTACGCCGGAAATCCGGGGGGCTTTTTAATTACCGTTGAGAATGGGCCAGTGATTTACCACACCGGCGATACCGATCTGTTCTCGGATATTTCGCTGGTTTCTCAGTTTCGCCCGGTGGATATTATGCTGACCTGCATTGGCGATCAGTTCACTATGGGGCCAGTTCGAGCCGCTGAGGCGGTCAAGCGGGTCAATCCTAAAACGGCGGTACCCATGCACTACGGCGTGTTTACGCTGACCGGGACTCCCGCCGAATTTGAAGCAGCCCTCGACGATTTAGACGTGCCCACGGAGTACAAGCTGATGAGCGTCGGCGAACCCGTAGCTCTGTAATCTAAGTGGATTAGGCATTTAAGAGGAAGGGGAGATGGAGCGATTGAAATTGCTACTATACTCAAAACGCCTCCCTTGACCGTTCTTTCGTACAAAACCTACTCCGCATAAATCATCTTACGGGTCATGCCGCCATCGACGATGAAGTTTTGTCCAGTAATAAAGCCTGCCTCTTCCGCCAACAGGTAAGCTACCAGCCCGGCAACATCATTCGGGGTACCCACCCGACCTGCCGGATGCTGATCGTGATCGCGATCGCTGAGGTTTGGCTCACTCCGCTGGCTTTCTTTTTGCCAGTCGCTGACCGTAATCCAGCCGGGGCTGACACAGTTAACGCGAACGTGAGGCCCGAGGCTGATCGCTAGAGCATGAGTCAGGGCGACAATGCCTCCCTTAGAGGCGACGTAAGCCTCAGTATTTGGCTCAGACTGTAGAACACGGGTGGAGGCAATATTTACGGCTGCGCCTCGGGTCTTTCTCAAGTAGGGGACAGCGTGTTTGGTCACTAAAAAATAGCCCGTTAGATTAGTGGCTAGCTTGTGGTTCCAGTCATTGAGCGAGAGTTTCTCAACTGGGTCATTATAAGGGTCGGCGATGCCAGCATTGTTGACCAGGCCGTGAATAGAGCCAAATCGCTCAACTGACTGATCGACAAAGCTCTGCACCGAGATTTCATCAGTGACGTCGGTTTGACAGAATATTACGGCGTCTGAGAATAGCTCAAATTCTTTGATGCAGTCGGCTCCAGCCTCAGAGTCAATATCTGCGATCGCTACGTTCCAGCCCTGAGTCAGCAAATTTAGGGCAATGCCTTTGCCAATACCCTGCGCTCCGCCAGTAATAATCGCTGTTTTAGAGGCTGCCGCCATGCTGTTTTCCTGCTCAAAACCAATGACTCTGATTATCTGCCGCTGCCCCTCTTGATAAATCTTGCTGAAGCTAGAGATTAGGCGGATTATACCAATCCAAAATGAAGGCCAGCATAATGAAAGAGTACACCTGCCCCCGGTCATAGCCATGGCAAGACCCTTCGTACTTGAGATTGCCGAAAGTATTGAGTTCTTGGAGAGAAGCCTCAAACAGG
>JAAUQI010000094.1 GCA_012032345.1 Leptolyngbyaceae cyanobacterium RM1_1_2 | reverse complement strand
ACGCTTGAACTTCAGCCTTGCTCAAATCAACAATATAACGTTTCTGACTCATGGTGCTTTCCCTGGTTTTGAGTCAGATTATCAGAACTGTTCCCACTGGGCAAAGCTTGCTTGGCGAACTACTAGGCCAGTTGAGCACATTGTTTAGCAGCGTTTGATAGTCTAGCAAGCTGGGGTAGAGGCCGTAAGTGGCTATGCTTTTCAATTCTTTACAGAGAGAGGCTAGCGATCGGTTTGGTAGACTGAAGAGATATCCACGCAGGTTTGCAGGTTTGAGAAATTTATGATCAAGAAGCGCTCTCCTTTTGACAACAATCAGCTGATGCGCCGCACTGAAGAACTCATTGGTGCTGCCTCTAACCGCTACCGAATTACCGTTCAGGTAGCTAACAGAGCGCAACGCCGCCGCTTTGAAGAGTTTGATGCCCTAGATGATCCTAAAATGAAGCCAGTTTTGAGAGCGATCATTGAGATGTCTGACGAACTCACCCAGCCAGAGATTATTGGAGAGTAGACAATGCTGAAGCGGCTGCAAAACTCAGGCTGGTGGTTTGCGCTGGGGCTAATACTGGTAGTAGTCTGCTCCGGTGGTATGACGCTGTCTGTTTTGCCGCCTGCTGTTGCCCAGTCTCCGGCGAGGCAGATTCAGCAGGGGCAAATTTCTGAGCAGGTTTACCAAAATCTGCCTGATTTGCCCCGAGAAGATGACTATACAAATGTCAGGACGGGCGAGAGGGACTTGTCTAATACGCTCGTCGATCGCCTAGTTCGCTATCACTATTACGTAAAAGGGCGCTCCACTCAGTATCGGCTAGATTGGAAGTTGACAATCGCTGATTATTTGGGTGCTAACGAGCGGATTGATCCCAATAGATATCCGTCTGCGTCACGTTCTGAACGCAATCCGTTGACGGGTGATATTGCAGTGCTAGGCAGCCTGGGGTGGCAGCGGCGAGACGAATTGATCCAGGCGTTGCTGGTCGTTTTTAATCTTGAAGCTCAAGCCAATCCTGCAGCAGATGGAGCGGCTCTAGAGTCAACGATCCCGGTGCAATCCCCTGTAATTACCCAACCCGGGGCTGCTGATTTGCTGCGCTGATATGCGTCAGATTAAAGCAGGTTCGGGTTGGCGTTTGGGATGGAATCCAGAAGCGCAGCAGTTTTGTGGACTGGTAGCTGGTGAACACTGGGCTTTTGAGCTGACAGAACCTGAGCTTAACGATTTTTGCCGTCTGACCCTGCAGCTGGCCGCTACTTTGCAGCAGATGGCGGGCGAGCTAATGGCGCAGGAGCGCATTACCTGCGAAGCTGAAAGCGAACTGATCTGGCTAGAGGTAGAAGGCTACCCGCAGAGCTACAGTCTGCGGTTTATTCTGCTACTGGGCCGTGGAGCAGAGGGATTTTGGCCAGCGATCGCCACTGCTGAAGTAATCCGAGCGATCCCGGGTCTACGGCTGTTTTAAAGCTCCGCCTATAACTGTTACGAACCCTACAATGGAAGTCAGTAAGCCACGATCGCACCCTATGTTTATTACCTGGTTAGACGTAAATTCCTGGCTAATTGAGCTGGCAGACAGGCGGATTTTGCTCGACCCCTGGCTGGTAGACACGCTGGTGTTTAACAACCTTCCCTGGCTAATTAAGGGAGTTCGGCCTCAGCCTGAAGAAATCCCAGCAAATGTTGACCTGATTTTGCTCTCGCAGGGGCTAGAAGATCACGCTCATCCCCCCACCCTGGAGCGGCTTAATCGCGCCCTACCCGTCGTCGCCTCACCTAAAGGAGCTAAAGTTGCCGAGGGGTTAGACTTTGTTGAGGTGACAGCCCTGGCTCACGGTGAGGAATTCGTTTTAGACGGAGCCGTTTCGATCAAGGCATTTCCTGGCGCACCGATTGGCCCCTTCTTAAGGGAGAATGGCTACCTGATTCGAGACCTCTCTTCTAGTCTGAGCCTCTACTACGAACCCCACGGCTACCCAGACGATTCGCTCAGGCAGGTGGGGAGCGTAGATGTGGTAATCACGCCAATTGTCAGCCTGGAATTACCGCTGGCAGGGCCAATCATTCGCGGTCAGCAGGGGGCCATAGAGCTAGCTGAAATGCTCAACCCGCAAATACTTTTGCCAACAGCTGCTGCCGCCAAAGTAGAGTATGAGGGCATTTTGCCGCCGCTGATTCAGTCTAAGGGCGGAGCTGATGAGCTGCGACAAGCCCTACGCGATCGCGCCCTATCAGCCCAACTGCTGAGGCCAGCACCCGGTGAGCGGCTAGAGCTGGCTCTACAGCCCAGAGTGGCTGTTGCCTGATTAAGTACCTAGAAAAATACTTAGTAGAGCACTTAGCGAACTGCGATCGCACTATGACTTATCTAATCCTCTTAGCCATCGGATTTGCCATGCTTCTAGCCAGCATTCGGATTCGAGAAGAGGTGCTTGTGATCGCCACAACTGTAACCGGACTGGTCTTTTTGGTTTGGGGATTTGCCCTGACTCCGGCTTCCCTACAGCTCATTGTTGAAGTGCCGTTGGTGATAGTCGCTTTTCCGGTCTGTATTCGCTGCCTGGTTGTCAGCAAAGTCAGCGATCTTTTAAGCAAAGCTGATTTGATGCAGAAATGAGCTAGCTTCACCCGGTAAGGGATCATGTCAGGTTTGCAGTTGAGTATTTGTACTCACTCTGGAAAAGCCTGATTTATAGGCTTTCCAGCTACCGATATTCTGATTCCCAATTTATGCATTTGCAAAGGTGACATGCTCTCCCCGGTAATACCCTAGATAAAAGCTAAGATGTTGCAGGATGTTACACGAGTCAAGATTCTGGCAGAGCAAAAGCTAGCTTAGGACTTAGTTAGCCCCGCCCTTGTCAAGATCTGGCAAATTGGGGTCTAGGATGCTTTTAGAAAACTTCCGGATAGTCCCCTTAATGCCGAGTCAAGGTAAGCGAGTAAATTCTTTGAAAAAAGTACTCTGTCGCTGAACCATAGTTAAATTTGTTCAGTCGTAGATAAACGTTGGCTCTGACAGTTTTTTGAGCGCGATTTACGGTGACCAGATTTTGTTTAAGTTCGGTATTAGATGACCAGGTACCTACTGCATCCTCTAGCTTATGACCTATACCCAGTCTTCTATTCTAGATGTCTTAAAGGGACTTGATCGCTTTGGGTCGCTACCCGAATCAGAGCTACTGCGCCTTTCGGCAGTGGCTCAGCCGTTACGTTACCGCATGGGGCAGTCCATCCTGCGGCGAGAGACGCTGCCGCATCAGCTAGCTGTTTTGCTAGAAGGTCAAGCACGGCTGCTGGGCTACGACCTGAGAACCCAAGCGCCTGTCACGCTCAAGCGCTTAGATAAAGGAGAACTTTTGGGCATTGCTGGCCTGGTGCGAGGTATTCCCTGCGAAACAGTGATTGCCTCTACTGAAGTAACCTGCCTGACGCTGCCAGCCCAGGCTTTTTTGCGATCGCTAGACGAGTATCCAGAGTTTGGCCGTCAGCTTCGCTATCAGTGTCATTTAGCCGAAGCCTTTGACCTGCTGGGTAAGGTCTTGGCAGGCTCGGCTCAAGACCCAGGAGATTTGCGCCAGCTCATTGTGCAGGCCGCAAGCGGAGCGATTGTCTGCTATTTGCCTTCTGGACAGGCGCGACTGCACAATCTCAACCGCAACCGTAACTGGATGATTAGCAGCGGCGTAGTCGCTCAGCACACCTCTGGAGAGTGGCTCACCGTTGAGGCTGACACGGCTGTTCACGTTGTTGGCGGACAGGCGCGGCTGATTGGCTTTCATCCTACCGATTGTCTACCGCTTTTAGATCGAGGGGCGATCGCGCCGATGAGCCTGCTGGTAGCACAGCGCTAGCGGTAGAAACTATCCCCTATGCCGAAGCAGACCTCGATATCTCCGCTGAAGAGACGCCAGAGCCAATAACGCCCTACCCCCACATACGCGGACAGGGTGAAATTGGCAATCCGCTAGCCTGCTTGCAAATGCTCAGCCAGCAGTTTAACTTACCTTTTCGGCGGGATGTCATTCGCCGTATTGTTACCAATCAGGTGACCCGAGTAGGCCGCTTATCGCTACCGCCCTGCGGGGCGATCGCAGAGATGATGGGCCTCAAAACTCAGCTGGTCAAAGTTCCTGCCGATAAGCTCTCCCGCCTGCCGACACCCGCTTTGATTAGCTGGCAAGAGGGTCTTGCAATTCTCTATGAAGCAACACCCCGACGGTTAATACTGGGCGTACCTGAAGCTGGCATCCTGCGTCGGACGCCCCTCGAATTTGAGGAAACCTGGGGGGAAGAGGGCGAGCTGCTGCTGCTAGAGCGCACTGCCGAAACTCCCAGTAGGCGCTTTGGGCTACAGTGGTTTTTGCCCTCCCTCAAACGCTATCGCGGCGTTTTGATAGAAGTTTTTATTGCCTCTTTCTTTGTACAGCTCTTTGGTCTGGCTAATCCCCTGATGGTGCAGGTGATTATTGACCGGGTGATTGTGCAAAACAGCATTGACACGCTACAGGTGCTGGGCGTTTTGCTGGTGGTTGTGGCCGTATTTGAGGCGCTGCTCACTAGCCTACGCACCTATCTCTTTGTCGATACCACCAACCGGATCGACATGGCCCTAGGCTCTGAAATTATCGACCATCTGCTGCGGCTGCCGCTGCGCTATTTTGACCGTCGCCCGGTGGGTGAACTGGCCAGCCGGGTAAATGAGCTAGAAAATATTCGTCAATTTCTTACAGGCACAGCCCTTACGGTCGTTTTAGATGCGGTGTTTTCGCTGCTCTACATTATTGTCATGCTAATTTACAGCTGGGTGCTGACGCTGGTAGCGCTGGCTAGCATTCCGCTGTTTATTGGTCTGACGCTGATTGTCTCTCCGATTGTGCGGCGGCAGCTGCGGGTCAAGGCCGAGCGCAACGCCTCTACCCAGTCTTATCTAGTGGAGGCGCTTTCGGGTATTCAAACCGTGAAGGCCCAAAACATTGAGCTGCAAACCCGCTGGCAGTGGCAAGACCGCTACGCCCGCTACGTCAGCGCTGGCTTTAACACAGTCTTAACTTCGACGACAGCCGGGTCAAGCAGCAATTTTTTAAATAAGCTCTCAGGTTTGCTGGTGCTGTGGGTAGGAGCTTACCTGGTTTTGCAGGGGCAACTGTCTTTGGGGCAGCTGATTGCCTTTCGGATCATTTCAGGCTACGTCACTGCACCGCTGCTGCGGCTGGCTCAGATCTGGCAAAACTTCCAGGAAACGGCCCTATCCCTGGAGCGGCTCAGCGACATCTTAGATCATCCCCAAGAGGCCGACGAAGACAATCGCAGCCAGATCCCGATGCCGGAACTGGCGGGCAATGTCCGCTACGAAAATGTCTCTTTTCGGTTTGCGTCTTCTGGGCCTTTGCAGCTAGCCAATGTCAATCTGGAATTTGAGGCCGGACAGTTTGTCGGCATTGTCGGTCAGAGCGGTTCGGGTAAAAGTACGCTGATGAAGCTGCTGCCGCGTCTGTACAACACTGACTCTGGCCGAATTTTGATCGACAACTACGACATTTCAAAAGTTGAGCTGTATTCTCTACGACGCCAGGTGGGCATTGTGCCCCAAGATAGCCTGCTGTTTGAAGGCAGTATTCAGGAGAACATTGCCCTGACCAACCCAGATGCTGAAACCGACACCATCATCCAGGCGGCTCAAATTGCCTGTGCTCATGAGTTTATTATGAACCTGCCCTTAGGCTACAACACCCGAGTCGGGAGCGGGGATCGTCTTTGTCTGGCGGGCAGCGACAGCGAATTGCGATCGCCCGTACAATTTGCAAACCCGCGTCTGCTGATTCTTGACGAAGCCACCAGCGCCCTCGACTATGATACCGAGCGCCAGGTCAGCCACAACCTGATGGCCTGGGCCGAAGGCCGCACCGTATTTTTCATTACCCACCGACTGAATACAATTCAGCAGGCCGATCAGATTTTGGTCATGGATCAAGGTGCTGCCGTTGAGCAAGGCACCCACGCAGAGCTAATGGCACTCCAGGGACGCTATTACTGTCTCTATCAGCAGCAGACCAACCTGGTATAGCCGTTTAGTCAAAACCCCATCTCAGAATCCTGTCTCAAAACTCCATCTCAGAACTCCATCAGAGGACGTCAGCCATGAGACCCACTAACACAGTTCGTAACGATGTCAGCAATGGCCACGTCAGGCCGCCCGTGCCCTTTGCGCCCGCGCCCTCTGCACCCGCGCCCCGTCCTTTAGCAGGCGGCAGCAGTTTTGATCGTGACGTTCTACTGCGCCAGTCGCCTCGCTGGTCGCGGGCGGTAGTTTGGACGATTGTCGGCGTTACCAGTGCGCTGGTGGGCTGGGCCTGTATTGCCAAGGTAGAAGTCGCCATTCCAGCCCAAGGTAAGCTAGAGCCAGAAGGGGTTGTGCAGCCAGTGCAGGCTCCAGTCGGGGGTGTTGTCTCTGAAATTCATATTGAAGAGGGCCAAGCGGTTGCGAAGGGCGATTTGCTAATTACTTTCAACCAAAAGGCAGCAGCAGCTGAAATTGCCTCTGTTCAAGAGGTACAAAAGAAGCTGATTGAGGAAAATCAATATTATCGATCGCAGCTACAGGGCACCTCGGTCGCAGATTCAGCTACTGGCATCGCCCCGGAGATTTCCCAACTCACCAGCAATCGTGCTGCCTATCTGGCTGAGAATCAGCTATACCAAACTCAGCTACAGGGAGGCAGCATTGCTAATTTGACCCCTGAGCAGCAGCAGCGGCTAATCACTTCTCAAATAGAAAGCAATAGCCGCATTTCGGCAGTGGCTCTAGATGTTGAGCAGCTTAGCCGTCAGCTAGAGCGCACTCAGGTGGAACTAGCCAATGCCCGAAATGCAGCCCAGGTACAGCAGGATATTGTCAACCGTCTAGGGGATTTGGAGGCCGCAGGTGCTGTGGCCAAAATTCCTTACCTGCAGGAAGAGCAAAAGCTAAATGACCGACAAGCAGAGGTAGAGAGCTTACAAAAAGAAGCAGAGCGGCTAACTATTGCGATCGCCCAAGCCCAGCAACAGCTCACAAACGCCACGGCAGTTTCTCGTGAGGAACTGCTCGATCGTATTGCCGCCAACAACACGCAAATTGCCCAGATTGACAGTCAGCTTACCAAGCAAATTTTAGAAAACGACAAGCAGCTAGAAGAAATTAACAGTCAGCTGCAACAGATCCAGCAAACATTAGACTATCAAGAGCTACGGGCACCTGTTAACGGTACAGTTTTTAACCTCAAGGCCACTGAAGCGGGGTATGTAGCCAATACCAGCGAGCCAATTTTAGAAATTGTGCCCCAGGAAGGTTTAGTCGCCAGAGTTTTTATTACTAACCGCGATGTTGGATTTGTCAAGCAGGGCCAAATTGTAGACGTGCGGATTGACGCTTTTCCCTACAGCGAGTTTGGCGATGTCGATGGCAAGCTGATCCGAATTGGCTCCGATGCCCTGCCGCCGGATCAGGTCTATCCGTTTTACCGCTTCCCCGCAGAAATTGAGCTTGAGCAGCAGACCCTTAACACCGACGGCCAAACGCTGTCGCTACAGTCAGGAATGTCAGTCACGGCGAATATCAAGCTGCGCAAGCAGCGGGTGATTACGCTGCTGATTGATTTGTTTACTCGCAAGGTAGACAGCCTTAAGTCAGGCGGATAGAGTATACGCGGAGAGTTCGTAGTCAGTGCTTTAGCGCTGAAGCGCTAACTACGAACCATAACAGTTAGCTGATAGATTTTGGCGTAGGTTTAGTTTGTTTGGTCGCTGCAAAGATCTAGAACGAGAGGGGTTGAAACAGATCGGCGACTGACAGGAAAAAACCCGGAATGACTTCTTCGCCATCCAGGAAATCAGATGATTTGAGCAGGCGATCGGGTTCTTGGGCAGAACGGCAGACCAGTATATACTTCTCGTTCGGATAAATCACCCAGGCCAAACGGGTGTCATTCTCAAAATATTCGACCAGCTTGTTATGAATTTCTTCAACAGTGTTGCCAGGAGACAGGACTTCTACTGCCAAATCGGGGGTACCTGCCAAAAAGCCAGAGGGGAGTTCTGTCATGCCTTGCAGGCGTGCTTTAGAAAAGAACGCGATATCGGGCGATCGCTTGTTGCCATTTTTTAGCTTGAACGTGGTGCTGGAGTCCAGGATCACGCCTAGCTTTTTAGTCAGGACACACCCCATCAAAGCAGCTAGAAGCAGGCTACAAACATAGCCATGCAAGGCTCCAGAATTTCCCGTAGCAATGAGTTCTCCATTCTCAGGCAGGGTTTGGTAAAAAGCGGGCTGCCAGTCATTACCGGCGCAAAACTGCTGAAAGCCGAAAATGGCTTCTTAGCGATCGTCTGCTGGGCCAATCGGATCGCCTAGGGCGATCGCCCCTCTGCCTTTGGGCACATAGGCAATGACTGACTGCCCACCAGGGCTGAAATAGTAAGACTTATCCTCCAGCAAGGTCAGCCGCGCCAGAGCAGAATGACCAAATTTTTTCACAATAGCCTCAGCGCTCTGGCGCTCAGCAGCCATGGCCTGAGTGCGAAAAATCACCGGACGCAGCAGCATCCAAAAGGCATACAGCAGCGTCACCGCCCCCATAATATAAATAGAGTCGGCAAAAAATGAGCCAAACCGAGTCCTAGCCTGTGGTTATCGGCAGCAGAGTCGCCATGACCAGCCAGATCATAGGCCAGAACCTGCCAGGCACGAGCCTGGGCAAACTCAAACTGCGATCGCCAGTTGTAGCGACTGCCCAAGCCGCCGTGAATAAATACCAGTGCCGGAGGCTGACCTAAGGTATAGGCTACTCGGAGTGAAAGTTGCCGCCGTAGGAAGACGTCTTTTCCTGTAAGACAATCAGTCGGGGCTGTCCCTGTCTGAATCTGCCGTTTATCCATAATGCTTCTTTTACAAGGCTGACCCATACCTATTTCACTGCTCTTTCACTGTGCCAAAGAGCTTAACGTAGTGGCCATTCAGCTAAACTGACTGAAAAGATTTGCCCAATTGAAAAATTTGTCAGTCAGGGCCAGTGACATCACCCTACTGCTAAAGCTATCCAAAGGCATGACAGTTTCATAACAGCGCTGGCTTTTTCTGTATTACTAAAGCAGTTCTGTGCGATCGTCGTCGCTTACTGCTTCGTCTTCTTCACTCCAGCTTTCAAGGGGAGTAATGTCAATGGTTTTATCCGCCTCGGGTCTGCTCAGCCTGCGATCGCGGGGGGTATCGCCTAGCTTCTGCAAGCGATCTTTGAGCTGCGAAAACGTTTGCTGGAAGCGCCCGCCCAGTTCCTGGGTTTTTTCCTGAATTTGAGTCCCGCTGAGCTTTTCCTTGGCTTTCTCAGCCAGCTCCTGGGTGCGGTTTTGGAGCTGCTCAGCGATCGCCTGGGTGCTTTCTACGGTTGAGTGCCAGTCCTGCTGGGTTTGGGCATAGTCCTGCTGCAAAAACTCAGCCGCTTCGCCTGCCCGCTGCTCTAAGCCATCCGCCACCCGCTCGGCTGTTTCTACCGAACGCTCACTCACCATCATCCGCTTACGTCCAGTGCTGATGATGCTTTCAGGACTGAAGCTATACACGCCCTCAGCAACCCCCTGCAGCCCATCTTTTGAGAACCAGTAGGCTGTAATTTCACCAGACTCCCGATCGATGACATGATCTATCAGATTGCCGACGCGATCGCCCCCATCACTCCACACTTCTAGCCCCGTCATCGCCTGAGCTTCAGCCAAAGGCTCGCTTCCGGCGCTCCCCTGCAGTCTGACCAAAATGCTGTCTTTACCAATCGTCTGCATCTGTACCCAGGCAATGATCTGTCTGTGGCGTCCCAAAAATCCTGATTTACACAGCAGTCCCTCTACCTGATGCAGCTTAGGGTTCACCAGCAGGCGATCGACATGCCCTACTGCCTCTGTTGTGTCATAGTCGATTACCAAACGACCCAAAAGGTGGCTTTGTCGTAGCACTTCAGCAGTATCAGTCATCCCTCGTCTCCTCGGTCTGGCAAGTACCTGACTTACCCCTATGGTAACCGCTCAGCGCTCAGCGCCGCTTCCCTGTGGGGGGATGGGGGGATGGGAGGATGGGGGGAGTCTTTTACTTCTCTACTTCCCCACTCCCTCAAAACTCTCCAAAACGTCATTTCACGCTCTTTAGTGCTAAAGCGCTAACTACGAACTCAAAACTCAAAACTTTCCCAAAACGTCATCCTAGGCTCTTTAGCGCTAAAGCGCTAACTACAAACTCAAGACCTAGCGCCAAAGCGCTAACTACAAACTCAAGACCTAATGCTAAAGCGCTAACTACAAACTCAAGACCTAGCGCTAAAG